>JANDLV010000022.1 GCA_024330185.1 Candidatus Siliceabacter maunaloa
CGACGTCGACCTGGCGGCCGAGGCGATCCGGCTCACCCGGCAGTTGGCGTCGATGACCGATGACGAGGAGACCGCGGGGCTGCTGGCGTTGATGCTGCTGCATCACGCTCGGCGACCGGCGCGGACCCGGCGCGACGGCAGCCTGGTCGCCCTGGCCGAGCAGGACCGCTCCCGCTGGAACACCTCGCTCATCGCCGAGGGCGTCGCAGTCCTGCAGGCCGCGCTGGGTCGGGATCGACTCGGTGAGTTCCAAGCACAGGCCGCCATCGCTGCCCTGCACGCCGACGCGCCGCGCGCCGAGGAGACCGACTGGGTGCAGATGTCGGCTGGTACGACGAGCTGCTCCGGCTCACCGATAACCCGGTCGTGCAGCTCAACCGGGCCATCGCGATCGGCGAGGCCGATGGCCCAGCGGCCGGCCTCGCGGCCTTGGCCACGGTGGACCCCGGCCTGCCTCGCCACACCGCCGCCTCGGCGTACCTCCACGAGAAGGCGGGCGACCTCCTGACCGCGGCACGGTTGTACGCCTACGCCGCCCGGTCCGCCCCCAACCTCGCCGAACGTCACCACCTCACCCGGCAGGCAGCGCGGATCAGTCAAGCGCTGCGCGGGTGAATCTGTTAGTCAACCACTCCCGCAAGAGGGATCGCTCTGCGACACGTGCGCCGCCACTTCATGGCATCTGTGAGCGAGCACCGTGTCGTCCCGCAAGGGGGGGTCCTTGTGACACGGCACCAGTCGTCATCGACTATGCGAGGCGCTATGTCCTTAGGCAAGGTAACCTGCATAGATGGAGATCGCGGACAACGCCCGCAAGCATGGCGTTGATGACCTCGACATGGAGCACGCGGTGCGCAACGCCAGCCGCGTGCTCGGTCAGGGCGACCGCGCCCTCTACATCGGCGCCGACCGCGCCGGGCGACTCCTTGAGGTCGTCGTCCTCGACGACGACGGCCAGCAGGTCGCGATCCACGCCATGGGGCTCCGCCCCTAGTTCTACGACCAGCTATGACCGACCACCCGAGGTGATGATCATGCCCCGCACCCGCGAACAGCTCCAACAGGCCGCCGACGACGCCGAGCGGTGGCTCGACTCGCTCGACCCCGCCGCCGTCACCTCGCCGGACGCTGACGCCTGCCGTCTGCGTCGTATCGCGAACGCCGTCCGCGGTGCGGCGACGAGCCAGGCCGAACTCGCCGACGCGGTTGTCGACGCCCGCGACCACGGCCACACGTGGAGCCAGATTGCCACGATGCTCGGCACGACCCGCCAGGCCGCCCAGCAACGCTACGACGTGCCGGCCAAGCGCCCGTAGGACGATCGTCAGTGAGACGGCGGAGGTCAGGTGATGCTGAAGCCGCCGTCGACGGCAAGCAGTGCTCCGGTGAGCCAGTCAGCGGTGGGGTCGGCGAGCTCGACAATCCAGCGGGCGGGGTCTTCGGGCTCTCCGAGCCGACCAAGGGGCGTCTCGCTGAGTTCTTGTTGGCGGATCGCCTTCTCGCCCTCAGCGGACGCGGCGCCCTGGCGCACGAACGCGCCGGTGTCAGTGGGGCCCGGCGCGACGGTGTTAACCCGGATGCCTCGTGGCGCGAGCTCGACCGCCCAACAGCGCGTCAGGTGCTCGAGGGCAGCCTTGCTGGCGGCGTAGTGGCTGACTCCCGGAGCGGTCTTGCGCCCCGCGGCGCTTGAGACGTTGACGATGGAGCCGCCCGAGGCCTCCAGATAGGGCAGTGCCTCCCTGGCCAACAGGCTGGCCCCGGTCACGTTGGTGGCGAAGGTGGTCGCGATGCGCTCGGCGTCGGCCTCGGCGAGCGGCATGACGAAGATCGCCGCCGCGTTGTTGACGACCACGTCGACACGGCCCCACAGCTCAACTGCCTTGGCCACCGTGTGCGGAGCGTCCTCGGGATTGCTGGCGTCGGCGACCAAGCCCTCGATGCCCTCGCTGACAGCCGCGGTCTCCTCGACGTCCTCGGCACGACGACCCGTGACGAGCACCCGCGCGCCCCGCTGGGCAAACAGCTCACCGGCGGCTCGTCCGATGCCCGAGGTGCCGCCGTTGATGATCACCACCCGCTCCGCGAAGTCGGCACTCATCAGTCAAACGCTACCCACCAACGATGACGACCACGCACGTCATGCGCCGGTCGCTGGTGACGACGCGAGAGGACGTCCCGCAAGCGGATCCGCTTGCGGGATCCATAGCTCCTAAGTCGGTTCTGCGGTCCGACCTCACATTTCGCGGGCGGCCCGCGTCTTATGGGTATGGCCCACTCCGGAAATAGCATCACGTCGAAGGTTGCCTTGGTGACTGGCGCTAACCGTGGTCTGGGATTCGAGATCGCCCGCCAGCTCGGCCAGGCCGGAAGCACGGTCGTAATCGGCGCCCGAGACCCGCAGCGGGGCGACCGGGCCGCCGCATTGCTTCGCGCCGAGGGGCTCGGTGCCGAGACGGCGACGCTCGACGTCGCTGACCCGGCCAGCGTCCAGGACGCGGCGCGCGAGCTGCGCGATCGATTCGGCACCCTGGACATCCTCGTCAACAACGCCGGCATCGCGCCCGAAGCAGCCACAGAGTGCTCGGAGGTCGTCAGCGCCAGCCTGTTTCGGCACACGTTCCACACGAATCTCATCGGCGCGGTCAGCACGGTGGAATGGTTGCTGCCGTTGCTGCGCCGGTCGGAGGCCGGACGCATCGTCAACGTCTCGACCACCATGGGATCGCTCGC
The DNA here is from genome assembly GCA_024330185.1 of Candidatus Siliceabacter maunaloa. Classification (GTDB taxonomy): domain Bacteria; phylum Actinomycetota; class Thermoleophilia; order Solirubrobacterales; family Solirubrobacteraceae; genus Siliceabacter; species Siliceabacter maunaloa. Next base: position 2,731 of record JANDLV010000022.1, read on the forward strand.
GGACCAGAGCGATCCTGGCTCCCCCTACTACGCGACGGTCGTGCCGGCATACCAGGCCTCCAAGGCGGCGCTCAACAGCGTCACCGTCGGCCTGGCGAAGCTGCTCGCCGACACCCCGATCAAGGTCAACGCGATCTGCCCCGGTTTCGTGCAGACCGACATCACGCCGATGAACCGCGACCACGCTCCGCTGACGCCGGCTGATGCGGCTCGCGTCGTGGTGCGCTACGCGCTCATCGACGACGACGGCCCGTCCGGTGGCTTCTTCGATGCCGACGGACCGATCGCGTGGTAGGCGAGGCGACAACACGCCCAGCCGGCCCCGGCGAGCCCGCGGCCGACCAACACCGATGGAAAAGTCACCATGATCACACCCAAGACCGACACTCTGACCGTGCTGAAGGGCATGTACGCGGCCGAGGCCGACTACCTCGCCGCCGGCGGCCCGGGAATGGCGAGCTTCGAGATCGTCGCGCCCTTCTTCGCGCCCGACGTCGTGCTGCACCAGGCCGAAGCGCTGCCATACGGCGGCACCTGGCGCGGGCACGAAGGCATGGAACGGTTCTTCGTGGCCATGAGCAAGACCTGGGAAAGCTTTGACATGGTCGAGCAGGAGTTCCTTGCCACCGGCGACACCGCCGTCGTCCTGACCAAGGTGCACGCACGCTCCCGAGCCACCGGCAGCGAGCTCGACTTCCCGATCCTGCAAACGCTCGACGTCAAGGACGGACGCATCACCGAAGTGCGCCCGTTCTACTGGGACACGGTCGCGATCGCCGCGGCCTGCACAGAGCCCACGCCGGCGACGTAGCGCCCAGGCGGCGCAACCTCGCTGATGTAGCACGCAAGGAAGCCATGGGTCACCTCGGGCAGGTTCGAGTGCGGCTATCCTGCGCTGGCGTACAGGACGTGATGGGTCATCGGGGGAGGGATGCCCGGAAGAGCGCCGTGGCACGTCTGGTCAGCGGGCCCGGTGCTGGGAGCGGGCACGAGTTCGGATTCCTGCACGTCGACGCCGTCGGCGCGCAGCAGCCATGACGTGGTCGCGCGTGATCCCGCGCAGCACCGTGGGCGGCGGCCGAGGTGCGGACCACGCCCTCGGAGACGAGGGCATCCTGGCGCTGCTCCTCCGAGCGCGCGCGCTTGACCCTCGCCGTCGGCCCTGGCAAGCAGTCAGCGCGATCGTCGCGCCGGGCGGTCGCACGACAACCCATCGCTTCGGACGGCCGTCGTTGGTCAGCGCGGGAGAGTCCTTGACGAGCTCGAAGCCGAGGACGTCGACGAAGAACCGGATGCCGTCGTCGTAGTCGTCGACGATGAGCGCAGCTGCTCGAGGTACATCCCTGGTCACTCAACCACGACGACCGGATGAGGCTCCCGAAAACCTCCGGGCAGTGTCCGTAGCGAAGCGCCTCTGCGGCGCGCGGAAGCTACGGTGTGCCGATGAGCCTTGGGGCGTTGGCGATCGTCGAGGCATGGCACGAGGCCATCAATGCGACAGCCTCGAAGCGTGCCCGCAGGCTCTCGGCCGAGCAGATCGAGGTGCTGGGTCCCCGAGGCAGCAGCGTGCTGGCGAGCAGCGAGCTCGCGGCGTGGATGACGCGGTCAGGATTCTCGGCAACGCCACTGCGGTGGTTCCGCGGTGCAGACGGCAGCGTGGTCGTCGAGCAGGCCGCGCGCTGGGAGGACACCACGACCGGGCCGAGCGCAGCCGGGCGGTGATCGCGCCGACTTCCGCGTTAAGCACGCGCTCGTCGTCCGAGTCGGCCGTCACGACAGCTTGACGGCTACGTTGCACGCCGCCGGGCTGACCTGGTCGGACGAAGTCAGCGCGCCCCGGTAACCGATGGTCAGCGAAGCAGCGCGAGAAGTCCGCTGGACGTGAGGACCGGCTGGTCGAGTCCGGCGTCGAGAAGGTCGCGGTCGCCAGTCACGATGGTCGCGCCGGTCTGCTCTCGGTAGCGGATCCGCTGTGGAACGGCGTCGAGTGCCAACTGGCGCCGCGCGATCCGCGTTCCGTCGTCAGCGAGGGCCAGGGTCGATGAGATGCTCCGCGCCTCTCGACCGGGTGGGCGTTCTTGAAGGGCGAGCGACTCCTCGCCAAAGGCAGCGACGAACTCAAGGTCGCGATGGGCGGCGTGCCGCGCGCGTTTGCCTGCTGCGAAGCGATCAACCGACTTCCCTACGCCGACCGGGACGCGATCGCAGTGCTTGGTCAGGCCTGACCGGCCGGCCGGTTGACGAGCGCTTTCGTCTGGTACCACCGGTCCACAGTGATCACGGCGTCGAGCTTCGGGTCGGCGCCAACGTGTTCATCAATCACGGGTGCACGCTGAACGACATCGGGGCATCGACATCGGCGACGACACCAGGGCCGAACGTCAGTCTCCTCACGAGCGGCCATCCCACGGCGGTCGCCGAGCGTCGCGCCGGCATCATGGTCGCGCCGATCTCTATCGGCGCCAACGTCTGGATCGGCGCCGGCGCACCGCCCAACGCGACGGTCCGCAGGCGCTCGGCGTCGAGGGTGAGCGCGTCTGCGTCGGTCACCGCCTGACCGGCACCCACCGCGATCGACTTCACAGGGACGGCCGACTGCTCGCTGGCCGATCCCGCCAACGCCCCGAACGCGTCCAGCTCGCTTGGGCTGACCATTCGGCGCCCCTCAGCCTCGGGCAGGCGGGAGGTCGCCCCACCTCGCCCGAGGACCAGGAGACGGGTGATCACCGGCCCGGAGTCCTCCGCGTTCGTGTGCGACGTCATCCCCCGACGCCGACTGCGATTTCGCCGGCAGCTCGATCGGGCTTCCGACCGCGACCTACCGGGTGTCCTTCGGCTGCTTGTCGGTCACCGATTCGTTCACGACGGGCTGACCGGGCTGACCCACGTCGGGCCGGGCGGCGCCGGACGGGTCGACCCCCTCTCAGTCCGGCAGCGCTCCGGCTGGCTAGGACCCCCCGCCGCCCGCGATCTCGAGGAAGACCTCGGCGCGGCGCCTGTCGCGCTGGGCGCGACGCTGCTCCTCCGAGTTATCCTGCGCCGAGGAGGCGGCCTCCTCGGCACGCTTGCGGCGGTCCTCGAGGTCGCTGCGGTCTAGGTTCTCGGGCGCGGTGGCCTCCTCGACGAGCAACAGCACGCGGCCCTCGGCGACCTGGACGTAGCCCTCGCCCTGGGCGAAGCGCACGATGTCCGAGTCGCTGCGGTAGAGGCGCAGCTCGGTCGGGTCGAGGATGCCAAGCAGAGGCTCGTGGCGCGCGCGGATGCCGATGGAGCCCACCCCGGTGCGGGTCGACACCATCTCGACATCCTCCTGGAACACCAGCCCCTCCGGGGTGAGGACCTCGACCGCGAAGGTCTCGTGGGCCACCGGCTCAGCTCTCCTTCTCGGCGGCCTCGACGACCTGGTCGATCGAGCCCTTGAGCAGGAACGCGCTCTCGGGGAGCTCGTCGTGCTGGCCGTCGAGGATCTCCGTGAAGCCGCGGATCGTCTCGGCGATCGGCACGTATTCGCCCGGCGTGCCGGTGAACGCCTCGGCCACGCTGAAGGGCTGGGATAGGAAGCGCTCCACGCGCCTCGCGCGGGCGACGGTCACCTTGTCCTCGTCGGACAGCTCGTCGATGCCCAGGATGGCGATGATGTCCTGCAGCTCGCGGTAGCGCTGCAGCACCTCCTTGACCCGGGTGGCCACGTCGTAGTGCTCCTGGCCCACCAGATCGGGCTTGAGGATCGTCGAGGTGGAGTCCAGCGGGTCGACCGCAGGGTAGATGCCCTTCTCGGAGATCGAGCGCGACATCACCGTCGTCGCGTTGAGATGGGCGAACACCGAGGCCGGGGCGGGGTCGGTCAGGTCGTCGGCGGGCACGTAGATGGCCTGTACCGAGGTGACCGAGCCATTGCGCGTCGAGGTGATGCGCTCCTGGAGCTGGCCCATCTCGGTCTCCAGCGTGGGCTGGTAGCCGACCTGCGAGGGCATGCGCCCCAGCAGGGCGGAGACCTCGGAGCCCGCCTGCACGAAGCGGAAGATGTTGTCGATGAACAGCAGCACGTCCTGGCCGTCGACGTCGCGGAAGTACTCCGCCATCGTCAGGCCCGACAGGACGACGCGCATGCGCGCGCCGGGCGGCTCGTTCATCTGGCCGAAGACGAGCATCAGCTTGTCGATGACCCCCGACTCCTTCATCTCCAGCCACAGGTCGTTGCCCTCGCGCGAGCGCTCGCCCACGCCGCAGAAGGCCGACAGGCCGCCGTGCTCCTGAGCGAGGTTGTTGATGAGCTCCTGGATGAGCACGGTCTTGCCCACGCCGGCACCGGCGAACAGGCCGGCCTTGCCGCCGCGCGCGTAGGGCGCGATCAGGTCGATGACCTTGATCCCCGTCTCGAACATCTCCGTCGTCGGGATCAGGTTCTCCACCTCGGGCGCGGCGCGGTGGATCGGCCAGCGCTCCTCGTACTCGACGTCCCCGGCCAGGTCGATCGGCTCGCCGAGCAGGTTGAAGATACGTCCCAGGGTTCCCTTTCCCACCGGCACGGTGATCGGGCCGCCGGTGTCGACGACCTCCATCCCTCGCGCCAGGCCGTCGGTGGAGTCCATGGCCACGCAGCGAACGCGGTCGTCGCCCAGGTGCTGCTGAACCTCGACGACCAGGGTGTCCTGCCCCTCGCCGCGGTCGACGGTCAGCGCCGAGTTGATCTCGGGCAGCTCGCCGGGGAACGCGGCCTCGATGACGACGCCCTGGATCGCCTCGATCCGGCCGACGTTGGTCTTCTGCTCGCCGCTCTGCGAGTCCTGGGGTGCTGTGGTGGTCATGATGTGTTATCTCCTGTTTCGCCTCGCGACGCGCAAGCGGTGATGTTCTGGTTTCGCCTGCCGGTCGTCGCAAGCTCCGACCTTCGGCGACGTTACCTACCCCAGGCCCTCGGCCCCGGCGACCACTTCAAGGATCTCCTGCGTGATCTCCGCCTGGCGCGCGCGGTTCATCTCCAGCGTCAGGTCGTCGATCAGCTCTCCTGCGTTCTCCGAGGCGCTGCGCATCGCGGTCATGCGCGCACCGTGCTCCGACGCGGTGGACTCCAGCAGCGCGCGATAGACCGAGATCTCCACGTAGTCGGGCACCAGCCGCGAAAGGATCTGCTCGGGATCGGGCTCGTACTCGACCAGCGCGTGGTGCCCGGTCTTCTCCTCGTCGGCGCCCTCGGCCTCGCGCTCGGAGCCCTCGAGGATCGTGGCCCGGGCCAACGGCAGCAGGGTCTCACGGCGGACCTCCTGGGTCAGCGGGGAGACGTAGCCGTTGTAGAAGACCTCCACCCGGTCGACCTTCTCGTCGACGTAGGCGCTGACCAGGTCCTCGGCGATCTCGCGGGCGTCGGCGTAGGCGGGGCGGTCGGTGAACCCCGTGTAGGCGCCCTGCACCTCGCGGCTGCGGAAGGCCAGCGTCGACACCCCGCGGCGCCCCACGGCGGAGAAGGTCACGCTGCGCCCCTCCCCCTCATACTCGACCGCGGCACGCACCCCCGGGCGGATGATCTGCGAGTTGAACGCGCCCGCCAGCCCGCGGTCGCCGGTGACGAGCAGCAGGGCCACGGAGCGCTCGGCGTCGTGCTCCTTGAGCACGGGAAGCGAGCCGATCTCCGTCCCCGCGGCCTCGGCGGCCTGGCGGGTCATACGGCGGATCGCCCCCGCGTAGGGGCGCAGCGCCTCGATGCGCTGCTCGGCCCGACGCAGACGCGCCGCCGCCACCATCTCCATCGCCCGCGTGATCTTGCGGATGTTCTGGACCGAGGAGATGCGGTCCTTGACCTCGGCCTGGGTGGCGCTCACGCGGGTGCGGCCTCCTGCTTGGCCGTCGACGCGTCGGACTGCTCGCCGTCGTCGGACGCGCCGTCGCCGTCGCCGTCGGAGGAGGAGGCGTCGGACTCACCGCTGCCGCCCCCGGCCACGCGGTCGGAGTCACTGCCGTCCTCCAGGGGCTGGCCCTCCTCGTCGAGGTCGTAGCCGAAGTCGTCTGCGTACTCCTTGACCGCGGAGTCCATCTCGGACTGCGTGGAGTCCTCCCAGTCGCCGCCGGCGACCTTCTCGAGCAGCTCACTGTTCTCCGAGCGCATGCGCTGGGCCAGGCCGTTGTGGAACTCCTCCACGCGATCGGCGTCGATGCGGTCGAGGTAGCCGTTGGTGGCGGCGTAGACCATCGCCACCTGCTCGGAGGCGGGCAGCGGGGCGCGCTCGTTCTGGTTGAGCGTGTTGACCAGCCGCGCGCCGCGGGCCAGCGTGCGCTGGGTCGCCGCGTCGAGGTCGGAGCCGAACTGGGAGAAGGCCTCCAGCTCGCGGTACTGGGAGAGCTCCAGGCGCAGGCGGCCGGCAACGCGCTTCATGGGCTTGATCTGCGCGTTGCCGCCCACGCGGGAGACCGAGATGCCCACGTTGATGGCCGGGCGCACACCGGAGTTGAACAGCGACGGCTCCAGGAAGATCTGGCCGTCGGTGATCGAGATGACGTTGGTCGGGATGTAGGCCGACACGTCCCCTGCCTGGGTCTCGATGATCGGCAGCGCCGTGAGCGAGCCGCCCCCGAGGTCGTCGTTGAGCTTGGCCGCGCGCTCCAGCAGGCGGCTGTGGAGGTAGAAGACGTCGCCCGGGTAGGCCTCGCGCCCCGGCGGGCGGCGCAGCAGCAGCGACATCTGACGGTAGGCGTAGGCGTGCTTGGTCAGGTCGTCGTAGATACACAGGGCGGCGCCACCGTTGTAGAAGAAGTGCTCGGCCATGGCGCAGCCCGCGTAGGGGGCCAGGAACTTGATCGGGGCGGCCTCGTTGGCGGGGGCGGCGACGATGATCGTGTTCTCCAGGGCGCCGGCCTCGTCCAGCGTCTGGGCCAACTGCACCACCGTGGCCATGCGCTGGCCGATGGCCACGTAGACGGAGACGACGCCGGTGTCCTTGTTGTTGATGATCGTGTCCACGGCGATCGCCGTCTTGCCCGTCTGGCGATCGCCGATGATGAGCTCGCGCTGGCCGCGGCCGATCGGGATCATCGAGTCGATGGCCTTCAGGCCGGTCTGCAGGGGCTCCTCCACCGGCTGGCGCTGGACCACGCCGGGAGCCTTGAACTCGGCCGGACGCATCTCGGAGGTGTCGATGTCGCCCTTGCCGTCCAGCGGCCTGCCCAGCGGGTCGACGATCCGCCCCAGCAGGGCATCGCCCACAGGGATCTCGATGAGCTGGCCGGTGCGCTTGACGGTGTCGCCCTCGACGATCCTCTCCCACGGGCCGAAGAGCACCGCGCCGACGTTGTCGGACTCGAGGTTGAGTGCCAGGCCGGTGACGTCGTGGGGGAACTCGAGCGTCTCGAAGGACATGCAGTTCTCGAGGCCGTGGATGCGCGCGATGCCGTCGGACACCGACAGGACCGTGCCGACCTCGGTCAGCTCGGCCTGGCCTTCGTCGAGGCCCTCGATGCGGCTCTTGAGGATGGACGTGATCTCGTCGGGCTTGATCTGCATGGCGAAGCGGGTCTCCTACGGGGCTGGGTTCAGTGGCTCAAGCGGCCCCTCGAGCCACTTGCCGGCGAAGTCGGTCGAGGCGGGCGCGGATCGACGCGTCGAGGATCTGGTTGCCCACGCGCAGCACGATCCCACCCAGGATGGCGGGCTCGACCTGCGCGGTCAGCTCGACGCGCTGGCCGGTCTCCTGGCCGATGCGGTCGCCGATGCGCTTGACGGTCTCCTCGTCGAGCTGCGTGGCCGAGGTGATCTGCACGGGCAGCACCTTGTTCTCGCGCTCCCACATCACCTCCAGGTGTCGGCGGACGGCGAAGATCGCGGGCATGCGGTGCTTGTCGATGAGCAGCTCGAGGAAGTTGGCGACGATCTCGTCAGCGCCCTCGACGGCGCGGCGCAGGCCGTCCTTCTTCTCCTGGCTGGAGAAGTAGGGCGAGAAGAAGAAGATGGCCAGCTCGCGCTCGCCGTCCAGCGCGTCGGCGAACTGCCCGATCTGGTCGCGCACCTCTTCCAGCTTCTCCTGCCCGCTGGCCACCTCGAACAGGGAGCGGGCGTAGACCTCGGCGATCTCCTCCATCGCTAGATGGCCGCTCTCGTGGTCGCGGGAATGGGCATCTGGCCTAGTTCCTCCGGGCTTCCCCGGCCAGGCCGGCGAAGTCGAGCTCGCCCAGTGCCTCGTCGACCAGACGGCGCTGGTCGTCGTCGTCAAGGCTCTTGCGGGTCACCTTCTCGGTGGCCATGATCGTGAGGTCGGCGACCTCCTTGCGGATCTCCTGGATCGCGCGTTGGGTCTCCTGCTCGACGTCGCGACGGGTCTGCTCCATGAGCTCCTCGCGGCGCTTTCGGGCGTCGGCCATCGAGTCGGCCTCGTGCTGCTCGCCCGCGCGGCGGGCGCGGGCGACGATCTCCTCGGCCTGGCTGCGAGCCTCCTTCAGGCGCTCGCGGTACTCGGCCAGGAGCTCCTCGGCCTCGGTCTTGGTGCGCTGCGCCGTGTCGATCGAGTCCTCGATGGCCTTCTGGCGCTTGTCGAGGTTCGCAGCGATGCGCGGGAACGCCGCCTTGCGCAGCACCAGGTAGGTGAGGCCGAAGGCCAGCAGCGTCCAGATCATCAGCCCGATGCTCGGGGTGACCAGGAAGGAGCCGCCGCCTCCGCCCTGGGCGAGGAACGGGGCCACGATGGACAAGGTCGCGGTCATCGGCCTAGAGGAAGAACGCGATGAGGCCGAAGATGAAGGCGTAGAACACGATCGCCTCGGTCAGCGCGAAGCCCAGCCACTGGATCGAGGTGATCTCGTCGCGCATCTCGGGCTGGCGGGTCACCGACTCGATGACCTTGCCGAAGATGAAGCCGACGCCGACCCCCGGGCCGATGGTGCCCAGGCCGGCGCCGATGCCCAGAGCGATGGCCTTGAGGCCGTCGTCGGTGACGCCGCCGCCCTGGGCGAGGAAGGTGATGAGCTCGAGGTCCATGTGGTCTCCTTGGTCCTTAGTGAGATTCGGCGACTGCCTCGCCGAGGTAGATGGCGGTCAGGGTCGCGAAGATGAACGCCTGCAGCGTCGCGATCAGCACGATCTCGAAGAGGAAGAACACCCACGCGATGGGCAGCGTGAAGTACCCCAGCGCCGCGAGGCCGAGGATCACGGCCAGGCCGCCGCCCATGAAGAGGATGAGCAGGTGCCCGGCCAGCATGTTGGCGAAGAGCCGCACGCTGAGGGAGATGATGCGCACGAACTGGGAGATGACCTCGATGATGAAGATCGGGAAGGCGGCGAAGCCGCTCACACCCGCGGGCACCCAGCCCTTGACGTACTTGACCGGCCCCTTGGCCCGCACCCCCTCGACGTGGTAGGCGATAACCACCATCAGCGTCAGCACGAGCGGCACGGAGATGTTGGCCGTGGCCGCGTAGATCGCGAAGGTGGGCAGCTTGAGCCCGCCGACCTCGATCGGATGCGCGGTGTTCAGGGGCAGCGGGATGTACCCGATCATGTTCGACACCCAGATGAACAGGAACAGCGTCGCGACGAACGGAAACCACCGCCGCGCCATCGCGTCGTCCATGTTGCCCCGGGCGATGTTGTCGCGCATGAACGTGTAGGCCGTCTCCACCGCGGTCTGCGTTCGGTTGGGCCGCGCCTGCATGCGGTTGGCGATGTAGAGCATCAGGCCCAGCGTGATGGCCGAGGCCAGCAGGAGGTAGAGGACCGCCTTGGTGGGCGACAGGTCGACCGGTCCGAGCTCGAGGGTGACGTAGGGCTCGAGGCGGAACTCCTCCTGGGGCTGGAAGTCGCCCTCGCCCGCGGAGGGGACGATGATGCCCAGCAGGATCGTCGGGATGAGCAGCGCGGCGAATCCGAGGCCGACCTTGGCGAGTGTGGGGAGGTTCTTGAGCGTCTTCATGTGGGGGTCATGTGGCGGAGGCTCTGGGGGGGCGGCTGCCGCTGCCGGAGGGGCGCACCAGGGCCCTGAGGGTGAAGCGAACGGTGAACAGCACGACGGCAAGGATCGCCGCCGAGAGGCCGACGTCGTCTCCCGCTCCCAGGCCGACCGCAACAAGGATAAGGCCCAGCGCCCAACCGCGCGCGATCATGGACCCGGCCATGAGCCCGGCCACCCGCCGCGGATCCTTCTCGCGGTCCGCGCGGCGCTCGGCCAGCTCCCCCACGCCGCGCCACATGACCCACACGCCGGCGGCGGTCAGCCACCCCGGGACGGGCAGCCCGCCGAGGGCGAAGACGGGCAGCGCCAGGGCGAGGATCGCGAGGTCGAGGTTGCGCAGGACGGGCACTAGTGGGGCCACTAGATATCACCGAACCTGGTGATGACGAGGGCGATCCCCGCGGCGAACCCGGCGAAGACGCCGAGGATGACCAGCGGGGCGGTCGCGCCCACCAGCGCACCGAGCCCGAACCCGATCCCCGCTCCGAGGCCCACAGGCGTGAGGATGAGGCTGCCCGCCACGATCCCGCGGTTGGGCGACCGGCGGGGCGGCGGGGGCTGGTGCTCGTCGGGTGGTGGGCACGGCATCGAATCTACAACTTTGTGCGAGGGTGTTACAAGATAGTGGCAGGCGGCACGACGGGTCGACCGCTCACGTGAGCTCGATCAGCGCGAAGGTCGGGCGGCCGCCTTCCACCCTCGCGAGGCCCATGGTGTGCGCGGGCGCGCGGCGGCGCTGCGTGGGGCTGCCCGGGTTGAAGATCTGGAAGCCGTCCTCGGCGCGCTCGTGCAGCGGCAGGTGGGAGTGGCCGAACACCGCGGCGTGCGCGTCGGGGAACCGGGTGCGCAGGCGGGCCAGGCGCCCGCGTGCGGGGCCTGCGTCGTGGACCATCGCGATGCGCGCGCCGTCCACCTCGACCAGGCGCTCCGCGGGCAGGCGGTCGTGCAGCGCGGCGTCGTCCACGTTGCCGCGGACGGCCAGGACCGGCGGTCCGTAGGCCTCGATGCTCCGCAGCGCTGCATCGGTCATGACGTCGCCGGCGTGCAGGATCAGGCCGGCCCCGCGCAGGCGCTGCACGCAGGCCTGGGGCAGGCGCCGCACGCCGCGCGAGAGGTGCGTGTCGGCGATGACGGCGATGACCGTCAGCCTGCGTCGTCCCCCTCGCGCTGACCCTCCACGTACCGCTCCAGCACCCGGTAGGCCGGGCGCTCGCGGCCGCCCGGCGTGATCAGGCCGGAGTCCCACGACCCGTCCAGCTCGTCGATCTGCCAGTGGTAGACGTAGAGGCGCTTGATGCGCGAGGTGAGCGGGACGAGCTCGTCGAGGAGCCACTCGGTCGCGCGCGCCGCGTGGCTGGGCCCCTGTGGTAGCCGCAGGTCGCTGCGGTTGTTGCGCGACACGATGCCACCGACCTCGGTCAGCCAGATCTCGCCGCGCGTGTGGGCGCGCATCCTCCGGGTGCCGAGCGTCTTGAACCGGTTGGCGTCGACGTAGTTGTGCAGCCCCCAGTGCGAGGGCTCGCGCAGGTCGCCGCGGTAGTTCTCGCGCGTGTGCTTGCGGAAGTCCAGGATCCAGCGGCTCATGTTGTCCAGGTCGAGGATCTCGGCGGCGAGGATCGTGCACTCGCGGCAGGCCAGCGACAGCTTGCGCCAGTAGGCGGCAACCAGCTCCGGGCGGTTGCACGTCGGCTGGCCGCAGTGGTTGGCCTCGTTCCACACGGCGAACTGCGTGACCTGCGGGTGGCGCTCGCGCAGGGCGCGGAACTGCTGCACGAACTCCTCCGGGCGGGGCAGGTCGCGGCGGTCCAGCGCCGAGTGCTGGAAGGTGATCAGCGGCTCGATGCCCTGCTGCTGGAGGGTGGCCAGCCAGCGATCCAGGCGCGCCCGCTCGTAGTCGACCTCCAGGACGTTCCAGCTCACCCCGATGCGCGCGTGGCGCAGCTCCAGCTCGTGCACGCGCGGGTCGAGGAAGGTGTCGGCCTTCTGGTCGGCGATCCCGAGCACGAGGTCGTTCGCTCTCGCCGGACCGGCGAGGGCCAGCGCCACGACGCCGGTCAGGGCCAGCACCACCAGGGCCCTACCCACGCGCTGGGCCTCGGTGAACACCGGCGGGACGGTAGCGCGGGACGCGGCGGGGCGCGCCGTGCGCGCCGTGGGCGTTCGGCGGCCCGCGGGGTTAGTGTGCGGTCGATGGGGACACCCAAGGCGCGTCGCGGGGAGCCTGCCACCCAGCGCCGGGCGGCGATCGAGGCGGCAGTGCTGCGCACGACCGAGCAGCTGCTCGGGGAGGGCCACTCCTACGCCGACCTCAACGTGGAGCGCATCGCGCGCGGCGCGGGCATCTCGCGGACCGCGTTCTACTTCTACTTCGCCGACAAGCGGGCGCTGCTCATGCGCCTGACCGCGGGCGTCAGCGAGCTGCTCTACGAGCGCGCCCAGGCGTGGTGGCAGGAGGAGGGCGCCGACACCGGCGAGCTGCATGCAGCGCTGACGCAGGTCGGCGAGCTGTACAACGAGCACGGGGCGCTGCTGCGAGCCATCGTCGAGGTCTCGACCTACGACGACGAGGTCGCCGTCTTCTGGCGCGCCATCGTGGGCCGGTTCGTCGAGGCGACCCGCGGACGGATCGAGCGCGAACAGGCCGCCGGGCGCGCCGACGACGCCCTCGAGGCGGGCGCCGTGGCCTTCAGCCTGGTGTGGATGACCGAGCGCACGCTCTACGAGCAGATGGTGCAGGAGCGCCCGATGACCGGTGAGGCCCTCATGGACGCCCTCACCGCGATCTGGGAGCGCTCGGTCTTCTCCCACAACCACCACGACCACTAGGCATGCGCGTCTGGGTCGACCTCACCAACACCGCCCATGTCGTCGTGCTACGCCCCCTGGTCGAGGAGCTCGAGGCGCGTGGGCACGAGGTGGCCATCACGGCGCGACCGCTGTCGCACACGCTTGAGCTGCTGGATGACTGGGGCCACCCCTACACGGCCCTGGGCCACCATGGGGGTGCGGGGCGCGCGGGCAAGGCGCACGCGGCGGCCGACCGGGTGGCGCGCATGGTCCGCTTCGGACGGGGACAGCACTTCAACGCAGCGCTGGCCCACGGATCGACCGACCTGCCACCGGCCTGCCGAGTGCTGCGCGTGCCCAACACGACGATGTTCGACTACGAGTTCGCCTTTGCCCAGCATCACCTCAACTGCCGGGCGGCCACGCGGGTGCTGGTGCCCGAGGCGATCCCGGCCGACCGCCTGGCCCGCTTCGGCGCCCGCGGGCGCAAGCTCGTGCGCTACCCGGGGCTCAAGGAGGAGTACTACCTGCACCGCCACCCGCCTGACCGGGCGCTAGCCGCGGCACTGGGCGTGCGGTTCGACGCGGTGCTGTGCGTGGTGCGCACCGCGGCCAGCTACGCCACGTACCTGGGCGGGGCGGAGAGCACCCACCTTCCCGGGCTCCTGCGCCACCTCGTGGACCACCCGGACGTCGACGTGGTCGTGCTGCCCCGCACGCCCGAGCAGGGAGAGGCGGTGCGGGCGCTGGGCCTGGAGCGCGTGCTCGTCCCGCCGCGTGCGGTGGACGGCGGCGCGCTCGTGGCCCTCGCCGACCTGGTGGTCAGCGCGGGCGGAACCATGAACCGCGAGGCCGCCGCGCTGGGCGTTCCGGTGTGGTCGATGTTCGAGGGGCGCGTTGGGGCGGTGGATGAGTGGCTGGTGCGCGAAGGGCGTCTGAAACTGCTCGGCGTCCCGGCCGACGTCGTGCCCGTGCGCCGCGACAGGGTCGACGCCCGCGCGGTCAGACGCGACCCGGTGGAGCTTCTTCGCCTGGCTGTTCCCGGGGCGTAGCCCCGCGCGCGAACCGCGCCACGACGTCGACGCCGGAGGCCAGCGTGGCCGCGACCGTCGCGGCGATGAGGACATCGATCCACAGCAGGCCGGGATCGCCCACCGCGCACAGCACGAGCACCATCCCGATCTGCAGCGTCATCTTCAGCTTCCCCAACGAGCTCGCGTCAATGATCTGCCCACGCCTCACCCCTGCCGTGCGCAGCGCGGTGACCAGCACCTCGCGGGCGAGGATGACCACGGGTACCCACACCGCGAGCCGGCCGGCCAGCACGAGCGCGACCAGCGCCGCGCCGACCAGGAGCTTGTCCGCGATCGGGTCCAGCAGCTTGCCGACATCGGTGACCAGGCCGCGGGAGCGCGCGAGCGCGCCGTCGAGCACGTCGCCCAGCGCCCCGACCGCGAACACCGCCGCCGCGAGCAGCGAGCCGCCGGTGGCGTTGAGCAGGACGACCACGAGCACCGGCGCCAGCAGTATCCGCGTCACCGTGATGGTGTTGGGAAGGTTGATCGGCGAGGCCGCGGCCGCCATGTCAGGCTGGTGCCCGTGGCCGGTCACGTGAAAACCGCAGCCGGCGACGCCCGGGCAGCGCGGGGGCGGCGGCTCCCCGCCGATCTGGGCCCACGCGTCGCGGTCGCGTTGCCCGCCGCCGCGGTCACCGTCGCGCTGATCCTCGTCGGCGGAGCCGCCTTTGCCTGCGCCGTCGCTGCGCTCGGCGCGCTGGCCGCGGTCGAACTGACCCGAGCGACCGGCGCTGCCCCGCTCCTGCGCGCGGCAGCGGGCGGCGCCGTCGCAGCACTGGTGCTCGCCGCCCTCACCCAGGACCGTGCCCTGCTGCTGGGCCTGCTGGCGGCCGGCGTGGCCCTCGTGTTCACCGCCGGCGCCGCCGACCCGCGCCGGCCGGGCATCGCCGGGGCCGTCGGCGCCGGCGTGCTCGCCGCTGCCTGGATCGGCCTGGGGCTGGCCCACGGTGTGCTGCTGCGTGAGCTGCCCGGCGGCGCCGGGCTGCTGCTCGCCGTGCTGCTGGGCACCTTCCTGGGTGACACCGCGGCGCAGCTGGTGGGCAGCGCGTGGGGCCACCGGGCGCTGGCGCCGGCGATCTCGCCGGCCAAGTCGGTCGAGGGCGCCGCGGCGGGCCTCGTCGTGGCGACGGTGGTCTGCTCGGGTGCCGCGCTGATGCTCGTCGACGGCCTCACGGCCACCCGGGCACTGGCCCTCGGCGCCGCCGTCGCCGTCGCCGCACCCGCGGGCGACCTGTTCGAGTCGCTGCTCAAGCGCGATCTGGGCATCAAGGACACCGGGACCTTCTTCGGCGCCCACGGCGGCGTCCTGGATCGCATCGACGCGGTCCTGCTCACCGCGGTCACCGGCTACTACGTGAGCCTGGCCGTGCTATGAGCCGGCCGTGCGAGCTGGCGACGCACCGCGGCGTTCACGTCATGCCCCGTGGCCAGGGCGCCGGCCCACACCGCGACGGCGCCGATGGCCACGCCGGCGATGTCGTCCACGACGTAGTGCCACCCGAAGTAGATCGTGGCCAGGGCCGTGAGGCCGACGAAGGCCCACAGCGACGAGGTGACCCAGCGCGGCAGCCCGACCAGCGAGGCGATGGCCGCGGCGGTGAAGGTGATGGACACGTGCAGGGACGGGAAGGCGGCGATCCCGTGCACCGCCTCGGTGGCCCAGGGTCCCGCGAGGACCTCGGCACGCTCGGCCAGGAGGGTGGACTGCAGCTGGGAGACCCCGGTTTCCGGCAACGCCGTGAACAGGGTGGGCTCGGCGAAGATCGGGCCCATCGCGGGCATCAGGAAGTAGACGGCGGTGCCCAGCACCCAGTTGACCCCCAGGGCCGTGACGTACCAGTAGCCGAGGCGCAGGTCTCGCGACCAGACCAGGGCGGCGGCCAGGGAGACCGGGACGAAGATCAGGAAGAACAGGTAGACGAGCGACAGCGCGTAAGCGGCCACCCCGGTGCCCAGAATCTGGTGCAGGATCGTGGCCGGATCGGAACCCAGCGCCGCCACGCGCTCGAACTCCAGCAGCGAGCGGTCGTGGAGGTCGCTGGTCAGCATGGGCAGGAAGCTCTTGAGGTTGCGGTAGGCGACGTAGGTCACGTAGAAGCTGACAAGGCCGACGAGCACGACCGCCGCGCGGCGCAGGGCCCAGCGCTCGCCGATCACCTCGCGCAGGGCGCGCAGCGTGCCCCCGCCACCGCGCCGGGCGCGCGCCACCGCGCGCGGAACCACGTCGAGGCAGAACAGCAGCGCGACGAGCGCCGGCAGGCGGATGCCCGCCGGGCCGCCGATGCCGTCGGGGTCGCGCAGAGGCAGATCGGCGACGACCGCGACGAGGACGGTCAGCGTCGCGAACGCTGCCGCCAGCACGATGGCCCACAGATAGGGGCGGCGAACTGTGGTCGTCATTGAAGGCATTGTGGTGAACGAGCGGTGAATGCCTACCCGGTGCAGGGCACGGGTACCACCCCGACGATGTCGCGGCCCTCGCAGCGCCTGCTGCTGATCGCCAACCCCGCCGCGTCGCGCGTGTCCGGTCGGGTGGTGGACGGCGTGCACCGGGCGCTCTCCGACCGCTTCGCCGTAGAGGTGGTCTCCACCTCCACCCGCGGCCATGCTACGACACTGTGCCGACGGGCGGCACAGGAGGGTTGGGAGTACGTGGCCGTGCTGGGGGGCGACGGCACCCACGGCGAGGCCGCCGAAGGCCTGATCGGCACCGCGACGGCGCTGGCGCCCCTGCCCGGCGGATGCACGAACGTCTTCGCGCGCAGCATCGGAACGGCGCGCATGCCGGTGGAGGCCGCTCGGAGCCTGTCCGCCGCGGGCCTGCGCTCGCGCCGGCGGGTCGACGTCGGCCGGGCCGCCGGGCGGTGCTTCCTCTTCTCCGCCGGCATCGGGGCGACCGCCGAGCTGATGGAGCGCGCCGCGCGCCGGCCGCGCCAGAAGGGCGTCCTGCGCCAGGCCGCGTTCTGGCTGGCCGGCGTGTCGCTGGTGGCGGAGCGGCGCCGTCCGCGGCTGCCCGCCTTCCGCGTCGAGGCGGCCGGGCGCGTGGCCCGGGGCGTCTCCCTGATCGCCCAGAACGCCTCGCCGCTGACCTACCTGGGCTCTCGGCCCGTCGATGTCTGTCACGGGGCCGGGGCGCAGACGGGCACCTTCTCCTTCACGCTCGCGCACCGAGCGCGGGCGGGCGACGTCGGCTCAACCCTGCGCCGCCTTCGCACGGGCGACGCCGCGACGATGCTCGACCATCCCCAGCTCGAGGGCTTCACCGCCGTGGCCCACGCGCGCGTGGAGGCGCTGGACGAAGGGCCGTTCGCGCTGGAGCTCGACGGTACGGCGGTCGGTCGTCACACGTCCGTGGAGCTCACGGTGGCGCCCGCCTCCCTCACCGTCGTCGGCTGACGGCCTCGGCCAGGACCGCCTCGATGCGCTCGACCTGCCGGCGTAGGTCGTGGCCTGCGGCGGACTCGCGGGCCGCGGGGTTCGGACGGGGCAGCGCGGCCGCCTCGCGCAGGCCGCGGGCGATGTCCGTGACGTCGTGGGGGTCGACGAGGACCCCCGCCGACGGCGGCACGAACTCCGGCGGGCCGCCGACACGGGTGGCCACCACGGAGCGCTCCATGGCCATGGCCTCCAGCAGGACCATGCCGAAGGGCTCGGTGAGGCTGGGCAGGCACAGCACGTCGCAGTCGGCGATCCACGCGGGCACCTCGTCGTGGCCCACGCGGCCGGCGAGGCGCACGCCGGGCCGGCCCTCGAGCGCCATGCGCAGCGGGCCGTCGCCCAGCAGGGTGAGGGACCCAGCGCCCAGGGTCGCGAAGGCGTCGGCCAGCGCGACGACGTTCTTGCGCTCGACGAGGGAGCCGACGAAGAGGAAGCGCGGGCGGGGCGGCGCGGTCGCCGGATCGGCGGTCCGGGGCACCTGCCCTCCGCGCGGCGCCTCCCCTCGCTCCGTGCGCGGCGCGAAGCGCTCGAGGTCGACGCCGCAGCTGATCACGTGCGTTCGGCCGGCCGCGGCGGGGATGGCGGCCTCGAGCTCCCTGCGCAGGGCGTCGGAGACGCACACGACCGCGCTCGCACGAGCGCACGCCCACGCAGTCGCCCGGCGAACCGCGGGCATCGCGGCGGCATTGCGCACGTCCTGACCGTGTGCGGTCAGCACGATGGGCCGGCGGATCAGCGCGCCCGCGCCGACGGCGAGGACGCCCGCGGGCGCCAGGAAGTGGGCGTAGACGACATCGGGGCGTCGACGCAGCGCCGCGGCCAGGACGCGGATGCCGAAAGCGGCATGCTTGGTGCGCGGCCCGCCCCGACGATCCACCGCCACGCGGTCGATCGCATGCCCGCGCGCGCCGAGCTCGCGCTCGAGCTGGGCGACGAAGGTTCCCAGGTCGGGGTCGCCGGGCCCTGGATACATCTGCGAGACCAGGAGGATTCGCACAGCCCTACAGCGCCGCCACGGCCGGCACGAGGGGGCGCGTCAGTGCCTGTGTCCAGTGGCTCCGACGCACGGTGGGGTCGGGCTCCGCGTCGAGGCGGGCCACCAGCTCGCGGGCGATGTCGCCGGCCGGAGCTGCCGTGCCCTCGATCGGCACGCAGCCCGCGAAGCGCTCCACCCCCAGGACCTCGCCCTGGCCCACGAGCACCTCGTCCATGGTCTCCCCCACGCGTACCCCCAGCAGCGCGATGTCGGGAGCGCCGGCGCGCCCGGCACCGCGCCAGATGCGCTCGGCGACCTCGCCCACACTGAGAGTGACCGGCTCGGCGGCGGTGAGTAGGGGGACGTCGGCGGCGCTGAGCGCCCCGTGGGCGAGCAGCGTGGCGGCGTGGCCCATGGTGATCCAGTAGCGGCGCATGCCCCCGTCGGTGACCGTCAGCGGCACCCCGGCGCGAGCCTGGCGCAGGAAGAGGTCCGACGCGCTGCCCGCGCTGCCCAGCACGTTGACCAGGCGCACGGCGGCACGCCCGCCGTCCGTGCGCTCCCCGGCCAGAGCGGTGAGGGCCTCCATCAGGCGCTTGGAACGCCCGTAGCGGCCGGCGGCCCGCGCGGCCTTGTCGGTTGAGGCGACCACCACGGTGGCCTCACCCGCCGCGCGCAGGACGTTCCAGCTGCCATCGAGGTTCGTCGCGGCGAACTCCTCGGGGAACCGCTCGGCCCAGT
The DNA here is from genome assembly GCA_024330185.1 of Candidatus Siliceabacter maunaloa. Lineage (GTDB taxonomy): Bacteria > Actinomycetota > Thermoleophilia > Solirubrobacterales > Solirubrobacteraceae > Siliceabacter > Siliceabacter maunaloa. The sequence continues at coordinate 21,681 of JANDLV010000022.1, forward strand.
CGACGTGCTTGTAGGCAGCGAGGTGGAAGATCACGTCGGGGCGTGCGCGGGCGACCTCCTCCTCCAGACGCCTGCGCTCGCGCACATCGCACAGCACATGCTCGGTACGCACGAGCTCCTCGGCCTCGCGAGCACGGCGGTCGGCGGTCAGCGAGGCCTCATGGACGTCGAGCAGGGTGAGGGTGCGGGGGCGGAAGGCGAGCAGCAAGCTGGCCAGACTGGTGCCGATGGAGCCGGCACCGCCCGTGATGAGCACGCGGCGCCCCGCGAAGCGCTCCTCCAGCCCGAGCACCGCAGGCAGCGGGTCCCGGCGGCCCACCGCACCGGGCCAGTCGAAAGGCTCGGGCCGCAGGCGGGGCGCGCGCGGGTGCCAGCGCTGCGCCGGCTCGCGCAGGGCGGCCTCGATCGCGCGGTGGCCGGCCTTCATGGCCGGCGAGCGCGCCGGGTCGGGCTCGTTGACCTCGGCGACGATCGCGGGCACCCCCGCGGCGGCCAGGCGGCGCACCACGGGGTCGAGGTCGAGCTCGCCCTCGCCGTAGGGAAGGCCCTCGCCGAGGACGCCCGTGGCGTCCGAGACGTGGGCGACATGGGTGTGTGCGGCCAGCTCCGCGACGTAACGGTCGAGCACCAGCTCGTCGGGGTCCCCGATGGCGAACTGCGCGGGCGCCGCGAGCCCGAAGGTCCGAAACAGAGCGGCGTGAGAGGTGTCCAGCGTGAAGCCCAGGGCGGGGACGCGCTCGCGCCAGGCCAGCAGGTCGCGCCAGTGGCCACCGATCGGCGAGAGGAACACCCCGCCCGTGCGCATGCGCAGGATGGGCGGCACGTTCTCGATCAGGGGGGTCACGCCGCGCCTCTGGCAGGCGCGCGCGAACGCGTCGAGGAAGGCGTGCACGGCCTCCTCGTCCACGCCCGCCGCGGTGCGGAAGACCGCAGGCTCCTGGGGCACGAAAAGGTGGATCGTGAGCACGGGAGAGCCGATGCGCGCCGCGAAGTCGGCGCTGCGTTCGATGCCCTCCCGAGCCTCGGCGGTGAGCTCGTCCACGCGCACGAAGGCGCCGCTGGGCCAGGCGACCGGGGCCTCCGCGGTGACCCGCGCCGGCGCGGGGTCAGCCTCGGTGACCGCGCGGACGGCGGCGTCCAGGGCGCCATCGTCGGCCACGTCGGCGGGCATGAGGCACAGCTCCAGCCCGCCCCACGGCCCGCTGGCCAGCCGTTCGGCGACCTGCTCAGGCCTGGGCGCGGCCTTCAGCAGCGGGATGGCGGCGCAACCAGTCGACATAGTCGGTGACCGCCTCCCGAAGGGGACGGGCGGTCAAGGATAGACGCCCGTCCGCGGAGGACGGCGCATAGCTCTCGTTCTCGCCCGGTGGCAGATCACCTCCCGGCAGCTCGATCTCCACGCCGGTGCCCGCGGCGTCGCGCGCGGCGCGCGCCGCCTCCAGTAGCGGCGTCGAGGTCCCGCTGGCGGCAGTGAGCATCCTGTCCCAGGGCCCCTCACGCAGCAGGCGCTCAAGGCCCTCGACCAGGTCGTCGACGTAGAGGAAGTCACGCGTGCGGCCGGGCGCGCCGGGGATCACGATGGGCCTGCCCTCCAGGGCCCGGGCCACGAAGGCGGCGATCGCGCCGGTGGCGCCCTCCCAGGCGACCTGGCCGGGCCCGAAGACGCTGGCCAGGCGCACCACTGCCGTCGGCGCGGTGTGGAGGCGACAGGCCTCCTCGCCCAGCCGCTTGGAGGCCGCGTAGGGATCAGGGGCGGGCTCGAGGGCGGCGCGCACGGAGGAGGGATAGACCAGCGCGACGCCGTGGTGGGCGCACCCCTCGAGCAGGTTCAGCGTCGTGCCGACGTTCGCTCGCACGGCGGCGGCGGGGTCGACGCGGGCGCGGGCCGGATCGGGGATGCCCGCGAAGTGCAGGACGGCCTCGTGGCCGGCGACGAGGTCACGCGCCGCGGGGTCGCCCGCGTCGCAGGCCACAATGTCAAGGCCGCGAGCGGCGGCGCGGTCCCGCGCGCCCGGGCGGGTCAGCGCGGTGACCGTGTGCCCACGCTCACGCAGCAGCACCGTGGCGCGCCAGCCCAGGTACCCGGTGGCGCCCGTGACCAGGAGCCTCACCGGGCCAGGTACCCCGCCACCTCGTGCGTGTAGGCGAACGGGCTGCGCACCGTGTAGGCGGCCCCGCCGGCTGGCGCGCGGCCCTCGGCCAGTGCGGCCACGTCCGCCACGGTGATGGTCTGCGCCGCCACGTCGTGGGCGACGACTCCCGGCCCGGGCACGCAGTCGTGCAGGATGCGTGCGCAATCGTCGAGGTGGACGACACCGATGGTGGCCGTCCCGCCGTCGTCGAAGGGCAGCGGCTCCCCCGCGGCGGCGAGGCCGGCGAACCTGTCCACCACCGTCTGCGACCCGGCGCGCTCGTGGACCACCGGGCCCGACCCGTAGACGATGCCCAGGCGCAGGAGCACGACCGCCAGGCCGTGACGCTGGGCGTACAGGCGCAGGCAGAGCTCTCCGTAGACCTTGGACAGGTGGGCCAGGTCGCCCTGAACGCCGTAGGGCCGGTCGGCGGCGACCTGTCCGCTCAGCTCGGAGCCGTAGACGTGCAGCGAGCTGGCGAACACCAGGGGCGGCCCGCCGCGCGCGGCCACCGCCTCGGCCACGCGGCGCACGCCCGTGACGTTGGTCGCCTCGGTGTAGTCCGGCTCCGTGATGGACAGCGGCCGGCTGGCCTGGGCGGCAAGCAGGTGCACGCGGTCGGGGGCCGTGGCGCGCAGCATGCCCTCGACGGCGTCGCGATCGCGGATGTCCAGCGTGACCACATCGGCTCCCCGTGCGGCCAGGCCGTCCAGCTGCGCGCGGTCGGTGGCGTACCAGTTGTCGGCGAGCACGACCTCGCCTCCAGCTTCCAGCGCACGCGCGGCCAGCGCAGCGCCGATGTAGCCGGCGCCGAGGATGAGCAGGCGCGCCATATGGACGCAGGCTATCCACGGATCGCGTCCGCGGGCCCCGCCGGCCCCTGCGTCATACTTTCCGCGATGTCCTTCAGCGAGACGCTGTCTGCCCTCGCTCAGGAGGGCGCCGTCTTGGCGGGCCTCGCGATCGCGCTGGCCATCGCCCTTGTCGCAACGCCGCTCGCCGGTCGCCTCGCCGGCGTGGGCGGCGGGGTCGACCCCGTCGATCGCCCACGCATCCACACCATCCCGACGCCGAACACCGGTGGGGTGGCGATCGTGCTGGCGATCGCCGCGGGCTCGCTGGTCTTCGTCGACCTGAGCGGTTCGATGGCGGGGATCTTCGTCGGGCTCCCGTTCGTCGCTGCGCTCGGGCTGCTCGACGACCGGCGGGGGCTGCGGCCCCTGATCAAGCTGGCGTGCCTCACGGCCATCGTCCTCATCCCGGTGGTCGCATACGGCTTGTCCTTCGATCGCGTGACGCTGCCCGTGCTGGGCGACGGCGACCTGGGCTGGGTCGCCTACCCGCTGACCATCCTGTGGATCGTCCTCGTCGCCAACCTGGTGAACCTCATCGACGGGATGGACGCCCTCGCCGCGGGCATCGTGGCCATCGCGGCCGCCACCCTGGCGCTCATGGCAGTGTCGTTCGGCCGGTTGGATGTCGCGGTGGTCGCGGCCGCCGTGTGCGGCGCCACGCTGGGCTTCCTGTGGCACAACTACCACCCGGCCAAGATCTTCATGGGCGACAGCGGCGCGCTCAGCCTCGGCTACCTGCTGGCCGCGCTGTCGGTCGAGGGGCTGCTCAAGACCCCGGCGACCATCACGCTGCTGGCCCCGCTGCTCATCATTGCCGTGCCGCTGCTGGACACCTCGTTCGTCGTTCTCAAGCGGCTGAAGTATCGCCGCCCACCGTTCGGGGCCGACCACAACCACTTCTACCACCGCTTCCTACGCATCGGCTTCTCGCAGCGGCGAACGGCGGCCTACCTGCATCTCTGGGCGGCCGCGCTGGCCGCCTGGGCCATCCTCGTGCGCTTCCTGCCACCCCGTCCGACCGGTGACTGGGACCTGAGCAACTCGCTCATCGTCGGCGGGACCGGCCTGGCCGTCGCGGCCGGCTCGATCTGGATGGTCTACACCCTGGAGATCCTCAAGTTCCGCCGCCTCGACGCCCTGCGCCTGCGCCGCACCCGCCCCGCCGCGACGGAGACCGAGATCCGCGGCGAGGTCGAGCAGGACCTCGAGACCGGCGAGTTCCAGGCCGTCAGCGCCGAGACCGGCGAGTTCGGCGCGGTCGGCCGGTAGCCGGCCAGCGAGCGACCCGGCCCAAGCCCGTCCGCCCCGGCGATCGGCGCCTACCTTCCCGCCGCCACTCCCCCCTGGGAAGCACCGATACCATCGGTGGGATGAGAAGTCGCCCGGACGAGGCTTGGTTCGCTGACGACGCCAGGCGCAACACGGCAGCAGATGAAGCGCGGACGGCAGCCGAGCACGCACGGCTGGCCGAGGGCGACCAAGGACATCGACATCTGCCCGGCGCCGTCCAGGGAGAACTGGACCCGCCTCGCGCAGTCGCTCGTCGACCTCGAGGCGCAGCAGGAGGGCGACTTCGACCCGGCCGAGCTCCCGTTCGACCCGACCGATCCGTTCTGCTCACTCGAGGATCTCAGGACGATGAAGGAGAGCGCCGGACGCCCGCGCGACCTCGATGACCTGCAGCACCTGCCGCGGCCGAGCAATCGGAAGGAGAGCAGATGAGGCTCAGGCCAGGTGCTCGTAGAGGGGGAAGCGCTGCGCGACGGCGCGCACGCGCTCGGCGAGATCGTCGCGCCGGGCGTCGAAGTCGGGCGTGAGCGCGGTGGCGATGATGGAGCCGACCTCGGCGAAGTCGCCGGCCCGCAGGCCCCGGGTGGCCAGGGCGGGCGTACCGATGCGCAGGCCGCTGGTGACCATGGGCGGGAGGGGGTCGAAGGGGACCGCGTTGCGGTTGACGGTGATGCCGATGGAATGCAGACGGTCCTCGGCCTGCTGGCCGTCCAGCTCGCTCTCGCGCAGGTCGACCAGGGCGAGGTGGACGTCGGTGCCGCCGGTGAGCACGGTGATGCCGTGGCCGGCGCCCATGAGCGCGTCCGCCACCGCCCGGGCGCCCTCGACGGTGCGCCGCTGGCGCTCGCGGAACAGCTCGCTGCCGGCGATGCGCATGGCGATGGCCTTGGCGGCGATGACGTGCTCCAGCGGCCCCCCCTGCTGGCCCGGGAACACGGCCGAGTCGATGGCCTTGGCGTGCTCCTCACGGCACAGGATCATCCCGCTGCGCGGCCCGCCCAGCGTCTTGTGCACGGTGGTGGCCACCACGTCGGCGTGGGGCACCGGGCTCGGATGCTCGCCGGCGGCGACCAGGCCCGCGAAGTGGGCCATGTCGACGAACAGCAGCGCGCCGACCTCGTCGGCGATCGCACGGAAGGCCGCGAAGTCGAGGTGGCGCGGGTAGGCCGACCAGCCCGCCACGATCATCTTGGGCCGCTCGCGCCGGGCGATCTCGGCCACCGCATCCATGTCGATGCGGCTCGTCTCGCGGTCGACCTCGTAGGCGGCGATCTCGTACAGGCGCCCCGAGACGTTGATCTTCATGCCGTGGGTGAGGTGCCCGCCGTGGGCCAGCGAGAGGCCCATGAGCTTGTCGCCCGGGCGCAGGAGCGCGTGGTAGACCGAGGCGTTGGCCTGCGCGCCCGCGTGGGGCTGGACGTTGACGTGGTCGGCCCCGAAGAGGCCCTTGGCGCGATCGATGGCCAGCTGCTCGGCCACGTCGACGTGCTCGCAGCCGCCGTAGTAGCGCTTCCCGGGGTAGCCCTCGGCGTACTTGTTGGTCAGCACGGAGCCCTGGGCCTCGAGCACCGCGCGCGGAACGAAGTTCTCCGAGGCGATCATCTCCAGCGTGGACTGCTGGCGGTGCAGCTCGTCGCGCAGCACGGCGGCGATCCCGGGGTCGACCTCGGCGACGGGTCGGGAGAAGTAGTCGGGCTCCAGGTCGGTCATCCCGGGACGTCCTCGATCTCGCCGATCTGCTCGACGCGGCGTGCGTGACGGCCGCCCTCGAAGTCGGCGGCCAGGAAAGCACGGACGATCGCGTGCGCGGCCTCGGGCTCCAGGGTGCCGCCGGCCAGGGTGACCACGTTGGCGTCGTTGTGGCGGCGCGCCATCTCGGCCTCGTCGGGCGCGTGGGCGTTGACCGCCCGCACCCCGTCGACCTTGTTGGCGGCGATCGCCACCCCCACCCCCGAGCCGCACACGAGCACGCCGCGATCTGCCTCCTCGCCGGCGACCAGGCGCGCGGCGGCCGCCGCGAAGGGCGGGTAGTCGGCGCGCTCGGGCGAGTCGGTGCCCACGTCGACGATCTCGTGGCCCTCGTCGGCGAGCAGTGCCTTCATCGCCTCCTTGAGCGCGAAGCCTGCGTGGTCTGATCCCAGGGCGAGCCGCATGGTGTGATCTCCGTGATGGCGGTAGGACGGGGGCAGCGCTCTTGAACACCGCGCGCCGGACGCCTACGGTACTGGGCGCAACCCGCACCCCGGGGGGTCCCCACGACGAGGGGCTGAGAGGGCGCTTCCTGGCGCCGACCCGACGAACCTGATCCGGTTCATACCGGCGAAGGGAGGAGCCCCATGTCCTGTCGCACGCAGCGCCGCCTCGCCCTCGACGGCGAGGCCTCGCCCCAGATGGAGCGCGTCGCCGAGCGCGAGCACCTGCCCGCGGACACGATCCGCGCGGAGGTCGCCCGGGGCCGGATGGTCATCCCGGCCAACGTCCACCATGTCGAGGGCGCGCTCGACCCCATGGCCATCGGCCTGCGCGCCCGGGTGAAGATCAACGCCAACATCGGCAACTCGCCGACCTCGTCATCGCTGGACGAGGAGGTCGAGAAGCTCCATCTCTCCCAGCGGTGGGGCGCCGACACGGTAATGGACCTCTCGACCGGGAAGCGCATCGACGAGACGCGCGTGGCCATCCTCGCCGCGGCCACCGTTCCCATCGGCACCGTCCCGATCTACCAGGCGCTCGAACGTGTCAAGGAGCCGGAGGATCTCCATGCCGACCTGCTCCTGGAGGTCATCGAGCACCAGGCCCGCCAGGGCGTGGACTACATGACCATCCACGCCGGTGTGCGTCTGGAGCACCTGCCGCTGTGTCAGCACAGGGTCACCGGCATCGTCTCGCGCGGCGGGGGCCTGCTGGCGCGCTGGATGATCCACCACAGCGCCGAGAACCCCCTCTACGAGCGCTTCGATGACGTGCTGGAGATCCTGCGCGCCCACGACGTCACCGTGTCGCTGGGCGACGGCCTGCGCCCCGGCTCCATCGCCGACGCCTCCGACGCCGCGCAGTTCGCCGAGCTGGACACCCTCGGGGAGCTGACCCAGCGCGCCTGGGAGCGCGACGTGCAGGTCATGGTCGAGGGCCCGGGGCACGTCCCGATGGACCAGCTCGAGATGAACGTGCGCCGCCAGCAGGAGATCTGCCAGGAGGCGCCCTTCTACACGCTCGGCCCGCTGGTCACCGACATCGCGCCGGGCTATGACCACATCACCTCGGCCATCGGCGCGGCCATCGTGGGCTGGCACGGCACGTCGATGCTCTGCTACGTCACCCCCAAGGAGCACCTGGGCCTCCCGGACGCCGAGGACGTCAAGCAGGGCCTGATCGCCTACCGCATCGCCGCCCACGCGGCCGACCTGGCCCGCGGCAACCGCCGCGCCGCGGAGTGGGACCGCAAGCTCTCCAAGGCACGCTTCGACTTCGACTGGCGCGAGCAGTTCGCGCTGGCCGTCGACCCGGAGGTGGCCCGTGGCATGCACGACGAGACGCTGGCCGACGACTACTTCAAGTCAGCCGAGTTCTGCTCCATGTGCGGGCCCAAGTACTGCCCGATGCACAACTTCCGCGATGTGGACTGGGGAGCGATCCGCGCCGTGGTGGAGGAGCGCAAGGCGAAGCGCGCCGTCGCGTAAGGGGGGCGAACATGGGTTCCCATCGCCCCAGGGAGGGCGATGGGCACGCCGATCAGAGAGGTATACGACGGAAGCGATGACGGTCGCGCAGCGCATGACTGCGCAGGAGTACTTCACGCTCCCCGAACACCGCTGGGCCCAGCTCATCGACGGTGAGTCTCGCTCGCGGCGACACGCTGACGTCGCCGCTGCTGCCCGGCTTCGGGCTGACGCTCGACGCGGTGTTTACACCAGCGAAAACCTCCGCCTAGCGGCTGGCCTCCCACTCGATGGGATCGCTGGCCGCTGCGGTGCGGTGCGGGATCGGCTCACCCCGCCTTCGACCTGCGCGAGGTCTCGACGGTCGGCCTCGATGACGCTGCATGATGATTTCACAGCCCGCGCAGGGCGGCGGCGACGGTCGTCTGCGCGACGGCGCCCTCACGCATGACGCGCCAAGCGCCCGCGTCCTCGAAGCCGCGCAGATCGACGACCGTCGACGGCGTGCCCGGCAGCTCTCCGCCGTCCAGGACGAGGTCGGCGGCGTCACGCAGCGCCGGCGGCACGTCGGCGAGACGGCGGGCGTCGGGGGCGCCTGAGGTGTTGGCGCTGGACTGCATGACCGGCCAGCGCACCGCCTGGAGCGCGGCCACCGGCGGCGGGAGGGCGGGCACGCGCAGACCGACCGTGGACGGGTCCGGGCCGCAGGCCAGCGGCCAGCGGCCCGCCGGGTTGGACAGCAGCAGCGTGAGGCCGCCGGGCAGCAGGGCCGCGAGCGCGGTGCGGGTGCGGGGACCCAGCTCGGGCAGCGCCTCGAGGGCGAGGTCCAGCGCGAAGAAGAGCACCGCCGCGGGCTTGTCGATCGTGCGGCGCTTGAGTAGGTAGAGGCGCTGCACGGCCTCCCTGGCGTCGGGGTCGCAGGCCACGCCGTAGACCGTGTCGGCCGGAAAGACCGCCAGGCCGCCTACGGCCATGCAGCGTTCGAAGGTGGTGGCGTCCTTGGCGGTGAGGGTCACGGCGGGGCGCCCAGTGAATCGCTGCGCGCGGTGCGCCTCACCGGCGGGCGACCACCACGCGCTCGATGCCGGCGAGATCGGCACGCGTCGCGACGTCGGCGAAGCCCGCCTCGCGCGCGAGCGCGACGACGGCGGGCGCCTGGCCCGCGCCGACCTCGAGGGCGAGGAGCGCTGCTCCGCCTCCCTGCGCCGCCGGCACCAGCCGGCGGATGACGTCCAGGCCGTCAGGACCGGCACGCAGCGCCACCCACGGCTCGTGGCGGGCGATGTCGGGCGGCAGCGCGTCGCCGTCGGCGACGTAGGGCGGGTTGGCGAGCACGGCGTCTGCGGTGAGGCCGGCCAGCAGGTCGCCCTCCGCGAAGCTGACCTCGAGCCTCAGCCTCGCTGCGTTCCCTCGAGCCACGGCGAGCGCCTCCGCGCTCACGTCGGTGCCCATGACGTCGAGGTCGGGCCGCTCGTCCTTGAGCGCCAGCGCCACCGCGCCGCTGCCGGTGCCCACGTCGACCACCTGAGCGCCGCGCGGCAGCTCCAGCCCGACCTCCACGAGCAGCTCGGTCTCCGGGCGCGGGATCAACGCGCGTGGGTCTACGTCCAACTCCAGGCGCCGGAAGCCGCGGCGGCCCAGCAGGTAGGCGACCGGGGCGTGCTCCACGGAGCGGCGGCGGGCCAGCGCCTGGAAGGTGCGTGCCGCTTCGCCCCCGACCTCCCGCTCGGGATCGAGGAACAGCGCCGTACGATCCACGCCCAGCGCGTGGGCCAGCAGCAGCTCCGCGTCCAGACGAGGCGTCGTCGACCCGCTCGCCGTGATGGCGATGACCGCCGAGTCCAGCGCGTCGCGGACGCTCGCGCCCCGCAGAACGCTCACGCGGGCGCCTGGGCGGCGGTCGCCTGCGCCTCGAGGCGGCGGCGCTTCTCGTCGCTCTGCAGCGCCTGGGTCAGCTCGTCCAGCTCACCGGCCAGGACGGCGTCGAGGTTGTGCACGGTGAACTTGACGCGGTGGTCGGTGACCCGCCGCTCGCCGAAGTTGTAGGTGCGGATCTTCTCCGACCGCTCGCCCGTGCCGACCTGCGAGCGGCGGTCGGCGGCCAGCTCGGCCTGTTGCGCGGAGACGGCCTGCTCGAGCAGCCGGGCGCGCAGCACGCGCATGGCCTTGTCGCGGTTCTGCAGCTGGGACTTCTCGTCCTGCATCGACACGACCACGCCGGAGGGCCTGTGGGTGATGCGTACCGCCGAGTCGGTCGTATTGACCGACTGGCCGCCCGGTCCCGACGAGCGGTAGACGTCGACCTGCAGGTCGTTGGGGTCGATCGCGATGTCGACCTCCTCGGCCTCCGGTAGCACCGCCACCGTGGCCGTCGAGGTGTGGATGCGCCCCTGGGACTCGGTGGCCGGCACGCGCTGCACGCGGTGGGTGCCGCCCTCGAACTTGAGCACCGAGTACGCGCCGTCGCCCTTGATGGCGAAGGTGTGCTTGCCCTCGGAGGCCTCGAGCACCTCCACGGCGAAGCCGCACCGCTCGGCGTAGCGGGAGAGCATGCGAAAGAGGTCGCCGGCCCACAGCCCCGCCTCCTCGCCGCCGGCGCCGCCCTGGATCTCGACGATCACGTTCTTGTCGTCGGCGGGGTCGCGCTCGACCATGGCCAGGCGGAGCTCCTCCTCCAGGCGCTCGATGTCCTCCCGCGCGCGCTCGAGCATCGCCCGCGCCTCGGGGTCCTCGTCCTCGGCCAGCAGCTCGCGCGCGCCCGCCTCGTCGTCCACCGCACGGCGCCACTGGTCGGCCAGCTTCGCGGCCGGCTCCAGGCGGCTGAACTCGCGCCCGGCGTCGGCCAGGCGGCGGCGATCACCGACGACGTCGGGGTCGGACATGGCCGCCGAGACCTCGGCGAAGCGGCTCTCGATCTGGTCCACGAGCTGGGCGATCATCGTCTCGCCAGCCTAGTGGTCGTCACCGGAGGTACGTGGACGACCACCAGCCCGCGGTCGGGCCCGCGGACGGGCGCGCTCAGCGCCGCTCGAGGACCACGACGGGGATGTCTCGGTCGGTCTTGGATTGATACTCGTCGTAGGCCGACCAGCGCTCGACCATGACCGGCCACAGCGTGCGCTTCTCGTCGGGCGTCGCCGTCCGCGCGTGCGCGGTGAAGCGATCGCCGCGGACCTGGACCGCCACCTCAGCGGAGGCGTCGAGGTTGAGGTACCAGGCGGGGTGCTCCTCGGCCCCGCCCTTGGAGGCGACCACGAGGTGGTCGTCGCCGTGCTTGCCGTAGATGAGCGGCGTGCTGCGCTGCTCCCCCGACCGGCGGCCCGTGGTGGTGAGGATGAGCACCGTGGTGTCCTGCCAGTCGTGGCCCTCCTCGCCGTCGGTGGCGACGTAGCGTTCGACGTGCTCCTGGCCGAAGAGCATCAGGCGGCCACCTCCATGCCGACGGCGTCGGCGTCGTTTGCACCGGGGGTCTCCACGGCGAGTACGGCCTCCAGGGCGGTGATGGCCACGGCGAGCTGGGCGGTGTCGGGCTCGCGGGTGGTCATGCGCTGGAGCGCCATGCCCGGCCACATGAGCCCGCGGGCCCACGGCCTCGTGCGGTTGCGTCCGAACCACTTGAGGACCTCGAAGCTCAGGCCGGCGATGATCGGCACGGCCAGGATGCGCGACGGGTAGAGGACGTACCACTCGGGCGCGCCCAGCGGGGCCAGCACGACGATGGCCAGGAGCATCACGATGAGCATGAAGCTCGTCCCGCAGCGTGGGTGCAGGCGGCTGAACCGTTGCGCGTTGTGGGGCGTGAGCTCCTGCCCGGCCTCGTAGGTGTGGATGACCTTGTGCTCGGCGCCGTGGTACTCGAAGACGCGGCGCAGGTGGGGCAGGCGGCTGACGAGCCACAGGTAGGCCAGGAAGATCGAGACGCGGAAGACCTTCTCGACCACGACGAAGGCCACGCCGTTGTCGGCGCCCGCGCCGCTGAGCGAGGTCAGCCCCGCGGGCAGCAGGAAGAACAGGCCGACGGCCAGGCCCAGGCCGCCGGCCACGGCCAGGGCCCACTGGCCCCTGGTGATCTCCTCCCGCTCGCCGGGCGGGGCCTGCGCCTCGGCGGAGAGGCGCAGCGCGCGCAGCCCGATGGCCAGCGACTCGCCCAGCGCGACGACGCCGCGGATCACGGGCAGGCGCAGCCAGCGGCGCCTCCCCAGCGCCGAGGCGATGGGGAAGGACTGCGTGCTGACGGTGCCCTGGACATCGCGCACGGCGACCGCCCACGTCGAGACGCCGCGCATCATCACGCCCTCGAGCACGGCCTGCCCGCCCACGGGCGCGTCGCGCTGGGCGATCGGGGCTCCCGTGGGGCGGGGCTCGGCCTGCTCGGTGGCCACGCGGCGGGTGCGGCTCTAGCTCTTGTCGCGCCGGGCCGCGCGGCGGCGGAAGCGCTCCACGCGCCCGCCCGTGTCGACCAGCTTCTGGCGCCCGGTGTAGAACGGATGGCAGTTGGAGCAGATCTCCACGTTGATCGCGGACTGCGTCGAACGCGTGGTGAACTCGTTGCCACACGTGCAGCGAACGTGGGACTCGATGTACTCGGGATGAATCTCCGTCTTCATGGGGTCCAGTGTAGGGGACGGGAGAGGAGGCGACGCAGGCGCTGGGCGACCGTGCCGGAAGTGCCGCAGACCTCCTGAGCGCCCGATCGTGGATGCCTGGGCGTGCGCGCGGGAGCGGGACAGTGCGCCAGCACGGCCCGCTCCAGCGCGTGCGGCCAGGCGCCGCCGGGCACACGCGAGCGAAGCTCGTGGGTCGGGGGTGCTCAGGCCTGTTGGTAGAGGGGGCCGTCGCCCCCCTCGGGGACCGTCAGCCGGCCTCCCTTGGCGGTGATCGCGCCGCACTGCACGCAGTTGGTGTAGTTGACCGTCACGTCGACCGGGCCCTCCTCGGGCGCGTCCTCGGGGATCTCGTAGACGGCCGCGGGGCACATCCACGCCCACGTCTCCGCGATCTCGCGGGGTACGTTCTTCTGCACGCGGATGTGGTTGGGCGCGTCGTCACGGGTCGCGTTGCCCGAGATGAAGACCGACGAGAGCTTGTCGAAGGTGTACTTGCCGTCGGGCTTGGGATAGCTGTCCTTGGTGTCGCCGATGAACATCGGCTTCTCGTCGTTGCGATGCCACGCCAGGCGCCCACCCGGGAACCGGCCCTTGGTGGCGATTAGCAGGTTGACGATCGGCCCGCCCTGGATGAAGCCCTTCTGGAAGGGCTGGCGGGTGTTGCGCACCTCGTAGAGCTCCTGGGCCGTCGGGGAGGCCTCGAGCGCCTGCTCGTAGGCCTCGAACGACGACGCACCCCGCTTGAGCGACGTGTAGATCGCCTCCGCGGCGAGCATGCCCGAGCGGATGCTGTGGTGCACGCCCTTGAGCGCCACCGTGTCGACCATGCCGCCCGAGTCGCCCACCAGCACCGCTCCGGGCATCGACAGCTTGGGCATCGACCAGTAGCCGCCGCCGGGCAGCGCCTTGGCGCCCCAGCCGACCCGCTCGCCGCCCTCCAGGACCCCCCGCACGAGCGGGTGGGTCTTGAAGAGCTGGAGGAGGTCGTGGGCGGAGGTGGTCGCGTCGGCGTACTCGAGGTCGATCACGAAGCCGATCGACACGAGGTCGTCGCCGGTCTTCTCGTCCTTCATCGGGTACAGCCACGTGCCGCCGATCTGCCCGTAGCGCGAGCTCAGCTTCAGCGGCCACGGGCCGATGGTGTGGATGATGCGATCCAGCGCCTTGGGGACCTTCCAGATCTCCTTGACGCCGAGCTCCCACACCTGCGGCTCGCGGTCGTCGGACAGCCCGAACTCGCGGATGGCCGCGCCGGTGAGGTGGCCCCAGCAGCCCTCGGCCAGGACGGTGGCCTTCGCCTGCACGTCGGTGCCGGGCTCGAAGTTGGACAGCGGCTCGCCCTCGCGGTCGCGGCCCTTGTCGCCCGAGCGCACGCCGACCACGCGGCCGTCTTGCACGATGAGCTGGGAGGCCGACGTCTCGGTGAGGATGTACGCGCCGCCCTCCTCGGCCTTGGCCGCCTGGTGGCGGGCCAGCGCCGCGACGGAGATGACCTCGTTGCCGTGGTTCTTGAACGGCGGCGGGGTCGGGATCTTCAGCGCCCGCTTGGCGGTGGGCATCAGGTAGACGGCTTCCTTGGTGACCTCGCCGAAGGCGAAGCCCTCCTTGCGCCAGTCCTCCCGGGACATCTCGGGGAAGAGCTCCTCGAGCGGGCCGGGGCGCATGACCGCGCCCGACAGGCTGTGCCCGCCGCAGGCCTTGGCCTTCTCGATGACCGCGACGGGGACCTCTCCGAGGCGCTCCATCGTCTCGGGGTCGTCGCCCAGGAGCTGGAGCAGGCGGTTGGCGCAGGCCAGGCCGGCGGTGCCCCCGCCGACGATGGCCACGCCCACGTCGATCCGCTCGTCCTCGCCGTCGAGCTCCCGCTTGACGAACTCCTCGGGGGAGTCCACCGGAGGCGGGAACAAGGACGGAGCGACGTTCCCCTTCTCGATCGCCGGAGCAGAGGCCATCAGTGGTTCCTGACCGGAGGGAGCACTGGCTCAGCCGCCCTTCTTGACCTTGATGGCGTCGTTGAGCTTGGGGACGATCTTGTTGAGGTCGCCCACGATGCCCAGGTCGGAGTACTCGAAGATCGGGGCGTTGGCGTCCTTGTTTATGGCCACGATGTTCTCCGAGGACTGCATGCCGACCTTGTGCTGGATCGCGCCGGAGATGCCGGCGGCCAGGTAGAGCTTCGGTGCGACGGTCTTGCCCGTCTGGCCGATCTGCGCGGCGTAGGGGAACCAGCCCGCGTCCACCACGGCGCGCGTGGCGGCCACCGCGCCGCCGAGGGTGCCCGCGAGCTGCTCGAGCATCTCGAAGCCCTCGGCCTTGCCCAGGCCGCGTCCGCCGGCCACGAGCAGGTCGGCGCCCTCGATGTCCACATCCACGCCGCGCTGCTCGCCGCGCTTGACCATCGTGGCCCTGGTCGACCACTCGGACAGCTCGACGTCGAGGTCCTCGACGGTCGCTGCGCCGGAGCCGGCCTCCTGCGTCTCGAAGGCGTTGAGGCGGCCGATGATGATCCCGAAGCCCTTGTACCTGGACGACGAGATCGACGAGTCGCCGTGGATCGGGCGCTCGGCCACGAGCCTCCCGCCGTCGACGTTGACGGCCGTGACCTCCATGGTCACCCCGGCGCCCAGGCGCGCGGCCAGGCCGGCGCCGATCTCGAAGCCCAGCAGGCCACCGCCGAACAGCGCGTAGTCGTAGCCGCCGTCGGCCACGGCCTTGGCCATGGCGTCGACCACGGGCTGCGCGAGCCCCTCGGGGCCCTTGGCGCGCAGCACCTTGGCGGCGCCGTAGCGACCCAGCGACGCGCAGAGGTCGTCGGTGAGGTCGTCGCCACCCATGACGATGGCGTGCGCCTCGGTGCCCAGCTCGCCGGCCAGGCGTGCGGCCTCGCTCACGGCGCCCAGGGAGTTCTTGTTGATGGCGCCCTCGTAGTGCAGGGCGTAGACCAGAATGCCGGGCATAATCAGATGAGCTTCCTCTCGTCCAGCCACGCGACAATCTTCCCGACCGTCTCGATGGTGTCCTCGTCCTCGATGATGGTCCCCGCCTGCTTGGCCGGCGGGGCCTTGAAGGTGCCGCAGTCCACCTGCGAGCCCTCGGCACCGACCTTGGAGATGTCCACGCCGACGTCGCCGGCGCCGAGGGCCTCCAGAGGCTTCTTCTTGGCGCCCATGATCGCCTTGAGCGACGGGTAGCGCGGCTCGTTGATGGCGTCGCCGACGGAGATGACGGCGGGCGTCCGGATCTCGACGGTGTCGTAGCCGTACTCGGCCTGGCGCTCGCAGGTGAGCTTGCCCTCGACCACGTCCATCTTGATGACCTGGGTCAGGGAGGGCATGCGCAGGTGGTCGGCCAGCACGGCGCCGATCGTGTAGCACTCACCGTCGTCGGACTGCTGACCCAGCAGGACCAGGTCCGGGCTCTCCCGCTCGAGCGTCTGGGCCAGCGCGTAGCCGGTGGCGGCGACGTCGGAGCCGGCCAGCGCGTCGTCGCTGAGGTGCACCGAGCGGTCGGCGCCCAGCGAGACGGCCTTGTGCAGCGCGCGCACGGCCGAGGCCGGGCCCATGGTCACGGCGACGATCTCGTCGACCTCGACGGCGCCGCCCTCCTTGATCTGCATGGCCGCCTCGATGGCGTGCGTGTCATACGGGTTGAGGTTCCTCTCCCCGCTGCGGTCCATCCGCCCCGTCGAGGGGTCGATGCGCTTCTCGACGGCGGCGTCCGGCACCTCCTTCACCAGGACGCAGATCTTCAAGTCAGGCCTCCTAAGTCAGCCGAACACTCGTTCTCAGAGGCAGCGATCCTAGCTGATTGACTGACGAGTCAATCTGCCCGGTCGCGGAGGCCGGCTTTCTCCACAAGCCTCAATCCGCCGGGGCTTGGGGGCATGGTGCTTGAGTGGCGCTGAGAGGGTCTCTGCCCGACGGCTAGACCATGATCTTGATCAGGCCGCTCGGTGGCCGGCGATCGACAGCCCGAGGAACCACCGAAGCGGGGCCCGTCGCCCGTCGCCAAAGCGTCCTATCATGGCGCCAGGACGGTTCCGGGCTCGTCGCAACAGAGGAGGTTCCCCATGGCAGTTGGTGACCCCGGGTCGCTTGAGCCCGGTTCGTCAGCCGGACAAGCCGGCGATGGGACGGTCAGCGCCGAGGAGCGCAAGCGGAAGCTCGCCAATCAGATTCGGACCGAGGTCACACAGGGCGGTCGCGTCGAGTCTCAGAACGACTTCGACGCAGTTGTGGCGACGGGTAAGGAGGTCAATCACACCGTCCACCTCATCGCCACGGTCGTGAGCTGCGGCATCTGGGGCATCGTCTGGCTCGTAATGGCGCTGACCGGCGGCATCAAGCGCAAGATGGTGGTTGCCGACGAGTACGGCCAGATCCTCGTGCAGAACATCAACACAAAGTAGCCGTCGTGGACTGGGGCTCACGGATGTCTCGCGGGGCCCTTGTCGCCTCCGCATGGGTAGTCGGACGGTCCGCTTTTCGCGTGACAGGCGCCCGCAGCGTCCGGCTCCGTTGGCGACACAACGGTAGGCCCGTCGATTCCCTCTGTCCGGTACGCCACCTCACGGGCCGTCGGTGCCCTGGTTGCGGTGTGACGCGGGCAGTAGGGCTGCTCGCACACGGTCACCCGGTGACGGCAACACGGCTCAACCCGATGGTCTGGATATTGGTGGCGCTGCTTCTTGCGCCGCCCGATACAAGCGCTCAAAGGACCTATTGGTGATCCGTCCTGCGAGTCCGTGCCCGTCTGGGCGGTTGCCGGCGCCGGCTGGCAAGGACGAGGTGAGGGAGTGGGCCTGCAGGCCCATGACCGAGCGAGGACGCCGCGGGCGTCGACGGCGAAGCCGTGGGTCGGTGATCGGCGACCGATCCCAACGGGTGCGTACCTGCAGGGCGGGCCACCACTAGGTGCGCTCGGGGTATCCACCCGAGAGGCTGGTGATCGAACTGCAATCGCGGCTCGGCCCCAGCCTTGCCGCGAAGGGGTATCGCGTCGTCGGTCACGGGGTGACGGGCGTGACGTGGCAGCGGGAGCTGCCCGGACGTCTGACCGCCGGGCTCTTGTTCCTCGGTTTCTTCGCCCTGGCCCTGTTCGCAACCGCGACGGTCGGGTCCGTCCTCCTGGGGCTCATCTGCATCGCAGTCGCAAGCGTCGTCCTCTATGCCCGCCGCCCGGCTACCGTCACCGTCGGTCTCTCACGGGTGCCGGGCGGCACTGAGATCTCCGTCTCCGAGGGGCCTGAGGCCCACTCGGTGAAGGACGTCCTCCACACGCTCACCTCGTCGAGCCGTCCCATCGCACCCGCCCCGAGTCCTCCACTCGCGCCGAGCGCGTGCGACGCGTGCGGGCACCAGGTTGGCGGGAACTTCTGCGCGAACTGCGGCAGGGCGCGGACGCGCACTTGTTCCGGATGCGGCCAGCTCGGACTGATGAGCGACTTCTGTCCAAGCTGCGGGGCGGCAACGTATGAGCCGCCCGTGGCTTGAGTCGCTCAGGGGGTGATGCGATCCTGCAGGAAGTCGACGATGTCCTGCGCGGAGGCGCCCGGAGTGAAGACCTCGGCGACCCCGAGCTCCTTGAGCTGGGGGATGTCGTCGGCGGGGATCGTCCCGCCCACCGTCACCAGCACGTCACCGGCCTCCTGCTCTTCGAGCAGTTCCACGATGCGCGGCACCAGCGTCATGTGCGCGCCTGACAGGATCGACAGCCCGACCGCATCGGCGTCCTCCTGGATGACGGTCTCCACGACCTGCTCGGCCGTCTGGTGCAACCCGGTGTAGATGACCTCCATCCCCGCGTCGCGCAACGCCCGCGCGATAATCTTCGCGCCACGGTCGTGACCGTCCAGGCCGGGCTTGGCCACGACGACGCGGATCTTGCGGTTGGTGGTCGCCTCGGCCATGATCGGGCCGATCGTAAGCGATCGGTGAGCTGCTGTGGGCTGAGGCGGCCGCTCGTCGCACCTGCCCCGGTGGCGGTTCACCGGGCGCGCTAGCACCCCTCGGGAGGGGAGAGCGCGCACGTCGCCGAGTCGTTGCGTTCGGCTGGTTCCCGAGACTACGATCGGATCATGGTCACCAGCACCCGTTCGGGGGCGCCGGCGCGGCGGGGTCTACCGCCGGGGCCTCCGGGTGGGGCGGCGACGAACATGCCGGCGTGGGTGCTCGAGCCGCTGCGCACACTGCGGTGGTGTGCCCAGCAGTACGGAGAGGTGTTCACCCTTGACCTCGGTCCCTTCGGGCGATTCGTCTTCGTCTGCGATCCAGAACGGATCCGCGGGATCTTCACGGGCGACAGCGACGTGTTGCGTGCGGGTGAGCCCAACGGCGAGGTGCTGGAGCCCATCGTGGGACTGCGGTCGGTTCTCACCAGCGACGGCGTCCGGCACCTGCGCCAGCGCAAGCTCCTCCTTCCGCCGTTTCACGGCAAGCGCCTCGAGCAGTACCGGCCGTGGATGCGTGGGGCCGCCGGGGCGATGGTCGATCGCTGGCCCCTCGGTCAGCCGTTCGCGGTCGCTCCTTCCCTCCAGCGGCTGACGCTCGAGGTCATCGTCGAGCTGATCTTCGGGGTGCAGGATCGCCACCGCCGCGAGCGCCTGCTCGACCTGCTCCCGAGGATGAGCAAGGCGGCGACGACGATCATGTTCCTGCCGGCCCTGGCTCGCGACCTGGGCCCCGGAAGCCCGGGTCGTCGCTTCACGCGCCTGCGTGAGGAGACCGACGCGGTCATCATGGCTGAGCTCGCCGAGCGACGCCACAGCGGTGAGGACCAGAACCGCAGCGACATCCTCTCGTTGCTGCTGACGGCACGCGACGAGCAGGGCCAGAGACTGACCGACGAGGAACTGCGTGACGAGCTGCTGACCCTGCTGTTCGCCGGCCATGAGACCACGGCGACGGCACTTGCGTGGGCGATCGATCTCGTCTTGCACCACCCGCCTGTCCAGCAGCGGCTCGTTTCCGAAGCGGCTGCGGATGACGAGTACCTCGATGCCGTCATCAAGGAGGTCCACAGGCTCCGCCCGACGGTGCCCAACGTCGTGCGCCGCCTGCACGAACCGTTCGAGCTCGGCCCCTGGGAGCTTCCCGAGGGGACCGTCGTGTCACCGGCCATCTATCTCGCTCACCGTCGAAGCGATCTCTATCCCGACCCCCACGCCTTCCGGCCGGAGCGCTTTCTCGGAGCTCAGGCGCCGTCGTACACCTGGCTGCCGTTCGGCGGCGGGGTTCGGCGCTGCATTGGCGCGGGATTCGCGACGCTCGAGATGCAGGAGGTCCTACGAGCGGTGTTCTCCCGGGTCGAGTTGCGAGCGGCGTCACCTGGCCGTCCCGAGCGTCCGAAGCGCCGAACCGTGACGTCGGTGCCCTCACGGGGAACGAGGGTCGTCGCTCAGCGGCGCGCCGGCTAGGAAGTGCCAGACTTGTCCACCATGGTTGATCCCTCGATGTCGGGAGGCTGCCTGTGCGGCGGCGTGCGCTTCGAGCTCACCGAGCCGGCGCCGGCCGCCGGCTACTGCCACTGCACCCGCTGCCAGCGCCGAACCGGGACCGCCGCGTCGGCGCAGGCGCGGATCGACGGCCGCACGTTCCGGCTGGTGCAGGGAGACGAGCTGGTGAAGGCCTGGCGCCCTCCGGACAGCGGTTTCGAGAAGTGCTTCTGCCGCGAATGCGGGGCGCACCTGTTCAGCCGCAACCCCGACGACCCCACGCAGATGAGTGTGCGCATGGGGGCCTTCGACGGCGATCCGGGGGCGCGGCCCAGCTGGCGTACCTACGTCGCCCACGCGGCGGCCTGGGAGCCCATCCCCGACGACGGGCTTGCGCGCGTCGCAGAGGGAAAGCCGCGGGCCTAGGGGCGCACGCCGCCATCATCCCGCCACTGGGCTTGGTCAGGAGCTCCAGCCCCATGCGATCGAGGACCTGCCTTCGCGCCCGAAGCTCACGTCGACGCGAAGGTCGCGCTCTGTGGGCCGACCGTGCCGCTTCCAGCGCTCGACCAAATCGCGCAGGAGGCGCTCGGGCCCCGGGTCGCCGTAGGCCTCGATGCGCGTGATCGTGCGCCTTCCGGCCAGCAGCGCGAGTCCACGTCCGTCGGCGCCGATCAGCCCGGGCGCAAGCCAGCTGCCGACGAAGTGCTGGGGCGCCTCCAGCACGAGGTAGAGCAGCAGCGCTCCACGCGGGCCGCGCAGCCCGAGCTGCGAGACACGGGGCTCTGATAGGGCCAGCGACAGCAACCGCCGCCTGGCTGTGGCCGACAGCTTCCGCAGGGCCTCGCCGCCCAGCATGACCAATGGGCGGCCGTGCCCGCCGACTCGCTCGTTCGCGCTCAGCTGCACGCCACCGGCCGGCACCGCAGCGCCCGCCGCCTCGCGCAGCGGCATGAAGCCGCCGAACAGCACGGCCGTCGAACGCAGCCGACCAGCCTGCTTGCGAAAGGTCACGATCGCCTGCGTCTGACCCGCACGATCGACCCACAGCGGCAGCTCCAGCAGGCCACCCTCGACGAGCTGCTCGAACAACGCCGACGGCACCTCCGCCCCGCTCGCCGTGACGATGATGCGGTCATAGGGCGCGCCGCGTCCGAAGCCCTGCCTGCCATCGCCTCCCACCACCTTGACGGGCGCGAACCCCGCCAGCGCGCGGCGTGCCCCGCGCGCGGTGGCCGGCTCGAGCTCGACCGAGACGACCCGCCCGGCGGGCCCGACGAGCTCGGCGAGCAGCGCGCCGTTGTAGCCCGTGCCCGCACCGATCTCGAGCACGCGCTGGCCCTCGCGCACGTCGAGGCGCTCGAGCATCAGCGCCATGATCGACGGCTGGGAGGAACTGCTCGTCCACATCCCGCGCTCGTCGCGGGTCGTCAGGATCACCTGGTTGCGGTAGACCGCCTCGAGTCCGTCCCGCGCGGCCGCCTCGGGTACGAAGCGCTCACGCGGCACCGCGAGAAACGCCTTGCGGACCGCCGCATCGGTCAGCGAGCCATCACGCTCGAGGCGCTCGACTAGCTCTCGCCGCAGCCGCCTGCTGCTCCGAGCCCGGCCGCCCCTCTCTGCACCCTCACCTCTGCTCGCCACGGTCGGCCGACCCTAGCCAGAACACCGCGAAAAATCGCGTAGGCTTGACGGAGCCCGGCCTGCAGGCGAACGCGTACATGGAGCAGCCGGTGGCTGAGCGGTAGCGGCCTCGACGGCGTCGATCCAGAGCTCGCCGAAGGCCTTCGCGTCGATGTCCACGACGACCTTCGTGGCACGTCCGCCTTCGTCGGGCGAGAACCTCAAGACCTCCTTTTCCATCACCGGTCACAGGCGCATCTCCTCGATCGCCGCGCCCTGCCACCCGAGCGCCACCGCGCAGGTGACCGGGTCGTGGTGGAAGTTGACGAGGTCATCGGGCAACCCGGCGTGCGAGCGGGCAAGCCTGGCCAACCTCAGGTCATCGCGACGAGCTTCTGACTGCCGTGCGAGCAGCGCTCCGAGCGGCCCGCACGCGTGCAGGCGCGGCAGATCTCGCTCACGCAGATGGGCCTCGAGCGTCACCGGGAGCGGCGCGAGGGTGAGATCGCCGGCGGCAGCGGCGACCGTCTGCGCCGCGTGGGTGTCCCACTGGACGTTCCAGTCCCTTTCCGGTCTCCAGGGAGGAAGGCCGTCGGCCGGCGGGTCGATCCAGCCGCCCATCGCGACGACGTGTGCGCCGCCGAGGCATCCGGGTCGGGCTCGCTCGAGCTGAGCCAGGTTGGTCAGAGGCCCGATGGCGATGACGGTCAGGCCCTGTCGGACGCTGCGAGCGAGCATCTCGACCGCAGCGCCCGGCGGACTCGGAGTCGGCGCTATGCCGTCCGGCCAGTAGCGCTCGTCGGTGGTGGCTGGACGGGCGATAGCGCGGGTGGTCAGCGACGCCTCCTCGCCGGCGACGACGGGAACCTCTTGCCGTCCGGCGAGCGTCAGGCAGTGGGAGACGCAGGCGGCCCGCTGGCCGCCTGGGTCGATCGTGGTGGTGATGGCGGCGATCTCGACGCCGGGCCACCCCAAGAGCATCGCCAGGGCGCACGCGTCGTCGGGATCTCCACCCAGGTCCGTATCGAGGTGGACGCGCGCGCTCGCATGGCTCTGGCGCATGGTCATGATCTTGACGCTTCCTGACGGCGAACCCGGGCGCGGGAGCGACGCGGTGCCCCACGCGTGGACCGTGCCCACCTCGTCGAGCGCGAAGTTGTTCAGGCGACGGTATCGTCGCGCGCATGGCGCTGATCGATGGGGTGTATCTGCGAGGTGGTCCCTGCGACGGCGACGGAGTCTGGCGCACCGTGCTCGAGTTCCGTCGAACTGTCGCGCGCGACTCGTAGAACACGACGATCTTGGGGAGAAAGCGCGGGGCCGATGGCGAAAGGCCAGCTCGGCGTGCAGCACGCAGTCGCCTGACTAACTCCGATCCGCGGCAGCCTCGACGAACCCGAGCTCCACGAGCCGGCGAGCCAGCGCCAGACCCTCCGCGCGGTTTTCGCCGGGCAGGTCGGTCAACACCGCGCCGAGCTGCCGAGTCCCGTCCAGGCCCCACAGCATCGGGAGCAGGTCGGCAGGCACGACGGCCTGTACGCCGACCGTCGGGACGACCCTCAGCGTTGCCTGCCCGGGCTGCCACTCACCGGAGCGCCGGCGCGTCCCGTGCTCCACCCGCACGCCGTCGACGACCGCGAGCGCCGCTGCGCGCAGCGCCTCGTCGCCGCGACTGGCCAGGTCGGTGCCGCGCAGCATGCGCTCCGCGTGCAGACCGGCGCGGGGCGTCGGCGCAGTCGAGGCCTCCAGCGCCTGCAGTCGCGCCGCACCATCGTCCTCGCGTCGGCGCAGGAGCAGGAAGGCAGCGCCGATGGCCTTGATATCCCGGTCGCGATACCACTCCAGCCACCGTGCCATGCGCGCGTCGCGGTCGGGCCCCGCGGGCACCCAGGTCTCGGCGTACTGGCCGGGGCGCATGGTGGCGTGGTGCACCACGAGCGCGTCGCAGCCCGGGGGGATCCAGTCGTGCAGCGGCGTGACCCAGTCATCGGGCTCGTGCACCCAGTTGATGAGGAACTCCGCCAGGCCACCGGCCACCAAGTACTCGGCGGCCGTGCGCACCACGCCCGCCGTGGCATCCGAGCCGTCGCGAAACAGCAACCGCGTCTCTGGCGAGACCACGTAGGGCGGGTTGCACGCGATGAGCTCAAAGCGCCGGCCGCGCACAGGGGCATACCAATCGCCCTGGCGCCACTCCACGTTTGCGATGCCGCTCAGGTGGGCCGAGCGCCGCCCGAACTCCAGCGCTCGAGGGTTGACGTCGCTGGCCACGACATGCTGGGCGCGGCGCGCCATGGTGAGCGCCAGGACCCCACACCCCGTGCCGAGGTCCAGCGCCGTTCGCACCGGCCGCTGCACGAGCAGGCCGGCGAGCGTCCGCGCGGCCGACGTGACGCCCTGCACCACGTCGGGACGCTCGCGATCACAGACGAGCCTGAGCCCGTCGAACTCCTCGATCACGCTGTCGCACCCCTCCCCGCCTCGGCCAGTTCGCTGCGCGACGCTCGGTCAAACGCCCGCCGCATCGCCGTCTCCGCGCAGCCACGCACATCGAGAGTGCTACACCATCACACCGCCGGTCCGCGCAGCGCGCGCCGATGATCGCGCCGCGACGCGAGGGACTAGATGAGTAGTTCCACGGGTTTAGGCGGTGTAGTCGACCAGGGCGCGTGGGGGGCGGCCGAGTTGGTGGTTGAGCGCGATGGCGGCGGCGAGTGCGAGGAAGCGGCTGGCGATGCGGGCGCGCAGGCCGCGCAGGGTGCGGGCGCCGTGGCGTTCGAGGGTGAGGATGTCTTTGGCGGTCCAGTAGATGCTTTCGATGCGTTGGCGGATCGGCGCCAGGTGCGGTCCGCGACCGGGTTCGTCTTTGCGGCGGGGGCGGGCGATCGTGACGTCAAGGGTGGCGGCTTGGGCTTCGAAGTCGCGTCCGGCGTAGCCCTTGTCGCCGATGACGGTCAGCGGGCCGTGGCGGTTGACGCGCCCAAGCAGCCCCAGGCAGACGTCACGCTCGCTGTCTTTGTGAGCCAGGCCGGGTTCGGCGGAGACCTCGAAACCAGGTTCCGTCCTGGAGGAAGTCGAGGCTTCATCGATGCCTGCCCCCAAGAAGTATCCCGACGAGCTGCGTGAGCGTGGGGTTCGCCTCGCGCTGGAGAGTTCGCGGCCGATCGCGCATGTCGCCCAGGATCTGGGCGTGCATCGCGAGACGCTGCGTCTGTGGGTCCGCCAGGCCGAGGCCGACGCGGGCTCGCGCAACGATCGCGTGACCAGCGACGAGCGCGAGCGCATGAAGGCGCTGGAGCGCGAGGTGCGAGAGCTGCGCAAGGCCAACGAGATTCTCAAGGCCGCCTCGGTGTTTTTCGCCAAGGAGCTCGACCCGACCCGATCGAAGTGAGCGCGTTCATCGACGCGCAGCGTGAGCGCTTCGGGGTCGAGCTCAGCTGCCAGACCATCGACGTGTCGGCGTCGGCCTACTACCAGCGCGCGACGGGCCAGCGCTCGGCGCGCGTCGTGGAGGACCAGCGGCTGGTCGGTGTGATCCGCGAGGTCCACGAGGCCAACTACTGCGCCTATGGCTACCGGCCGATGTGGAAGGCGCTGCGCCGCGGCGGCGAGGACGTGGGGCGCGGGCGGGTGCAGCGCCTGATGGCCCAGGAGGCCATCCAGGGCGCCAAGCGTCGCGGCCGCCCGTGGCGCACCACCACGCCCGATGAGCATGCCCAGCGGCGCCCCGACCTGGTCGGGCGTGACTTCAGCGCCCCGGCGCCCGACCGCCTGTGGGTCTGTGACTTCACCTACCTCAGGTGCTGGGAGGGGGTGGTGTTCTTTGCCTTCGTCATCGACGTCTACTCGCGGCGGATCGTGGGCTGGCAGTTCGCGGGCCACATGCGCACCGACCTGGTCCTCGACGCGCTGCGCATGGCGCTGGGGCGGCGCGGCCCGGGCGCCGACGTCGCGCTGGTCCACCACAGCGACCGTGGCAGCCAGTACACCAGCCACGACTACACCCAGACCCTCGACGACGCCGGCGTGCTCGCGTCGGTGGGCTCGACCGGGGACGCCTACGACAACGCGCTGGCCGAGAGCTTCGTCGACACGTTCAAGACCGAGCTGATCGCCAACCGCGTCTGGCAGACGCGCACCCAGCTCGAGCTGGCCATCGTCGAGTACGTCGGCTAATTCAACGACCGTCGCCTGCACGAATCGCTGGGTGACGTGCCGCCCGCCGAGTTCGAACTCGAGCACGCCGTCGCCGTCCCCTGCGCGGCGAGCGCGCCGGACGGCTGCTGCTCCGCCGTCGCCCTACGGGCGCCGGCTCCACAGCAGCCGTCCGCCACCCCAGCTACCGTCCTATCAACCAAATAACCCGGCCTCCGTGGAACCCGGTCCGGCTCAGGCCATGCGATCTCACCTCCTTTTCTGACGGCTTGGGCGTGCTGCGTCAGAAGCGTGACCGGCCAGCCGGATGCGACGACGGTCTGCACCAAAGAGCACGCGATTTAGAAGTCGGCTCGCAGGCCCGTCGCGCCCGTCGAGTCACGCTTCTGCTCCCGGCTGCCTCGACCCCCGCATAGGGTCACGCCTTTCGTACGAAGCGTGACCCCAACGCCAAGGCCGCGACGAAGCCGGTCCGCTCGGCACGGGCAGCGGGTGGGCACCCCTACGGCGTGCCCACCCTCTGGAGTGAAAGGGCGTTCGTCCGCCCTATTGGGCAAGCAGACCTATGGCGAGTCCCGCCACCGCGATGACCGCTCCGGCGGCTGCCGAAGCCACCTTCATGTCGCGGGCGGCGATCCCTCCAACCAGCCATGAAAGCGGCAAGCCAAAGACGAGCTCGTCGACTTTGGATCGCAGACTTTCCGGTCAGTAACGCGTCCGGAGCGCGAGAGCGAGGCCGCCGACCTACGGGCACGCCTGTCTCCTGGCGGTGGGTGCCTGTGCGTCGGGGGCCCCTGTTGCGGCGAAGGCCCCGATGCTCAACTCCCCTGGCCCCCTCTATTCGCTCGCGGCACTCAAGGGCGTGAACCAGTCGCTACGCGGCCGACTTATTGGGCCGGCGAGCCTTCTTCTGCAGGCGTTTGTGGGCCGAAGCGGCGTAGGAGGCCACCGCCGGTCGGTGGTCCTCTGTGACTTGCGCGATCACGTCGGTCAGGCCGAAGATGTGGTACTTGGCCGCAGCGTCTAGGGCGCCGAGGACGACCCAGGTGTCGTCGGCGCCCTCGATGACCTCGCGCAGCACGTCTTCGGCGACGGCGGGATCATGGGCTGCGAGTTCGCGGAGGGCGTCGATGCGTAGATCGCGAAACTCCTCGTCGCGGCCCAGGCTGCGGTAGAGGCGTACGAGCTCGTCGGTGTGGCCGTCGACCGCGAGCTTCTTGAAGTGTCGGCGGACTCGCCGGCGGTCTCGCCTGCTGCCTGTCATCTCGCCGCTGCCTGTCATCTCACGCGTCGCCGACGCGTCCACGGCGGCATCGGCGAACAGTCCACGGGTGACCCGAACCAACCAGCCGATCGCCGAGAGGACGGCATCAACGACGATCTCAAGGACGGCGGCGAGCATGGTGATTCGGGTACCCGAGGCGAACGCGAGCTAGCTCAGCAGATCCACGTCTTGCTGCAGAACCATGCCCTCAGGAACGAGGTCACCGCCGGCGTGACGCTGCCGTGGAGGAACTGGCGCCGCACGGTCCTGGGCATCCAGTTGTAGCACCTGACCTTTATACAGGCCCGGATGGCCAGGCCCATCCAAAAGGGGTCGGCGGTCACGCCGTACTCGTACGCGCCGTCGCGGTGGTTGATGACCTGCGTGAGCGTGGTCCCGTCGACCTCGTAGTGCGTGGGCACCTCCCTGCCCGCGGCGTCGCGTGCCCACGGAGCCGAGAAACCGCCGACCAGGGAACCCGCGGCCTCGTAGGCCGCGACGGACCCGTCCGGGTTTAGCGCTAATGCTCGTCGTCGATGCGAGCGTCGCCCTCGGCGCGTGCGCCGTGGAGAACGGGTTCGGCGACCTGCGCGATCCCGACCTGGTGGCCCCGCCGCTGATGTGGTCGCAGGCTCTGTCGGTCCTGCACGAGCAACGGTGGCGCGACGTCATCCACGCCGATGACGCCGAGGATTCACGCGCGCGACTTGAGCGGGCGCCGGTCGTCAGGCGTGAGCCCGCCCAGCTACGCGCGGAGGCGTGGCGGCTTGCGGATGTGCTGGGCTGGGCCAAGACATATGACGCCGAGTACCTCGCGCTGGCGACGCTGATCGGCTGCCGAGTCGTGACCGTGGACGGACGGCTGCGCCGCGGAGCGGACCGGCTCGGCCTGGTCGTGCTGCCCAGCGAGCTCTGACGTCTTCGCGATGCGCACCGATGAGTCTCGCCGCGCCCGGGAGTCTCTTCTGCCAGAAGGCATCAACCACCAAAGGAGAAGAGCTCATGAGTTTGGCCAGCGCCCAGGTGCGCGCGACGATCGCGGTCTCCGACATGACGAACGCCGTGAACTTCTATGAGGGGACGCTCGGCCTGCCGCCGCGCGGCGACGAGATCATGGACCACGTGCGGATCTACTCCTGCGCAGGCGGCAGCCTCCTGCAGGTCTATGCGTCAGAGCACGCCGGCACGGCGACGGCGACGGTCGCCAGTTGGAGCGCCGACGACTTCGAGTCCGTGGTCGACGACCTCAGGGCCAAGGGCGTGACGTTCGAGACCCAGGGCGGGCCGGAGACCGACGAGAGGGGCGTTCACACGTTCGGCGGACACAAGGTCGTCTGGTTCAAGGACCCCGACGGGAACACGATCGCGGTCGACAACGGCGGCGCGCCGTCGTAGGACGACCGGGCTCTCCGTGTAGGAACAGCAATTGGCCGGCGCGCGGCGACGACCAGCAGCTCCTCGCGGGCCAGCCGGTGAGGAGGTCACTCCTCCTCGAGGAGCCGATCGTCACGATGAGCTCCGAAGAGCTCGGTGTAGCGCTCCGTCACCCTGGCCATGGTCGCCTCTTCCCGCGCGATCCCGAAGACGGTTTGCGGGAAGTCCAGTTCGCGCTGGGTCGCCCAGAGCTCCTCGTGTCGCTCGGGCGGGAAGAGCCGCGCTGGGTCGCCCACCGCGATCCAGCCGATCGGCACCGTGGCCTCGGCTCTCCGGCAGCTCGGGCCGGCCAACACGACGCTCCGAGGCCCGCCAGCCGGGCGATCAGCAGATCGGGGCCTCAACACGTCACGGCCTCCCCGCGCCAGAGGCTGTGTCGTCTTACGCCCCAGATACGGGCGCAACACGACACACTCCTCCACGAGCCGAGGCCGTGACGCGTTGGCGCCCCGGCCCCATCGCACCTCCCCACCCTGGCGGGAGCGCCTGGATCGCGCCGGCCCTCAGAAGACCGGCGTCTCGGTGTAGGAGCCGAAGACGGACTGCAGCGCGACGATGATCTCGCCCTCGGTCGCGTGTGCGCGCGCACAGTCCAGCAGCGCGGGCATCAGGTTGACTTCCTCGCGCGCGGCCTGCTCGCGCAGGGCGCCCAGGGAGCGCTCCACGGCGGCGGCGTCGCGGCGGGCGCGCACGCCCTTGACGCGGTCGATCTGCTTCTGCTCCAGGGCGGGGTCGATGCGCAGGGTGGACAGCGGGTCGTCGTCGTCGTGCACGTGGGCGTTGACCCCGACGACGATGCGCCGCTTGGCGTCGATCTCCTGCTGGAGCTCGTAGGAGGCGTCGGCGATCTCGCGCTGGGGGTAGGCCTGCTTGACCGCTTCGACCATGCCACCCAGCTCGTCGATCTTGGCGAAGTAGGCGTAGGCCTGCTCCTCCAGGCGGTCGGTCAGGGCCTCCACGAAGTAGGAGCCGCCCAGCGGGTCGATGGTGTTGGCCACGCCGGTCTCGTGGGCGATGACCTGCTGGGTACGCAGCGCGACGCGCACGGCGGCCTCGGTGGGCAGCGCGAGGGCCTCGTCGAAGGAGTTGGTGTGCAGCGACTGGGTGCCGCCCAGCACGCCAGCCAGGGCCTCGATGGCCGTGCGGGTGATGTTGTTGAGCGGCTGCTGTGCGGTCAGCGAGACCCCGGCGGTCTGCGTGTGGGTGCGCATGAGCCACGACTTGGGGTTCTTGGCGCCGAAGGTCTCGCGCAGCTCGCGTGCCCAGATCCGCCGCGCCGCGCGCAGCTTGGCGATCTCCTCGAAGAAGTCGATCTGGGCGTTGAAGAAGAAGCTCAGGCGCGGGGCGAAGTCGTCAACGTCCAGCCCCCGCTCGACGGCCTGCTCGACGTAGGTCAGCCCGTCCTTGAGGGTGAAGGCCAGCTCCTGGGCGGCGGTCGAGCCCGCCTCGCGGATGTGGTAGCCGCTGATCGAAACCGGGTGCCAGCGCGGCATGTCCGTCGTGCACCACTGGACCATGTCCCCCAGCAGGCGCATCGCCGGGTCGATGGGGAAGCACCACTCCTTCTGGGCGATGTACTCCTTGAGGATGTCGGCCTGGATGGTGCCCGCCAGGCGGTCGGCGGGGATGCCCTTGTCCTCCGCCGCGACGACGTAGAAGGCGAGCATGATCGCCGCGGGGGCGTTGATGGTCATGGAGACGCTGACCTCGCCCAGGTCGATGCCCCCGAAGAGGGTCTCCATGTCGTCCAGCGTGTCGATGGCCACGCCCTCGCGGCCCACCTCGCCCAGGCTGCGCGGACTGTCGGAGTCGTGGCCCATGAGCGAGGGCATGTCGAATGCGGTGCTCAGGCCGGTCTGCCCGTGGCCGATGAGGTAGTGGAAGCGCTCGTTGGTCTCCTCGGAGGTACCGAAGCCAGCGAACTGGCGCATCGTCCACAGGCGCCCCCGGTACATGCTCGGGTACACGCCGCGGGTGTAGGGATACTCGCCGGGCAGCCCGATCTGGTCGTCGGCGGGGAGGTCGGCCTTCGTGTACAGCGGCGCGACCGGCTCGCCGCTCAGCGTGGTGAACGGCACGTCGCGCTCGGTCGTGGCGGCGTAGGCGCGGCGCCACTGCGCCTCGGTCACGGGAACCGCCGGGGTCGTCGTCATGAGGTGCGCTCGCTTCAGCCCGCCTCGATCTCGCCGCAGGCGGCGCGACCGCCGCTGTCGCCGGTCTCGAGGGTGTCCTCGTCGGGCCCGTCGGGCTCGTAGCGCTCGGGGATGTTGGCGAAGTTGTCGGCACCCTCGTGGACCATCACGGCGCTCCCGTCGTCGTCGCGCAGGTCGTCGAGGTCGAAGCGGTCGGTGGTGACGCGCAGCGTCGCGGTGCCGTTGCGCTTGACCAGCAGCGAACTCATGTCGCCGGTGTGCTCGGCGTGATCCTCGCCCTCGGTCTCCCCGACGTGGCCCATCGCGCTCATGAAGTCGGGCGCCTCGCACTCACCGACGGCGTGCACGTGGAAGCCGTGGAAGCCCGGCTCCAGGCCGCGCACGCGCGCCTCGACGTCGACCGTGCCGAAGCGCGTCTCACTCATGCGCACCTCACCGATCTCGTTGCCGTTGGCGTTGACCATGTTCACGCTCATCTCCTCGCCCTGAGCCAGGACGGCGGTGCTGAACAGGGCGGCGCCCAGCAGGGCGAGGGTGACGGGGACGACGATGCGGGTGCGAAGGCGTGGAAGGCGCATGAAACGCCGGGTACCCCGCCGGCGCGGTGTGGACACACGCCGCAGCGCTCAGCGCGTCGCCGACCGGCGCCCCCTGCGGTGGACCACGTGGCCCGCGCCGCCCAGCGCGGCGACGGCCGCGAAGGCGGCGGCGACCTTGAGGCTGCGCCCCAGCGTCTCGAAGCGCAGCACCTCCCAGCCCTCCTGCGCGGCGGCGCACGCCAGCTCGCGGTCGGGGTTCACTGCGACGGGATGGCCGACCGCGCGCAGCATGGGCAGGTCGGAGGACGAGTCGGAGTAGGCGTGGGAGGCGGCCAGGTCGAGGTCGTGGGCCTCGGCCAGCTCACGCATGCGCGCCGGCTTGCCCTCCCGGTAGCAGAAGGGCCCGTCGAAGCGGCCGGTGTAGACGCCGTCGACCTGCTCCAGGCGCGAGCCCGCGGCGCCGTCGAACCCGAGCACGTGGGCGAGCATCGCGGCCGTCTCCTGCGAGGCCGCGGTGCAGATGAAGATCGGGCGCCCCGCGTCCTGGTGGCCGTAGGCGACCTCGAGCATCTGCCCGTAGAGGCGGGGCAGCACGCCGGCCAGCACGCCGGGTGCCAGGCGGTCGAGGTCGACGACCCGCCGGCCGGCCAGCCACGCCCCCACCCGCTCCTTGACGCGCTCGGTGCCCTGATCGGTCGAGCCGCGCAGGCGGAACTGCACGTTGGCCCACACGTCGGCCAGGAGCTGGCGGCGGGCCAAGAGGCCCGCACGATGGGCCGCCCGGGCCCAGTGGAACCCGGACGACCCCGCCATCAGCGTGCGGTCGAGGTCGAAGAAGGCCGCCGCGCGCGGCACAGCTTTGGGGGTGCCGGGGGCCGTCACGTGGCTGCGACCGGCGGGGCCCCCACCGTTGTCCCCTAGGAGCCGTTGGCCGGCACGCGGACGAGCACCGCGTCGCCCTGGCCGCCGCCCGAGCAGATAGCAGCGCAACCCAGCCCGCCGCCGCGGCGCTTGAGCTCGTGGATCAGCGTGCCCAGGATGCGGGCGCCCGAGGCGCCGATCGGGTGGCCGATGGCCACCGCGCCGCCGTTGACGTTGACCTTGTCCTCGTCGACCCCCAGCATGCGGATCGAGTTCAGCGTGACCGAGGCGAAGGCCTCGTTGATCTCCCACAGATCGACGTCGTCGGCCGTCAACCCCGCCTTGTCCAGGGCCATCTGCGCCGCCTTGGCGGGCGTGCGGGCGAGGTAGGCGAAGCCGTCGGCGATGGCGGCCTGGCCGACGATCTCTCCCAGCACCGTCTTGCCGTTGCGCGACGCCCACTCGTCGGAGGCCAGCACGAGCGCGCCGCCCCCGTCGTTGATCCCCGGCGAGTTGCCGGCGGTGTGGCTGCCGTCCTTGAGGAAGATCGCCGGCAGCCTGGCCAGGGACTCCAGCGTGGTGTCGCGGCGGGGCGACTCGTCGACCTCGACGACGGTGTCGCCCTTGCGACCCTTGACGGTGACCGCGACGATCTCCTCGGGCAGGCGTCCTTCGTCGGTGGCCCGGAGGGTCAGCTCGTGGGAGCGCACCGACCAGCGGTCCATGTCGGCGCGGGTCAGCTCGAGCTCCTCGGCGACCTCGGAGGCCTCATGGGCCATGTGCTTGCCGCTGAACGGGTTGGTCAGGCCGTCCTTGAGCATGGCGTCGAACATCTTGCCGTCACCCATGCGGTAGCCGAAGCGGGCCTGGGGCAGCAGGTAGGGCGCGTTGGACATCGACTCCATGCCGCCGCCCACGCCGACCTCGAGGTCGCCTGCGCGGATGGCCTGGTCGAGCATGCCGGCGGCGCGGATGCCCGACGCGCAGACCTTGTTGATGGTCTCCGAGGAGACCTCCTTGGGGATGCCTGCCTCGATCTGGGCCTGGCGCGAGGGGATCTGGCCCTGGCCGGCCTGCAGGACGGTGCCCATGACGACGTGCTGGACCTCCTCGGGGCCGACGTCGGCCCGCTCGAGGGCGCTGCTGATGGCCAGGGCGCCCAGCTCGGTGGCGGCCAGGGTGCTCAGGCCTCCCCCGAGCTTCCCCACGGGGGTCCGGGCGGCGCCGAGGATCACGGTCTTGGGCATGCGGTCAGAATCTCCAGGCGGGTTCGGGTTCGCTGGCAGGGGTGGCCGCAGGCACGTTACCGTCCCGCCGATGCGCGCCGAGGCCACGACGCAACTCCCCGTCGAGACCGACGCCGACACGGTCGTCGTGGGCCTGCTCGAGGGCGAGCGGATCGCCCACGACCTCCCCGGCGGCGAGCTGACCACCCTGGTGGCGGCCGGCGAGGCGGCCCCCAAGCCCCGGCGGCTCGCCCACATCCACGCCGCCGGCAAGCGCTGGATCCTCGTCGGGCTGGGCGCGCGCGAGGAGCTGGACGGCGAGGCGGTACGCGTCGCCGCGGCGCTGTCGCTGGGCCGCGCGCGCGAGCTGCGCTGCGAGACGCTGTGCTGGGAGGTGCCACACAAGGTGGGCGACGAGATCGCCGGCGCGCTGGTGGAGGGCACGCTGCTGGCCGCCCACCGCGACGCGCGCTTCCGCTCCCCGGCCGGCCGGCGCGACGACGACGACCCGCCGGGGCCGGAGCGCCTGCTGGTCAGCGCGCACCACGACGTCGGCGAGGCGGTGGGCCGCGCCGCGACGGTGGCCGAGGCGGTCAACTGGGCGCGCGAGCTGCAGGACGCGCCGGCCAACGTGCTGACCCCCACCGCGCTGGCCGATGCGGCGCGCGCGATCGAGGGCGTGACCGTGGAGGTCGACGATCGTGCCGGGATCGAGGCGCGCGGCATGGGCTGCTTCGCCGCCGTGGCCCGGGGCGCCGCGACCGAGCCCGCGCTGATCACCCTGTGTCACGAGCCGCCCGGCGCCCGCGGGCCCCTCCTGGCCCTGGTCGGCAAGGCGGTGACCTTCGACACGGGCGGAATCTCGATCAAGTCGGCCAGCAAGATGGCGGACATGAAGTACGACATGTCCGGCGGCGCCGCCGTGCTCGGGGCCATGCGCGCCATCGCCGCGCTGGGCCTCCCGGTCAACGTGCTCGGCGTGGTGGGCGCGACGGAGAACATGCCCTCCGACCGCGCGCTGCGCCCCGGCGACGTGCTGGAGGCCATGGACGGGACCACGGTCGAGGTGCTCAACACCGACGCCGAGGGCCGCCTCGTGCTGGCCGACTGCCTGGCCCACGCCGTGGCCCGGGGCGCGGAGCGCATCGTCGACCTGGCCACCCTGACCGGCGCGATCGTCACCGCCCTGGGCGACACCCACTGCGGCCTGATGGCCGACGACGACGCCTGGGCCGCGAGCGTGGAGGCCGCCGGGCGGACCACCGGCGAGCTGGCCTGGCGCCTGCCGCTGCACCCCGAGTACGGGGAGTTGCTGCGCAGCCGCGTGGCCGACGTATGCAACCTCAACGAGCAGCGCAAGGCAGCGTCGATCGTCGCCGCGATGTTCCTCGAGCGCTTTACCGGCGACGTGCCCTGGGCGCACCTGGACATCGTCGGCCCGGCCTGGGACCTCGGCCGCCCCTACGCGGCCAAGGGCGGCTCGGGCTTCGGCGTGCGCCTGCTGGTGGAGCTGGCCGACGCGCTGGGCGCCAGCGGCTGACGCGCTATTCGTAGTCCTTCAGCGAGTCGCCGATGAGCCAGAACGTCGGCGGCCAGAGGCCGACGAAGAGGGCGCGGCGCTCGGCGTTGCCGCGCTCGTCCTGGTCGACGGTCTTGGCGCGGATCCAGAGGCCGATGCACAGCCCGACCGAGCCCAGGGAGGCGGCGTGCATCTGCCAGCTACGAAAGCGTAGGTCGTGTATGAGGCGCGTGATCACATCGGGTGGCTACCCGGCGCGCGGGCACGCTGCACCGAGGCTGGCCGATGGTGACCCGGGGTAGTCGTGACAGGTGTCCCGCCGCCCGACGCTCTCGCGCCGCCTCAGCACCGCCGCGCGCTGGCCCGTGGGCATCGGCCTCACGTCGTGGCGCTACCTGTGGCGCGTGACGCCGATGCGCCGCAGCGAGACCGTGGGCACCTGGCGCCTCGACGCGCCCCCTGAGATCACACAGGACGTCGTCGACGGCGAGCTGCAGCGCCCGTCCGACGGCTTCGGCCCGTTGTTCCACCGCCGTTACCGCGCCTTCGTCGAGGGGGCGCGCCTGGATCCCGAGGAGCTGTTCGCGCTCCTGCATGCCGACCCCGACCGCGCCGCACCGCGCGAGTTCGCCAGCTTCCAGAAGGTCGCCGGCGACCAGGGGGCGATGCGCGTGGGCGACGAGTTCGTCGTGCGCATGCCCGGCCCCTGGGACGGGCCGGTGCGCGTGGTGGAGGTCACCCCGGCGTCCTTTCGCCTGCACACCCTGCACGGCCACCTGGAGGCGGGCCAGATCGCCTTCTCCGCACGCGAGCGCGACGGCCTGCTCGCGGTGGAGATCGAGGCGTGGGCGCGCAGCGGCGACCGGCTGTCCAACCTCCTCTACAGCCGCCTGCGCATGGCCAAGGAGGTGCAGATGCACATGTGGGTCTCCTACCTCGAGAGCATCGTCGAGCTGTCGGGCGGGCGCCGTCGGGGGCCCCTGGAGACCCGCACCCGCCACGTGGACGAGCCCACCGTCGACGCCTCCGAGCCGCTCGACGACGCCGCCAGCCGCGCGCTGGCCGACATGCGTGAGCGGCCGCTGAACTTCACGCCCGACTCTCCTGAGCAGCACACCCCCGAGCACGGCTGGGCCGTTGACCGCTACTGCTCCTCGCTGCCCGCCGAGCCGCCCGGCGACCCCGTCCCCGACGGCTCGTGGGAGATCGCGCGGCGACTCATGCGCGAGTACGCCTTCGCCGACCCCACCATCATCCGCGCCACCTACGACCCGCGCCGGTCGCTGGAGGAGCGCACCATGCTGCTCGAGGCCCGCTTCCACGGCCTGCGCTTCCACATCGGCGTGCGCGTGAGCGAGGTGGTCGACGAGACCCGTGACGAGGGCGGGCGACCCGTGCGGGTGTGGGGCTGGAGCTACCGGACGCTGCAGGGCCACCTCGAGGCGGGCGAGATGGGCTACGAGGCGTGGAAGTGGCTGGACAGCGGCGAGGTCGAGTTCCGCATCCACCGCATCGTACGCTCGGCCGCGGGGGGCAACCCGATCGTACGGCTGGGGTTCCGTCTCTTCGGCCGCCGCGAGCAGGTGCGCTTCGCCCGCCGCGCCGGGGAGCGGATGGCCGCCCTCGTGGGGGCCGAGCTGGAGGCCGGCGCGGCGGTCAGCGAGCCCCCGTCGAAGGTGGGAGCCTGGCAGCTCAACGACTCGAAGAACTGGTGACGATGGAGCATCGACCGGTCAGCGTTCTCGCTGAAGACCCGGACTTGGGCAGCGCACTGCAGGCCTCTCAGCTGGCCCCCGCTCGGCGCCGCGCGCCCACTCGCTCGGGCGGGGCTCGTGGGCGCCGCCGGAGGCACCGGGGGTCGATCCAGGCGACGCGATGGGCCTGTTGGTCATCGAGGGACTGCTCACGCGTCAGATTCGAGTGGCGCGGAGGCGAAGCCTCGAGCTGCTCGGGCACGGCGACGTGCTGCGCCCGTGGCAGCCAGACAATGACGAGTACGCGATCGTTCCGTCCGAGGCGCAGTGGAGGGTGGTCGAGCCGGCCCGGCTTGCGGTGCTCGACCGCCACTTCTCCCAGGCCGTCGCGGGTTGGCCAGAGCTCGTGGCCGCGATCATGGGCCGCGTGGCGCAGCGGGCGCGTTCGCTCGCTGTTCGTCTGGCGATCGCTCAGATCCCCCAGCTTCCGTCGCATCTGTTGCTGATGCTCTGGCATCTGGCCGACCGCTGGGGCAAGGTGGGGCGGGGAGGCGTGGCGCTGCCCTTGCGTCTTTCCCATGCCATGCTCGCCGACCTCGTGTCGGCACAACGCCCGTCGGTGTCCAACGCGTTGCGCGCGCTGCGAGAGAAGGAGCTTGTCCGCCAAGCGTCTGACGGGACCTGGCACCTGCGCGGCAACCCCCCGCCCGAGCTCGAGCAGCTCTCGGCGTTCGGCACCGAGCCGGCCGACGCGAGCCAGCGGTAAGGCGCCGTACAGCTCTCCGTATCGCTGGTCGATCTCCCGTAAGGCGCCTTACAGCGAGGCCCTTCTCGCCGCCCATGGATGCCCATAGGGGGACCGTGACCTACATCTATGACAAGGTCAACCTGCTGGAGCGCCTGCGTGAACCCCAGGGCACCGAGACCGCGTTTAGCTATGACGACAACAACCAGCGCATCCTGACGGTCTATCCCAACGGGTCCTCCCAGCGCGTGGACTACGACGACTCCGAACGCATCGAGACGGTGCGCTCGCGACGCTCGGGCAGCACAGGGCCGATCGTGCACGAGCTGGACTACGACTACCGCGACCCGCTGTGCCAGGGCACCCCGCAGCAGTGCGATCGCGAGCTGGTCCAGACGGTGATCGACAAGCAGCGCGACCGCGAGACCGCCTACACCTATGACCTGTTGGGCCGCCTCACCGACGCGAAGATCACCACCACCAACACCGACGAGACGTTGGAGAGCTTTGAGTACGGCTACGACAAGGCCTCCAACCGCACCCGCCAGGTCCACGACGACCAGACCACGACCTATGACTACAACCAAAACAACGAGCTGACGCGCAGCGACGCCGGCCTGCTGGAAGGCTCCACGACCTATGACTACGACCCCGCCGGCAACCTCACCCAAAGCACCGCCGGCTTCCAAGCCGACTACAACGCCCAGGGCCAGACCACCCGGATGCAGGGCACCGGCAGCCTGATCGACCAGGCGCTGGGCAGCGACCGCGAAGCGACCTTCGCCTACGCGGGCACCGACCAGACCCAACGCACCCAAAAGAACAGCACCCTGTTTACCGACAGCCTCTTCGGCCTGGCTTCCGAGACCACCGCCGGCGACGCGCAGTACTACACCCGCGACAACACGGGCCGCCTGATCTCCGTGCGCACCCCGCAGGGCAGCCACTACTACCTGACCGACAACATCGGCACGGTAGTCGCGCTCACCGGCCCCGGCGGGGACGTCTCGGCCAGCTACCGCTACGAGCCCTTCGGCCAGACCCAGGACACCACCGGCCAGCTCATCCAGCCCTACCGCTTCGCCGGCCAATACCTCGACACCCAGACCGGCCACTACAAGATCGGCCTGCGCTACTACAACCCCCAACTCGCACGCTGGACCCAACAAGACCCCCTCACCGGCTACACCGACCCCCGCCGCGCCAATCCCTACATCTACGCGAGTCAAAACCCCGTCAACAACACCGACCCCACGGGGGCTCATCCCCAGGGCGTGGGCGGACGAGCCTTCGCCGCGCTGGAGGAGAGAGTATTCGCTCCGTTCTTTCGCGGCGCCCAAAGCGCTGGAGTGGGATGTGTACAACTCCCTTTCCGCACTTCTCGGTCGCTATTTCTCCCCCCACCCTTCGGCGTGCTGA
>JANDLV010000023.1 GCA_024330185.1 Candidatus Siliceabacter maunaloa
CGGCGAGTGGAACTACATCATCAAGCCTCAGGGTTATTGATTGACGCTTCCTTAGGAGGCGGCGCGAGGTTCCGCCGAGCGTCACTTGAGAGCGCATCGATCTCCCGTGTTCTCGGGCTCTCGGCTCAACGGGGCGACCGACGGGCGACGCGCTCGGGCACTGCGGATGTTCGCCGCTCGTTCGCCGCTCGTTCGCGTGCACCCGGATGCGCGACGGCACCCACGACCACGCCCAGGGCAGCCTGACCCGAAGGCCGCGTTCACAATTCTGAGACGCCGTCCGGGATCGTGACCTGCGCGGGGCACAGCGCCACGGACACACGTTCGCTTGGGCGCCGCTGAAGCGCGTACGCTTGTTCGTGATCACCATCCCGAGGAGGACTGACGCATGACCACCACCGTTGCCGATGAGCTGAGCCCCGAGAAGCGCGCCGAGGCCGTCGAGGCGCTCCAGGCGATCGCCTCGAAGATCGACGAGCTGGACGAGCAGTTCAGCGCGTTGTCGCGGGTGCTGGGGGTCGAGGTCGATGCCCAGCGCGAGACGGTCGAGGTCAAGAAGAGCGGGCTCGAGGGGCTGTTGGCATGACCGTCGCCGACGACCTCGCCGCGCTGGCCGCGGCCGCCCGCGACCGCGTCGCGCTGCTGGCGCAGCTCGTCGCTGAGCGGGACGAGCAGGCGCGCCGGCGGCGGGTGGCGTTCACGAAAGCCGTCGTCGCCCGGCGCGGCCTCGGCCGGCGGCCGGGGAGGCTAAGCTGATGCTCGGCGACGAGCAGCAGGCTGGCGTCCGACGGGCGCTCCAGCGGGTCCGCAACGCTGCGGATCACCGCGGCGTTGCGCTCGACAACCTCGAGCGCAAGAGCGAGGAGCTGTGCTCGGCGATCCGGGTCGCGCTCGAGGTTGGCGTCCCCGCCGACGACCTCGAGCT
Organism: Candidatus Siliceabacter maunaloa; assembly: GCA_024330185.1. Taxonomy (GTDB): domain Bacteria; phylum Actinomycetota; class Thermoleophilia; order Solirubrobacterales; family Solirubrobacteraceae; genus Siliceabacter; species Siliceabacter maunaloa. The sequence continues at coordinate 926 of JANDLV010000023.1, forward strand.
GATCCGGTTCGTCATCGCCGAGGACGTGGAGCAGGTCGGGCGCCGTGAGCTCACCACCGACCAGCAGCGCGAGGTCGCCGCCGAGCAAGCGCGCCAGCAGCGAGTTCGCGCCGATCAGCAGGCCGAGCGTGAGCGAGCCGCCGCCCAGCAAGCCGCCCGCGCGCAGCGTGCCACCGCCCGCCGCGGCGAACAGCCGGCCGCCCCCGAGCGCGGCGGCGCCGATCAGCACCCGCCGCTGCTGCGCCAGCTCGCCGACCGCGCCCGCGCCCCGCACCAGGCCGCGTAGAGGGCCCTTCTGAGGCTCCCGGGGCGCCCGGGAGGGCCCACCGGCCCCCACCCAGGGCGCCGGAGCGCCGTAGGACGTACGTTTGCCCCCGCCACGGCCACGCTGACGCCCGGCGCGCGCGAGGTCAGCGCGGGACGCTCAAGAGCCCGTCCAGCCGGGCGGCGACACCGAGCGGCTCGTGGCCAGGTCCGGCTGTTCGGGGCCGTCACGCAGGTCGTTGGCGCCGGCCTCGACCGCCAGCGCGAATCGCCGCGCCTCGGCGCCGAGCGCAGGATCACACGGCACGACGAGGTCGGGTTGGCGTACGACGAGGTATAGCTCTCTGTGGTCGTGCGTCGTCTCCTTGGCGTTGCCCACGACGAATGGGCCGATCGGGCCGAGCACAAACCACGAGGCGCCCTTGGCGCCAAGGTCTCTCCCGCGCGTGACGCTCATCGAGCCTGTGGCGTCGACGCTGGCCGTCGTGGCGGCCCCGAGGGCGACGTCACCCTGTTCGGGGTGCGAGATGCGCAGCGGCCCGGCGAGGAGTAGAAGCTGCCCGGCAGCCGCGAGAATGTCGCTGCCTGCGGCCCTGCGCTGAACCTCTGCCTCCGCGCGAGCCAGCTTGTAGGCCTCCCAGCGAAGGTAGCCGTAGGCGAGCGCGACCAAGATCGCGCCCGCCAAGATGTAGTCGATGACACCGAGATCGTCGCCCACTGGTCATCCTCCGTGGTGTCGGCGGACCTGGCCGCCGAGCTTCAGAACGCGTGCGGGGAGATCCTCCGAGCGGCCCGCCGGTGGAATGGTCATGTGCACCTAGTCGGCTTGGCCCCCGGCACGCTTGAGCACCGGCCAGGCCCTCACCCAGCAGTCCGCTAGCCCTCACGGGTGAGGGCCGTCTCACCCGCCACCCCGCAACTACCGAGCCGGAACTACCGAACACCCCCTCACACACACGCACCAGGGCCTCGCCTGCCGCGCGGGTTGACACGGTGTCACGGTCGGTCCGGGTCCGCCGCGGTGTGGGGTAGCCTGCTGGTCAGTCCCTCCTTGGACTGTGGTTCGGCGGGCTCCATCCCGCCCCGAGCGCCCGCCCTTCGTCCGGCGGGCGCTCGTGCGCCAGGGCGCGGGATGACGTCCGGTAGGTGAGCGAAAATCCCGGCTACGCCGGTGCGATGGACGCCCGGTAGACCAAGGAGCCGGACGTGGACGACATCGACGAAGGCAGAGAGCCCGCAGCCACGGCGACCTGCAGCTATGGCGCGTGGCTACGGGGCCGCGCGGCGACCAGGCGCGATGACGCGCACCTGGACGAGACTGCCCGCGAGCGGGATCGGCTGCTGGCCGCGGCCGCTGAAGGCCCCACGCTGGCGGACGCCCTCGCCTGGGGCGTCGCCCGGGCTCGTGACGAGGTTCATCGCCAGCTCGACGCCCAGGAGAAGCGAGGACGGAAGGCTGGCCTCGCGGACGAGCAGATCGCGACGATGAGCATCCCCGAGGTCCGTGCGTTCGTGGCCGAGCACCGGCGCCAGTGGCGCTCCCGGTGCGTCCCGAGGCGACGCGCTCCGCGGGCTGCCCGGCGGGAGGCCCGGCCGCGTGCCCGACGCACCGGCGCGTCTTCGCGCTCGAGCTCGACCGACCCAGGCGGCGACGACCCACCATCTAGTCGGCCTCGGCTCCCGCCGCCGAGGCCGATCCCTGATCAGCGCGAGGGGGTGGCTTCGTGAGCGGCCCGACGTGGACCGGGCGCTGCACCGGCTGCCACCGCGACGGCGTCGAGGTCTCACCGTCTCGCGACCACTTCGAGCGTGTCCTCTGCGAGCGGTGCGCCGCGAAGCCCGCGCCGCCGCCGGTTCCCCGGGACGTGAGCCGCGAGGACCAGCGCGACGGCACTGTGCTCGTGCGCGACGAGCACGGCGAGACGCGCCTCGAGCACCCCGACGACGCGGCTGCGCCACCGGCGGCGAACGGAACGGCGCCGGCCCCACCCGCCGCGGCGCGGCGGGTCGAGCTCACCCCCGCGACGGCGATCCGATCGGAGCGGCTGCACTGGGTCTGGACGGGCAGGATGCCCCGCCGGTCCCTGGTCGTCGTCGCGGGAGAGAAGGGCCTCGGCAAGTCGCTGCTGACCAACGCGCGGCTTCCCGCGCTCGTCACCCGCGGCGACCTCGATGGTGAACTGCGCGGCGAGCCGGCCGATGTGGTGATCGCCACCGCCGAGGACGACTGGGCAAGCGTCGTGAAGCCCCGCCTCGCGGCGCACGGCGCGGATCTCGCCCGGGTGCACCGAGTAGCTGCGCACGACGAGGCCGGCACCACGCTGTTGACGCTGCCCGACGACGTGCCGCGCCTCGAGAAGGAGATCGTCGCGCTACGAGCCGAGGGACACGCCGTCGCGATGCTCGTGGTCGACCCCATCGGCGCGTTCCTCGCCCAGAGCACGGACACCCACCGCGACGCGTCCGTTCGGCGTGCGCTGGCGCCGTTGGCCGCGATGGCAGAGCGCCTCGACCTCGTCGTGGTCGTGGTCGCGCACCTGACCAAGGACGAGTCCGGGCGCCTCATCAACCGCGTCTCGGGAGCCGGGGCGTTCGTGAACGCTGCCAGGTCGGTCCTGGCGATGGCCCGCGACCCCGGCGACCCCGACGGCGAGCAGGGCACCGAGCGGGTGCTCCTCCACGTCGGCTCGAACTGGGGCAGCTACGCGGCCACGCTGGCGTGGCGCGTGGAGGGCCGCACCGTCGAGGTCGACGATGGCTCGACCACCGATGTCGGCTACCTCGTCGACAACGGCGAGTCGACGGTCGGCGTCGACGACGTGCAGCGCGGCCCCGACGACAACGGCGGCGACGCCGAGGAAGCGATCGGCGCCGCGCTCGTGGCTGGCCCGCGGCCGTCGCGCGAGGTCAAGGGCGAGGTCGCCACGGCGCTGGGATGCGCGAAGAAGACCGTGGAGCGCGCCGCGGTCCGGATGGCCCAGCGCGGCGACCTGACGATCGAGCAGGGCGGCTTCCCACGGACCACCACGTGGGCGCTCGCCAGTGGGGACACCCCCGCCGCCCCCAGTGGGGACACCCCCGGACCTCCGACTGTCCCTACTGCCAGTAGGGACGTCCCTACTGGGATTTCGGCGTCCAGTGGGGACAGTGGGGACACCCCCGCGCGAGATGTCGCCACTGGCGACGATCCCGACATCGCCCGCGCCGAGCGCTTGGCCGCCGACCATCGCGACCTCGCCGGCCAGGCGACGTCGTGACCGCCCTGCGCATCGCTCACCGCCGCGCCACCGAGCCCGTGAGCGCGCCGTGCGGCCGCTGCCTGCTCACGGTCGAGGCGCCCGCCGGCGCCTGGATCGCCGTGGAGGCCGACGGCACCGCGCCCGTCTGCGACCCGTGCGCCCGCCGCGATGACCCGCAGGGCCACGGCCAGCTCACCGGGTGGCGCCGCGCCGCCGCCGGCGCTGCCAGGAGGGCCGCGGCATGAGCGCGACCCTGCCGCCGCTCGTTCGGGCGCTGCTCGACGCCCTGGCCGAGCACCCCGACGCCCGCGCCGAGCTGCGCCGCGTGCTCGCCTTCGAGGACGCCCCACGGGCGCCGGAGGCGCGGAGCGCTTACACCGCGGCGACGCTGGCCGCCGAGCTCGGGGTCACGACCCGCGCCGTCCGCGCGGCCATCGCCCGCGGCGACCTCACCGCCACGAAGCGCGCCGGGCGGTGGATCATCGCCCGCCACGCCGTCGAGGCCTGGGCCTCGCCGGACGCCGCTCCCCGTGCCCGCCGCCGCGGGCCCGTCAGGCGGTCGGGCCGCCCGATGGCCGATGCCCTGGATGCGCTCGACGATGCCGCGTAGAGTGGGCCCAGCACATCAAGCGCCCCCGCGCGGTTGCAGCCGCCGGGGGCATGGCCCAGGAGGACTAGCTCCATGAGCACCACTGACCGTACCGAGGGCACCGCGGATCGCGCTGCCCTGCGTCGTGTCCGCGTTGACGCCGAGCGCGTCGAGCGCCTGACCGACCAGCTCGAGCAGGCGCGCCGTGACCTCGCCGAGAGCGAGCTGCTGGCCGTGGAGGTCGGCGCGCTTGCGCCGCAGACCCACCACGGCGTCGCCAAGCCCGGAGCGCGAGCATGAGCGTCCACCGCAGCACCCGCACCACGAACGGCACGCAGCGCACCTCCTACGTCGTGCGCTACCGGCAGGGCACCCGCAACCGCCAGCGGACCTTCGACCGCGCGAGCGACGCCCGCGCGTTTGATGACGAGGTGCGCCGTCGCCGTCAGGCGGGGCCCAGCGCCGTCCGGGCGCTCGACGCCGGGCGCGAGACGCTCGACGAGTACGTGGTCCAGACGTGGACGCCCGCGCACGCCGCGCACCTCGCCCCGAAGACCCGGCGCACCTACGCGCAGATGTACGACTGCCACATCGCCCCGGCACTCGGCGGGACCCGCCTGTGCGACATCGACCCCGAGGCGATCGCCGCGTGGCGCGGGAGCCTCATCGGCCGCATCGGGCCCGAGGCGCTGCACAAGGCCATGACGCTGCTCGGCGCGATCCTCCAGCGCGCCGCCGAGGCCCAGCGGATCCCGTACAACCCCGCGCGGCTGGTGAGCAAGCCGCGGCGCACGAAGGCCCCGGAGGTGCGCCCGCTGGCGCCCGCCCAGGTCGAGGCGATCCGCGCGAGCGTCGACCCGCGCTCGGCGGCGGTGGTGTCCGTGCTGGCCTACGCCGGGCTGCGCCCCCACGAGCTGCGCCGCCTGCGCTGGCGCGACGTGCGCGACGCGACGCTGCTCGTCTACGCGACGAAGACCCAGACGCGGCGCACCGTGCGCCTCCTCGCGCCGCTGGCCGCCGATCTGGCCGCGTGGCGGCTCGCGAGCGGGCGCCCCGCCGCCGACGCGCTGGTGTTCGCCGACGAGGACGGCGGCGAGTGGTCGAGCAACGGCTTCAACAAGTGGCGGGCCCGCGTGTTCGGGCCCGCGCTGCGCGCCGCCGGGCTAGAGCGCGGGCGCCCGTACGACCTGCGCCACTCGTTCGCGTCGCTGCTGCTGCACGAGGGCCGCTCGCCGATCTACGTCGCCCGTCAGCTCGGCCACGGCGCCGCGCTCACGATGGGCACCTACGGCCACGTCATCGACGAGCTGGAGGACGCCCCGAACCTGCCCGCCGAGGACGCAATCCGGGCGGCGCGAGAGGGACGAAACGGCGGCTCGTGTTCGCCTCTCGTTCGCGTGCCGCAGGCGGCGGCGGGCGCGTGAGGCCCGGATCGCCGGTGAACACGGGACGCCCCGACCTGGATTCGAACCAGGGGCCTACTCCTTAGGAGGGAGTCGCTCTATCCGGCTGAGCTATCGGGGCTCACTCCAACACAGCCTAACCGCGGGTGACCGTGGAGAGGTGGCGCGAGCCCCTACCTTGCGGAGCGATGCGAGGCTCGCTTCCACGCGCCCGCGCGACGTTGGCGGCGGCCGTTGCCGCGGCTGTCGCGGGGCTGGCAGGATGTGGCTGGGGCGAGGAGGAGCCCGTGGCGCCCAACGCGCCCCAGCCCCAGCGCGGCGGCACGCTGACAGTGCTGGGCGTCGACGCGCCGGCGGCGGTGGACCCCCACCGGGTGGCCGGGCCCGCCGACGCGATGCTCCACGCCATCGCCCACCGCACGCCGTACACGCACCGCCCGGGCGACGACGAGGCGGTGGCCGACCTGGCCGAGGGCGCGCCCGAGGTCTCCGACGACGGGCGCACGGTGACCGTCAGGCTGCGCGCCGGGGCCCGCTTCGGCCCCGACGGGGACGCGATCACCGCAGCCGACGTGGAGCACGGGCTCGAGCGCGCGCTGGCCGATCCCGTGGCCGGCCCGCCGGCCCGCCGGCTGCTGGGCGACCTGGTCGGCCTCCCACCGCGACTGGGCCAGTGGCGCGACATCCCGGGCGTCGAGTCGCTGGACGCGCGCACGCTGGAGCTGCGCCTGGAGCGCCCCAGCGCCTCGCTGGCCATCGCCGGGCTCGCCACGCCCGCTGCGACGCCGCTTCCGGCCGACGAGCCCCGCGCGCCGGGTGCGCTGGCCCCCGACGCGATCGTCTACTCCGGCCCCTACCTGCCCCGCGAGCGCCTGCCCGCCGACGAGCGGGGCGAGGAGCCGCTGGGGCGCGCCGAGGCCGGAGCGGGCCAGCGGCTCGCCCCCGCCGTGCCCGCGGGAGCCCTCACGCTGGTGCGCAACCCCGATTGGGACGGCGCCGCTACGGCCACGCCGGCCTACGTCGAGCGCTTCGTGGTCGGCCGTGGCGAGGGCGGCGCGGCGGCCTCGGTGCTCGACGGCAGCCGCGCGCTGTGGGCGGGCGAGGACGTCCCCGGCGACGTCCTGCGCAGGGCGCAGCGACGCGCGACGCCCCAGCTCGTGCAGGTCGCCGTGCCGGTCACGCGCTTCGTGGCCCTCAACGCGGCCCGCGCGCCGTTCGACGACCGGCGGGTGCGCCGGGCGGCGGTGGCGGCCCTGGACCGCGTGGCTCTCTGGGAGGCCGCCGGCGGCCGGGGGGAGCCGGCCAGCCACTGGCTGCCACCGGGCATGCCCGGCCACGATCGCTCGGGCGGCCGCGAGGGGCTGGGCGTGCCACACCTCCCGCCGGTGGCCGACCCCGGCCTGGCCGGCGAGCTGCTGCGCGGTGCCGGCTTTGCGGACGGGCGCTACGAGGGGCCGCCGATCCGCGCACTGGCCGCCGATCTCGCGCCCGACCGGGCGGTGGCCCGTGAGGCGGTGGGCCAGCTCGAGCGCGTCGGCTTCGACGTCGAGCTGGAGCTGGCAGGCGCGCAGGATGTCGAGGCGCGCTGCCAGGCGCCGGGAACCGACGTATCCCTCTGCCCGGGGGCGGCACTGGGCAGCCCGGCGGGCGAGCCCGGCGCGATCCTGCGCGCCGGCTTCGGCGGGGCTCCCCAGGACGGCGCTGCGGAGCGCTGGTCGCACCTGGACGCGCCCTCGGTCGACCTGGCCATCGCCGAGGCGCTGGCCGCCCGCCAGGAACGCCGCCCGCGGGCCTGGGCCGACGTCAACCGCGCGGTGGCCCAGGAGGCCGCGGGCGCCCCGTGGCGCTGGGACGAACGCCCGCTACTGCGCGCCCGCGACGTGCGCGGCGTGGTCGACGAGCGCCGCGGCACGTGGGCGCTGGGCTGGACCTGGCTGGGCGCCGACGCCGAGCAGGACCGGGTGCGCTAGGCCAGGAAGCGCGCTATCTCGCCCACCGGCGCGCGCTGCGGCGCGCGCTGCTCCTGGCGGGCGGGCCCGAGGTGGAGCAGGCCCAGTACGTCCTGGTCGACGCCCACGCCGACCACCGCGCGGCCCTCGGGGGTGCGCAGCACGCCGGGCGTGCGCCAGTAGCCGGCCAGGCCACGCGCGTGCGCGCCCAGCAGGACCAGGTAGGCGGCCACCGCGGTGGCGTCGCGGTCCTCCCGCGCCTGGGTCCGGTCCTCGACCTGCACCGCGGAGACCACCACCAGGGTGGGCGCGCGGTCCAGCTTGCTCCCGTCCACCGGCCCCGCTGCCTCCTTGAGCGCTGCCAGCGCCGCGGGACCGAGGACGCGGAAGCGCCACGGGTTGGTCAGGTGGTGGTTGGGCGCCCAGCGGGCCAGCTCGAACAGCTCCTCGAGCGTCGCGCGGTCCACAGGCTCGGAGCCGTAGACCTTGTGCGTGCGCCGGGTGCGCACAGCCTCCTCGAGGTCCATCAGCCCTCGTCGGGCTGCGGCGAGTCCTCGTCGTCGTCGGCGTACAGGCTCTCGACGGCCAGCTCGCCGCCGCGCCCGTCCCACAGGCGCACCTCGAGGTAGTCGCCCCGGTAGTCGTCGGGGGCGATCAGCGTGAAGCGATCCTCGATGACCGGGCACTGGTCCACCGCCAGCTCGGCCAGCTCGGCGGTGGCCATGGCCCCGCCCGCCACCTGCGGGATGCCCCACACCATCGTCATCTCCGCCACGTTGCCCTGCTCCCCACGCCAGCGGCCGACCACCTCGTCGCACAGGTCGAGCTTCCAGTCGGGGTTCTCCTGCGCGGTCTGCGCCGTGAAGTCGGCCACCGCGAAGAAGTCCAGGGCCTCCTCGCCCTCGGCCGGCACGGCGTAGGCCACGTAGCCGAAGAGCTCCAGCCCGGTGCTGGTGCGCGCCGTGGCCGGGACGTAGGTGCGCCCGTGCCAGGTGCGGTCGGGGAACCAGACGACCGACTCGGGCTCGCCGAGGTCCTCGTCGCCGGAGTCGATGCGCTCGACGGCGGCCAGGAAGTGGTCGCGCAGCGTCACCGCCCAGCGCCCGTAGGGCAGGTTCTCCTGGGGCGGCTCGGCGGCGAAGCGGGGAACCAGGCGGTCGGTGGGAGCCATCGCGCCGCGGAGACTAGGGAACCTCCAAGAGCAGCGTCACCGGCCCGTCCTCGACCAGCACTGCACGAGCGCCCTCACAACACCGCCGCAGCGATCAGCCCGCCGGCCACCGCCGCCACCGTCGTCCACGCGATCGCGCCCGCCGTCACGCGCAGGTCGAGCCCGTAGGCGTGGGCGACCACCAGGGCGTTGATCCCCGAGGGCATCGCCGCCTGCAGGAGGTAGGCGTCGGGCAGGCGCACCAGCGCTACCGAGGCGAGCAGCAGCAGCCCGGGCGCCACGCCCATGCGCAGGACGAGCGCGACGGCCACCGGGCGGCTGAAGGCGGGCAGAGCGCGCGCCCCTTCCTCGCGGGACTCGGCGGCGAGGTTGACCCCAAGCACGAAGAAGCCGACGGGTAGGAAGGCGATCACCACGTAGCCGGCGATCTCCACCGCCACGTCCGGCGCCAGCGCTTCGGGCGCCACCAGGCCCAGGGCCACCGCGGGGAGCACCGGGTTGCGCAGGAAGAAGGCACGCACCCGCGCGCGCCAGTCCTCCCCGGCCCTGGTTCCGAAGGCGGCGCCGACCGCAAAGCCCGCGAGGTAGACCATCGGGCCGCTGACGAGCTGGTCGAAGACCACGGCCGTGCCCAGCTCGTCGATGCCCAGCAGCGCCGCGCTCAGGGGCAGGCCGAGGTAGCCGGTGTTGGCCAGGACCACCACCACGATGAGCGCGCCGACGGCGGGACGGGGCAGGCTCAGCAGCCGCGTGCCCGCGAGCCAGGCCAGCGTCCCCACGACGCCCAGCTCGAGGTAGGCCAACCCCAGGCCGGCCCCAACGCCGCCGCCGAACTCCAGCCGCGCGACGGCCAGGAAGGCGACGGGCGGCAGCAGGAGCCAAAGCACCACGTCGAGCAGCCGCCGGGCGACCGCGCGGGCCCGCTCGTCGTAGCGCCGCTCGGCGCCCGCGCCCACGAGGGTGGACACCACGATGGCCAGGGTGATCGCGAGCAAAGCGCAGGTCGGTTCAGACGTCGCGCAGCTCGGCCGCGCCCTGTTCGGGCGCCACGACGTTGAGGTGCACGCCGGCGCCGAGCTCCAGCCCGGCCAGGTGGGTCAGGCGCGGCATGATGTCGATACGCCAGCAGAACTGCTCGGTGCCCCGGGGCGCGGTGCGCACCCAGAGGTTCAGCGGCGGCGGGCCGCCGAAGCGCCGCGCCAGGCGGCCCAGGGCATCGTGCAGCAGCGCCGCGCCGGTCGGTCCGTCGGCCTCGAACCGCGCGCGGGGCCGGCGCGGCGCGAGCATGAGCTGGTAGGGGAGGCGGGCGCCGTAGGGGGCCATGAGCACCGCTTCGTCGTCCACGGCGATCAGGCGCTCGCCGCGGCGCACCTCCTCCTGGACGAGGTCCGCGAGCAGGTTGGCGCCCATGGTGCGGGTGGCGTAGGCGCCGAAGCGCTCGCGCTCGCGCGCCACGCCGGCGGGTACGAAGCCCAGCGCGTAGAGCTGGGCGTGGGTGTGGGGCAGCGACGCGCCGGCCTCGCGGCGCTCGTTGACGATGAGGTGGACGTAGGCGGCCTGCGCGTGGGCGCGCATGCGCTCGCGCCAGACCTCGACCGCGCCGGCGACCTGCTCGCAACGCAACTGCGCGAGCGAGACGACCGGGTCGGGGGCGTTGACGATGACCTCGTGGGCGCCGTCGGCGGCGTGGGCGGCGAAGAGGTCGGGCGCGGCGTCGGGCAGGGGTGCGGGCGCTCCCGGCTCGAGCGCCGGATAGAGGTTGGGCACCACGCGCACGCTCCAGCCGGGGGAATCCGCGGCGCCCGGCCCACCGCCGTCGGCGCGCACCGCGTAGAGCTCGGGCGGCGTGCGGGCCTCGTGCCCCTCCAGGAACGGGTCGCCCTCGGGGTCGATGGGCTCCGACAGCGGTGGCGCGGTGGGCCCGCCGCCGGGGCGCGCCGCGCGCTCGCCGGCCACGATGGCCCGCAGGCCCGTCAGCGGGTCCACGCGGACCTCAGGCAAGGCTTCGCTCCATGCGCACGTGCTCGATCCCGGCCTCCGTGAACGGCTCACCGACGGCTCCGTACCCCGCAGCGGCGTAGAGCGCTCGTGCGTAGGACTGCGCGTGCAGGACGATCCGCGCGCTGCCGTGCTCGCGCGCCCAGCGCTCGCCCTCGGCCAGCAGGCGCGTGGCGACGCCCCGACGGCGGTGGGGCGCGGCCACGGCCAGGCGCCCCAGCTTGATCACGTCGCCGTCGCCCAACAGCCGGCACGTGCCCACCAGCGCGCCCTCGCGCAGGGCGACCAGGTGGGTGGCCTCATCGTCGCGCCCGTCGTGCTCCTGCGCGGCGTCGACGCCCTGCTCGTCGACGAACACCTCGTGGCGCAGCGCGATGGCGCAGCGCACCTCCTGCGCCTCAACCGCCGGGCGGACCTCGATCACCCCGGTCCCGTGCCCGCGCCCAGCGCGTAGCGCTCGATGTCTTCCGCCAGGCGGGCCGGCGTCGCGTAGGCGCCCTGGGCGACGTAGCGCCCGCCCTCCCCGTCGAGGAAGACGGTCACCGGGAAGCCGCGCCCCGCGCCGATGTCACGGGCCAGTGACTCGCGCGGGTCTACGTAGGAGGGATAGGCGACGGGGAACTCGTCCAGGAAGCCCTGGGCGGGAGCAGGCTCGTCGGCGGCGTTGAGCCCCAGGAAGGCCACGCGGTCCCCGTAGCGCACGACGGCCTCCTGGAAGAAGGGCACCTCGTAGCGGCAGGGCGCACACCACGAGGCCCACTTGTTGACGACCACCGGGACGCCGGCGTCCTCGAGCTCGGCCAGGCGTGCCTCGAGCGCCTGCGCGCCACCCTCCAGCAGCTCCGACGGCTGGGCGTAGAGGCCGGCCAGCGGCTCGGCCGCGCCGGCCACCGCCGCCTGCTGCTCATCCAGCGCCGCGCCCGCGTCCCGGGGCGTCGCCGAGGCCCGGTTTGCGGCAGGGCCCTGGGCCGCGCCGGGGCGCTGAGCCAGGCCGACCACCACCACGGCGGCGACGAGCACGACCGCGAACAGGAGCGCTGCACCCTTCATGGGCGTCAGCTTGGCAGAGCCCGCAGGGCCGGTGCGATATGATGGTCATCGAGCGCGTCGCCCGAGCCGAGGGACGCCGGGGGCGCCGCAGGGCGGGATGAGGATCCCGTCGATTCCGAGGGCCGCGCAGCAACCTTGAGCGGTCCACCATTCCTGACTGGACGCCGTCTTTGGCTTATGCCACGCAGGTGGCCGTGGAGGCCGCCGACCTCCCCACTCCCGACGACATCGCGCGGGCTGAGCTGCTCACCCGTGAGCGCTTCATCCACGACGGCGAGGACCTCGCGGCGGCGCTGGCGCCCGGCTCACCGCGCCGCCGCGCGCTCGACGACGCGCTCGGCGAGCTGGCCGAGGGCGCCACGTACCCCTCGACGCAGTGGCGGCGCGCCTACTCGCTCATGCTCGGGCTGGAGCGGGTGCTCAGCGCGCAGGAGGCCACGCTCGTCGACGGCACGCTGCTGGACTCCCACCAGGTCGACGCGCTCTCGGGCACCTTGACCGCCCTGCTGGCCGCGAATGCAGCCCGCCCGTCCAGTGGCGACGGTCGGCCCACCGCGGCGCCCGTGCTGGCCATGGAGGAGGACCTCGCGGCGGTCGCCGAGGACGACGACGAGGAGGAGCTCGCCGAGGAGGAGGACGAGGAGGGCATCGACGAGGAAGAGGACGCCCAGGAACCCGAGGATACCGAAGACCCCCCGCAGTGGAGCGACGAGGACGACGACGCCACCGACGACGACGATCAGCTTGACGAGCAGCCCGACGACCCCAACGCGGCCAAGCGCTTCTGGTTCGAGCACGCGACGGGTTCGGGCAAGTCGGTGGCCGCGCTGGGCTTCGTGGAGGCCACGCGCACCGGCGGAGTGCTCATCCTCACCCACCGGCGCAACCTGGTCGAGCAGTTCGAGGGCGAGCTGCGCGACCGCGGCTACGCCGACCGCGTCAGCCCCGCCCTGACCGACGACCAGGACCCCGTGGCCCGCGGGAAGGCGGGCCCGGTCACCGTCGAGACCTACCAGTGGTTCGTGCGCAACGCGGGCTCGATCTCGTCGGCCTACACCGTCGTCATCTGCGACGAGGCCCACACGGCCCTGGGCGAGAAGACCTCCCTGGCCATCCGCGAGTGGACCGGCCCGATCTTCATCGGCATGACGGCCACGGGCGCGCTCATCGCCCGCCACGTCACCGACCTCTTCCCGACGCAGACCTCGCGCTTCGACCTGGCCCAGGCCGCGCGCCGCGGGGTCATCGCGCCGCTGCGCTCCGTGCGCATCCCGCCCGGTCCCGGGGTGCGCACGATCGCCAAGGTGCCCCTGCGCCGCGGCGAGGTCGACACCGAGTTCGACCAGGAGATGCTGGCCGAGCTGCTGGACCAGCAGCCGTTCAACCTGGCCATCGCCGACCTCTACAAGACGCGCTTCGCCGGCGTGCCCGGGGTGGTCTACGCCGCCGGCGTGCGCCACGCCTACAACGTCGCGGCGGCCTTCCGCGACGAGAACATGAACGCGACGGCGGTCTCGGGCGAGACGCCCAAGCGCGAGCTGGCCGACATCCTGGCCCGCTACGAGCGCGGTGAGATCGACGTGCTGATCAACGCCCAGCTCCTGGCCGAGGGCTGGAACTCCCCGCGCGCGACGGTCTGCATGCACCTGGCGCCCACGGCCTCCAAGCGCATCTACCAGCAGCGCGTGGGCCGCGTGACGCGCCGCCACCAGGGCAAGGAGGCGGGCATCGTCGTGGACTTCGTCCACCCCGCCACCAAGCACGACGACCCGGCGGTGACGCTGCACTCGCTCCTGGACCGCGACGTCTACCGCGGCGGGGCGATCGTCGTCGGCCCGGTGCGCCGCGGGCGCGGGCGACGGGTGCGCGTCGAGCGCCGCGTGCTGCCGGTGACCCCCGAGGAGGACCGGCGAATCGAGGTCTTCGAGCGTGAGCTGTGGCGCATCGCCGTGGAGCACCTCGACTACGGCGAGCAGGTGCAGTGGGCGGCGCTGGCCGGCGCACGGGTCGCGCCCAGCGGCTGGCGCCGCGCCCGCGCCATGCTGCACTTCGACCAGGGCGGCGAGCTCAAGCGCGCCTTCCTGCTCACCGCGATGCAGCGCAATCGCAACACGCAGCTGCGCGTGCGCGCGTTGCAGGAGATCGCCGCGCTGAAGGACGCCGAGGCGTTCGATGATGCCGTGGAGCAGATCGGCGGCTGGCCGCGCGAGGAGCGGCGCGAGGGCGCCAAGGTACTGCTGCAGGCGCTGGTCGACAAGCGCATCGGGGTCCGCGACCAGGCGGCGCGCTGGATCTGGCACCTGGCCGACTACACGGCCGAGCTGCACGAGGAGTACGCCGCCCAGCGCCTGCCCGAGACCAAGCGGCTGCTGGGCCTGCTTGTCAACTCCGCGGGCGCCGCGCACGGGCGTAACGCGCGTAAGCTGGTGCAGGCCTCGCGCAAGCACGACCGCCGGCTGCAGGCGGCCATCCTGGCCGCGGCGCGGGCGCACACCCCGGAGGCCAACCAGGTCATCGACGGCGCGCGCACGCGGATGGCGCGCAAGCCCGGCGTGCTCGCGCGCGAGCTGCTCAAGAACTTCCCCAAGGGCGAAGGGCGCAAGAAAGGCGGACGCAGCGGTCGGCGGCGCAGGAAGAAGGCCACCCCGGGCGGCCGGAGCGACGGCGGTGCGAACGCGAAGGCCCCCGAGGCCGTGGCCGCGGTGTCCAGGCCCGCCGACGGATCGACCGCGTGAGGCTGCCCCCGATGGTCTCGCTGCCCGGGATCCGCGACGACCTCATCCACGTGCTGGAACGCCTCCACGTCCCGGAGGTCCTCAAGACGCTGGGGCGCATGGATCGGCGCCTGGCGGCCGTGGCGCGCAACACGAACACCCTGCCCAGCATCGAGAGCCACCTGGCCACAGTCGATGAGTCGACCGCGACCCTCCCGGACGTGCTCGGGGAGATGCACCGCATGAGCGCCGCCGTCGAGGAGATGCGCGACGCCACGGTCACGATCGCCGAGCTGGTGCCGGTGCTCGTCGAGCTCCAGGCCACGCTGGTGGATCTCCCCGAGATCCTGAGCGCCCTGCAGACCGAGATGGGCAGCCTCCAGACGACGGTCGTCGAGCTCACCGCGGTCGTCGAGCCGATGGGCCGCGTGGTCGCCCGCCTGCCGCGCCGCCGGCGCGGCCCCGGCGTCCCGGTCGACGACGCGACCGGCTGAGCCCGGGCGGCGCGGTCAGCGCAGCAGGTGGACCTCGCCGGCGTCGAGCGTGAGCTGGCCGCCGTTGGAGCGCTCGATCACCAGGCGACCCTCGCCGTCGATGCCGCGCGCGACGCCCTCCCCGGTGGCCCAGCGGACGGCGCGCCCGGCCAGCGCGTCGCGGGCGCGCCAGGCATCGAGGAGCGCCGCCGGCGGCTCGGCCAGCCGGCGTCCCAGCGCGGCGAGCAGGCGCTCGAGGACCCGCTCGACGTCGGCGGGCTCCAGGCCCAGGGTGCCGGCGCTGTCGTGTAGCTCGGGCGGCAGGTCTGCGGTGCGCACGGCGACGTTGAGCCCGATCCCGCACACCGCCCAGCCCTCCTGCGGGCGGCCCTCCACGAGGATCCCGGCCACCTTGCGCCCGTCGAGCAGGACGTCGTTGGGCCACTTGATCCGTGCTTGCGCGCGTCCTGTCGCCTCGGCCGTCGCCACCGCGGCGGCCAGCGGGAGCAGGCGCGGCGCGCCGCGCAGCACGAGCGAGCACAGGAGGGCGCGGCCGGACGGGGCGCTCCAGGCGCGGCCCTGGCGCCCGCGACCGGCGCTCTGGGCGCCGGCCGTGACGAGCGTGCCGTGCGGCGCCCCCGCCGCGGCCAGCTCCCGCGCGCGCTCGTTGGTCGACGAGGTCTCACGCAGGTGCAGCCGCGGGCGGCCGAGCGGACCGCCCGGGGCGCCCGTCACGTCAGCGGGCGGATGAGCAGCTCCGCGTCGAGGCCCACGGCCAGCGCGGCGGCGGCCGAGCCGCGGTTGACGGCCAGGGACAGCGTCCTGTAGGTGTCCTCGTAGAGCACGAGCCCATCCTCGTCGACATCGGCGAACGTGCCCGCGTAGGTTGCCTCCAGCGTGCGGCCGCGCACCTCGACGGCGACACGGGTCCCCAGGCGCAGTCCCGCGGCCGTCAGCTCCTCGTGCTCCGCGTCGAGGGTCACGTTGCCGAAGCGGTCGGTGCCCAGCACGTGCACGGTCATCAGGTCGTGCTCCAGGCGCACGAGCTGGTCGGGGTCCAGCGGCGCGCCGGCCTCGGCCAGCGGCGCGCCGGCGCTCAGGTGCGCGGCCACCGGCGCGAACAGGTCGCGGCCGTGGAAGGTGGCCGAGACGGGCTCCAGCCGGTGCTGCGACCGGCCGATGTCGACCGCCTCCACGGCGCCGCCGAACCGCGCGGCGGCCAGCGAGAGCAGCCCGTTGTCGGGGCCCACCAGGAGGCGATCCTCGTCGGCCGTGCGCAGGGCGACCGCGCGTCGCTGCGCACCCACCTCGGGGTCGACCACCGCGAGGTGCACGCCCGCGGGCATGTAGGGCAGCGAGCGCCGCAGCGTCAGCGCCCCCGCGCGCACGTCGTGGCGCGCGATGCCGTGGGTGATGTCCACGATCCGCGCGTGCGGGCAGATCCCCAGCACCACCCCGTGACACACCCCGACGAAGTCGTCGGCCACGCCGTAGTCGCTGAGGAAGGTGACCACGGGCACGGCGCGGCGAGTCTAGTCCGGGCCGGGCAGGGGTAGGGCGAAACCCGTGACCGAGTCGCCTGAAGAGAACCCCACCGGCCTGCCCGACGACGAGGAGGCCAACGAGGACCAGCCAGCCACTGACCCGAACGACTCAGGCGAAGTTGTTGTGCCGCGTTACTGGGTCATGGGCACCGATCGGAGCAACGCCGAGGAGTTGGCGCGTGAGCTTCGAGAGGGCCGCATGCGGCAGGGCTGGGGTTATGCGGCCGAACTCGACCTCCACGGCATTGCTGGCCTCCGCGATGACGGTGCCGAGCTCTCGTCGGCTCAGCGCGACACCTGGAGACGCTGCCGGCGCCTGCTGCCCGAGCAGGATGACGCGATGCGCGAGGGCGACATCGTCGTGCTGCCCCACTTGCCCCGTGAACGCCGGTGGTCGCTCGCTCGGGTCACGGGTGGCTACCGCTTCGAACCGCTTCCGTCGACCGAGGATCACGGCCACATCCGAGAGGTCGAGCTGCTCTACGAGGGCATCGACTGGGATCACCCGGCCGCCGACGCGCGGCTTCGCGGCACCATGGGCAACCGACAGCCCCAATGGAACATCGACCGACTTGGCGACTCCATCGAGCACCTCCTTGCTCGGCTGGCTGCGGGTGACCGGCCAGCTGAAGAAGCCTTCAGCGGCGACCGCCTAGAAGAGGCGCTCGGCGCGCTCGCCGAGGCGTTGTGGCAACAGCTCGAGTGGGCTTACGCGCCGACGAGCTTCGAGCGCGAGCTGGTACGTCGCCTGCTCGAGGTCATGTTTGGCGAGGGAGCTGTCGACCACACGGGCGGGCCCGCTGAGCGCGGCGCCGACTTCGTCTGCACCCACCAGGATCCCCTCGGCACGCACCACACCGTCGCCGTGCAAGTCAAGATGCACGCCGGTGACGCCGACCCCAAAGCGCTCGACCAGCTCGCGCGCGCCAGAGCCGAGTATCCGCTCATCACCTCCGGCGTCGTCCTGACAACCGCTGAGCGCGAACCCCAAGAGGTGGCCGCCTCCCGGACTGCGCTTGAGCAAGAGCTCGGCATCCCGATCAGGATCATCCTGCGACGCGAACTCCTCGAACTCTTTCTTCGCTACCTGCCAGAGCTGGCGTCCCCAGCCGGCAACTCGTAGCGGCGGCGCTGCGGGCTCGGCCTACCTCGTATGGGCGGTGCGACGGGTGCAAAATCACCCCTCCGGGGCGTCTTCCTGCCAACGCGGCGGCGCCCGCCAGCCACTCGAGTCTCGTTGTACTTCATGTACGTACCTAGCCTGTACGCTGCACGCGGTGGAGTACCCTGAGACATCACGGCGTGGACGGATCAACATGCGCGTCAGCGAGCGGCAGGAGCGTGTGCTGCGCGCCGCTGCCGACCTCAGCGGTGAGACGCTCACCGGCTTCGTGCTCACGGTGGCCACCGCGCGGGCAGAGGAGGTGCTCGAGCGCGGTCAGCGGATCGATCTCGGCACCGAGGCCTTCGAGCGGTTCGTCGCGGCGCTTGACGGAACGGCGGAGGAGATGCCCACGCTGCGCCGCTACGTCGAGAAGCCCAGCCCCATCCCCGCTCGTTGAGTCGCGAGCCGCTCGGTCCTGTCGAGCGCCTTCACGACCGCCACGAGGTGGCTGCCTTCGCTTGCGGCGTTCGAGCACTCGACCAATGGCTCGGGCAGTCCGCGCGGACCGCCGCCGCCGCGGGTACGGCTGCCACCTACGTCCTGTGTCGTGGCCGGCAGGTCGTTGGCTTCTACGCGCTGGCCATGGGCTCGGTCGAACATGGTCAGGCGCCGTCGCGGCTGCGCCGCGGGATGCCCGACCCGGTCCCGGTCATCCTGCTCGCTCGCCTGGCGCTGGACCGCTCCGAGCAGCGCTCAGCGCTCGGCGGTCATCTCCTCGTCGACGCGCTGCGACGCTGCGTGCGAGGAGGTCGCCAGTTCGGTGCCCGCGCTGTGATCGTCGATGCCTCGACCGAGGACGCCGCCGGCTTCTATCGCCACTTCGGCTTCCAGCTCGAAAGCCGCCGACTCTGGCGACGGCTTGCCGATATCGCAGGCGCCCTGGAGGAGTGACCCGGGAGCGACCACCGCAGCGTTCCAGGAGTCAACCGCCGGCGTCGGCCACCAGCGCCGCCACCAGCCCCTCGGGCGTGTGCGCGGTGGCCTCGACGTGGGGCTCGAGGTGGTGGTCGCGCAGGGCGGCGCTGGTGATGGGGCCGATGGAGGCGAGGCGCGGGCCGTCGCGCAGGGCCTCGGGACCGCCGGCGGCCTCGAGGAAGAAGCGCACGGACGAGGCTGAGGTGAAGGTGGCGTAGTCGGCGTCCAGGGCCGCGTCGCGGGCGTCGGGGTCCAGCGGCTCGGCCACCGTGCGGTAGAGGGCCACGTCGTCGACGTGGGCGCCACGGGCGCGCAGGGCGTCGGGGACGACGTCGCGGGCCTCCTGGGCGCGGGCGATGAGGGCGCGGCGGACGGGCACGTCGGCCAGCGCGTCGACGAGGCCCTCGCCGACCGCGCGGGAGGGCACGACGTCGGCCTCGACGCCGTGCTGTCGTAGCGCGCGGGCGGTGCCTGGGCCGAGGACGGCGATGCGCGGGCCGGCGAGCGCGCGGGCGTCGCGGACGAGATCGAAGAGGCGGTGGACGCCGTTGGGACTCGTGAGGACCAGGAGGTCGTAGTCGCGGGGGTCCGGAAGCTCGACCTCCAGCGGCTTGACCCGGATGGCCGGGGCCTCGGTCACCGTGGCGCCCAGCGCGCGCAGCCGGGCGGCCAGCCCGGAGGCCTGCGCGCGGGCGCGGGTGACCGCGACGCTGCGCCCGGCCAGCGGGCCGGCGGTGAACCAGGCCAGCTCCTCGTGCAGCGCCGCGACGGGCCCGACGATGGTGATGGCCGGCGCGCTGATGGCCGCCTGCGCCGCGCGCACGGGAAGCTCGGCCAGCGGCGCGGTGACCACGCGCTGGTCGCCGAACGTGCCGCGCTGAACGATCGCGGCGGGCTCGTCGGCTGCGCGGCCGCCCGCGACGAGCTGCTCCGCGATGCGATCGAGCCGGCGCACGCCCATGTAGAAGACCAGCGTGCCGGGGAAGACAGCGAGCGCGGGCCAGTCGATCGCCGTCTCCTCCTTGCCCGGGTCCTCGCCTGTGCCCGCCGGCGAAGCCGGTTGGGTGCCTGTGCCCGCCGGCGAAGCCGGTTGGGTATGGCCGGTCACGAAGGCCACGGCGCTCGCGACGCCGCGCTGCGTCACCGGGATCCCCGCGTACGCGCTCGCGGCCACACCGGCGGTGACGCCCGGCACGACCTCGAAGGGGATGCCCTCGCGCGCGCAGAGCTGCGCCTCCTCACCGCCACGGCCGAAGACGAACGGGTCGCCGCCCTTGAGGCGCACCACGCTACGACCGGCGCGGGCGTGCTCGAGCAGCAGCCGCTGGGTCTCCTCCTGGGGCACCTGGTCGCCGCCGCCGATCTTGCCGACGTCCACGACCTCGCCGGGCAGGCCGTCCAGGACGCCGTCGGGCACCAGGCGGTCGGAGAGCACGACGTCCGCGGAGGCGAGGAGCGCGCGCGCGCGGACAGTCAGCAGCCTGGGGTCGCCCGGGCCGGCGCCGACGAGGTAGACGGTGCCGGGGCGCGCGCTCATGGGGCGGCCATCGCCTCCGCGCGGCGCAGTAGGTCGGCCGCGCCCGCGCTGAGCAGGCGCTCGAGCGCCTCGGCGGCGGGGGCCTCGTCGCGCAGCCAGGCCGAGCCATCGGGCAACCCGACGAAGGTGCGCACCAGGCCGTCGACGGCGTGCACGCCCAGCGGGGTGTCGCAGCTCGCGCCCAGGGCGGCGACCAGGGTGCGCTCGGTCTGCAGCGCGGCCCACGACGGCGCGTCGGTGATGGCGGCCGCCGCCACGTTGGCGGCTTCGTCGCCCTTGCGCGCCTCGAGCGCGATCACGCCCTGCCCCGGGGCGGGGACCAGCTCGTCGAGCACCGCGTCGACGGCGTCCTCGCGACCAAGGCGCGCCAGGCCCGCCACGGCCAGGAGCGCGGCGTCGACCTCCCCGGCGGCCAGCTTGCCCAGCCGCGTGTCGACGTTGCCCCGCAGCTCGACCACTTCGAGGTCCTCGCGCAGCGCGCGGACCTGGGCCGTGCGGCGCAGGCTGGCCGTGCCCACGCGTGCGCCGGCGGGCAGCGCAGCCAGCGACGGGGCGCCGCACAGGGCATCGCGCGGATCGGCCCGCGGCGGGGCCCCCACGAGGACCAGGCCATCGGGCAGCGCGGTGGGCACGTCCTTGGCGCTGTGCACGGCGAGGTCGACCTCGCCGGCCAGCAGCGCCAGCTCGAGCTCCTTGACCCACTTCTCCTTGTCTGGGATGGGTGGGTTCGGTCTCCCGCGATCGCGATCCCCGGAGGTGGTGATGGTGACCACCTCGACGTCGCCGCCCAGCGCCTCCGCGACCGCGTGGGCCTGAGCCAACGCCAGCGCGCTCCCGCGCGTACCGAGCCTCACTGCGCGCGGCGCAGCGGGCGCACGTCGGCGGGGGCGTCGGCCTCCGCGGGCGCAGCCTCGCCGTCCAGCGCGAACAGCTCTCGCACGAGCTGCAGGCGGGCGTGCTCGCCACCCGAGCCCTTGAGGCGCAGCGTCGGCTCGTGCAGCAGGCGCGCCATCACCGTGCGCGCGATGACCTCGACGCGCGCGAGGTCGCGCTCGCTGGCGCCGTCGAAGCGGCCGAGGTTCTCGGCGAGGACCTGCTCGACGATCGCGTCGCCGTGGCGGCGCAGCGCGGCGAGGGTGGGCAGCGCGTCGAGCTGGCCCAGCCAGCGGGCGAAGCGCTGGATCTCCTCCTCGACCAGCTCCTGGGCCTTGGCCTCCTCGCCCGCGCGGGCGTCCAGCGTGCGGGCGACGGTGGCCTGCAGGTCGTCCATGTCGTAGAGGGTCACGCCCTCCAGGTCCCCGCACAGGGGGTCGATGTCGCGGGGCACGGCGATGTCGATCATCGCCAGCGGGCGGCCCCCGCGGGCCTCCATGACGAATTCGAGCTCCTCGCGGTCCACGATCGGATGCGGGGAGGCGGTGGAGGCCACGACGATGTCGGCCTGCACCATCTGGCCCGGCAGCTCGTCCAGCGACAGCACGCTGCCGCCGAAGCGCTCGGCCAGGGAGCGGGCGCGCGCGGCGTGGCGGTTGGCCACGAAGATGGTGCGCACCCCACGCTGGGCGAGCGCGCGGGCGGTCAGCTCGGCCGTCTCGCCCGCGCCGATGACCAGCACGTCGCGCTCGGACAGCTCGCCCACCACCCCCCGCGCCAGGTCCACGGCCACCGACGAGACGCTGGCGCCGCCCTCGCCCACGCGGGTCTCCGAGCGCGCGCGCTTTCCCGCGGCCAGGGCCGCGGTGAACAGGCGGTTGGTCAGAGGGCCGGTGGTGCCCGCGGTCCGGGCACGCTCGTAGGCGCGGCGCACCTGGCCCTGCACCTCGGCCTCGCCGACGATCATCGAGTCCAGGCCCGCCGCCACCCGGAAGAGCTGGCGCGCGGCGTCGCAGTTGCGCGGCGTGTAGGCCATGGCCGCCAGCTCCGTCGGGCGCAGGTCGGCCAGGGCGGCCAGGCGGCCCAGCAGCGTGGTCTCGGCGGCCACCGGGTCGTCGACCACGAGATAGGCCTCGGTGCGGTTGCACGTCGAGATGACCACGGCCTCGGCGACGGCCGGGTCGGCGACCAGGTCGTGCAGCAGCGCGACGGCCTGGCTGTCGACCAGGGCCAGGCGCTCGCGCAGCGCCACCGGCGCCGTGTTGTGGGAGACGCCGAGAGCCAGCAGCTCACTCACGGGTGGCGCCCACCGTCTCGTGCTCGCGCTGGTCCGCCGCGGTCCCGTCCGCCTCGCGGCGCTCGGCGAGCTCGGTCAGCTCGGTCAGGTCACGCTCGATGCGCCCCAGTTTGGCGGCCATGATGGCCACGTAGATCAGCACCAGCGCGAAGAACACCAGGTAGGCGGCCGCGACGTACGGGCCGGCCTCGTCGAGGGGGAGCGCGGGGAGCATCAGAGGGTGGGCGCCGCGCTGCGCCGGGCGGGGGCGAGCTCGTCGCCGGCCAGGGCGCGCCGCAGGGCGCGCAGCTTGAAGGTCGCGTTCTTGGAGGCCATCTCGTACTTCCACAGCGTGACGAAGAGCAGACCGACCCCGGCCAGCGCCACCAGGAAGGTGATGAGCATGTCGCCGGGCAGCCCGCCGCCGGTGGTGGCGAACGTGCGCGGGTGGATGTAGGCCTCGGCCATGCGCACGGCCGCGAAGTTCAGCGGCACGAACGCGCCGGCCACGATGGCGAACACCGACGCGTAGCGCGCCTGGCGCTCGCGATCCTCGATGGAGAAGCGCAGCGGCGTGTAGCAGGCGTAGAGCAGGAAGACGATGAGGAACGACACGAGCATCGGCTCCTGCCACACCCACCACGATCCCCACGACGCCTTGGCCCAGATCGAGCCGGTGACCAGCGTGCCCAGCGCGAGCACGATCGCGATGTGGATGGCCACGTAGGAGCGCAGGTCGTGGCGCGGGTCGCGTGTGCGCAGGTGCTGGATGGCGAAGACGCCGCCCGCCATGAACCCCACGAGCGCGACGATGCCGATCGGCACGTGCACGTAGAAGATCTTCTGCACGAAGCCCTGGTCGGCGTCCAGCGGCGCGAAGAAGAACACCAGCGCGAACGCGGCGGTCAGGGTGAGGGCGGTGAGGGCGGCGAGTGGGCGAAGGCCCTTGCCGTAGGTCATTCAGTCCTCCAGGAGGAAGTCGAAGATCGCATAGGCGATCAGCCCGAAGACTCCATCATAGATCGCCAGGATGGCCAGCCAGCGCTCGGGGAGCGGCCCCGCGCCGTCCAGCGCCAACAGTGGCGCGGTTGCCTGCGCAGCGGCGAGTACGAGCGGGATCAGCAGCGGCAGCAGCAGGATCGGCACGATCAGGTCGCGCGCCCGCGTGCGGATGGCGATCGCGCTGACCAGGGTCCCGATGACGGCCAGGCCGATGTCGGCCAGCGCCAGCACGGCCAGCAGCTCGGGCAGGGCCTGCCACGGGCTGGGCCCCAGCAGGAGGAACGCGAAGGCCGGGACCGCGATGAGCTGCACGAGCACGAGGAAGGCCAGCAGGGCGAGCACCTTGGCCACCAGCAGCGAGGTGCGGTCCACGGGCGCGAGCAGGAAGCCGTCGAAGCCGCCCTGCTCGACCTCGGCCACGAACAGCCGGTTGATGCCCAGCACGGCAGCGAACAGGAGCGTGACCCACAGGACCCCGGCGGCCAGGCTGCCGTCGAGGCTCGAGCGGTCCAGCCCGAAGTGGAAGACCACGAAGGTGCTGATCGAGAACAGCGCCATCGCCGGCACCGCCTCCTTGGTGCGCAGCTCGACGAGGAGGTCCTTGCGCAGCAGCGCGCCGACCGCGCGCCTCACGCGTACAGCTCCCGCACGCGCCGCTCGTCGATCTCGGCCACCGGCGCGAGCAGCGCCACCCGCCCGCCGCGCAGCCCCAGCGCGACATCGCCCTCGGCCAGCCCACCGGCCGGATCGTGGCTGGTGACCACGCGCGTGCGTCCGCTTGAGCGTCCGATCAGCGGCTCGAGCACCGCGGCGGCCGCCGGATCGAGGTTGGCCAGCGGCTCGTCGAGCAGCAGCAGCGCGGGGTCGTGCAGGATCGCCCGCGCCACCGCAGCACGCTGGACCATCCCCCGCGACAGCTCGGCGATCGGATCATCGGCCCGCACGCGCAGCGCCACCGCCTCCAGCACCTCGTCCACCCGCTGTGGCGCCACCCCGTGCAAGCGCGCGTGGAAGCGCAGGTTCTCGCGCGCCGACAGCTCGCGGTAGAGCAGCGGCTCGTGGGTGAGCAGCCCGACGCGCCCGCGCGCCCGCCACCCCTCGTCGGGCAGCCGCGCCCCGAGGACCCGCACGTCGCCCGCGTGGGGGCGCAGCAGCCCGGCCAGCACCCGCAGCAGCGTCGTCTTCCCCGCGCCGTTGGGGCCGAAGACGACAAGCGTGGCGCCGTGCTCGAGCTTCAGCGTCACGTCCTGGAGCGCCGGCCGCTCGCCGTAGCGCCGGCCCAGGCCGCGCAGCTCGAGGGCGAGGTCAGTCATAGAGGAGGGGGCCAGCGGTCGGGCACGTCAGCCGGAGCGCGCGTTGCATGAGCGTAGACAAGTCTGAGGCTGCCGAGCGAACGCGACGATAGCGGAGCCAAATGCTACGCTGTGCCACGCATGGACGTCTCGGTGAGAGAACTCCGCAATCACACCGCACGGGTCGTCTCGGCGGTGGAGAGCGGCGAGGTCGTCGTCCTCACCGTCCATGGCCGCCCAGTGGCCGACATCGTCCCGCGACGGACGCGCAGCGAGCGGCGCCCGACCGAGGTGGTGTTGGCCGAGCTGGCGGAGATCAGCCAGCTCGCTCGGAAGCTCGGCGTGCGGTCCGATCCCAACGACTTCGACACCGGACTCACCACCGACGACATGCTGCGTTGAGCGGCTACCTGCAGGACACGAGCATCTTCGTTGCCGCGGAGCAGGGCCGCCCCCTGGCCCGGCCCCCTGAGGGCGACGCCCGGATCTCGGTCGCGACGCTCACGGAGCTCATCGTCGGCGTCCGACGCGCCGATGGACCGCTGCGCACCCTGCGCGAGACGACCCTGCTACGAGCGCGGAACTTCGTCGCGCTGCCCTACGACGAGTCGGTCGCCGAGCGCCTGGCCGACCTGCTTGCGCGAGCACGCGACGAACGCCGCCGAGCCGGCGCCATGGACGCCATCATCGCCGCGACCGCCCTCGTCCACGACCTGGCAGTCTGGACGCAGGACGACGACTTCGAGGTCATCGCCGAGCTGGTGCCCGAGCTGCGGGTGCATCGTGGGAGTTGACTCGGGCCGGCACCGCAGCGGCGCTGCTGTGGCTGGGGGTGCGCCGAGTCATGGCCGATGCACCGAGCGGCCGCCCAGCGTCTCGACGACGTGGGCGAGGGTGGGCGCGAGCACCGGGAAGGTCTCCTCGATCGCCTTAGGGTTGCCGGGGAAGTTGACGATCAGCGTGCGCCTGGCGATGCCGGCGACGCCGCGGCTGAGGATGCCCATGGGGGTGCGGCGGATCGACTCGGCGCGCATCGCCTCGGCGAAGCCCGGCGCGTCGCGCTCGATGACCGCACGGGTGGCCTCAGGCGTGACGTCGTCGGGGGTCAGCCCCGTGCCACCGGTGGTGAAGACTAGGTCGACCGCGTCTGCGACCTGGCGACGAAGCGCTGCCTCGATGGCCGGCGCATCGTCGGCGACGACGTCGCGCACCGTGACCTCAGCGCCGGCCTCGCCGGCCAGCCGCGCCAGCGCATCGCCCGAGCGGTCCTCACGGGTCCCGCGCGCGACGGAGGTGGAGATCGTCAGGACCGCGGCGCGCATGGCGCAGAGGGATAGTCGCTCAGCTCGACCTACGTCGACGCTGCGCCCGGCGAACCCCGCGCTGGAGGATCTTCAAGACGAGAACGACCACGACGGCGAGGACCAAGAGGCCGGCCGCGAGCCCCACATACCATCCGACTACCTCAGCCTGTTGCGCCAGCAGCATCTTCACCTCTTTCTGAGGGTAGTCGGTCGCGCGTCCAGCCATCAGGCCCCACGAGTGGTGCAAGCGGGGGATAGCGAAGTTGATAGCCCCGGATAGCAGCACCCGGCAGGACGTGTGGCTCGCGCGCGACCGGCGCCTACTCCTCGCGCCGCCAGTCGCCGCTCGCGCCCCCGCTCTTCTCGAGCAGGACGACGGAGGCGATCTCGATCCCGCGCTCCAGCGCCTTGAGCATGTCGTAGGCGGTCAGGGCTGCCACCGACGCGGCGGTCAGCGCCTCCATCTCCACCCCCGTCTGGGCCGTGGTGCGGGCCTCGGCGACCAAGGTGAGCGTGCCCGCGGCGGCATCGACGGTCTCCTCGACGCTCACGCTGCTCAGCGGCAGCGCGTGGCATAGGGGGATCAGCTCGCTGGTGCGCTTGGCCGCCTGGATGCCGGCGACGCGCGCGGTGGCCAGCACGTCGCCCTTGGGCACGTCGCCGGCCGCCAGGCGCTGCGCGGTCGCCGGCGTCAAGCGCACCACGGCGCGGGCGACGGCGCGGCGCTGGGTGGCCGGCTTGTCGCCAACGTCGACCATGCGCGCGCGGCCACGGGCGTCGAGATGGGTGAGCGGCGCACGATCGGGCGATTCCCGTCGCTCAGCGTCGGTTATCGACCGATCCTCGCTCACGCGGGAGCGTGCTCGTGCTGCGCGGCGGCGATCAGCTCGAGCACCTCGTCCTCGCGGCCCTCGCGCAGCAGGGCGACGGGGTCAAGATCGCCGTTGACGATCCCCTCGAAGAAGGCCTTGCGGTCCTGGTAGGTGGGCAGCGTCCCCTTTGCCCAGCCGCGGGCGTCGTTGAGCATCACGGCCAGGCGCGCGTACTCCTCGCCGAACAGCTCGCCGACCTCGGCCTTCATGCGCTTGGCCAGAGCCGGCGACGCGCCGGCTGTGGAGATCGCGATGGCCAGCGGGCCGGTGCGCACGATGGCGGGGAGGATGAAGTTGCACAGGGGCGGCACGTCGACGATGTTGACCAGCATCGCCCGGCGCTCGGCATCGTCGTAGACCGCGATGTTCACGTCGGTGTCGTCGGTGGAGGCGATGGCCATAAACGTGCGCTCGAGGTCGTCGGGGCGGTACTCCCGCCGCTCCCATCCGATGGAGCCCTCGGCGGCCAGCCTCTCCAGCGCGGGCACCGCGTGGGGCGCGATCAGCACGACGTCGGCGTCGCAGGCCAGCAGGCCCTCGACCTTCTCCAGCCCGACCTCTCCGCCGCCGACGACCACGCAGCGCCGCCCGGTGAGCTTGAGGCAGGCGATGTAGAACGGCGTGTCGAGCATGTCGCGCACGCACGTCTGGTCGCAGATCCCGCGGCGGAACTGGCAGACGCACTCCTTGCCGGGGTAGGCCTGGGCGGGCATGGCGTCCAGAGTAAACCCTGCGCCGCGCACGCCCGTACATTCGGTGGACATGGCGCAGGGCTACTTCACCGACGACTCGATGCTGCGCCGCGTGATCCGCGAGTACGCCGTCGCCTTCAGCGGCCCACGGGCGCTGCTGATGATGGCCGCCCACCCCGTGGCCTTCGCCGGCTTCTTCGCCCACACCGGTGCGTTGGACGACCCCTACGCCCGCCTGCGGCGCACCGGCGAGGTGCTCGACCTGATCGCCTGGGGCGAGGAGCGGGGGCCCGCCGACCGGGTCACCGCACGGGTCCGCGCCATGCACGCCACGGTGCGCGGCGAGACGGGCGAGGCGGCCGGTCGCTTTCCCCGCGGGACGCCCTACCGCGGCGACGACCCCGACCTGCTGCTGTGGGTGCTGGCCTCGCTGGTCGACTCGGCGGTGCTGGTCTACGAGAAGGCCGTGTGCCGCCTGAGCACGGGCGAGCGGGAGGCGTTGTGGGCCGACTACCGCGTCGTGGGGCGGCTGTTCGGCCTGGCCGACGACGACATGCCCGCCGGCTGGGGCGACTTCCGTGCCTATGTCGACGGGATGGTCGCCTCGGGCGACCTCGTGGTCACCGACCAGGCGCGCGAGCTGGCCACGGAGATCGTCATGCACCCGCCCGCGCCCCTGGTCGCGCGGCCGCTCGTCGAGCTGGTCAACCAGATCACCGTCGGCCTGCTGCCCGGCGACCTGCGCCGCCAGTACGGCCTGCGCTGGGACCCGCTGCGCGGCCTCGCTCTCGCCGGCGGCGCCCAGTACGCCAAGCGACTGCTCGTTCCGCTGATGCCCGGCCGCCTGCGCTACATCCCCCAGGCGCGGGCGGCGTAGCGGAGGGGCGGCGAAGGCGGCCGGCCACCGCCTGGCTGGAAGGTCGTAACGGCCGCCTGAGGCCCCAGACCGTTTCTCGCCTCACCGCCTGCGCGCCGCGCGCAGCGTGCGCACCGCCACGCGGGCCAGTGGCGCCGCGCCGCTTCGCAGGCCGCGCTCGCGGTCGCGATCGCGCGCGCTGCGCAGCCGAGCCATCGCCCGACCGGCCTCGACGAGGGCCTGGTCGTAAGGGTGCCAGCGCACGGGGCGTGCCCCGGTGGGGTCCCAGGTGACGAGCTTGGGCTCGACCGCGGCGTGCAGGGCCTGGGCACCGCGGGCCCGGCCGACGCCGGAGGCGCCCACGCCGCCCCAGGGCAGCGAGGGCGCGGTGCGGCTGGGCAGGTGGTCGTTGAGCCACACCATCCCGGCGCGCAGCTCGTGGGCGATGCGCCGGCCCTGGTGGAGGTCGTCGATCCACACCGAGGCCCCCAGGCCGGCCTCGCCCTCGTTGGCCCGCGCGATGGCCTCCCGTTCGCCGGCGACCGGCGCGACCGCGAGCACTGGGCCTGGCGCGGCCTCACGCCACAGCCGTGCGTCGGGTGGAACGTCGGTGAGCACCGTGGGCGCCCACCAGGCACCGGCCCCGCGCTCCAGCGGCCCGCCGCAGGCCAGCGTGGCGCCGGCTTCCACCGCCTCGTCGACCAGCTCGCGCAGCGCGTCCGAGCGCTCGACGGTCAGCAGCGGACCCACGTCCGTCGTGGCCTGCGCGGGGTCGCCCACGCGCAGCGCCCGCGCCGCCTCGATCACCCCCTCGATGAAGCGCTGCGCCGCCTCGGGGCCGACGAAGGCGCGCTTGACGCTGCCCGGCGACTGCCCGGCGTTGGCGAAGGCCGCCCACGCCGCGCCGCGGATGGCGCGGTCGACGTTGGCGCCGCGCAGCACGAGCAGGGCGTCGTGGCCCCCGGCCTCCAGCGTCGTGCGCTTGTAGCGCCGCGCGCAGATCTCGCCCACGGCGCGGCCGGCCTCGGCCGAGCCGGTGAAGACGACCTGGGCCACCGCGCCCTCGATGAGCGCGCGGGCGGTGTCGGCACCGCCGTGGACGATCTGCAGCAACCCCTCGGGGAGACCGGCGCGCGCGAACACCCGCGCGATCCGCTCCGCCGCCAGCCCGGCCTGCGAGGAAGGGGTCAGCACCACCCCGTTGCCGCCCAGGAGCGCCACCGCCACGTCGCCCAGCGGGGCGTGCCACGGCTCGGCGCCCGGCGTCAGCACCGCGGTGACGCCCAGCGGCTCGAAGGTCAGCCGGGCGCGCTTGGTCGGGAAGACGGTGCGCGACAGGCCGATGCGCTGGGGCCCCAGCACGCGAGGGCCCTCCTCGGCCAGCCACTGCAGCGTGTCGATGGACGGCAGCAGCTCCTGGGTGAGCGCCTCGGCGCACGGGCGACCCTGCTCGTGCACCAGGAGCGCCGACAGCTCGTCGAGCTCGTCGATGATCGCCTGGGCCGCCCGGCGCAGGTAGCGCGCGCGATCACGCAGGCGCAGCGCGGCCCACAGCGGCTGCACCTCGGCCGCGGTGGCGATGGCTGCGGGGACGGCGCCGGGCGGGGTCGCCACGACGGTCCCCAGCAGGGAGCCGTCCACGGGGCTGCGCGCCTCGAGGCGCTCGGCGCTGGGCGCGGCGGCCATGGCGCTGATTGTGCCAGGGCGGGCGGAGCCTCCACCAAGCACCGAGGCGCCGGCGTCACCCCTCTCGACGGCTCAGGCGCAGGGCGCCGGGCGCGCCGATACCGTCCCGACCGGGGCTCAGCCAGGCCACCAGGGGGGTCCCCTGTGGCCCGACGGCTATGGCTGGTTCGCGGACCCGTCCGTCGGCCGAGACGGCCTCGGGTGCGCCGAACCGCGCACCGCCCGCCGGGCGCACGGAGGCCTCGACCCGCACGCCGGACACCGGCGCGCCGAACAGGCGGAGGCTGTCGTTGGGTCCCAGCACGGTCCAGGTCACGATCGCCCGACGATCCTCGATCGCGGCATCGCCCAGTTGCGCGCGGGCGACGAGCTGCTGCGCCTCGCCGGCTCGGCCGCTGCGGATGTCGGCGACCCGCACCACGGGCTGATCGGGCTGCCCTGTGAAGGCGTCCCAGGCGATCACGGCGTCCTGCGCCTCGGCGTCGGCCGCGACCCGGACCCTCCCGCCCCCGCTGGCCGTCTCCAGGCGCTGGGGGTCTTCGAAGGCGCCGTCGAGCAGGGCGCCGGCGACCAGGACCTCCGTGCCGAGTTCGCCCGCCTCGCTCGTCTCGGTCGCTGCCCAGCCCACCAGGGCGCGGCCGTCGCCGGCCATGCCAACGGAGAGGGTGGTCCGATCCCCGGCCGGGCCGACCTCCCGGACGGGCCCGGTCCTGCCGCCGGCGGGCCGCACGCGGACCTCGATGGTGCGCTCGCGCCCCAGCGCATCCTCCCCGTGCTCGTAGGCGAGCAGGAGGTCGCCGCGGGCGTTGAAGGCCAGCGCCGGCGCGTTCGAGCTGCCGGCGCCGCGCACGACCGTGGCTCTCGAGAGCTGTCCCCCGGGACGGCGGACGGCCAGGCGGATGCGCGTCCGCTCGCCGACCCGGCTGCCCTCGGCCCAGGCCACGGCGACATCTCCGCGTGGGCTGGCGGCCAGGGCCACGGGGACGTCCCCGCGCGGGCTGGAGCAGGCGGTCGAGCCCAGGTCGCGCCGGGGTCCCCGCTCCCCCGCGGTGCGCCCGAAGGACAGACCGACATCTACGCAGAAACCCGACTCGTCGGCCGGGCGCGGGCGCAGGAAGACAGCGCGGGTCTGCGCGTAGGTCACCGGCGGTCCGGCCAGATCGACGAAGGGGCCGGTGACGCGCGAGGAGGAGCCCGGCAGGCCCGCGGTCAGACGGCCACGCCGGTCGGCCGTGGAGGACACGGTGAGGGCTGTCGCGTCGCCGCCCACGGTAAGGCCCTGGAGGGCGGCGGCGTCATCGCTCAGCACGGTCTGGGGCGGCGACCACGGCGGTGCCGCGGCCGCGGGGGCGGCGAGTAGTCCGACGGACACGGCGGTCAGCGAGGCGACGAGAGGTGAGCGCATGGCTCTTCAACGAGGCGGCGACGCGATGGTGGCGCCGGAGACCGTGGGGTTCGCGGGACGGCCCACGCCACGCGAGCGCAGGTCTTGCGCCGCTAGGCGCCGCGCAGGCGGCGCAGCTCCTGCGCGCGGTCGCGCAGTGCGGCCTCCTGGTCGTCGGGCTCGTAGAAGCGCACGCCCTCCAGGCCCTCGGGCATGACGCCCTGCGCGGCGACGTGGCCGGGGTGGTCGTGGGGGTAGTCGTAGCCCACGCCCCGGCCGAGCTGGGCGGCGCCGGGATAGGCGCCCGAGCGCAGCGGCGCCGGCGGCGGCGCGGCGCCGTGCTCGTGCACGTGGCGCCGCGCGGCGGCGATGGCCCGGTGGGCCGCGTTGGACTTGGGAGCCAATGCCAGGTAGATCGCGGCCTGGGCCAGAGCGTGCTGGCCCTCGGGCAGGCCGACGTGCTCGACCGCGTGAGCCGCCGCGACGGCGAGCGACAGGGCCCGGGGATCGGCGTTGCCGATGTCCTCGGAGGCCAGGATGATCATGCGCCGGGCGATGAAGCGCAGGTTCTCGCCACCCTCGAGCATGACGGCCAGGTAGTACAGCGACGCGTCGGGGTCCGACGCGCGCGTGGCCTTGATCCAGGCCGAGATGAGGTCGTGGTGCTGGTCGCCGCCCTTGTCGTAGCGCAGGGCCTTTCGCTGCAGCGCCTCCTCGGCCAGCGCGAGGGTGACCGTCCCACCCGCCCGGGCACTCTCCTCGCAGGCCAGCTCGAGCGCCGCCAGCGCCGTGCGCGCGTCACCCCCGGCCCGCGTGGCCAGGAACGTGACCGCCTCGTCCTCGACGATCGTGTCCCCGCACTCCCCGCACTCCCCGCGCTCCAGCGCGCGGC
This sequence comes from Candidatus Siliceabacter maunaloa, assembly GCA_024330185.1. Taxonomy (GTDB): domain Bacteria; phylum Actinomycetota; class Thermoleophilia; order Solirubrobacterales; family Solirubrobacteraceae; genus Siliceabacter; species Siliceabacter maunaloa. The sequence continues at coordinate 33,066 of JANDLV010000023.1, forward strand.
GCAGCAGCGCCTCGACGTCGCCCGCGTCCAGCTCGGCCAGCTCGTAGACCTGCGCGCGAGAGAGCAGCGCACCGTTGACCTCGAAGTAGGGGTTCTTGGTCGTAGCGCCGATCAGCGTGAGCACGCCCTCCTCCACCGCGGGCAGCAGCGCGTCCTGCTGGGCCTTGTTGAAGCGGTGGATCTCGTCGAGGAAGAGGATCGTCGCGCGCCCTGCTGCCTCGCGGCGCTCGCGGGCGGCGGCGATGATCGCCCGCACCTCGGCCCGCCCGGCCTCCACCGCGCTGAGCTCCTCGAACGCCGCGTCGGCGGTCGTCGCGACCAGGCGCGCCAGCGTGGTCTTGCCGCTGCCCGGAGGGCCGTAGAGGACCATCGAGTGCGGCCGGCCCTCCTCGATCGCACGGCGCAGCGTGCTGGGCTGCTGCGGCGTGCCCAGCAGGTGCTCCTGGCCGACGACCTCGTCCAGCGTCGCGGGGCGCATGCGCGCGGCGAGCGGCGCGGCCGGACCGCCGATATCGCCGATACCGCGGCTACCGCCGATTGCGGGCGCGCCTGTGCCAGCCACGGCGGAGCCGTCGGCATTGGTAGGTGCGTCGAACAGGCGGTCCACCCCGCCCACGGTACCTTCCCCGGATGGGAGATCCCTTGGAGCAGGAGGCCGTCGAGCTTCTCCAGCGCCTCATCCGCTTCGACACCGTCAACCCGCCCGGCGCCGAACGGGCCGCGCAGGAGCTGCTGGGCGGGCTCCTGGAGGACGCGGGCTTCGAGGTCACGCTGGTGGGGCGCACGCAGGAGCGCCCCAACCTGGTCGCGCGGCTGCGCGGGCCCGCTCCGGCGCCTACCAATGCCGACGGCTCCGCCGTGGCTGGCACAGGAGGGCCCACCCTGTGCCTGCTCTCCCACGTCGACACGGTCCTGGCCGACCCTGCCGCGTGGTCGCGCGACCCGTGGTCGGGCGACCTGCACGACGGCTTCGTCTGGGGCCGCGGAGCGCTGGACATGAAGTCCCAGACGGCGGCCGAGGTCGCCGCAGCGCTGGGCCTGGCCCGCGAGGGATGGCGCCCCGCGCGGGGCGAGCTGCTGGTCGTCGTGGTCGTCGACGAGGAGACCGGCGGCGGCGAGGGCGCGAAGTGGCTGTGCGAGCACCACCCCGATCTGGTCCGCTGCGACCTGCTGCTCAACGAGGGAGCAGGCACGGTCATCCCCCACGACGGCGGGCGCGTCTACGGCGTGTGCGTGGCCGAGAAGGGCGTCTTCCGCTTCCGCCTGACCACCGACGGCGTCGCCGGCCACGCCTCGATCCCGAAGATCGGCGACAACGCGCTGCTGCGCATGGCCCCGCTGCTGCAGCGCATGGCCGACGACCAGCCCGGCTTCGACCTCACCGAGGGGCCGAGGGCCATGCTCGAGGGCCTGGGCCTCCCCGTCGGCGACGACGGAACGCGGGCTCTGAGCACGCTGCGCGAGCACGATCCGATCCTGGCCATGCTCGTCGAGCCGATGCTCGGCGTCACCCTGGCGCCCACGCGGATCACCGCGTCGGAGAAGATCAACGTCATTCCGTCGCGCGCCGAGGTGGAGGTCGACTGCCGCGTCCCGCCCGGGATGGAGGCCGACCGTGTCCGCGAGCGCATCGCGGAGGTGCTCGGCGACGAGGGCTATGGCCTCGAGTTCTTCGAGCAGGTCGTGGGCAACGGCTCACCGGTGGAGTCGGTGCTCATGGCCGCCATCCGCGACTGGGTGGGCGAGCAGGACTCGGGCGCCACGATCGTGCCGACCATCCTCCCGGGCTTCACGGATTCGCGCACCTTTCGCGCCGCCTTCCCCGGCTGCGTGGCCTACGGCTTCATGCCCCACCGCCACATGACCCTCTACGAGGCAGCCCCGCTCATCCACGGCGCCGACGAGCGCATCGACGCGCGCGACGTGGGCTTCGCGGCCGGCTTCTTCCGCGACGTGACCAGGAGGCTCCTCTCATGACAGCATCGACCCCCGAAGGCAAGCTGCGCCTCGGCGGCATGGCCCTGCGCAACGGCCTGCTCGTCCACGGCCCCACCCGCTGGGCCGTGGCCTGCCGGCGCGGCGATGGGACCATCGGGGTCGCCTCCGGGCGCAAGCCGAAGGTGCCAGGCGTCGAGAAGGTGCCCGGCCTGCGCGGGATCGCCCGCCTGGGGGAGGCCATGGCCGTGATCCCGCTGGCCAAGCGCGCGCTGCCCCAGGCCCGCCTGCCCTTCGCCGACGCCCGGGTGGTGGGCGCCGTGGCCGCCACCAGCCTCGGCGTGCGCGCGCTGCGCGCCGGCGGGCGCGGCGGACGGCTGGGCACCGAGGTCGGCTCCGCAGTGGTCTCCCTGGCGCCGAGCCTGATCGCCCTGCGCGGCGGCGACCTGGCCGCCTATCACGGCGTCGAGCACAAGGCCATCGCGGCCTACGAGCGCGACGAGGCCGACGCCGCGGACGCGGCCAAGGAGCATGACCGCTGCGGCTCCCACCTGATGGCCCCGCTGCTGACCCTCAACGTCGCGGGCGCCGCGCTGCTCAGCCGGGTCGTGGAGAAGCCTGGCCCGGCGCACCAGGCGCTGCTGGCCCTGGGCTCCATGGGCGCGGCGGTCGAGGTCTTCGCCTGGGCCGAGCGCAACCCGGACAGCAGCGTGACCCATGCGCTGCGAGTGCCCGGCCACGAGCTCCAGCGGGTTCTGGGCACGCGCGAGCCCACCGAGGCCCAGCTCGAGGTCGGCCGCGCGGCCCTGGCCGAGATCCTGCGCGTCGAGGGCGAGCCGGCCTGAGCCCCCGTGAGCGCCTGGACCCGGCGGTCTTCCGCCTGCCCGTCGAGCGCCTGCGCGACGGCTACTACTCCGACGCCTACTTCGTCTTCACCAAGGAGCTCCTGGAGGCCGAGGGGCACCGCCCGCGCGTGCTCATGCAGGTCTTCCAGAAGCAGGCCGCGGCGCTGGGCGGGATCGACGAGGCCATCGCGATCCTCAGGCTCTGCGCTGGGGAGCGGGGACGCGGTGGCGCCTGGACACCGGGGTGGGAGCAGCTCGAGGTCCACGCCCTGCACGAGGGCGACGAGATCGCACCGCGTGAGCCGGTCATGACCATCACGGGCGACTACGCGCTGTTCGCCCACCTGGAGACGGTGTACCTGGGCACGCTCGCGCGGCGCACCCTGGTCATGCGCAACGTGCGCGAGGTCGTCCAGGCCGCCGCGGGGAAGCAGATCCTCTACTTCCCCGCGCGCCACGACCACTGGCTCGTGCAGACCGGCGACGGCTGGGCCGCCCACGTGGCCGGCGCCATCGGGGTCTCCACCGACGCCCAGGCCTCCTGGTGGGGGGGCGTGGGCGTGGGCACCGTGCCCCACGGGCTCATTGCCGCCTACGGGGGCGACACCGTGCGCGCGGCGACCGCGTTCGCCGACCGCTTCGCGGACCGGATGAACGTCACCGTGCTGGTCGACTTCGACAACAACTCGGTGGGCACCTCGCTCGCCGTGGCCGACGCGCTGGGCGACCGCCTGTGGGGCGTGCGCCTGGACACCAGCGAGACGCTCGTGGACCGCGCCCTGCTGGACGAGATGGGCGACCTGCGCCCCACGGGGGTCAACCTACGCCTGGTCGAGAAGGTGCGCGACGCGCTGGACGCCGCGGGCCACAAGCGCGTGAAGGTGGTGGCCAGCGGAGGCTTCGATGCCGCGCGCATCCGGGAGTTCGAGGCCGCCCGTGCGCCCGTCGACGTCTACGGGGTCGGCTCCTCGCTCATCCGGGGGCGCAACGACTTCACCGCGGACGTGGTGGTGGTCGACGGTCAGCCGTGCGCCAAGGTCGGGCGCCGCCACGTCGCCAACCCGCGCCTCGAGCGGGTCGACTAGCTTGGCCCGCGGGGGCCCGGGTACGCTTCCTCACCGGGTGCACATCCGGGCGGCATCGCGCGTGGAGACGCTGGTCGAGCACCTCATCGGCGCCGAGCGCCATGCGCTGGGAGCCTCGGCGGCGCGCGTGGCCATCGTGCTGGCCGCCGTCTCGCGGGCGCTGGCCACGGTGCTGGTGGGCGTGCTGGCGGCGTCGGACGGCCCCGCGCTGGTCTGGGCCCTCGCCCTGGCCGGCCTGGCCTCCGTCGCCCTCAGCGTCCCGTGGCAGTGGCGCGACGCGGGCCGCTCGCGGACGGCGGTGCTCGCGCCCCTGGGCGTGGAGATGGCACTGGTCGGCGCCGCCGCCGCGCTGTCGGGCGCCAGCGAGTCCCCCGTGCTGCTGGTCGTGCTCGTAGTGCTCATCGGCGGCGCGCTGCTGCTGCGCCCGGCGGAGATCGCTGTGCTGGGCGCCGCGGCAGTGGGCGGGATGGCGCTCCTGGGAGTGCGCGACGCGGCCCTGGCCGTATGGGCGGTGGAGATCGGCTGGGCGACCGCGGTGGGCGCCGCGTTCGCCGCCCAGCGCGGGGCGCTGCTGGCCCGGATGACGCGGCTGGACCGCCAGCGCGAGGCCGTGCTCCTGACGCTGCGCCGTCCCGCTCGGGTGGAACGCGGGCGCGTCGGAGCGGCGCTGCGCGAGACCGTGCTCGACCCGGTCTCCGCCACCCTGGCGGGTACGGCCACGGCCTCGACCGAGGCGCTGCGCGTCTACGCCGAGGACCTGCGCCGCGCGGGCGCGTCCATGCGTGCCGTGGTGGCCGACCTGCACTCTCCCTCCGGCGGTCCGGCGGGCCTCGAGCATGCCCTGCGTCGCCTGGGGGCGCGCCGGGCCCCCGGGGCCCGCGTGATCGTCGAGATCGTGGCCAGTCCGCCGGAGGCCGTCGTCGAGCGCCTCGTCAGCATCGCGCGCGACGTACTCGACCTCGTGGTCGGTCCCGCCTCACGCGAGGTGCGCGTGGCGGTCGACGCCGGGGAGGACACGGTGGCCCTGGAGGTCGAGGCCCACCCGCCTTCCGACCCCCCGGCGCCGCGTCTGCGCGCGGCGGCCCGCGACCGGTTGGGGCTCCTGGGCGCCGAGCTGCTGGACGTCTCCAGGGGCGCCGTGCGGGCGCGCGTGGCGCTGGCCGAGGGGCCGCTGGGCGTCGACCCGCGCTTCCCCGGTCGCGACGAGCCCCTGGCGGTGCGCACGCTGAGCGTCGCCCGGCTGGGGGCGGTCCTGGTCGTGCTGGCCAACGGCGCCATCGTCGGCGGCACCGAGCCGGGCTTCTGGCTGGCCGCGGGTGCCATGGCTCTGGCCGCCCCGGTGATGGTCTACGTGCTCGAGACGCGCCGCTTCGGCCTGCGCCGCTTCGGCGCGCTGATCGCCGCCGACCAGCTCCTCTATCTCGCGGCCTTCGCGCTGGCCGGCGATGCACAGGCCGCCGCCCTGCCGCTGCTGCTCGCGGTGCCGCTCTGCTACGCGCTGCTGCTCGGCCCAGGGCCGACAGCGGTGGGCGCCGCCCTGGTCGTCGCCGGGCTGACGGTGGTCGGCGACCCGCCGGCCGGCTTCTGGCTGACCTACGCGTGGGCCACGGCCGTGGCGCTGCTCATGGCCTGGGGCACCGCGCTGGCCAGCCGCCTGCTGGCGGGCCTGGCCGAGCGGCGCCGCGCGCTGCAGGGGCGGATGCTGGCCGAGGAGGAGGCCGCGCGCCGACGGCTGGCCGGCGACCTGCACGACGACGCCCTGCAACTGCTGCTCGCCGCGCGCCAGGACCTGGCCGAGGCCGTCGACGGGGTTGCCGGCGCCCGCGAGCGCGCCCGGCGGACCCTGGCCCTCGCCGGCACCACCCTCCTGCGCACGCTCGGGGAGCTGGAGGAGCGCGAGGGCCAGGCGGCGGCCACGGGCGGGCTGCGCGGTGCGCTGGAGCGGGCCATCGCCGGCCCCCCCGGGCGTGAGGGGCCCGAGGTGGTCCTCGCCGTGGACGAGGCGGCCGGCGGACAGCACGACGGCCTGGTCGTCCGCCTCGTGCGCGAGCTGGTGATCAACGCCCGCATGCATGCGGAGGCCACCGCGGTGCGCGTGGATGTGCGCAGCCAAGACGGGCATCTGCTCGTCGACGTGGCCGACGACGGGGTCGGCTGGAACCGGCCGCGGCTGGAGGACGCCGTCGAGCGCGGGCATATCGGCCTGGCCTCGGCCACCGAGCGCGTGCTCCTGGCCGGAGGCCGGCTGGAGCTTCATGAGGTCGAGGGCGGCGGCGCCCGCATCCTGACCGTGCTGCCCCCGGCCGGTCAAGGGGCCGGCGGCTGATGTCGATGTCACTCTCGTGCTCGACTGGCTCAAGGACTTCGCCATGGAGTGGAGCTACGTCTTCACGATGGTCTTCATGGCGCTGCTGCTGTTCTTCTTCTGGCGCGCGCTGCGGGTCATGCCCAAGACCAAGCCCCAGCAGATCAAGCCCGAGTCCAAGGTCGCCGTCAGCTGGGACGACGTCGCCGGTGTAGACGACGCGAAGGACGAGCTGCGCGAGGTCGTGGAGTTCCTGCGCGAGCCCGCCCGTTACAAGCGCCTGGGCGCTCGTGTGCCCAAGGGCGTGCTGCTCCACGGCCCGCCGGGCACGGGCAAGACCATGCTGGCCAAGGCGGTCGCGCACGAGTCGGGCGCCTACTTCTACAGCCAGTCGGCCAGCTCGTTCGTGGAGATGTTCGCCGGCCTGGGCGCCGCGCGCATCCGCCGGCTGTTCCGCGAGGCCCGCGAGCACAGCCCGGCGATCCTCTTCATCGACGAGCTCGACGCCGTCGGCGGGCGACGTGGGAGCGACATCAACGCCGAGCGCGAGCAGACCCTCAACCAGCTCCTGGTCGAGATGGACGGCTTCCCCACCACCGGCGAGCTGGTCGTGATGGCCGCCTCCAACCTGCTGGAGAAGCTCGACCCCGCGCTCCTGCGCCCGGGCCGCTTCGACCGCCAGGTGTTCGTCTCCCCTCCGGACGTCGACGGGCGCCGGCGCGTCCTGGAGGTGCACACGCGCGACAAGCCGCTGTCGGACGTCGATCTGGGCCTGCTGGCCTCCCAGACCAGTGGGCTGACGGGCGCCGACCTGGCCAACCTGTGCAACGAGGCGGCCATCGCCTGCGCGCGGCGCCACGGCTCCGCGCTGGTGCAGGCCGACTTCGACGGCGCCTTCGAGCGTGTGGTGGCCGGCGTGCGCTCCCGGCGCGTGCTCAACACCCACGAGAAGCGGGTCGTGGCCTTCCACGAGGCCGGCCACGCGCTGTGCGGCGAGCTGCTGCCCAGCGTGGACCGCGTGCACAAGATCTCCATCGTCCCGCGCGGCAAGGCTCTGGGCTACACGCTCAACCTGCCCGACGAGGACCGCTACCTCAAGACCCGCGAGGAGCTCATCGACTACATGGCCGTCCTGCTGGGCGGCCGCGTGGCCGAGCACGAGGTCTTTGGCGCGGTGACCACGGGCGCCTCGGACGACCTGCGCCGCGTGGCCGAGGTCGCGCGCTCCATGGTCAACGACTACGCGATGGGCGCGGCCCCCGACGGCGCCCAGCGGGCGCTGATCGACCCGGCCACGCTGAGCGAGGTCTCACGGCGCATCAGCGACGAGGAGCAGCAGGCCCTGGTCTTCGAGGCCCAGCGTGCCGCCCAGGCGCTCGTGGCCGCCCACCGCCCCGTGCTCGACGAGCTCGCCGCCCACCTCCTCCAGCACGAGTCGGTGGAACGCGACCAGATCGACGTGCTCATGGCCGGGGTCCCCCGCGTCCAGCGCCGCCTGGGCGTCGGACTGCGCGTGGCCGCCGCTTCGGAGCCCGACGGCGGCACTTCATAGCGGGTGCGCGTTCCGCTCGGGCGCTTGTGCCCGCGGCGCCCGGGGATGGCCAGCTCAGCCCGCGGCGGCCAATACGTCGGTGACGCGGACGCCCTGCGCAAGCGCCGCGGCGGTGAGCTCGTCCGCGCCGCTCAGCCGCTCGACGGTGGCGTAGCCCTTCGGGCCCGGGTCGCGGTGGGTCCAGGCCTCCCGGCCGTCGACGTCGATCACCCAGTAGTCGACCACGCCCGCGGCGGCGTAGAGGGGCGGCTTCTCGCGCAGGTCGCGCCGGTGCGAGGAGACGCAGACCTCGATGACCAGGGCGGCGGTGCCTGGGTGGTACGGCCGAAGGGCGTCACGCTCGAACATGAGGACGTCGGGCTCGGGCTCGGAGTCGGTCAGCGTTAGCGCGCTCTGTGTTCGCACCTGATAGCGAGTCAGGTCGGCCCGGGCGCCGAGCCACTCATCCAGCCACGCGATGACGTTCTCATGGGCGGCGGTGTTTGGGCTCATGGCGACGATCAGTCCTCCGATCAGCTCGACCCGGGCGTCGGCGTCAAACCCGCCGGACTCGATCATCTGGTGGTATTGATCCAGCGTCATGCGGTAGACATCGGCAAGAGGCACCTGCACGGCCATGGAAGGGATCGTACCCGCGGGTCGAGTAGCCTCCCCCGACGGCGGCGCGCCGTAGCGCTCAGCCCAGGTCGCGCTCAGCCCAGGTCGCGCAGGACGTCGGCGACAGGGAGGTTCTGCTGCGGCAGCGCGCGAGCGGTGAGGACGTCGACCTCGCGTACGGTGGCGTAGCCGCCCGGTCCGGGGTCGGTGTAGTGCACCGCGCAGCGGCCGTCCACGTCGACGACCCAATAGTCGGGTACGTCGGCGGCCGCGTAGAGGATCGGCTTCTCGCGCAGGTCGCGGCGGTGCGAGGAGACGCAGACCTCGATGACGAGGGCCGCGGTGGCCGGGTGGTAGGGGCGGAACCCCTGGCGCTCGACCAGCAGGAGGTCCGGCTCGGGCTCGGAGTCGATGATGGTCAGCGCGCTCTGATTGCGCACTTCGTATCGAACGCGGTCCGCGTGCGTGTGCAGCCACTCAGACAGCCACATCAACACGTACTCGTGCGCCGGCGTCTTGGCGCTCATGGCGACGATCAGGCCTCCGATCAGCTCGACGCGGGCTTCCTCCAGGGCGCCGGACTTGACCAGCTGGTGATACTCGTCCAGCGCCATCCGGTAGAGATCCTCGGTACGAACCTGCACGGGAACCTGCACAGCCATGGCGGGAATCGTACCCCGTCCCCGATGAGTAGGGTCGAGGCCATGAGCTGGACGGTCGAGCTGGACACCGCCCCCGGGCGCGGGCAGGACGAAGAGGCCATGACGGTCACCTGGGACGACGGGCGCACCGAGCGCATGCGCCTGCACGAGTACGAGCGCGTGTACGCGATCCCGGGCCTGTACGAGGAGGTCGTCCAGAACCGGCTGGACTGCCTGGGCCCGGCGGTGCTCGCGGACGCGCTTGTCGACGCCGCGGGCTCCGACGCACCGCGCGTGTTCGACCTCGGGGCTGGCAACGGCGTCGTGGGCTCCGAGCTGCACGAGCGTGGCGTGGAGGTCCTGGTCGGCTCGGACAACATCGCCGCCGCGCGCGACGCGGCACACCGCGACAGGCCGGGCCTCTACGCGGAGTACCTGGTCGGGGAGGTCGAGGCGCTCGACCCGGTCGCCCTCGTCGGACGCCACCGGCTGGACGCGCTGGTCTGCGCGGGTGCGCTGGGGCTGGGCCACATCACGGCCGACGCCTTCGGTGCGCTGTGGGCGCCCTTCCCCGCGGGCGCCGTGTTCGCGGCCAGCGTGCGCGAGGATCTCGCCCGCCCGGGCGGGAGCGACTTCGGCGACTGGCTCGCCGACCCCCCGGCGGGCACCGAGATCGTGCGCAGCGAGCGCTTCCGCCACCGCCTCACCATGGCCGGCGACGAGCTGCACTACATGGCCGTGGTCGCTCGCAAGGCGTGAGCCACCGCGCGGCGGCTAGGCTCCCGACCGTGTTCGCCCGCATCGACCACATCGGCGTGGCCGTCGAGGACCTCGACGCGGCGCTCGCGCTCTACGGCGGCTCCTTCGCGATGGCCACCGCGCACCGCGTGACCGTCGCGGAGCAGGGCGTCGAGGCCGTGCTGCTCGACGTGGGGGAGAACCACGTCGAGCTGATGGCCCCGCTGGGGCCCGACACGCCGGTGGGGAAGTTCCTCGCCAAGAGGGGCCCAGGCCTGCACCACGTCGCCTACCAGGTGAGCGACGTCGAAGCCGAGCTGGGGCGCCTGCGCGACGCGGGAGTGCAGCTCATCGACGACGTGCCGCGCACCGGCCTGCGCGATTCGCGCGTCGCCTTCCTGCAGCTCGACTCGACCGGCGGCGTGCTCACCGAGATCGTCCAACCCGCCGAGGGAGCTCACTGACATGGCCGAAGGCTTCGAGCGCATCTCCATCGGCTTCCAGGCCTCGATGCCGCTCTCGTTCCGCGTCTCGCGCGAGGAGCTCGACCGCCTCTTGGGCGCCCTGGGCAGCGAGGGCTGGCACGACCTCACCGGCGACGACGGCACCGTGCGCCTCAACCTCCAGCACGTCCTGTACGTGCGCACCGAGCGCCAGGAGCACCGCGTGGGCTTCGGGTCGTAGGCCGCCCGCGGCGCGCCTACGACGTGGCGGGCCCGCTGCCGCGGAACTCGTCGATGATGGCCAGAAGCTCGCGGCGCTGCGCTCGCATCTCGTCGCGCTGGTCGCGCATCTCCTCGCGGCCATCCTCGAGCTGGCTGATCATGCGAGCCAGGTGCCCGTCCATGCGGATGAGGGACTCCTCCTCGGACATGGGACCATTGTCGCACGGTCTGTCTGGCTTTTCCGCGCCCTGTGCCGAGAGTGCGCCATCCTCGCGACAAGTAGCATTACCGTCATGGTCAGCGAGACGCGCTCGATCTCGTTCGATGAGGCGGTGCTCGCCGAGGCGGAGTCCCGCGTCGCGGCGACCGGAGGGAATCTCTCGGCGTTCGTCAACGCGGCGGTGCTCCACGAACTGCGCATCGCCCGGGGGCGCGAGCTCCTTGCCGACGACGATGCGCGTCTCGGTCCGGTGCCCGAGTCGGTGCGGGCGCAGGTCGCGGCGCAGTGGCCGGCCTGACGCTGGATGCCGGCGCGCTGATCGCCTACGAGCGCGGAGATCCACGAGCACGGGAGATCCTGGCTCTTGCGTTCAGCCGAGGTGCCGCGCCCACCGTCCCGGCGATCGCGCTGGCCGAGGTCTGGCGTGGCGACGCCAAGGACGCGCGGGTGGCGCGACTGCTCAAGGCGTGCGCCATCGAACCGGTCGACCAGTCGGTGGCCCGTGCGGCTGGAAGACTGCGCCGAAAGACTCCGGGTGCCGGTACGGTCGATGCCTGCATCGCCGTCGGAGCCCGCCAGCGCGGAGACGCCGTCGCAACCTCGGACCCCGACGACATGCGGCGCCTGCTCGGTCCGGGACGCACGGTCCTGCACGTCTGATCAGCCCGGCGACTCGCGGATGATCGCGCCCGACGCGTCGCGCCATGTCACCGTGGCGCGGAAGAAGTCGTCCGCCGTCCCGGGCACCTCGAAGGCGAAGGTGTTGTCGACCACGTCACCCGCGTACTCGTCCTCGTCGGTCTCGACCACGACCTGCGCGACCCCGTCGGGCACCACGCCGGCGAAGGACAGCGGGCCCTCGCGGGGTCCCGCGTACGTCACGCTTGACACGCCGCCCTCGCTCGCCTCGCTCGCCGGCTTCCCGCCGCCGGAGCCCGTCGAGCTGCCCGTCGCGTGCAGCACCAGTAGCTGATCGCCCCGCAGGCGAGCGCGCCATTGCGCTTGGTGGCGCGCCATGAGGTCGGCGGCGGCCTCGCGAACCTGGGCCGGCTCGGTGGCCGCCGCCCGGTCCAGCGCCTGGGCCTGGGCGGCCAGACACGAGCGGGGGTCGGCGGCCCGGCGCCCCAGCGCGGCGGGGCCGCGGAGCACGACCACCGTGAACACCGAGCCGTCGGGCGCCTCGAGCCGCCGCACGTAGTCGGCCAGGATCACCCCGCCCAGCGGCGCGCTGTCGGGGTTCTCGCGCCACCGCTGGGGCACGGTGTCGCCCGGTCTGGCCGGTCGGCGCAGGAAGCCGAAGGCGTCGAGCGTCTCGGGCTGCGGGGCGGCGTCGCTGTAGCGGGCGGGCGGCTGCGGACCCTCCTCGCAGGCGGGCATGCCCTGAGCCTCGGTCACCGCGGAGGAGAACAGGTCCTGCGTCCGCGCGCGGTCGTCGGACCCCAGCATCCCCGCGGCTACGGCAACGCTCCCGGCCGGCACGACGAGCGCGGCGGCCAGTGCCAGTGCGCGTCCCGTCCACCACCCGCGGCGATCGGTCGGGGCCTGTGCGGCCCGCCCGCGCACAGCGCCGCGCAGCTGGCGCTCCAGGTCGTCGAATCCACTCATGTCGCCTGCCTCCCCAGCTCGTTTCGCATCCTGCCCAGCCCGCGGCTGACCCGCTGGCGCACCACGGCCTCCGAGCAGTGCATCTGGTCCGCGATCTCGCGGTAGGAGCGCTCCTCGACCACCCGCGCGACCACCGCGTCGCGCTGCTCGCGGGGAAGCTGCGCCACCAGCGCCTCCGCCGCGCCGCCGTCCGCGCAGGCCAGCTCCTCGACACGCAGCAGGTCGGCGTCATCCAGCGCGATCGGCTCCAGGCCCAGCCGCCGGCGCGCACCGGCCTCGACCCGCCCGCGGCGCAGGCTCTCGCGCAGCTTGTTGGCAGCGATGCCGAACAGCCACGCGCCGGCCGGGGCCTGGCCCGCGCGGAAGCTCGCGCAGCCGGCGGCCGCCGCGGCGAAGGTCTCGGCCACGAGATCGAAGGTCAGCTCGCGGTCACCGACGCGTCGCAGGAAGAAGCCGGTCACGCCGGGCAGATGACGGCGGTAGAACACGGCGAACGCGTCGCCGCCGCCGCGGGCCGCGGCCTCCAGCAGCGCTTCGTCGGGACGGTCCATCACCCCGTACTTTGCGCGACGGCGGCGACTGTGACGCCGGTGCCTACAACCTTCGCCGCACCAGCGTCAGCACCCGTTCCTGCGCGCGGTGGCGCAGCGTGCGGTCGTCCCAGCGGCCGGGGTGCATGCGCTCGCTGACCTGCAGGTCGGCCTCGAAGCACTCGGTGAGCTGTGCCGCGAGCTCCTTGGACTGGACGCACAGCGTGGCCTCGTCGTGGAGCTGGAAGGAGCGGTTGTCGAAGTTGACCGAGCCCACCGACGACCAGGCGCCGTCGACGACGAGGGCATTCGAGTCCTAGCGTATGTATATGTAGACAGCGGCGTTGTTGCCGCCGGTGCATACAACCGCTATGCCACCTTGCAGCTCATTGTGTATGTCTCGCTGGTCACCGGACTCGAAGCTTCGACCCGCGAGCCCCCTCCGCTGGCTTCATAGGTAGGCGTCGCGAACCAGGCGGGCGAACGGACAACTCGTCACCGAATTGAGCGAGAGACCATCGCCACAAGAAGAGGATTCGCCGCCGCCACTAGGACTTCGCGCACGGGGCTGGCTTCTAGGCGCCGACGACTACGCGGACCGCTCACCCTCGCTTCGCAGCTCCTCGAGCTCCTCGCGCAGCTCTTCCGCATCGGCCATTGCAGCCTCGCTGCGTTGCGCGGCGCGCTCCTCGCAGCGAGCATCGGATTCCGCCCGCGCGACCTCATCGGCCCTCAGCCACTGTGCCGCTGCACGCCGCCATGCCTCCTGACAACGCGAGTGCTCCCAACACGCAGAGCTCCGCGCGCGAGAGCAGCCCACCACCACGACCTCGTGTCATATCCGTCCCCTTGTGTATCGGCCACCGGCCCAAACCGTCCCAGTGATGAACTCGATACAAAGGAGCGCCTGGGTCCCGGCTGGCGCGTCGGCGCGGGCCTCGCCGCCGTGCCGGGCCTGGACCGCGTCACGGCCCTGGGCGCCCGCCTGGCCTTCCGCCCCGAACACGGCATGGCCCTGAGCGCACGCAACAACCCTGCGGCCCGCGACCTCGTGCGCCACGCGCTGGCCGACGTGGGGCGCAACTCGAGCCTCGCACGCTCCTGGGCGCCCTTCGCCCGCCGCCGGCCCGCCGGCCAGCAGCGCCACCTGCTCGAGGCCTACCCCACGCTCGACCTCCCCGTCCTGCTCCTGTGGGCGGCCAGGACCGCTACCACCCGCTGGCCACCGCCGAGGAGACGCTGCCTCCTCCCCGACGCCCAGCTCCGCGTGTTCCAGGGAACCGGTTTCCTGCTGGCCTACGACGACCCCGTCGGCGTCGCGCGCGAACTCAAGGCGTTCTGCCCGAAGCCCTAGCTAGCAAGTTCGCGTCGCCGTCGCTAGAGTGCCGCCGGCAGGGAGCGCACAACAATCTAAAGGGGACGGGATGACGTGGCGGTGGACACGCGGCGCCTTGGCGGGCGCGCTGGCGATGGTCGTCGTGGGAGCCGGCGCGGCGAGCGCCAGCGCGTCGACGATCGAGGTGAGCGTGAGCGCGGACCCGACGGAGGACCGGGCGTTCACGGTGACAGCAACGGGCACGATCGATGAGGACGAAGGCGTGTACGTCTCGGTGAAGCCGGCGGGAGGTGCGGGTTGCGACCCAGTAGCGAACAGGGACATCACAGTCATCTCCGCCAACCCCCGACCAGGCGGGTACTCGCTCCAGGAGCCCTTGACACTGGACGAGAATGGGTCCTACCTGCTCTGTGGCTACGTCGACAATCGGTTCGACTCGAGCGACGTGCGGGCAAGCACAACGGTCCCTCTGACCGTTCGCCCTGCTAATGCCACGATCGGGTTCGCCAACCCGCCGCGCGTCCAGCCGGAGCAGACATTCGCCCTCCGCGTCGCCGGCGCGACAGAAGTGGGTCGCGAGGTGTTCGTGACCAGCAAGCCGGCCGGCGGCGCACCATGCGGTGCGGCCTACGACCTCACGGACGATGACAGCGACATCATCTTCGGACGCGACGTCAATGGCGCCTACGACATCACCGAGGCGATCAGTTTCTCGGAGACTGGCTCCTACCTGCTCTGTGCCTGGGTACAAGAGTTCCGCGGAGACCTCAAGCCTGAGGCCGCCGCGACATCGCAGATTGATGTCGGCACACCCTCCCTCGGAGGCCCTATGACGGCCATCCCGCCCTTCGCCGCGAAGCTGGAGGTGGATCGTGCCCGGGTACTGCGCTCCGACCGCCGGCTCGACGTGCTCGCGCCGATTACCGCGCGGGCCTCGGGCGACGTGCAAGTCGCCTTCCGGGCGGCCGGGAGGACCGAGAGCTTCGGCGCCGAGATCGACTCGGCGAACCGGCGCGTGCGCTTCAACCGCGGCATCCCGCGGTCGCAGGCCAACCTGGGCACCGGCATCCTGACCCTGACCTATCCCGGCGACGCCGACACCCAGCCTCAGGAGGTCCGCCTGCGCGCCGCGTCGCAGCAGGCTCGCCTCGATGCCAACCGACCCCGCATCGAGGACGGACGGCTCAAGGCCAGCGGCGACATCACGTCACGGGCACGCGGCGTCGTGCGCCTCCAGCTCCTCTATGAGCCGCCCGGCCAGCCGACGGTCACGCTGGAGTTCAACACACCGATCAGCGACGGGCGCTACAGCTTCGACGAGGAGCTGTCGCCCGACCAGCTCAGCGGCCTTGCCGGGCGCCGGGGCGTCGTGCACTCCTACACGCTGTTCACGGGCTACTTCGAGCGGCGGATACGCGGCGAGATGCAGTCGTTCCAGGTCGTCGGCCAGCCGTAGGCGTCGACCATCGAAAGCGTGCAGGCGCCGATCCCGTGAGCAGCAACTCAGGAGCAGAGTCCCACCTGTCGACACCAGCAGCGCCTCGGTGCGAACGCCGCAGCGCCCTACCCGGCAGCACGATCGCATCGGACGAGTCCGGACATCGTGGGCGCTCAAGGGGAATGATGGTGTTCCGCATTCGGTTTGTCCTCGTGATCGGGGTGGCGTGCGCGGTGCGCGCCTCCTGGTCGGCTGTGGAGGGCGGGCAGGGCGGGCAGGGCGGGCGCCCAAGATCGACCTAGCGGTTGGTCGGAGCTCCCCTGCACGCCGCCTACAGCTCCCGCCGCACCAGCGTCAGCGCCCGTTCCTGCGCGCAGTGGCGCAGCGTGCGGTCGTCCCAGCGGCCGGGGCGCATGCGCTCGCTGACCTGCAGGTCGGCCTCGAAGCACGCGGTGAGCTGGGCCGCGAGCTCGTCGGACTGCACGCACAGGGTGGCCTCGTCGTGGAGCTGGAAGGAGCGGTTGTCGAAGTTGACCGAGCCCACCGACGACCAGGCGCCGTCGACGACGAGCGTCTTGGCGTGCAGCATGGTGGGCTGGTACTCGTGGATCTCCACGCCGGCCTCCAGCAGCTCCTCGTAGGCGGCGCGGCCCGCGGCGCGCACGATCGGCTTGTCGATGTGCGGGCCGGGGACCAGGACGCGGATGGTCACGCCGCGCTCGCGGGCCTCGACCAGGGCGTCGATGAAGGCGCTGCGTGGCGCGAAGTAGGCGGCGGTGAGGTCCAGCGTGCGCTGCGCGCAGGCGATGGCCAGGTAGTAGAGGGCCTCCACGTTGGTGTCGCCCACGCCCGGCGCGCGAGCGCACGAGCTGCATCGGACCGCCGTCGGCGGTGCGCTCCAGGTCGGGGAGGTGGGCGTCGCCGACCAGCACGCGGCCCGTGGCCTCCAGCCAGCTCTCGGCAAAGGCGCCCTGGAGGCCCCGCACCACCGGCCCGCGCACCCGCAGGTGGGTGTCGCGCCAGTGGTCGGGGTCCTGGGCGTTGCCGGTCCACTCCTGCGCGATGCCCACGCCGCCGATCATCCCCACGCTCCCGTCGGCGACGAGGATCTTGCCTCGAGCGCATCTCCCTCGGCTTCCAGGCGTCGGGGCCGCTCTCCTCCGCGTCTCGCGCGAGGATCTCGACGGCTCCTGGCCGCACTGGGGACCGAGGGATGGCACGACCAAGCCTGCGACGCCAGCACCGTGCGCCTCAACCTCCAGCACGTGCTCTTCGTGCACCCCGAGCGCTCCAAGCACCGCGTGGGGCTTCGGCGCCTGAGCGGCCCCGCCACCTCTAGATGACTGATTCCGTTCCGCGGGTGGCGGAGCGGGATCGCGAGGGGGCATAGAAAGGGTGTCGAAGGTCGGCGTTGCTTACGCCAACGTCGACTCCCTCAAGGAGGTGGTCCACGTGACCGCCGATCTCGACACCCTTCTGAGCGCACTTTACGTGCTGGCAGACGATCTCCTGCCGCGCCGTCGCCGTGCACGCAGACGCCCGCAGATCACCGACGCCGAGCTCGTCTGCCTGGCGGTCGCGCAGGTCCTGCTCGACGTGGCCTCCGAGCGACGGTTCCTGCGCTTGGCGATGTGCCGACTGGGCCACCTGTTCCCATATCTCCCAAGCAGCCCGCCTACAACAAGCGGATGCGCGCGTTGGCCCCCCAGATCGTCACGCTGCTCAACGCGTTGGCATTCTCCTCGCCGTCGTGGTGTGACAACATCAGGCTGCTGGACTCCACCCCGGTGCCGTGCGGCCAATCACGCGAGACGGTCAAGCGCTCGGAGTTCGCCGGCCACGGCGCCTACGGCTACTGCGCCAGCCACAGCCGCTACTTCTGGGGCTTTTGGCTGTACCTGCTGTGCGCCAGCGACGGCATGCCGATCGCCTTCGAGCTGGCCGCCGCCAACGTCCCCCAACGCGAGGTCGCCGCCGAAATGCTCGCCCGCGTCGACCTCCACGGCCACCGTGATCGCCGACAAGGGCTTCGCCGGCCGCGACTTCGAGCACCTCATGGCAGAACTCGGCGCGACCTTCCAACGCCCCGACCGCAAAGGCGAAGAACCCAAGTTCGGCGGCCTGGGTGCCATCCGCCAATGGATCGAGAGCGTGTTCGACACACTCAAGGGCCAACTCTCCCTCGAACATCACGGCGCGATCACCATGCCCGGCCTGATGACCCGCGTCGCCCAACGACTGCTGGCCCTCGCCGCCGGCCTGTGGCACAACTGGACGACCAACGACCCAGGCCGCAACCTCACCGCCTACGACCACTAACACGGAATCGCTCATCTAGTAGCGGATGTACACCGCGGCGTTGTTCCCGCCCGTGCATACAGTCGACGCGCTGCTCGTGCAGGTCATCGTGTAGGTTTCGCCTGTCACCGGGCTAGTTGCTTGCACTCGAGAGCTGCGTCCGCTGGCTTCGTAGGCGTCGCGTACCACCCGAGCGAACGGACAACTCGTCTGCGAATTGACGGACAGACCGTCACCACACGAGGAAGAGCCACCACCACCGTTGGCGGGGCTGGGCGCGGTTGCCGGGCTGGGCGCGGGTGGGCGCGCCGTTTCCTCCTGGCCGCCGCCCCTCAGCTCGTCGAGTTCCTCACGTAGCGCCTCGGCCTCGGTTATCGCCTCCTCGCTGCGCTGGGCGGCGCGCTCCTCACGTCGAGCGTCGGCCTCGGCCCTTTCGATCTCTTCGGCGCGCAACCCTTCCTCTTCGGTATCGCTGCACGCAGCCATGCCGCCCGCTAGTACGAGTGCTCCCAGCACGCAGAGTCCAGCACGCGAGAGCAACCCACCACGACCTCGTGTCATGTCTATCCCCTTGTGGTATCGCCACCGGGCCCACATCGTCCCGGGTGATGAGCCCGATACTAGACTAGGGGTCCGGCTGTTGCCAGCGGCTGGGGATTATGGGCTCCGTGCTACGGCTATCTCGACTTTTCGCCGTGGCGTGCGCGGTGACCACGGTTTGGCTGGTTGCGTGCGGCGGAGGGGCGGAAAGGCTCGAGCGTCCCGGTGTGTCGGGCGCGTCAGACGCAGAGGCCGAGGCCGCTCAGCGCGAGGCCGAGGTACAGCGCTTGGCCCAACGGCTGGAGGCACAGCGGGCCAACATCCCGACGGACGATGCGGCCGCCGGCGCGGCGAGTGGGCGAATCTTCTCGGAATCTGCCCGTGCGGATTTCGAGAAGCTGGCCGCATCCCTGCCTGGGGACGAGGGGTTGGCTGTCGCTCCGGTGGGCGGCGATGGCGCCGCCGAGCAACTCGGGTCGTTGACTGGTGGCGTGGCCTGGTCCACCAGCAAAGTCCCGATCGCGATGGCAGCGATCGAAGCGGGCGTGGCCAGCGAGAACGATCTCAGCGCCGCAATCACCGCCTCCGACAACGATGCGGCGCAGCGGCTCTGGGATGCCTTGGGAGGCGGCGACGCGGCCGCGGCTGCCGCGGACGAGCAGTTGCGCATCGCAGGCGATCAGAGCACGAGCACCCAGGCGTCGACGCTCCGTGATGGGTTCACGGCGTTCGGGCAGACCGACTGGACACTCAGCGATCAGGCACAGTTCGTGAGCGGCATGGACTGCACCGACAACGGAAGCCAGGTGCTGGAACTCATGCGGCAGACGGTGACCGCGCAGCGCTGGGGGATCGGCACCGTCGACACGACCGCTGCCTTGAAGGGAGGATGGGGCCCCGGCTCGCTGCCCGGAGCCTCCGGCGGCTATCTCGACCGACAGATGGGCATCGTGTCCATCGAGGGCGTACCCGTGGCTGTGACCATTGCGACCACCCCCGCCGACGGAAGCCACGAAACGGGAACCAGCAACCTCAGCACCATCGCGGAGTGGCTGGTGTCGAACGCCGACGTCACGGGCCTTCCGACCGGATGCTCACGCTGAACGTGGCCTGAGCGTCGGGCGATCGTGGTCGCCGGAGCGGCCAAGCGAATTTCCTGGCGTTCTCACGTTCCGCGCCATGCGCTCGCTGCCTCGTCGCCGCACCACGCTCTCCGTCCTCCCCTCGTCGCGCGGGCGAGTGCGCGGTGCGGCGCTTGCGCAAGCTTGATGTGCCCATAGAGACGGTCGCGCGAGAGGTCGTAGGCGGCCAGCACGTGCCGCACGCCGTGAGGGCGCTTGTAGGTGGCGCTCAGGCGCCGGCGTCTGGGGCCGGCGCAGTCGGCCCGCCGGGTCCAGTGGCGCCCGGGGTGCGGCTGCGCAGACCAAGCAGGCCCGCGTCCTGGAACTCTACGCGATCGCCGACACGGGCACACCCGGCCCCAGGCCCCACAGGACCAGGCGGCCGTGATCTGCATGGACTTCGGCCCGCCTAAACCTTCGAACTCGGGGTCTGAGTTCGAGTCGGCGGCGGGGCCGCCGCCGAACTGGTCAATGATCGCCAGCAGCGCCTTGCGCTGCGCCTGCGCCCCGGCGCGCTGATCGCGCATTTCGGCCGGAACTCTGCACGGCCCGCGAGGATCCCCGGCCGTTCCTGGAAGGCTTGACGCTTCCCCTCCATCAGCTCGTTGCCCCGAGCCATGCTCGTTCCCGCGGGCCATGTGCTCATCGATCCGGCCAGATGCCATCCATGCAGAGGAGAAACCCGTCCTCGTCCTCGGAGATGGCGGTAATTCTCGCAGGGCGACCGTCACGCATCTACCGTCGGTGCTTGGTGCTCGGAACTGGGTCGTCTGCGTCAGAACTTCCCTCGCAGGTCCGATGGGTCCGCTCGGGTGTCGTCCGCTCATGACTCCTGTGCCAGTCCCTCCTGCAGCACCAGCCGGGCGAGCTGTGTGCGCCGTCCTACGCCCGCCTTTCGCAGGGCGCTCGCGACGTGCGCCTGGATGGTCCGTGGGCTCACGCTGAGTCGACGGGCGATCTGGTCGTTAGTCAGTCCTTCGCTCACGAGCACGGACACTTCCCGTTCGCGGGCAGTCAACGCCCCGAGCGCCGACGCCGTATCGCGCCTGATCCACCCGAGCGGTTCCATGGTGGGCGCCAGGCCGGCGGTCTGAATCGCCTCCTGCGCCTCCCGCGTGAGCTTAGTGTGGCGGCGATCGGCTCGTCCCAGCTCGGTGGCGAGCGCGTTCGCAGCGAGCGCGCGCTCCAAGGCGGCGGGAGAGCGGCCCGCCAGTCGCCAACCCTCCTCCAGCATCTCCAGGCGCTCCAACGCATCGTCGACCGTCCGGGCGATCGCGCGCAGGGCCGTGGCGACGAGCGCCGGGCTGCCCCAGCGCTGCGCCGGCTCGAGCTCGGCTCTGGCAAGACGCCGTGCCTCATCCTCTCGGTCGAGGCGCAGGAACGCGACCACGGCCGGCTCCAGCCAGGGCCACCCGGCGGGATTCGGCGCTCCAGCTCGCCGCTTGTCCTCGCGGACGGCGAGCAGCTCGTCGAGAGCCTCCCGGAGTCGCCCCTCGGCGAGCCGGCAGAGCCCGGTGGCGAGTGACATCATCGTGCTGCCCATGCTTCGTCCGTTCGCCGGGCTCACCGGCGCCGTCGCCAACGTGCCGAGAGCATCCTCGAGCTTCCCTGCGTGGAGAAAAGCACGCGCCGCGAAGGAGGCGCCGTATTGCTGCGGCAGGCTCCAACGGGCTTGAGCACCGAGCTCGCACGCACGGAGACCGTGGCTCACTGCGGCGGACATGGGTCCGGTGTACAGGTGCAGGTAGGCCAGGAACGCTTCGACGAACGCCTCGTCGGAGACCGATCCGGAAAGCCGCGCCACCGCTCGCATGCGCTGCAGCTCGCCGTCCGCCTCCTCGAAGCGCTCGGCGCGCAGAAGCATCCAGGCGGCACGAATATGCACCAGCGCATGACCGGCAGCGCGGACGTCGTCGGTCTGGCGAAGGGCGCGCTCGGCGAGCTGGGCCGCCTCCTCGGCGCTGCCTCGCGACATGACGACCAGCTCGTCTCCGGCCAGGATGAGTGAGAGCTGCGCGGGATCTTCAGCATCCAGTTCCGGACGCAGGCGGTCGAAGCGGCGGTGCACCATGGCGAAAAGGGCCGCGTCGGTCGGGGCCAGCGTCAGCAGCTCCATCTCGAGCGCGACGGCGTGCCCCCGCTCGTGGGCGCCCAGCCGGTCCGCCTCAGCCTGGAGGGCGTTGACGGCGCCAGGGACGTCGTCGTCGCGCGTCAGGGCGCGTGCGAGCGTTCTCGTCCGGGCGCTGCGCTCAGCGGGGTCGGTCGTCTGCTCGAGCGCGCTGCGCAGGGCTCGCGCGGCCCCCACGGCTTCGCCCGTCAGGAGCAGGGCCTCGCCGTAGGAGGCCAGGAGCCGTCGCGCGTGGCTGGGCGGAGGCGGTTCGGCGAGTGCACGCTCGAGGAACCGAGCGGCGGCGGCCGGATCGGCAAGAACGGAGGCCCGCTGCGCCGCGGCCACGAGCGTCTCGACGTGCTCATCGTTCCCGCCAGGCGTGACGTGAAGGAGGTGAGCCGCCACCTCGTCCAGCCCGGCTCCTCGGCGTGTCAGGGCTCGCGCCGCGCGCTCGTGCACAGCGGAGCGCTCGCCCAAGGGCAGCTCGGCGTAGACCGCCTCGCGGAGGATCGGGTGCGCGAAGCGCAGGGGCCGTTCCCGCGAGATGACGTGCGCCGTGACCAAGGCGTCGATCACACGGCTCGCCTGCGGAACCGCCATGTCGGCGACC
Source organism: Candidatus Siliceabacter maunaloa (assembly GCA_024330185.1). Taxonomy (GTDB): domain Bacteria; phylum Actinomycetota; class Thermoleophilia; order Solirubrobacterales; family Solirubrobacteraceae; genus Siliceabacter; species Siliceabacter maunaloa. Next base: position 55,237 of record JANDLV010000023.1, read on the forward strand.
TCGCCGAGGAGCCCTGCGTCGGTTGGTTGGTCGAGCGCTGCGAGCGCGGCCGCCACACCCCGGCGCTCGCCGTCGCCGACGGCATCGGCGACGCGGCGGCGTACGAGGGACGGAGCCAGCCGCGCCAGGTCAGCCGCCGTGGCGGTGCGGGTCAGATCCTCCAGCAGCGCATTGAGCAAGAACGGGTTGCCGCCAGTGGCGTGCAGGCATGGTGGCGCGAGCTCGGTAGGCAGCTTCTGCGCCCGCAACATCGAGTCGACGTCCGGCGCGTCGAGCGGGCCGACGACGAGGTGCTGGGCGCCGATGTGCAGTGCGAGCTGCACGTAGCCCTCGTCGTGCTCGGCCGGTCGGACGGGCCAGCCGGCCACGACGAGGTTCACCGACGCGCCTCGCGCAGCCTGCGCGAGTGCGAGCAGTGACGACCGGTCGGCGTGATGACCATCATCGACGACGATCAGCGTGGGACGCTCCTCGGCGACCGAGCCGAACCGCTCGGCGAGCGCGCGGACGGCGCTCTCGGAGCCCTGCGCGGCCGCCTCGGGAGACGAGAGTGTCGACACGGGGTGTGCAGCCACCGCCTCGTGCACGACCTCGTCACCGAGCAGAGCGCGGGCAACGGCCAGCGGACGCTCGGCCGTCGACGGCGTCGCCGCCGCGTAGAGCACTCGAACGCCGATCGACGTTGCGTGCGCCACACACCATTCGAGGAGCGCCGTCTTGCCGATGCCCGGCGGTCCCTCGACGAGGAGCGCGCCGCGCACACCCACCGACGCAGCCGCGACGGTCGTACCGAGCGCGCTCAGCTCAGCGTCGCGTCCGGCGAGGACTCCGGGCCCCGGGTCCAAAGTTCTCCCCAGTGTGCGTGGCCGTTGACCAGTGATGTCCTGAGCACGCCTGCTCGCATGAGGAACCTACCGTCCGCGAAGAGGCGGCGTTGCTTGTCGGCAAGCCACGCCCCGCCTCGGCTCCGTGTCCTTCTCGGGCATGGAAGCAGCTTCACCGGCCTGCCACGTCGGCGCCACGGTAGAAAGTGACGAGTGGGACATAATCGCCCGCTCAGAGGCAGGCGACACCGGCAGAGGGGCCCTATCCGTGCAGTCCAGGTCGCGTCAGGCACTTGTTCCAAGATCCTCCGCGGAGCATCTTCCGGTCCCGAGCCAGGAGCGCCCTGGGCTGCCGGAGGCCATGCTCACCGTGGCTCTGGTCCTGTCGCTCTGGGTTGCTGTGGGCAGCCTCGTCCAGGCGATCGCCGATGGCCTGGGCACTGAGCCGGGGCGACGGCTCGCCGTCGGCATCGTTGTCGTCGCGGTCACCGCCGGAGCCGTGCTGGCTCGCCGGGCGCTGGCTTCGCTCCTCGCGCGCCGGCCCTGGATCGTGCTCCCCGTAGCCGCCGGTCAGCTACTCGTGATCTCTGCCGACGGCCTCATCGGCGGGCCCTTCGTCGCCTGGAGCCTCACGTCCCTCGGCTTGGCGGTGGTCGCCGCGCGCCCTCGCACGGTCTGGCTGTGCGTCATGCTGCTGGTCGTCACCTACGCCGTAGGCGTTCTCCTCTCGCGCTCCCCTGGCGAGTTGGCAGATGGCGGCGACCTCGCCGGAATCGTCGGAGCTCTGGTCGCATACCCCGTGGCAGCCTTGCTGTTGATGGCCCTGCGAGGGCGCTACCTGCGGTTCGTGGCCGACTCCGCTCCGATGATCGAGGAGATCCGTAGCGGCACACCGGGACTGACGCCGGCGCTCGAGGATGCGGTGCAGCGCACTACGAAGAGGCTGCCGTCCCCGCCGCGAGTGCGGTTGACACCAACCGAGCAGCGCGTGGTCGAGGGCTTGGCGACGGGACAGGCCGCCAAGCAGCTCGCTCATGCTTGGGACGTCTCCATCTCGACCATCCGCACGCACATCCGGCACGCCAAGCGCAAGACCGGCGCTCGGACGCTGCGCGAGCTCGCCGCACTGACCGCTGACCCCCGGTGGCCAGAGGTGTGCCCGTGAGCTCGAATTCACCGTCGGGGACGGAGCGGGCGGTCGCCACGGCGCCCGGCAGCGACGGCGTCCTGATCTGGAGTGGCGCCGAGCGGGTGGAGCTGTCGGAACGGTTCTACCGCGGCGTCTTCGTCGGTTGCCTGGTCTTCGTCGCGCTCGCCGCAGCCGCGGCGCTTGCGCTTCTTCCTCTGCGCGACCCGGTCGGTATCGGCGCGGCGCCGACGATCGCGCTGGCGGCGGCCCTCGTGCTGCTCGCCCCGCTCGGCGTGTGGCGCTCGCGCGAGCTGTACCTCCTGTTCCGACGCGAGCCCAAATGGGAGCTCCCGGTCGTCGCGGTCGCTGCGGCGCTCGTGGCCTATCCGCTTCGCAGTGAGCTGTGGTGGCCCTCCTGCGCGCTGCTCATGCTCATCGGCACCCTGGCTCCGCTGCGGCGGACCGCCGCCTACTGCCTCGCGGTGCTGCTCATCAACCTGGTCGCGCACGTGATCGCCGGCGACCTCGACGACATTCCTGCGGTGACCATCATCGGGCTGTGGGTGGGATTCGGGTTCTGGTCGGCCGCCTTCGCGCTCTCCACGGACAGGCTGGCCAGTCACATCCTGCGTATGCGGCAGGCCCCGGCGGATGAGCCGCGCGATCCGCCGCTGCGGGTCGACGCGACGGTCGTCCCGACACCGACCTCGGAGGTCGACGCTCGAGTCACGACGCCCCCGTACGTCGCCCCGTCACGGCTTGAGGCCTTGACGTTTCGTCAGCTGCAGGTCGTCGCGCTGCTCGCCGATGGTCTGCGCTACGCGGAGGTCGCCGCAAGCCTGGGCATCTCGACCCGCCAGGTCCAGCGGCACGTGACCGATTCCATCGCGCGTCTGGGGGTCCTCAGTGCCAACGAGCTCGTGGCCGTGGCGAAAGCGGAAGGGATCGCGGACCCCGCGAGCACGTTCGAGCAGTGAAAGCGCCGCTCCGATAGGTGAAATGGCCTATTGGCAACTCGCGCGCCCTCGTCTAGGTTGGCACGCGGCGCGGAGCTTCGGCAGTGAGTCGGCCTCCTCGCAGGGAAGAACATCCGAGATCGGGGGACGATGAGCCGCACGCGGACGGACGACTGGAGGGCGACCACGCATGCGCGAACCGCGACGACGCTCGCCGTGCTGGTGCTCGTCCTCGCGTCGAGTGCCGGTGTGGCGGGCGCCGCGCCAGATTCACCACGCGATCCGGAACTGAACCCGTCCCAGCGCGGGACCGCAGCGGCCGTCAGCGCCTACGCACGCCAGGTCGCCGTCGGCCGGAAGATCACCCGGATCGGTCGCTGGCACATCCCGAGCGACGCCATCAGCAACCAGTCCCGCGCCTCGATGGCCTCGGCGGAGCGCGCCCTCGGCCACGGGCGGGAAGACTTCGTGTACCGCAGTGCCGCGGGAGGAGCGCTTGTCTATGACCCCAACGTGTGCCTGCTGGAGTATCCGTCGGCGGGCCTGTCGATGGGCTTCAGCACCCTGGGGCTGGGAGCAGGCTCCGGGACGGGCTGCGATGACCCTAGGGGAGTGTTCCTCGGCAGCGCACATGTGACCGGGGACCGCTGGGAGACCTCGCGCGGCCTCGGGATCGGCGACTCGACGCGCAGGCTGCGCCAGCTCTACCCGGCCGCGCGCTCACACAGCGTTAGCCCCGACACTCCGCCGGGGGGCCGGAGTTGGTGGCTCAAGCGCAAGCGACTCGAGTGCTGCGGTCGCCAGCTCGTGCCCGCACTGGAGGCCGTGGTCATCGGCGGTCGGGTCGATCGGCTGGTCGTCAACGTGGGAGCGCAGGGCGAGTGACACCCGTTCGCTCGTTCCCGCGCCCCAGCGTTCTCGGCTTCAGCCACGGCGGGGTGTCGCTTGCCGACGGTCGCCTTGTCCGGGGGCGGTGGTTGTCAGCCTGTGCGCTGTACGCGCAGTTCACAGCGCATCACCTTCCGGCTGGCCCTGGATTTGAGGCTCGCCGGCACCATGAAAACGTCTAGGACAAGGGGGAAGGTCTTGCGCCGCTGCGCTCTCGTCTCTTTGACCGCTGCGCTGCTGCTCGTTCTCGCAGCTCCGGCGGTTGCCGATCAGGAGACCGACTCGTCGGGTCCCACGACGGCCACGCTGTCGTACGCAAAGGACGGCTACCAGTACTCCGACCTGCGTCTCACCATCGTTCGTGAAGGGCGGGTGCTTCGCGACGCTCCGGTACGCACGCGCGACTGCCCTCCGGAGTCCTGCTCTCCGGGTGAGTACCTGAGCAAGGCGTCGGTCACGGTGCGAGACCTCGACGCTGACGGCGAGTACCCATTCAGGGGGTCAGGGCCCGGCGGGCATCAGTGATGGGCTGGGGGCGCC
>JANDLV010000024.1 GCA_024330185.1 Candidatus Siliceabacter maunaloa
CCACCATCCCCTCCAGCGAGCCCGCCCGGCCCCGGTCCGGCGGGCTCGCTGCGTTTCGACCCCTGCATAGCGCGTCCAGACCAAACGTCCGCGTGGGTATTAGGATGTCGCCATGTCTGAAGACCACTGTGAGCTGCTCTGCCTGGATCTGCCCAGGGCGGAGGCCCTGCGGCGCTCCCGCCTGGATGTCGGTGCAGCCGCGATCGCTGCTGAGCGTCAGGCGGCACTCGCCGATCCCACCCGCCTGACGGTGACCGTCGCGCTGCGCGACGGGGGCGAGTTGTGCGTGTGCGACCTGGCGTGGGTGGTGGAGCGCTCGGACAAGCTGGTCTCCCATCACATGCGGCGTCTGCGTACGGCCGGCCTAGTGCGCGCGCGGCGGGAGGGAAAGATGGTCATGTACTCGTTGACGGCGGCCGGTGAGCGGCTTCTGGCGGCGGCTCTCGGCGACCCGCAGGAGGCGCGGCCATGAGCGACGTGTGCTGCGCCGCCGACGACAAGCGTCCCCGTCGACCCGCGCCGGCTGACCCCTGTTGTGGCGGCGACCTGCCCTCCGAGGGCCCACCCGAGCGGTTGCGCGACGTAGGTGAGGTGCGCCTGGCGGTGATCGCCGGGCTGCTGCTGGCAGCCGGCCTGGTCGCCGGGCTCATGGACGGTCGCGTCGTCGCCACGGTCGCCTACGCGGGCGCGCTGGTGGCGGGTGGGTTGACCTTCATCCCCCAGGCGGCACGGGCGCTGCTGCGTGGGCGGTTGTCGGTCGGGACGTTGATGGCGATCGCGGCGATCGGCGCCGTGATCCTCGGGGAGTTGGGCGAGGCGGCGACGCTCGCCTTCCTGTTCTCGATCTCGGAGGCACTGGAGAGCTATGCGCTGACGCGGACCCGTCAGGGGCTGCGGGCGCTGCTGGACCTCGTGCCCGAGCGGGCCACCGTCCTGCGCGACGGGGGGGAGACGGTGCTGGCCCCGCAGGATTTGGTGGTCGGCGACACGCTGATCGTGCGTCCGGGGGAGCGGGTGGCCACCGACGGACGGATCGTCACCGGGCGCTCGGCGCTGGACTTCTCGGCCATCACCGGCGAGTCGCTGCCTGTCGAGACCGGCCCCGGCGATCTGGTGCACGCAGCGGCCATCAACGGCTCCGGAGCATTGGAGGTCGAGGTCACCGCCCGCAGTGAGGACAACTCGCTGGCGCGCATCGTGGAGATCGTCGAGGAGGCCCAGGAGCGCAAGGGGCGCAGCCAGCGCCTGGCCGAGCGCATCGCGCGACCGCTGGTGCCGGGTGTGATGGCGGTGGCCCTGCTGGTCGCGGTGGCGGGCAGCCTGCTGGGCGATCCCGGCACGTGGATCGAGCGCTCGCTGGTGGTGCTGGTCGCCGCGGCGCCGTGCGCGTTTGCGATCTCGGTGCCGGTGACGGTCGTCGCCGCCGTCGGCGCGGCGACGCGGTCGGGCGTGCTCATCAAGGGCGGCGCGGCGCTGGAGGCATTGGGCGGCGTGCGTACGGTGGCCTTCGACAAGACCGGCACGCTGACGCGCAACGAGCCCGCGGTGGTCGACGTCGTGGCGGCCGCCGGGCTGGGGGAGGATGAGCTACTGGCCCTGGCCGCGGCGCTGGAGGCGCGCAGCGAGCACCCGCTCGCGCAGGCGATCCTGGCCGCCGCTCCCGACGAGACGGCGGCGGCGAACGAGGTGGAGGCGCTGCCCGGCAGCGGCCTGAGCGGCACCGTCGCCGGCGTCCGGGTTCGCCTCGGACGCCCGGGCTTCATCGAGGCGGGGCCGTTGACCCCTGACGTCGAGCGGATGCAGGAGGCGGGCCAGACGGTCGTCCTGGTCGAGCACGACGGGCTGACCGTCGGGGCGATCGGCGTGCGCGACGAGCTGCGCCCCGAGGCGGCGGAGGCCGTGCGACTCCTGCACGAGGCGGGGTTCGCGGAGTTGACGATGGTCTCGGGCGACAACCACGCCACCGCGCAGGCCATCGGCACGGAGGCCGGCGTGGATCGCGTGCACGCCGAGCTGCTGCCCACCGAGAAGGTGGCGGTGGTGGAGCGCCTGCAGCGCGAGCACCCGGTCGCGATGATCGGCGACGGGGTCAACGACGCGCCCGCGCTGGCCAGCGCCGACGTGGGCGTCGCCATGGCGGCCATGGGCACCGACGTGGCCATCGAGGCCGCCGACGTGGCGCTCATGGGCGCCGACCTGCGCGTGCTGCCCGACGCGCTGGACCACGCGCGGCGCGCCAGGCGCATCATGCGCCAGAACCTCGGCCTCTCGGGCGTCATCATTTTCACGCTCGTGCCCCTGGCCGCCACCGGCGTGCTCGGCCTGGCCGCCGTGGTCGCCGCCCATGAGCTGGCCGAGGTCGTGGTCATCGCCAACGGCATCCGTGCCGGGCGTCGCGGCGCCTTCCGCGAGCGCACGCCGGTGCAGGGTCGAGCGCAGCGGTCTCAGCCGCGCTCGAGGCCCGCGTCAGCAGCCGCCGCCCGCGCGGCGCCGATCCAGCCGCCCCCGCCCCTCAGGAGCCCTGCCAGGCCGTGACCATGGCCTGGGCGTTGGCGAGCTCGGCGGCGATGAAGGTCTCCGCCCCCGAGTCGGGGCCGCCGAGCACGTCGGCGTAGAGAGAGCTCGAGACCTCGGCGCCAGCCTCCTCGGCGATCTGGCGCTCGAGGCTGGGGTCGACCGCCTCCTCGGTGAAGATGGCCTCGACCTCCTGCTCGCGGATCTCGCGTACGAGCTGTTGCACCTGCTGGCCCGAGGGCTCGGACTCGGTGGTCACCGTGGGCAGGACGGTGCCCACCTGCTCGAGGTCGTAGGCCCGCACGAAGTACCCGAACGCGTCGTGGGTGGTGATCAGCTTGCGCTCCTGCGGCGGGATCGGCTCGAAGGTCTCGCGGATCTGGGTCGCCATCTCGTCGAGGTCCTGCTTGTAGGCCGTCGCGTTGCGCTCGTAGGTCTCCGCGTTCTCGGGATCGGCGGCCGAGAGGCCCGCCGCGATGTTGTCCACCATCTGCTTGGCCGCCTCGGGGTCGTGCCAGATGTGAGGATCGCCGGGGAAGCCCTCCTCCTCTGTGGGCAGCAGCTCGATGCCCTCGGCAGCGGTCACGCGCTGAGCGTCGCCTCCGGCGTTCGCCAGGAGGTCCTCGAGCCAGTCGTCGAGGTTCGCCCCGTTCTCGAGAACGACATCCGCGGCGGCGAGCGCCTCGGCGTCCGAGGGCGTGGGCTCGTACTCGTGGGGCTCGTTGTCGGCGCCGAGGATGCCGCTGACGTTCACCTGCTCGCCGCCCACCTGGCGCGCGAAGTCCTGCAGCTGCATCGTCGTGGCCACGACCTCGAGAGGCTCCCCGCCGCCGGCGGCCGGTTGTCCGCCGCCGTCCGCGTCATCGTCGCTGCCGCACCCGGCGGCACCGAGGGTCAGTGTCGCCGCCCCGAGGAGGGCCACCCGTGTGATCTGATCTGTAATGAGGCTCATTCTCATTGAGACTAGCGACCGGCTCCCCCGCCCGCAACCGGGGCAGGGGTACGCGGGCGCACTGCGCTGGAGAGGGCGTGCGCGCTCGCGATCACCGCAAAGAGGGCGGCGACGACCAGGACGATGGCCGCGCCGCCGCCCACGTTGCTCGACCACGACCAGTACAGCCCCACGACGCCTGCGAACGCCCCCAGACCGGCCGCCGTGGCCGCCATCGACCAGAACGTCCGCGTGAGCAGGCGCGCGCTCAGCGCCGGCCCCAGCAGCATGGCGGTGAGCAGGACGTTGCCCACCGCGCGCAGGGCGACGACCGCGGCCAGGGTGACGAGCGCGAAGAGCAGCAGGTCGAGCAGGCCCAGGCGGTAGCCCATGGCACGCGCCATGGGGCGGTCGAAGGTCGCGAGGACCAGCTCCTTGCCGGCGCACGCCAGCGTCAGCGCCACCAGCAACGCGACGGCGCCGGCCAGCGCCAGGTCGACGTCGGTGACCTCGAGGATCGCGCCGAAGAGGGTGTCCTCCAACTTGGTCCGGTAGCCGTCGGTGAGCGCGATGAGGGTCACACCGAGGCCGAAGAAGGTCGGCAGCAGGACGCCCATCGAGACGTCGACCGAGAAGCGCCGGTCGGAGGCCAGGGCGCTGGAGAGCGCGACCGTGAGGGCCGCAGCGCCCGCCGCCCCCAGGAGGATGGGGCCACCCAGCAGGAAGGCGATCACGACCCCGAAGATCAGCGTGTGCGCGACCGACTCGCCCAGGAAGGCCAGGCCGCGCTGGAGGACGAAGCACCCCAGGCCGCCGGCCACGGCCCCCATCAGGATGGCCTCGGCGAAGGCCCGGCGCATGATCCCCGAGGTCCACGGGTCGATCAGCCAGTCCATGGCAGGCGCTCCGCGGGTACGTGGTGATGGTGATGGGGGTCGTCGAGCACCACCGTGCGTCCGTCGAGCAGCAGCGCACCTGCTCCGTAGGCACGGCGCAGGACATCCTCGGTGAAGATGTCCTGCGTGGCGCCTTCGGCGACGAGGCTGCGGTTGAGGATCAGCATGCGGTCACAGACCCGTGCCGCCTCGGCCAGGTCGTGGGTGGTCATCAGCACCGCGGCCCCGTCGCGTGCCTGCTCGCTGACCACCTCGAGCATCAGCTCCCGCGATCGCACGTCGATGCCCGAGAGCGGCTCGTCGAGGAGCATCACCCGGCCCTCCTGGGCCAGCGCGCGGGCCAGCAGCACCCGCTGGCGCTGGCCGCCGGACAGCTCGTCGAACGGGGACCGGGCGCGGTCGGCCAACCCGACGCGGTCCAGCAGCGCCCGGGCGTGGTCGCGCTCCCTGCGCCCGGGCCGCCGCCACCAGCCCAGCCGTGGGTAGCAGCCCATCAGCACCACGCCGAGCGCGTCGATGGGGAAGGCGGCCTGCACCTCGGTGAGCTGGGGTACGTAGGCGACCGGCCGCTCGAGCTCCACGTGCCCGGCGACGGCCACGTCGCCCAGCAGCGCGCGCAGGAGCGTGGTCTTGCCCGCCCCGTTGGGTCCCAGGATCCCCACGAAGGTGCCGCGGGGCAGGGAGAACGAGATGTCCTCCAGGACGAGCCGGGCGCCGAAGCTCACGCGCAGGTCGTCGACCGCGACCGCGACACCGCCCGCGCTCACGTGGAGACACTCCTTCTGCGAAGACGGTCCGTGAGCACCGCGACCGCGAAGCCGAGCCCGGAGACCGCGCAGATCACGGACCCCGGGGGCGCATCGAGCTCGCGGGCGACGGCGAGGCCCACCACGATCTCGACTGCGCTCAGCGCCGCGGCCAGCGGGAGCATCGTGAAGACGCCGGCGGTGAGCACGCGCGCGGTGGCCGCCGGCAGGATGAGCAGCCCCGACACCAGCAGCGATCCCACCACCGGCAGCGCCACGACGACCGTCGCCGCGATGAGCATGAGCAGCGCGAGATCGGCCAGTCCGGGGCGAGCCCCGGCCGGCCGCGACCACCGCCGGTCGAAGGCCACGCTCTGCATCCGCCGCGCACCGATCCCGACGACGACGATCGCGACCAGCGCGACGGCGAGGCAACGCACCACGTCGGCCTGCGTGATCGCGAGGAGGGATCCGAAGAGCACCGCCTCCACCGGCGTCGACAACCCGAAGGCCGTGGTGAGCAGGACCGCTCCGAGCGCCATGGCGGTGGAGAGCACCAGACCCGTCACCGCGCCGCCCTGCATGCGCTCGTCGCGCTCGAGCCCGACCACCGCCGCGGTCAGGATTCCCGCGGCCGCCGCGGCGCCCAGGAACGGTCCGACCGCCGGCACGCCCAGGCCGACCACCACCCCCGGGAACGTGCCGACCCCCACGGCGTGGCTGAAGAACGCGAGCGCTCGCAGGACCACCCAGGTGCCGACGAGCCCGAGCGGCACCGCCAGGACGAGGCCAGCGAAGAGGGCACGCTGCATGAACGGCACGTCGAAGGCGTCGAGCATCCGGGCACAAGATACTGAGACTCAGTCGCGCCCTCGCGCTGGTACCTTCGCCCCCGCCCCGCGTCAGCCCTCGCCTGAGCGGCTCCGCCCGGTCAGGCGGTGACCAGCAGGCCGGTGGTGTACATGATCGCGATGCCGGTCAGGATTCCGCCGACGCTGAGGGGTTGGAGGATGCGGCCGAGGCTGTCGCGCAAGGTGGGGGCGATCTGCTGGATGACCTGGACGATGGCGCCGACGCCGACGCCTATGAGCAGGGCGGCCAGCTCGGCGTTGAAGGCGGCGGCGCCGATGACCGCGCCGAGGATGGCCGGCGCGCCGGCGATGAGGCCCAGCAGCGCGAGGCGGCCAAGGGAGGGGCGGTCGTCGGTGAGGGGGGCGACGATGGCCAGGCCCTCGGTGGTGTTGTGCAACGCGAAGCCGATGACCAGGAAGGCCCCGAGGGCCAGTGAGCCGATGGCGTAGGCCGAGCCGATGGCCAGGCCCTCGCCCAGGTTGTGCAGGCCGATGCCGATGGCGATCATCAGCGAGAGGCGGAAGGCCGAGGCACCCGCGCTGGCTGCGCGTTCGCGCTTGGCGGCCATGAAGCGATCCAGGGCCGTGAGCAGCAGGTAGGCCAGGCCGGCGCCCAGCAGCACCAGGCCGGCGCCGCCGAAGGCGCCCGCCGATCCCTGGCCGATCTCGAGGCCCTCGAGCAGGCCGTCGAGGGCGAGGTAGCCCAGCAGCCCGACGGTCAGCGCGAGGAAGAAGCGCACCCAGCCGGGGTCGATGCGCCGCAGGAAGGGCAGTAGCAGCATGCCCAGGGCGACGGGGATGACGCCCACGTAGACCCCGAGCAGCGCCATGAGGCCATAGAAGCCGCCGTCGGGCTCGGGGGTCGCCACCGCGAGGGGGATCTCGTGCTCGATGGTCCCGCCCGCGGAGGTCAGCAGCGAGACGTTGTAGGGCGAGCCCTCCTGCCATGGGTAGTCGAGGGTGAGCGTCTGGGCCTCCAGGCGACCGATCTCGCGAGCGCCGGCGGCGAAGTCGACGAACTGGTCGTTGACGGCGACCTGGGCGACCTCGACGGCGTCGGGGCCGGTGTTGCGCACGGCGATCTCGATCGAGCCGGGGCGGAGGATCGTCTGCTCGACGGCGAGCTCCTCCAGTGGCGGGCCGGTGCGCTCGGGCAGTGTCTGGTCGCCCAGCAGCGCGAAGGCGCCCAGAGCCACCACGATGAGGGCGAGGGGAAGGCCGCCCAGCAGCCAGGTGGGTAGCCGTTTCGAGCCCAGCGCCGGGCGGGAGGTCGCGCTGTGGGACTCCATCACGTGACCTCGAAGAAGCCCATCCAGCCCAGGTCGGCGAACTCCGACTTGTGGGCGTGGAACATGTGCAGGCCGGGGGTCTTGAAGCGCATCTCGAGCACCGCCCGCTGACCCTGCCCGAACATCACCGTGTCGGTGAACTCGATCGGCTCCAGCCGGGTGCCGGTCGGGAAGAAGTCGAAGAAGTTGCCGTGCAGGTGGAACGAGTTGATCGGGTCGTACTCGAGGATGTTGACCAGGTAGACGCGCACCAGCTCGTCGCGACGGATCCGCACCGGCTCGTTCATGTGGTGGAAGGCCACCGTGTTGACGGCGTAGACCTGGTTGCCCTCGGCGTCGAAGTTGGTGTTGAAGCCGTTCATCATCATCATCAGCTCGTCGGCCTCCTCGCGGCCGTCCTTCGGATCGATGATGAACGTGCCGTACATGCCCCGGGCGATGTGCTCGGCCAGCGGGCCGGCATGACAGTGGTAGAGGTGCAGCCCGAACGGCTCGGCGTCGAACTCGTAGGTGAAGCTGTCGCCCGGCTGGATGAGCCCCGCCCCCACGTCCGGCACGCCGTCCATCGCCGCGGTGTGGATGCCGTGGAAGTGCATCGTGTGCGGGTGCTCCGACGCGTTGACGAAGCGCACCCGCAGCGCGTCGCCCTCGCGGCAGCGCAGCGTGGGCCCGGGGACGCGCCCGTTGAACGTCCACGCCGGGAAGCGGACCCCCGGCGACACCTCGATCTCCTTGTCCTGAGCGACGATCTCCCACTCGCGCAGCACCCGCCCGCCAGGCAGGCGACTCGTGCGCCCCCAGTCGAAGTCGCGCAGGATCTCGGTCGGGTCGAAGCCGTTGGCCGTGTGATCCACGCGCCGCCCGGCCTGGAACATCGCCCCCGACGCTCCCCCGCCATGGGCCATGCCGCCCCCAGACGTGCCGCCCTCCGCCCCCTGTCCGAACGCACGGCTGCCGCCCAGGAGCGAGAGACCTGCAAGTCCGGCGCCGCCACCGGCCAGCATCGATCGTCGAGAAATCGTGCTCATGGGACCATCCTAACCAAATCTTTCGTGTCACCTCAACTCTTTTCGCTTCCGACCAGAATTGCCAGGTTGAGAACCCACGATCACCGGCCGGCGGGCGGGCGTTGTGTGTCGGGCGAGGGTCCGTGCACCACGTGGCAGCTCGGCGGCGACCGACCATCGACCGAGCCGGCGGGCGCTACTCGCCCCGTGCGAGGTCACGCAGTGCGCGTCGTCGATCGGGGTCGAGCTCCTCGATGTGGCGGGCGAAGTGCGCGAGGGCCTGCTCGCCGAACTGGTCGACGAGCGCGACAACCTCAGCACGCGTGCGGGCCTCGAGGTAGGCGTCGCGCGTCACGGCCGGGGAATAGAGGTCCGCCTTGCCCCTCCGGCGGCGGCTGAGCAGGCCCTTCTGGGCGAGGCGATGCACCGTGGTCAGAAAGGTGGTGTAGGCGCGTTGCTTGGTCGTGCGGGCGTTGACGGCTCGCATGAGGTCGCGTACCGAGATCTCGCCAGCCGTCCACAGCTCCTCCATGAGTTCCGCCTCGAGTCCCTGCACGGCAGGCGGCGGAGAGACGGATCGACCTCTGGCCACGACGCTGGAGCCTAGAGGCGCCGGATCACCGCAGGCGTGCCCCTCGGCCGGGTTCGGGGGGCCTGACGCTGCTGTGGCATCGCGAGCTCGATGAGCCCGCCGTTGCCCGCGTGATCGACCTGCAACGTCGTGTGGTCGATCCCGAAGTCGTCGTGCAGCATCGCCTCCAGCCGTCGGCGCACCGCGTGGCAGTCGTCGTCGCGTCCGACGAGCACGTGCGCGGCCAGGGCCGGGAAGCCCGAGGTGATCGTCCAGATGTGAAGGTCGTGGACCTCTGCCACGCCGGGCTCCTGCGCCAGGCGCCGGCCCACCTGGTCGGCGTCCAGGCCGGGCGGGGCCTCCTCGAGCAGGATGCGGGTGGCGTCGCGCAGGATGCTCCACGAGCTGCCCACGACCAGCAGCCCGATCCCGACGCTGATGAGGGGATCCACATAGCGCCAGCCCGTGAGCAGGATGACCACGGCGCTGATGATGACCCCGACGGAGCCGGCCAGGTCGGCGAGCACGTGGCGGAAGGCAGCCGACTTGTTGAGGCTCTCGCCCTCGGAGCGCATCAGGATGGCGGCGGCGGCGAGGTTGACCAGCAGACCGAGTACCGCCACCACGAGCAGCCAGCCCCCCAGCACCTCCGGCGGATCCTGCAGTCGCCGGTAGGCCTCGATGAAGATCCACACCGAGATCGCCACCAGCGTGACCCCGTTGAACAGGGCGGCCAGGATCTCCGCGCGCTTGAGCCCGAACGTGCGCACGGCGGTGGCGGGACGCCCGGCGAGCCACATGGCGCCCAGCGCCAGGGCGAGCGAGAGGGAGTCCGACAGCATGTGCCCGGCGTCGGCCAGCAGGGCGAGGCTGCCGGTGAGGAGCCCACCCACCACCTCCGCGCCGGCGAAGCCGGTCGTGAGGATCAGCGCCAGGCCGAGCGCGCGCCTATCGGCGGAGCGGCCCTCCGGGTGGCTGTGATCGTGAGCATGTCCCATCGGCTGTAGTAGATTAGCCGCCTGCCCCTTCGGCGATCGAAGCATGACTCGATCATCGGTGGAGCGCGTAACCGTTCTACCCCGCCTCAGGGAAGTGTGGGACGCTCGCGCGATGCCGCTCGTTGCGCTGGCGCTGTGCCTCGTCTACCTCCTGCTGGTCTTCGGCCTGCGCAGCCTGCTGCGTTGGCGGAGCACCGGATCGAGCGGCCTGACGCCGCCGGGTGGGCGCCGCTACGAGGAGGGCGCGGCCGACGCGCTCTTCCTGGTCGGCCTGCTGCTCGACCTGGGCGCGCCGTTGCTGGTCATCGCGGGGGCACTACCGGTGCTCGAGGGACTGGCCGGGGTGACGGCGACCGTGATCGGCAGCCTTCTGTTCGCGGGCGCCATCGCGCTCGCGCTCATGGCCCAGCACGAGATGGGTGCGGCCTGGCGCACGGGCGTCGTCTCGGAGTCCGACGATCCGCTGGTCGTCTCCGGCCCCTTCGCCCTGGTGCGCCACCCTGTCTACACCGCGACGCTCGTGGCCTCGCTCGCCGTGGCCCTAATCGTGCCCACCGCCCTCGCCGTCCTGGCCCTCGCGGCGTGCGTCGCCGGGCTCGAGCTGCAGACCCGCGCCGTCGAGGAGCCCCACCTGCTCAGCCGTCACGGCGAGGCCTACCGCGCCTACGCGCGGCGCACGGGTCGCTTCGCCCCCCTGCTCGGCCGCCTGCGCGTCCCCCGCTGACGCCCGGCTTGCCGGCGCCGGCGGTCGCGCGTGGCGACCGCCGGCGCTTCGGTCTGCCGACCTCAGGCTGCTGCTCGCTCGCGCAGGATCATGGTCATCTCCATGATCTCCTGGCGCTGCGTGGTCTTGATCTCCTGAGCGAGCTCCCGTGCGGGCCCGAAGCTGCCCTTCATGATCTCCATCTGCGACATCGGGACGGCCGCGGAGTGGTGAGGGATCATGTTCGTGAGGAAGACCGTCTCGAGCTCTCGGGGCGTCTCGGCTGCGCGCTCAGCGGCGACGTTCATGTCCCAGACCTGCTGCTGGTCGGGCGGAGCGGGCATCTCGGGCGCCTCGAAGCGGCGCAGGAACCCCTGCATCTCGGCGATCTCACTCTGTTGCGCCTCGACGATCTCGCGGGCGATCTGCAGGATCTGCGGATCCTCCCCGCGCTCGAGCAGGACCTCCGAGGTGCGTAGTGCCTGCATGTGGTGTGGAAGCATGTTCTGCACGAAGCTGACGTCGGTCGCGTTGAACGGTCGATCGCTCGTCTCCGCGTTCTCTGCGTCGCCGCCACAAGCAGCGATGACCAGGCTGGCGGTCACCAGCAGGGCTCCCAGGAGGGCAGTGCGTGGACGTGGCATGAAGGATCTCCTTGTCTTGGAACCTAGGCGCTCCCTGGGGTGCGCAGCGAGGCGCCTCCGTGGATGCTCTGTCGAGGGCTACCCGTGCGAGCGCCCTGCTACTACGCTCCACGTAGCTGATGCGTCGCCTGCTCCTCGCCGTCCCGGCCGTCGCGCTCGCGGGGCTCGTCCTCGCACCCGCTGCGTGGGGCCACGCCGCCTTCGTCGGGTCCACGCCCGAGCCCGGCCAGCGTCTCGAGGCCTCGCCGCAGGAGCTGTCGCTGAGGTTCACCGAGCCGCTCATCGAGGATCTCTCCCGTGCCACGCTGGTGGCCGAGGCGGGCGACCGCGAGGTGCCCGCACGCGTCGAGATCACGGCGCAGCGCAGGATGACGGTGACCCCCGTCGACCCGCTCGCCCGTGGTGCCTACCGCGTGCAGTGGCGCTCGGTCTCGCCGCTGGACGGCCATGCGCTCGAGGGGAGGGTGTCCTTCGGCGTGCGCGCGGCCGCGGTGAGGGGCGCAGGCTCGCTGGAGCAGAGCCCGCTGGCCCGGCAGGGCTGGATCCGCGTGGTCATGCGCCTGGCGCTGTACGCCTTCGGGCTGACCTTCGCCGCCGCCCTGCTCCTCGCGCTCGTGCTCGGCGGTCGCGGGTGGCTGGCGCCCCGCCAGGTCGACGGGGCCGTCGACGGGCCGGCGGTGCGCGCCCGCCAGCAGCGCCTGACCGGCGACCTGGCCTGGCTGACCGTCGGGGCCGCTGTGGGCATCGTGCTCGCCGAGGCCATCGACGCGGCGGACGGGCTCGATCCCGCGCGGATGAGCGTCTACCTGCTGGACAGCCCCGCGGGCGCCGCCCGGACCGGGTTGGTGCTGCTGGCCCTCGCGGCGGCGCTGGCGTGGCGGCAGCGTCCGCGCACGGGGGCCGCCCTGATCGTCCTGGCCCTGGGGGCGATCGCGGCGTCGGGGCACGCCGCCTCGGCGACGCCGCGCCTGGCCGCGATCGCCAACGACTGGCTGCACCTGCTGGGCGGTGCGCTGTGGCTGGGCGGGATGGCCTTCCTCGCCGCCGTCTGGGGGCCGAGCCTGCGCCGCGGCGGGGATGGCGCGCGCCGCGCGGTCGCGCGCCACGTGCTTCCCGCCTTCGGACGCGTCGCCCTGCCCGCCTTCGTGCTGGTGGCGGGTACGGGCCTGGTGAGCCTGATCCTGCAGCTCGGTTCGCCCAGCGCCCTGTGGACGACCGACTACGGCCGGCTCCTCGCTGTGAAGATCGTCGTGGTGGGACTGATCGCGCTGGCCAGCGCCGTGCACGCCCTGCGCCTGCGCCCGCGCCTGCTGGCCGTCCATCCGCCTCCGCGCGAGCGAGACGTGCGGCGCCACTGGCGCCTGGTGCGCGCCGAGCCCGCGATGGCCCTGGCGTCGTGGCCGCCGTCGCGCTCCTGGTGGCCTTCCCGTTGTCGCCCAGCCAGCTCGGCGAGGCCCGTGACGCCCAGGCCGCGTCGCCCTGCGACCCCTGCCCGCTGCCCCGCCCGGCGGCCGACCAGCTCCCGGTGGCCGCCGACGCGGGCATGCAGCTCGTCGGCGCGTGGATCGGCCGCGACGGCGACCGGCTGAGCGGCGAGGTACGGGTGCTCGGACCTGACGGCGGGCCCTCCCGGGCCCCGTTTCGGGTGCTCGGGGCACGCACCGAGCCGTGCGGACCCGCCTGCCTGCGCTTCTCGACGCGCGCCGCGGCGGACGCCCTGGCGGTGGCGGTGCGCGAGCCCGGGCGCAGCCACCGCATCGAGCTGCCCACCCGCTGGGAGCAGGGCGCCGACGACCGGGCCCGGCGCATGCTCGAACGCGCGCAGCGGGCCATGCGCGACCTCGACACCGCGGTCGAGCGCGAGCGCGCGACCAGCGGGATCGGGCCGGGCGCACGCACGACCTATCGCATCCAGGCACCCGACCGCATGGCCTGGAGCACCGATCGCGGGATCCAGACGGTCGTGATCGGCGATCGCCAGTGGCGGCGCGCCCCCGGCCTGGGCCCGGGCTGGCACGAGGGCTCCTACGGGGGCGGCCTGGCCTTCCGCACGCGCACCTGGTTTCGCTGGACCCCATTCGCGCGGTCCGTCCGCCTGCTGGGGATCGAGCGCGTCGACGGACGACGCCTCGCCCGTCTCGCCCTCTTCGACGAGGGAACGCCGGTGTGGATGGGCATGGCCGTCGATCTAGAGACCTACCGGGTCCTTCGCGTCCGCTCGCTGACGCCGTCGACCTTCACCACCACCAGGACGTCCGACTTCGATGAGCCCATGGACATCGTCACCCCCGAGGAGGCCAGTGATGGACGTTGAGCAGGAACGAGGCGGACCGTTGAGGTTGCTGGGCCGCGGCTTGGCCGTCGTCCTGGCCGTCGCCTTCCTCGCACTGCTGGTCTACGGCGTGCTCACGCAGGCGCCCGACCCGGCGATCGACGACGCCCTCGCGAACGGACGCGCCGCCCCCGCGCCGGGCTTCAGCCTCGAGGTCCTCGAGCGCGGTGAGCCCGGCGAGCGGCTGGAGGCGGCCTGGCGCCGCGCCGCGCAGGACGGCACGGTGGACCTCCGCGAGCTGCGCGGCACCCCGGTGATGATCAACTTCTGGGCGTCGTGGTGCCCACCCTGTCGCGAGGAGGCCCCGCTCCTGCAGCGCGGCTGGGAGCAGGCCCGCGAGCGGGGGGTGCTCTTCGTGGGGATCGACATGCAGGACGTGCGTGAGGACGCCCGCGACTTCATCGCGCAGTTCGGGCTGACCTTTCCCCATGTCCGCGACCTCAACGACGACACGGCCCGTGCCTGGGGGGCCGCCGGCATTCCCGAGACCTTCTTCCTGGACGCCGGGGGCCGGGTGGTCAGCCACGTGGTGGGCGCGATCAACCCCCAGCAGATGCGCACGGGCATCGAGGCGGCGGCGACGGGCCGTGTGGTGGGCGCCGTGCGTGGCGGGGAGCAGCGGCCGCCACGGTAGGCATGTGCTGGATCTTGCTCCGACCGAAGGAGTCCGCAGTCGGTCAAGCCTCCGCATGGCCTGAGCCGCCCGCGCCGTGGAGGACGTCGCGCTGGTCGATGATGTCCTGTGCGATGGCGCCGAGGCTGAGGTTGCGGTTGCGTGCGGCGCGCTGGAGGCGTGCGTGCGCATCGGCTTCGGAGAGGCTGAATGCGTCCATGAGCAGGCCCTTGGCGCGTTCGACGAGCTTGCGGTCGGCCAGCAACCGGCGTGCCCGCTCTACCTCGGCCTCGAGGGCCAGCAGATCCTCGTGGCGCGCGGCCGCGACGCGGATGGCCGCGTCGAGTTGGCGGTCGTCGATGGGCTTGGTCAGGTAGGCAGCCGCACCGCTGGCCACGGAGCGGTCCACGAGCTGAGGATCATCCACGCCGGTGAGGATCACGACAGGCCGCCGGCGCCCTTCGGCGGCCAGCGCCGCGGCGGCAGCGAGACCGTCGAGGCGCGGCATGTCGATGTCGAAGAGATACAGGTCGGGTGTGTCGACCCGGGCGACGTTGACGGCTTCGACGCCGTCGTGGGCGGGTCCGATCGGTTGGTGGCCGAGCCGACGCAGGCGCTCGGCGAGCCCAAGCGCGATGATCGGCTCGTCCTCGGCGATCAGGATGCGCATCGGTCGGCGTCGAAGCGGACTTCCGCGCGCGTGCCGGCGGGAGTCGTGGAGGACAGGGTGAAGCTGCCCTGCAGGCCTCGTCCGACGATCTGGCGCACGAGTTGCAGTCCGAGGTGCTCGGTGTGGTGGCGTGGCGTATTGCCGGCATCGAGCACCTCGAGCACCATGGGATCTCGACCGTGCAGAAGCACCCGGATCGGCGGACTGCCGTGGCGCGCCGCGTTGGCGATCAGCTCGTTCGCGACGATGCCGAGCTGTTGCGCGCAGGTTGGGCCGAGGTCGCGCTCCTCCGCCACGATCTGAGCGTCCACCGCCGCCGCAGCGGTGATGGCTTCGAGCAGCGCAGGCGCGCTGACCGCTGCTCCGCGGCGCTCGGCCAGGAGTTGGTGCACGGCGGCGATCGACCGGATCCGCTCGGCCGTCTCGTCGAAGGTCTCGGCGCCGGCGCCGGCGTCCGCCGGTCGGCCGAGCAGCAGGATGTCGGCCACCGTCTGCAGGCTGTTCTTCACGCGGTGATGGGACTCGGCGAGCAGCGTGTGCTCGAGGTCCGCGCGAGCGCTCGCTCGAGCGCGGGCCGCCGCTTCGCGCTTGACCATCCGGGCCAGTGCGAGCGCGAGCGTCGTCGCGGCCGCCAGCAGCGCCACGCGCATTGCCAACGCACCCGCCTCCAGGGCACCGGGCGCCAGCGCCATGACGGCGAGGTACGCGATCCCGGCTACGGCGAGCCACACTGCGCGGCGCCGGCCGCTATGCACGGTGGCCAGGAACGGTGCGACCAGGAACAGCAGCAGATCGAAGCCGGCGTGCGCTCCCGCCGTGAGGACCAACGCGCTGACGAACGCGAGCAGGCCGCCCGACCACGCGTCGAGCAGCAGGTGGCCGCGGCTCGCCGTCAGCCGGCGCTCCCACGGCACGAGCATCATCGCGGCGTTGATCGCGGCGGCCGCGCCCGTCAGGGCGAGCGGCGGCGCCAGGCTGTGGGTCGGCAGTCCGAGGGCAAGCCCCGCCAACACCGCGGTGATCGACAGCCAGCCGAGCCAGAAGCCGGCGCGCAGCGCCGCCAGGCGGGTCTCGAGCTCGGCGGGGCGCTCTTCATGCATGGGCCCAGCGTACGACCGTGCTAGCGTCCGGCACGGCGTCCACGACCGGCGCCGCCGAGGTCACGGCTGCCTCTCCTTTCCTTGACGTGCCCGAAAGGAGATCGCCGTGTTGGCCACCGAACTTGAGCTGGGCGAGACCGCGCCCGACGCCCGCCTCGCCCGCTGCTGAGATGGCGCCCCGCTGGATGCCAGAGGAGGATCGTCTCCTGCGCACTCTCTACGCGGAGGGCACGCCGGTCCGGGCGATCGCCCGGCAGGCCGGCCGCTCCGAGGACGCGGTCAGTGAGCGACGGCGGACGCTGGGGATCGCACCCCGTCCGCGTAGTCGGGCGTGGACCATGGCCGAGGACGAGTTCATCCGAGCCGGCGCAGCGATCGACCTGCCGGCGCCCGTGATCGCCGTGCGTCTGAGGCGTTCGCCGGAGGATGTTCGACGGCGCCGGGGTGCGCTGGTTGGCGTCGCCCGGCTCGGGGCCCTCTACTCCGCCGGCGACGACGACGCGATCCGACGGTGTTGGGCGGATGGTGGGGACGTACCTGCGCTGGCGCAGCGACTCGGTCGCTCCGCGGGCGCGATCCGGCTGCACGCGACGAAGCTCGGCCTGCACGATCCACCGTCCCGCCGGCGCTGGAGCCCAGCCGAGGACGCCGCTGTGCGCGACGGCTACGAGCTCGGGCTGACCTGTGAGCAGATCGTCCGGGAGCTGTCTGGACGGACGGCGCCCGCGGTCGCGGCGCGGGCCGCCAAGCTCGGCCTGGCGACCTACGCACGAGCCTGGACGCCCTCCGACGACCGAGCGCTTCGCCGGCTCAACCGTGACGGGGTGGGGCTCGTACGCGCCGCACGGCTCCTCGCACGCACCCCGGAAGCGCTGCGCGCGCGCACGCGAAAACTGGGACTCGCGCCGCTGTACGCGCCGCCCCCCAAACGCCAGGGGCGGCCTTGGACGATCGACGAGGACGACCTGCTGGCGCTGCACGCCGGGCTCAACCCGGCCGCGCTGGCCGAGCTGGTCGAGCGCTCTCCCGAGGCGGTGACCCAGCGCCTGCGACGCCTCGGCCTGCGCCGGGGCGCCGAGCGTTCACCACATCACCCCGTGGCTGCCCGTAAGGGTCTCACTCCCGGCGAGCTGACCATGGTCACTCGCGAGCTGCGAGTCGGCGGACCGCGACGGCGCCTCGCACTCGCTCAGAGACTTCACGTGCCACCCGCTGACCTCCGCCGCGTCACCGTATGAACTCGTTGACCCGTCTGCGTTACGTCGCACTCGCCGAAGCAACCAGTTTCCTGGCGCTCCTGGTCGCCGCGTACCTGAAGCGCCAGGACCAAGGCGAGCTCGGCGTCCAGATCCTCGGCCCGATCCATGGGGCGCTCTTCCTCGCGTATGTGCTGATAGCGATGAACATCCGCGCGCAGGCTCGCTGGAGTGCCCGGGCCACCGCCGGCATCCTCCTGGGTGCGGTCGTCCCCTTCGGAGGCTACGTCGTCGACCGCTGGCTCGCGAAGCTCCCGGCCTCCGACGACCTGTAGGAGCCGCTGGTACGGTTCCGGAAATGGCTGCGAGCCCATCGTCTGCTTCGAGGCTCCTCGCGCCGCGCGTCGCTGTGGCGAGCATGGGGTCCTGGTCGGCGCGACGCTGGCTGGTGGCAGCGCTCGCGGGAGGTGTGGCAGCGCTCGCCATGGGGATTCCGACGGGGATCGTGGAGACGAGCTTCTATACCCGCATGCTCCCCGTGACATGGTGGAACTATCCAGTGTGGGGAATCTCGGCGGTGCTCGTGGGGCTTACGGCTGCAACCTACGTCCGGGGTGGCGGCGCGCCGACCGCAGGCCCTGACCGCTCGTCGAGGACGATGGCCGCCACGGTGCTGTCGATATTCGCGGTCGGCTGCCCGATCTGCAACAAGCTCGTGGTGTCGCTGATCGGCGTCAGCGGCGCGCTGAGCTACTGGGCCCCACTTCAGCCGGTCCTGGGCGTCCTGAGCATCGCGATCCTCGCGGCCGGGCTGGCAGTGCGGTTGCGTGGCTCCGTCGCCTGTCCGGGGCTGCGACCTGGACTGCGATGACCCACGCGAGAAGGCCGTCGCCGTGGCGAGTACCGCTGCCGAGTCGGGGCGAGGGGGTCGCGGTGGGTGTCGGGCCATGGCGCGCACTCCACCAGCGCCCGGTCAGGTCGACGGCGCCGGGCGTGCCGCGCCCCGTCGCCGCTGGCCGGTGATCGCGGCGCCCGCGATCGCGACGATCAGCAGGACGATGCTCGTCCACTGCGCGCTGTTGAGGCCCAGCGCGAGCTCGTCGCTGTCCAGGCGAAAGAAGAAGATCACGAAGCGCCCGACCGCGAAGAGGGCGAGGACCAGCCATACGGGCGTGGTGACGTGCGCGAAGCGGTGGCGCAGCGGCCACACCACGGCGAAGATGGCCGCGGCCAGCAGCACCTCGTACAGCCCGCCGGAGTGGTAGGCCAGGGCGGGGCTGGGCACGTCGGCGTCGGGGTGGGTGTTGCGCACGGCAAGGAAGAAGTCGGTGGCCGGGCCGTAGTGTTCGCCGTTGATCACGTCGCCGATGCGCCCGATGGCCACGCCGAGCGGGAGCCCGAGCGCGCCGGCGGTCAGGTAGCGCGGCGAGAGGTCGCGCCCGCGGACGTACACGGCGATCGCCACGGCGGCGAGGATGACCCCGCCTGCGAACGTGAACCCGCGGCCGCTGAAGAGCTGCGCCGGGTCCACGAGGCCCGCCGGGTCGTTCTCCAGCAGATAGAAGATGCGCCCTCCGACGATCCCGGCGAGCGCCGCGATGCTCCCGACGGTGTAGAGCGGATCGACGTCGAGGCCGTGCTCGCGGGCGTGGCGACCGGCGGCCACGCCGCCGATCATGATGCCCAGGGCGATGGTGATCCCGTGCCAGGCCAGCGTGACGGGGCCGAGCTCGATGGTCGGATCAATGCCGATGGTGATGGCGGCGATCATCGACTAGCCGGGCGACGTAGGCGAAGCGCCTCAGCGGCCGAGCATGCGCTGCATCATGTCGCGCATGGGCCCGGCGGTGTCGCGGGTGCTGGCCTCGTCGTACCACTCGCGCAGGTAGCCCTCCATCTCGACGATCTCGCGCATCTGGCCCTGCTCGATCTCGCGCGCGAGGCCCTTCAACGGCTCGTGGTCGGCGCGCTCCTGGGCGTCCTGGGCCATGTCGACCGCGAGCTGGTGGTGGGGGATCATCATGCGCAGGAACATGCGGTCGGTAGTGTCGCCGCCCATCATGTCGCGGGGCATCATGCCGCCCATGTCGCCGCCGCCCATAGAGTCGCCACCCATGTCGCCCATCGAGTCGCCGCCCATCCCCGTCATGCCGCCGCCCATCATCATGCCGCCGCCCATGGTGGCGGGCGGGGCGTCGGGGTACCACTCCTTGCGCCAGCGCTCCATGCGGTCGATCTGCTCGGACTGGCTTTCGGCGATCCGTCGCGCGAGGTCGCGCAGCTCGGGCCGCTCGGAGTCGGCGATCATCATGTGTGCGGACATGACCGCTCCGCGGTGGTGCATGACCATCTCGTCGATGAAGCGCAGGTCGTAGGGCGCGTCCCGGGGGGCGATGCCCATGAACGCCGAGTCGTCGTCGCCCGCGGCCATCGCGATCGCGCCGGCGGCCACCGCCGAGACCGCGAGGATCGACAGCAGGCCGAGTGTGAGTCGCCGTGTTCGTCGCATACTAGGTAGCGTAGTAGCTACCGGGCGCTACCCCCGCCGGCACGACGGACGGCCCAGTTACATTGGCCCGGTGTCCGCACCGGCCGACTCCTCGTGATGCTTGCGGGAGGTGACGGTCGGCCGGGCCCGGGTGCCCGCCCGCCGCTGTCCATGTGGGCGCCGGTGGGCGGCTGGGTGGCGGGCGCCGCAGTCCTCGTCGTCGTGCTGCTGGCGGTGGTGCCCCAACCGGGCCCGCTCGACGACCCCGACGAGGCGGCGCAGCGCTCGGGGGTGCTGATGAAGAGCCCGCCGGTCGGGGACCTGAGCCTGCCCGGCGACCCGGTCGGGCGCCGCCCCGTCGTGCTGGTCTTCGACCGCCGGCTGCCCGACCCCGACGCCCTGGAACGCTTCGTGGACGGCGTCGCGGACGGCGCTCTGGTCGTCCTGGCCGTGCCCGAGCCCGCGTCGGCCGCCGCGCCCGAGCTTCCGCCGCGCACCCGGCTGCTGTCCACGGGGGCGGGCCGGCTGGCGGCCGCCACGGGCATGCCCGAGCCGCGCGACGGGGGCTTCCCTGTGGGCTACGCGATCGTCGGCCCGCAAGGCCGGCTGCGCTACGCGACGCTCGACCCCACCTACCTGCGCCGCCCCCACGAGATCGCGGTGCTCACACAGGCGCTGCGGTGACCGCCGGCTACCGGCCGCTGCGCCCCCGCGGGCTGGCCGTTCAGGCGGTCCTGCTGCTCGGGGTGGAGGCGGTGCTTCTGGCCTCCTACCTGGGCCAGGACGCCGGCTTCCACTGGTCGACGCACTTCCTGGTGGGCGTCCTGGCCGCTGTCGTGTGGAATCTGGCGTGGCTGCTCGTCGCCGCGGCGCCGGGGCCCGGACAGCTCGCCGTCGTCGTGGCCTTCCACCTGTTCGCGATGGTGCCCGATCTGCTCTTCCGCGCCGTCGTCGCTCCCCACGAGGCGTGGATGGACGTGTTCCTCGGGCATGTCTCCGCCCACGAGATCCCCGGCGGGGACGAGACCTGGCTCCTCCTGGCCCTCGTGGGCAGCGGTGTGTACGCCGCCGTCCTGGCCGCCTGGGTGCGCGCGCGGCGCCTCGAGGCCGACGCCGGCATGGCCCCGGGCGTGGGTATCGGCGGGGGAGGTGTGGTGCGCCCTCAGCACGACCCCGTCTCCACGCCGTTGGCCCACTGGCTGCACGGGACGCGGCTGCCGCCCGACGTGCTGCTCCTCCACGGGCTGGCGGCGTCGGCGCGCGTCTGGGACAGGGTCGCACCAGGCCTCGCGGACGACGGACGGGGCGTGCTGACCTGCGACCTGCTGGGCTTCGGCCGCTCGCGACGCACGGGCACGCGCTTCGGCCTCGACGAGCAGGTCGACGCCCTCCTGGGCCTGCTCGACCGCCACGGCGCGCCGCGGCTCCTGGTCGTCGGGCACTCCTGGGGCTGCGCGGTAGCGGCACGGTTGGCCGAGCGCGCGCCGGCACGGGTGAGCGGCCTGGTGCTGGTCTCGCCGCCGGTCTTCCACGACGGCGAGCAGGCCCGCGAGCGCCTGCGCGGCCGGGGCCGCCTTGCCGGCCAGGTGGTCGACCGGTCGCCGGTCGCGAGCATCACCTGCGGGCTCATGTGCCTGATGCGCGCGCCGCTGGCGCGGTTGGCACCGCGCTGGGCCGGCGACCTGCCCCCCGAGGTGGTGCGCGACAGCTTCGAGCACTCCTGGCCCGCCTACCGCGACGCGCTGGGCTCCCTGTTCGCCGACAACCCGCTGCCCGACGCGCTCGCGCGGCCGCGCGCGACCACCGTGGTCGTCGTCGGCGAGGACGACACCGAGGCACCGGCCGCCGACGTGCTCGACCACCCGCACGACCGCGTCGAGGTCCGCGTCGTGGCCACCGACCATCTGCTGCCCCTGCGCCGCCCCGACGTGGTGCAGGCGGCCGTCGCCGACGCGGCCCGCCCGCGGTGAGCCGCCGCATGGCGTAGTCCGCACAGTCGATGGCTCGCCGCCGCCCCGGGTGCCTTTAGTTAGAGGGGTGGGGCGCTTACCCCGACTCGCGACGCAGCGCCGGCAGCCCGCGGCGGATCTGCGCCGGCAGGACCCGGTCGATGGACGCGGCGTCGTCAGGGCTGCAGACGGCCATCTCGGCGCGCAGGACCAGCAGAGCCGAGAGCATGGAGCCCGACTCGTCGTCGATCGTCAGGCGGAACCGATCGGCCGGGTAGCGGCGGTAGAGCTCGATGAACCGGGCGGTCGTGCGCTTGAGCGTCGGCTTGTCGGCCCGATCGCGACCGCAGGATTGCGGCAGGCGGTGGAATACCTCGTGCACGTCGCGCTGTGTCTCCGCGGGCATCTCCGCACGCCGGTCGGGCGGTTGCTGGGTCACCGGCGCTGCGTCGGAGGCACCACCGCACGCAGCAATCACCCCCGCGGTGGCGGCGAGTGCGCCACCCAGCGCCACCCGCAGTCGCCCGTGGTGGATCATGGCCGGTCCACTTCGCCTGAGCTGCTGCGCTACCGGCCGAAGCGGCCGACCTGGGTGCTGCGCAGCGCGGCCAGTCGGTCGTGGTACTCGTCGCCGTCGATCTCGCCGGCGGCGAAGCGGCGCTCGAGGGTCTGCTGCGGACCGTCCTCGCGCCGCCGGTGGCCCAGGCCCGCCCGGACCCCGAGGTAGACGGCGCCGGCCAGCAGGACGAGGAGCGCGACCACTACGACCAGCATCCCGAGACCCATCCCGTCCATCATCTCCATATCCGCCAGCTCCTTCGCATCGATGACCTGCGATGGAGTGTAGTAGCCGGAGCAGGCGGAGCGGTCAGCGTGCGAAGCGGTGCAGCGGCCGGTCGCCCGATGGTGGGGGTTGGACCGGCTGGGTCCCGCTGGGCCTTGAAGGTGCGCAGGCGCAGCGAGTTGGTGACCACGAAGACGCTCGAGAAGGCCATCGCCGCCCCGGCGAACAGCGGGTTGAGGAAGCCGAGCATGGCCACGGGGATGAGCGTGACGTTGTAGGCGAAGGCCCAGAACAGGTTGCCCTTGATCGTGCCCAACGTCCTGCGCGAGAGGCGGATGGCGTCCGCCGCGGCGCGCAGGTCGCCGGAGACCAGCGTCAGGTCCGAGGCCTCGATTGCCACGTCGGTGCCCGTGCCGATGGCCAGGCCCAGGTCGGCCCGGGCCAGCGCCGGCGCGTCGTTGACGCCGTCGCCGACCATCGCCACGGTGCGTCCTTCGGCCTGCAGGCGCTTGACGACGTCGGCCTTCCCGGAGGGCAGCACCTCGGCTATGACCTCGTCGATGCCCAGTTGATCTGCGACCGCGCGTGCCGTGGCCTCGTGGTCGCCGGTCAGCAGCACCGTGCGCAGGCCAAGGCCCCGCAGCCGCTCGATCGCCTCCGCGCTGCTGGGCTTGACCGTGTCGGCCACCACCAGCACCGCGCGCGCCCGGCCGTCCCAGCCGGCGGCGATGGCCGTCTGGCCGCGGCCCTGCGCAGCCTCCAGCGCGGCCTCGAGCCCGGGTGGCAGGTGCAGGCCCGGCCAGGAAGAGTTCAGCAGCGCGGGGCGGCCGACGATCAGGCGGTGGCCGTCGACGACTCCCTCCACGCCGAGGCCCTCGCGGTTGGTGAAGCCCTCGACGGCGGGCAGCGCGCCGACCTGCTCGCGGGCACCGCGGGCGATGGCCTGCGCGATCGGGTGCTCGGAGGCGTCCTCCAGCGCGCCCACCAGGCGCAGCGCCTCGTCGCGCTCCACGCCATCGGCCACGGCGACCTCGACCAGGCTCATCTGCCCGGTGGTCACCGTGCCCGTCTTGTCGAGCACGACGGTGTCGATGCGCCGGGTGGACTCCAGCACCTCGGGACCCCTGATGAGGATCCCGAGCTGGGCGCCGCGGCCTGTGCCCACCAGCAGCGCGGTCGGCGTGGCCAGGCCCAGGGCGCACGGGCAGGCGATGATCAGGACGGCCACCGCGGCGGCGAAGGCGAAGGCCGCCGAGGCGCCCAGCGCCAACCAGGTGCCGAGGGTGGCCAGCGCCAGCACGATGACGATCGGCACGAAGATCCCCGAGATGCGGTCGGCCAGGCGCTGCACGGGTGCCTTGCCGGTCTGCGCGTCGGTGACCAGGCGGCCGATCTGGGCCAGCGCGGTGTCCGCGCCGACCTTCGTGGCGCGCACGACCAGCCGCCCGCCGGCGTTGACCGTTCCCCCCACCACCTCGTCGCCGGGCTGCTTCTCCACCGGCACCGACTCGCCGGTCAGCAGCGACTGGTCGACCGCCGACGCGCCCTCCTCGACGACGCCGTCGGTGGCCACCTTCTCGCCCGGGCGCACCACGAAGCGGTCGCCGGCTTGGAGCCGGTCGACCGCCACACGGCGCTCGGTGCCGTCGGCGTCGAGGATCGCGACCTCCTTGGCGCCCAGCTCCAGCAGCGCCGACAGCGCCGCGCCGGCACGGCGCTTGGCCCGCGCCTCGAAGTAGCGCCCGGCCAGGATCAGCGTGATGATCACGCCGGCCGCCTCCAGGTAGATGTGGTCGCTGGTGGCGGAGCGGTCGAGCACCAGATCCATGCTCATCTCCATGCCGGGCACCCCTGCGCCCAGGAAGAACAGGGCCACGACCGACCAGCCCCACGCCGCCACGGTGCCGACGCTGATCAGCGTGTCCATGGTCGCCGTGGCGTGGCGGAGGTTCTGCCACGCCGCCCGGTGGAACGGCCAGCCGGCCCAGAAGACGACCGGGGTGGCGAGCTGGAGGGCCAGCCACTGCCAGTACTCGAACTGCAGCGCCGGGATCATCGAGATGAGCAGCAGCGGGACGGAGAGCGCCGTCGCCCCGATCAGCCGCTGGCGCAGCGAGCGCAGGTCGCGCTCGTCGGCGTCCTCCTGCGGTCCGGCACCGCTTGCCGAGGGAAGCGCGGCGTGGTAGCCGGCGGCCTCGACGGCGCCGATCAGGTCGCCGGTATCGACCTGATCGGAGTCGAACTCGACGGCCGCCTTCTCGGTGGCGTAGTTGACGGTGGCGGTCACGCCCTCGAGCTTGTTGAGCCTGCGCTCGATGCGATTGGCGCACGACGCGCACGTCATGCCCTGGACCGGTAGCTCGAGTCTCTGAGGGGCCTGCGTGCTCATCGTCTCACCTCCATGGTGTAGCCGCCCGTCCTGACCCGGTCGTCCTCGCGCGGCGCAACCTTCATGACGCGACCTCGTATCCGGCCTGCGCGACGGCCGCACGCACGACGGCGTCGTCGACCTCGCTCCCGCGGACGACGACTTGCCCCGTGGTGTGGTCGGCCTGCGCCGACTCGACGCCGGCCAGCTCCTCGATCTCCTCGCGCACGGAGAGCTCGCAGTGGCCGCAGCTCATGCCGGTCACGGTGTAGGTCTTCTCGCTGGTCATCGCGGTGCTCCTTCCGGGTACGGCTAGGGGGTATATGAGGACCGTACCACAATAAACCCCGAGGGGGTAGTGGTACCATCGGTCTCATGCCCCCAACCCCGACGCGTGGATACACCGCCACCAAGGACCAGCTCAACAGCCGCCTCTCCCGCATCGAGGGCCAGGTGCGCGGCATCCAGCGCATGGTCGACGAGGACCGCTACTGCATCGACGTCCTCACGCAGATCTCCGCCGTCCAGGCCGCGCTGGACAAGGTCGCCCTCGGGCTGCTCGACGACCACGCCCGCTCGTGCGTGCTGGGAGCCGCCAGCGAGGAGCTCCAGGCCGACCGCACCCAGGAGATGATGGCCGCCGTCGGGCGCCTCATGCGCCGCGGTTGACCGCGCGCTCACACCTGCGCGATGGCGGTCCACGAGGCGCCCTCGTCCACCGAGCGCAGCACGCTGCCGTCGGCCAGGGCGGCGTACAGCGCGCCCTGCGCTGCCATGAACGTGACCGGGAGCTCGGGCAGGGCGCCGCGGCGCGAGAGCGGACCGTCCGGCGCGCCGCTGAGGACCTGGGCCTGTTCGTCGACCACGAACAGCCGCCCGGAGGGCGCCCAGGCGACGAGCCCGGTGGCGTCGTCGGCCGGCCGCCAGCTTCCCCCGGCGTCGTTGGACGCGAACAGCCCCTCCTCGGTGGCCGCGATCAGGCGCTGCGGATCGTCGGGAGCGATGGCCAGGTCGAACATCGGGGCGGGAAGCTCGCGCTCCTGCCATGTCCCCCCGCCGTCCGCGCTGGCCAGGAAGCGCCCGCCGGCCCCGTCGAAGCCGTAGACCCGCTCACCTGCCGCGCGCAGGACGTGGAAGTCCGCCTCGCCCAGCAGCGAGACCGGCTGCCAGGTTCGTCCACCGTCGCGAGACTCGATCAGGCCCAGTGCCGCCGGGAGATCCTGCCCCGCGGCGGGATGGCCCGAAGCCAGCAGCCGATCGGGAGCCGCGACCGTGAAGCCCATGAAGTCCTGCTGCTCGGCGCTGACCTGCACCGGCGCGCTGCCGTCGCCCGCGGCGCTGTACAGCCCGTCGTGGGTCGCGATGAGCACGCCGTCGCCCGCGAGAGCCACGCCGAGCCCGTGCACGTGCCCGCCGGACTCCGCGCCCGAGGAGGGTGCGCCGGCGACTGGTGGCGCGTCGGCAGCAGAGGGCTCCTCGCCGCCACCGGAGTCGGTCGCGAGGATGACCGCCCCCAGGGCGGCCAGGACGACGAGCAGCGCTGCCGCTCCGGCGTAGGACCACAGCCTGCGCCGGCGCTCCGCCGCCCTGGCGGTGCGCTCGCGCTCCAGCCGCTCCTGGCGCCTGCGCTCCTTCTTGTCGGACTGTGTGGTGGCCATAGACGAAGGTCTCGCCGGCTCAGCGCTTCGCGGCCGGCTGGGGCTCGCGGACGGACGCGTCGTGCTCCTCCCGGCGCGCGATGTCGGCGGCCAGCCTGTGCTGTCGCTCGCGCAGTTCCTCAAGCGAGTCGCCCTGCGCGCGGGAGACCTCTTGGTCCCCGGTGGCCTTCTGCTTGTCGCCGCCCCTCATGCCCTTGGACATGAACCACATCATGGCCCCCATGCCCAGCGGGCAGGCGAGCAGCGCGAGTCCGTAGAGCCACTCCATCGTTCTCCTCCTTCGTGACGTTGCCTGCTAGGCATTGTAGTAGATAGAGGCCTACCGCCCGAGGCGACGAGCCAGCGAGCTTCGCGCGCGCAGCACCGTCGCCGCGCCGACGACCAGCGGGAGGCCGGCCATCGCCAGCATGCAGGATTGGGCGGCGAGCAACGGCACGTTGAGCTCGACCCCCGCGCCCGTGGCCTCGACGCGCAACGCCACGACGAGCACGGCGGTCAGGGCGAGCAGCGCCCACGCCAGCAGGGCCGCCGGAAGCTGCCACGGGGCGCGTTCGCCCATCAGGTGGTCGACGCGCTCGGGCGCGATGCCGACCACCGCGGGGTCGGCGGCCTCGAAGGAGAGCAGTGCGCAGGCCAGCGGCGCGGCGTCGTTCCGGCTGGCCCGGACGGCCTCGCGGTCGGCGGCCAGCTCGGCCAGCTCCGCGTAGCGCTCGCTCAGCCGGCGCAGCGCGGGCAGGAAGAACAGGCCGTCGGCCAGCGCCCGTGAGAGGACGGCGCGCAGTGGATCGTGAAGGCGGGCGTGGTGTCGCTCGTGGGCGACGACGGCGGCGAGCTCGAGACGATCCAGGGTCGCCAGCGTCCCGGTCGAGATGTAGATGCGCGGGCGCAGCACCCCGGCGCAGAAGGCGATCGGCCTGTCGCCGCCGATGACCGTCACCCGCTGCCCATCAATGGTGCGGTTCTCCACCACGTGCAGGGCGCGCAGCACCCGTCGGGAGGCGCGAAGCTGACGAACGGCCGACCACAGCGTGCGTCCGAGCACGGCGAAGGCCAGAACACCCAGTAGGAGGCTCACGATTCCCGCCAGGCTCGCATCGGGCAGCAGCACCCGCTGGCATGCCTCGAGCAGCGTCGCTGTCGACGGAGGCGTGAGCGAGAGCTGCCCGGCCGCGGCGAGCGAGGCGTAGCCCACGGCGCCAAGGCCCAGCGCCGCCAGCAGAAGCTGCAGGCCCAGGATGGTGCGAGGCTTAGTCACGACGCGCCAGCCGGGTGAGCTTGCGGCGCTGCTCGGGGTCCAGCGAGGCCATCTGCCGCGCGAAGTGCACGAACGCGACCTCGCCGTACTGCTCGACGACCGCGTCGACCTCCGCTTGGGCGCGCGCCTGCAAGTAGTCCTCGCGCGACAGGCACGGCTTGTAGATGTCGGTTCGTCCGCTGCGCCGGCGGCGCAGCAGACCCTTGGTGTCCAGGCGCTGCATGATGGTCATCACCGTCGTGTAGGCCCGCTGCTTGGGGCCCTGGCCGTTCAGCGCATGCAGCACCTCGCGAACGTTCGCCTCGCCCACACGCCATATCTCCTCCATGACCTCGGACTCGAGCTCATGCAGCGGCGGCGGGACGGGACGATCTGCGGCGGTCATCACTACGCCCTGTCATAGTAGCCGCAGCCCGCCGGGAACCAGGGAGCCATCGTGACCCAGACACCGCCAAGCGAGCTCGACCATCCCTTCTTCGCGCGGTTCTACCGCCGCAACCGCCAGACGGCCGACGAGCGCGGCGAGCGCGAGCACCGCCGCCGGGTGCTCGAGGGCCTGCACGGCCGGGTGGTCGAGGTCGGCGCCGGCGACGGCGGGAACTTCGCGCTCTATCCCGCGTCGGTCGAGGAGGTCCTCGCCGTCGAGCCCGAGCGCCACCTGCGCGGCGACGCGGAGCGAGCAGCGGCGCAGGCCCCGGTGCCCATCAAGGTGATCTGCGCCTTCGCCGAGAACCTCCCTCTGGAGGACGGGTCGGTCGACGCCGTCGTGGCCTCACTGGTGCTGTGCACCGTGCCCGACCAGGCGGCCGCGCTGAACGAGGCACGCAGGGTGCTGCGCCCCGGCGGCGAGCTTCGCTTCTACGAGCATGTGCACGCCGATCGTCAGCCCCTTCGGGCGGTGCTCGAGCTCGCCGACCGCACGATCTGGCCGCGCGTCGCCGGCGGCTGCCACCCCACCCGCGACACCGAGGCGGCGATCGAGGCCGCCGGCTTTGACATCGAGCACTGCGACCGCTTCTCCTTCAGCCCCAGCCTCGTCTCTCCCAAGATCCCCCACCGCCTGGGCACAGCCCGGCGTCCCTGAGCAGGCCGCGCCAGCCCCGCAGACGCCGCGACTTCAGCTCGAAGTGCGCAGGGCGGCGAGGATCCAGGCGTCGAGCGGCAGGCCCGACAGCCCCTGCGGGGTGGGGTAGAGGCGGCACTTGAGGCCGAAGTCGGTCCGTTCGTCGGCGCCCGGCTCGACGTCGCTGCCGTCGACGCGCATGGTCGGTGAGCCGAGGAACCGCTGCGCGCGGGCTTCGTCGTCGGAGGTGACCGGCACAAGCTGCACGTCCGCCGGTGACGCGGCCCGGCCGAGCAGCTCGTGCAAGTGGGCCACCAGCCGGTCGTGATTCGGGCACCCAGCGAAGAACAGCAGCTCGATCGTCGGTTCCCCCTCGGCCGTGGCGAACCTCAGGCGACTTTGATGTGGCGCATCATGCCTGCCTCGTGGTGGTAGCCGTTGTGGCAGTGCAGCGCCCAGTCGCCGGGGTTGTCGGCTGTCCAGTCGACGGCCACCGTCTCCATCGGGGTCACGAGAATGGTGTCCTTGAGCGGGGCCAGTCCCTCGCCCCGCCGCACGGGCCGGAAGGAGTGGCCGTGCAGGTGCATGGGGTGGGGCATCATGGTCCGGTTGGCGAAGACGAAGCGCACCGGCTCGTCGCGGGCGATCTGGACCTCGTCGGATCCTTCCATGGTCTGGCCTCCGATGGACCACAGGTAGGGCTCGCTCATGTCCATGGCCAGGCTCATGTCGATGGTGCGCCGCTCGCCGCGGGGCGTGGCCTCCTCCATCTCGGCTCCGGTCAGGTCGGCGTGGGTGAGCAGGCGCCGTGGCGGTCGCACCGGCGCGTCGGGCGCGGGCGTGCGGGCGCGCGAGTCGGCGAGGCGCAGGTTGGCCACCGCCCGGCCCTCTTTGCCCAGCGGCACGGCGATGATGCGCGCCCCGCCTTCGCCCCGCGGCTCGATCAGCGCGTCGAAGCGCTCGGCCATGCCCATGAGCAGCGCGTCGGTGGTCACCGGTTCCACGGCCAGCCCGTCGGCGTGGGTGACGCGCAGCTCGTGCCCCTCCACGAAGACGGCGTAGATCGTGTCGGCTGCGGCGTTGACGAAGCGCAGGCGCACGCGCTCCCCGCGGCGCACGTCGACCTGGAAGGGCGCCTCGGGCGGACGGCCGTTGACCAGGTGCAGCGGGTGGTCGACGTCGCCGGCGTCCACGCCTCCGGCCAGCGCCAGGTTGGCCATGGCAACGCCGGAGCTCGCCCGTCCGCCGCCCACGGCGCCGAACGGCTCTCCCGGTGCGGGGGACGGACTCCCCATCCCGTGGGCCATCCCCTCGCTGCGCAGCGTCTCGAGCTGCTCGTCGGGCGTTCCGCGCACGCCGTCCAGCCAGTCGTCGAGGACCAGGACCGCCTCGCGGTCGTAGTCCAGCGTCTCGTTGGCCGCCTCGACGATCAGCGGTGCGTAGAGGCCGCGGTCGAGCTGCATCCCCGCGTGGGAGTGGAAGAAGAACGTCCCGGCGTCCGGCGGCGTGAACTCGTACAGGTAGCTGCCACCCGGCTCGATGGCCTCCTGCGTGAGGCCGGGCACGCCGTCGGCGTCGTTCTCGCGCAGGCGGATGCCGTGCCAGTGGACCGTCGTGGGCTCGGGGAGGTCGTTGTCCACGCGGATGCGCACGGGACGGCCCTGGCGCAGTCGGACCTCGGGGCCGGGCAGTCCGCCGTCGTAGGTCCAGGTCGCGACCCGCCGGCCGCCGATCTCCACCTCGGAGGGCCGGGGGCGCAGGACCAGATCGGCCCGCGTGGGCTCCGAGCTGGCCGTCGCCCTCCCCAGCGCCCAGCCGCCGATCGCCAACCCGGCCGCTCCGGCCCCACCCGCGGCGATGAACCGCCGGCGGGTGAGGTTGCCCTCTGTCCGCTCGTTGCTCTGCATGGTTTCGCCCTCCAGGATTAGACGTACTGTAGGAGGCTGGTCACCCGTGCGTGGCAGCGCCGGATGCCCGCGTTGTCCCACTATACCCTGACGGGGTATAAGTACTATTCTCGACACGGACCCATGGGCGCGATCACCCTCTTCTTCATCCTGCTCGCCCTGGTGACCGGGCTGGTCGGCGCGCTCTATGCGGTGGCGCTCGCTCGCCGGCGGGTCCGCCGCGTGGCCGCCGGGGAGCAGCCCGCGTGGCCGCGCTACCACGTGCGCTACTACACGTTCGCGCTGCTCTTCATCGCCTTCGACATGGAGATGGCCTACATGTATCCGTGGGCGGCCGTCTTCAAGGGACTGGGCTGGTTCGCCTTCGCGGAGATCGGCTTCTTCCTGACCGTGCTGGGCCTGGGGATCGTCTACGCGTGGCGTGAGGGCGCGCTCGAATGGTCGTAGGCCGCCCGGCCCTCGTCGTCCCCGACGACCTCGCCTGGACGCTGTGGGGCGTCGATCCCTACGCCGACGGGCTGCGCCCCGTGAGCGACGCCGGCTCGGCCCGACGCGTGCTGCTCCCCGACCGCCTGCCCGGCCCGCTGGGCGACGCACTGCGCCGCCTCGTCGAGGATCTTCCGGCCGACCGTCGGGTGGAGGTGCGCGCGGCCCCCGCGCTGGGCGGCCGGCGCCTCGAGCGGGTGCTCGCCGCGCGGACGGTGGACGAGGACGACGACGAGGAGGAGGGCGGCGGCCACGACGGAGATCACCACGGCGACATGATGGCCATCACCGGTTCCCCCGGTTCGGACGGGTTGGTCATGGAGCCGATCGACACCGTCCTCGGCCCGCTGGCGGGCCCCCTGCCCGGCGGCTTGGCGATCAGCGTGCGTCTGGCCGGCGACGTCGTCGAGGACTGCCGGGTCGATGCGCTGCTGGAGGCGGAGGAGATCGCGCTCGACCGGCCGCCCGACGCCCTCGCACCGTCGGCCTGGGGCGCCGTGCTGAGCGCCGCCTCCGACGAGCGGCCGGAGCGCCCGTGGGCCGCCGTCGCGGCCGTAGAGCTCGAGCGGGCGGTCAGCCACGTGGCCTGGCTGCGCACGCTCGCGCGGCTGCTGGGCTGGGCGATGCTGGTCGACGGGTGCACCGCCGCCCTGGCTGCGCTGGCCGCGGCGCGGCGCGAGCCGGACGCGGACGACCTTAACCGCAGCCTCGATGCACTGGCCTCCCTGCGCGGAGTGGTGCGAGGGCGGCGGATGGGCGCGCGCACCCGTGGGCGCGCGGTGGTCGACGTGGCGACCGTGGCGGCGCATGGCCTCACCGGCCCGGTGGCCCGGGCGGCGGGACACGCGGAGGACGCGCGGAGCAACGACGCCGCCTACGCCGCGCTGGGCTTCACACCGGTCGTCGAGGGCGACGGCGACGCCCGGGCCCGCACAGTCCTGCGCCACGCCGAGGCGATCGCCGCCGTTGAGCTGGCCGCAGCGGCGCTCGTGCGCAGAGAGGCCGGAGCGCACCCGCTCCCGGCCCCCTTCGCCGACGCAGGCGGATGGGTCGTCGAGGGACCGCGAGGCCCGTTGCGTGCCTGGCACGAGAACGGTGCCGTCCTGTGCTCGGCCGCGGGCGCCGACGCCGCGCGCACGGTCGCCGCGCGCAGCGCGATCGGCCAGGAGTGGGGTGGCGCGCTGGTGTGCCTCGCCTCCTTCGACCTCTCGCCCTGGCGGGTCGGCGCATGAGCGCCGCGACCCCCTTCGCGATCCTCCTCGTCGCCCTCGCCGGGGCCGGCCTGGTGGCTTTGCTCGAGCAGGCGGTCGCGGGGGCGCGGCTCGCCCCCGCGGCCATCGGCGCCGCCGCCGCCCGGCGGCTGCGCGAGCCCCTCACGCTCCCGGCCTCCTACGACGGGTGGCTGTACCACGGCGCGCCGCTGCTCCTGCTGCTGGCCGCCGTCGCCGCACTGGCCACCGTTCCCTGGACGCCGGGCTTTCGGGGCATCGACCTCGACTCGGGCGCGATCCTCTTCGCCGCCGCGCTGGCCTACGTCACCCCGGCGGTGTTCATGGCCGGTTGGGGGAGCGGTCACCCGCTGGCCGTGGTCGGCGGGTTTCGCTTCGTCGCGCTGATGCTCGGCTTCGCCATGCCGCTGGCCATGGTGATCACCGCGGTCGCGGCGCCCGCCGAGTCGCTGCGCCCCGCGGACATCGTCGCGATCCAGGCCGGGGTCCCCATGGCCCTGGTGCAGCCCTACTCGCTGGCGCTGTGGCTCCCGGCCGTCATGGCTGTCGCCCTCATGCCGCCCTTCGACACCGCGACGGCGTCCGAGGAACTGGCCGGCGGCGCCTTCGCGCGCTACACCGGGCCGGAGGCCGCGATCGTCGCGCTGGCCCAGCGCGTCCTCGTGCTGGCCGTCTCGGGCATGACCGCCGCCCTCTTCCTGGGCGGCTGGCACGGGCCGCTGCTGCCCGACGCGCTGTGGATGGTCCTCAAGACGCTCGCCGTGGCGGCGTTGCTGCTGTGGGCCGGTCGCCGGCTACCGCGGCTGGAGACCGACCGCCTGCTCATCCTGGCCTGGAAGGTGGCCATCCCCGGCTCCATCGCCGCGATCGTCCTGGCCGCCCTCACGACGCTGCTCTTCTACCGATGAGCGCCCTGGGCACCGCCCTGGTCTTCTGGCCCGCGGCGATCCTGATGCTGGTGTGGGGCCTGTACGTGTTCCGTACCGCGTCCATGGCCCGCGCGGGCCTGCTGCTGCTGGGCGCGCTGGGGCTGGAGGGCCTGCTCTTCCTGGCCCTGGCCAGCCAGTTCCTGGGCGTCCTGATGATCCTGATGATGAGCGGCGAGATGATCATCATGGTCTTCTTCATGGTCATGTTCATGTCCGACCCCGGCGGGCTGATGGGCATGGACATGACCCACGACAAGCGGCGCTCGGCCGCGCTGGCGGCGGCGATCGGCATCGGGCTGGCGGTGCTCGCCGTGGCCACCGACTGGCCGGGCGCCGTCGTCTCGCCCGACGCGCCCGACGTGCAGGCCATCGGCTACGAGGTCATGGGGCGCTCGATGTTCTCGTTCCTCTTCGCGGGAGTCACGATCCTCTTCGCGATGGTCGGCGGGGTCCTGCTGGCCAAGGAGGGCGGGCGGCTGGGCCTGGCCGAGCCGGGCGACGGGACCTCGCGACGGGACGAGCGCACGTGATCAGCCTGCCCGTCGTGCTCGTCGTCGCCGGCCTTATGTTCGCCATCGGCCTCTACGGCGTGCTGGGCCAGACCAACGCGATAATGGTGATCATGGGCGTCGAGCTGATGCTCGGCGCGGCCATGCTCAACGTCGTCGGGTTCGTCGCCTACGCGCACCCCGACGCCGCGAGCGGCGCGTTCCTGGTGCTCATCACCATGACCCTCATGGCCGTGGAGGCGGCGGTGGGCTTCGCCCTCGTGGTCGCCGCCTTCCGCCACAGCCGCACGGCGGAGATCGACGACCTCACGGAGCTGGAGGGCTAGTGGCCGCCCCCGCAACCATGGCACGCGCTTCCGGAGACGACCACTGATGGCCGCGTGGCTGTGGCTGACCGTGGCCCTGCCCGCGGCCGCGGCGGCGCTGGTCGCGCTCGCGCCGCGTGCCGCCGTCCGGCCCCTCGCGGCGGCCGGCGCCGCGCTGGCCGCGCTCCCCGCCGTGGTGCTGCTGGTCGGCGCGGCGGGCGGCGAGCGCGCGGTCACGAACGTACGCTGGCTGGACGACGGAGCGCTCGCCGTCGGGCTGCGCCTCGACGGCCTGTCGGCGGCCATGGCCGCGACGGTGGCGCTCGCCGGGCTGGCCGTCGTCGTCTACGCGACGGGGTACTTCGCGCAGGAGCCGCGCGCCCGCTCGGCGCTCGCCGGCCTGCTGGCCTTCCTGGCCGCCATGCAGGGCCTCGTCCTGGCCGACGGGCTGCTCACGCTGCTGGTCTTCTGGGAGGCCGTGGGCGCGCTGTCCGCGCGGCTCATCGCCTTCAACCGTGACGACGCCGCCGCGCCGGGCGGCGCGGTGCGCGCCTTCCTCACCACGCGGGCCGCCGATGTCGGGCTGTACCTCGCGGTGCTGGCGCTGTTCGCCGCCTCGGGAAGCCTGGCCTTCGAGCAGGAGCGCCCGGAGGGAGCGCTGGGCGCGCTGGTCGGCCTGGGCCTGGTGCTGGCGGCCATGGGCAAGAGCGCGCAGGCGCCGCTGCAGACGTGGCTGACCGGCGCGATGGCCGGCCCGACCCCCGTGTCGGCGCTGCTGCACTCGGCCACGATGGTCGCGGCCGGCGTGTACCTGCTGGTGCGCAGCGACGCGCTGCTGGCCGGCTGGCCGCTGGAGATCGCCGGCTGGGTGGGCGGGCTGACCGCCGTCGCCGGCGCGGCGATCGCCCTGGCCCAGGACGACCTCAAGCGGGTGCTGGCCGGCTCGACCTCCAGCCAGCTCGGGCTGATGTTCGTCGGCGCCGCGGTGGGCGGGCCGGCGGTGGCGGTCTTCCACTTGATCGCCCACGCGGCGGGCAAGGCGTGCCTGTTCCTCGCCGCGGGCCTCTTCCAGCACGAGCGGGGCACGACGGCGCTGGACGGGCTGGCCGGCGCGGGCCGCGAGGACCGCTCCACGATGGCCGCGTTCGTCGTCGGCGCCGCCTCCATCGCCGCCGTTCCGCCGCTGGCCGCCTTCTGGAGCAAGGAGTCGATCCTGGTCGCCGCCGAGGGTCACGCCGCGTGGCTCGCGCTCGCCCTCGTCGCCTCGGCGGGCAGCGCCGCGTACCTGCTGCGCCCCGCGCTCGTGCTGTGGGGGCGAGGCCCGCGAGCGGACGGCACACGCGCCGCCCCGATCGCCGGCGTGCGCCCCGGAGAACCCGCTGCGTCCGCCCGCCGCTCGTCGGGTCGCCCCGCAATGCTCGCCGGCGCCGGCGCCCTCGCTGCGCTCTCCCTGGTGCTCGGCGCGACCGGCGGGCCGCTGGCCGACCTGCTGGGCGCACCCGCGCCCGAGGCCTCGCTGCTCACCGCCCTCCTCTCGCTGGCGATGCTCGCCCTCGGCATCGGCGCCGTACTCGTCGGCCCGCGCGTCCCGCAGGCGCTGTGCACCGCGGCCGCGCAGCAGCTCTACACGAACGACGCCCTCCGGCGGCTCGTACAGCGTCCCGTCCTCGTACTGGCCGCGGTGGCCGACACCGGTGACCGGCGCGGACTGGACGCGGCCGTCGACGGCGCGGCGCGGGGCGGCTTGGCGTTCGCCCGTGTGATGGACGCCGGCGACCGGCGGGGGCTGGAGACCGCCGTCGACGGCGCCGCGCGCGGCGGCCTGGCTCTCGCCCGAGCGAGCGACGTGGTCGAGCGCCGCGGCGTCGACGCGCTGGTCGACGGGCTCGCACGCGCCACCGGGCGCGGTGGGGCCCGCCTGCGCCGCCTGCAGACCGGGCGCATGTACGAGTACCTGCGCGACACCATGCTCGGCGCGACAGCGGTGGGCTTCATCCTCGTCCTCACGGCGCTGACGTGACCGTGCCCTGGCTGAGCGTCGCCGTCGCCGTCCCGCTCCTGGGCGCCGCCCTGGCCGCCCTCCTGCCCGCGCGCCTGACCGCCGCCCCGCGGCTGATCGCCCTGGGCTGCGCCGCCGTGTCGGCGCTGGCCGTCGCGGCGACCTGGGTGCGCTTCGACGGCGGTCAGGGCATGCAGCTCGTCGAGGAGGTCGAGTGGATCCCCGCCCTGGACGTCGCCTGGCGCCTGGGCGTGGACGGCATGTCGCTGGCCATGGCCGCGCTCACCGTGGTCCTCTTCGCCGTGACCATCGCCTACGGCGTGGGCCCGCGCCCGATGACCCGCGCCGCCGCGGCCCTGCTGCTCCTGCTGGAGGCCGCGTGCCTGGCCTTCTTCCTGGCCCAGGACTTCATCCTCTTCTACGTCGCCTTCGACCTGACGCTCGTGGCCATGTACTTCCTCATCGCGCTGTGGGGGGAGGCCAACCGCCGCTATGCCGCGCTCAAGTTCTTCCTCTACACGCTGATCGGCTCGCTGCCGGTGCTGCTGGGGATCATCGCCCTTTACCTGACCAGCGAGCCCAACACGTTCGACATGACCGTGCTGGCCGCCGACCCGGCGGTGCGCGGCGCGGGTACCGGTGCCACGCTGATCTGGCTGGCCTTCTTCGTCGGCTTCGCCATCAAGACGCCGATCGTCCCCTTCCACACCTGGCTGCCCGCGGCGCACGTCGAGGCGCCCACCGCCGGCTCGGTGCTGCTGGCTGGCGTGCTGCTCAAGCTCGGCACCTACGGCCTGGTGCGCGTGAACCTCCAGATGCTGCCCGACGCCTTCGCGCGCTACGCGCTCCCGGTCGCGCTGCTGGGGCTGGTGAGCGTTGTGTTCGGCGCGCTCGTCGCCCTGGCCCAGCGTGACCTCAAGCGCCTGGTGGCCTACACCTCGATCAACCACATGGGCTACGTGGTCATCGGCGTTGCGGCGGCAGCGGCGGCCGGCGGAGCGAGCCGCGCTGGAGAGCTGGCCGTCGACGGCGCGGTGTTCCAGATGGTCGCCCACGGCGTGGTCACCGCCGCGCTGTTCTTCCTGGCCGGCTTCATCGCGAGCCGCGCGGGCACCCGCGACCTCGACGAGCTCTCTGGCCTGATGCGCCCGATGCCCGTCTACGGCACGCTGGCCGCGCTGGCCTTCTTCGCCTCCCTGGGCCTGCCCGGGCTGGCGCAGTTCCCGGGCGAACTGCAGATCTTCCTCGGCGCGTTCGCGGTCTGGCCCGCCGTGGCGGCGCTCGCGGTGCTGGGCCTCGTGGTCAGCGCCGCGCTGTTCCTGCGCGCCCTCCAGCGTGCGTTCCTGGGGGAGCCCGCCGAGCGCTGGGCCCGCCTTCCTGATCTTCACGCGCGCGAGCTGGTCGCGCTCGTGCCGCTCATGGTCCTCACGGTCGCGCTGGGCGTCTACCCACCGCTGGTGCTCGACCTGATCGACAGCACCGCATGGCTGGCCGGGGCGGGTCCGTGAGGTCGGCGGAAGCCCAGCGCATGCTGGCCGAGACGAAGGCGATGGAGGAGCGCATGCTCGCCGAGCTCCCCTGGCTGGCGCCCATCGGCGCCCTGGTCCTGGCCGCGGTGATCGGTGTCGTGCTGGCGCTCGCGCTTCCGCGCGGGCGCCAGGGGCTGGCCGGGGCCTGGGTGGCGGGCAGCCACCTGGCCGCCGCCGCGCTGGCCGCTGCCGTATGGCTGGATCGCGGGCTGATGCGCGTGATGGAGGGCACCGTGGTGGTGGACGGCCTGGCCCTGGCCACCACCGGCCTGCTCGGGGTGGCCGGCGCCGTGTGCGTGGCCATGGCCCGCCCGGTCGTCGCGGGGACCGACCGCGAAGGCGAGTTCTACGCCGTCCTGGCCGCGACCACCCTGGCCGCCGCCGTACTGGCCCACGCCGCCGACGTCGCGCTGATCGCCATCGCGCTGGGCCTGCTCAGCCTCGGCTCCTTCATCCTCACCGGCTACCTGCGCGGCGCGCGGCGGGCCAACGAGGCCTCGCTGAAGTACTACATCTACGGCACCGTCGCGGGGGCCACGATGGTCTACGGCTTCTCGTGGTGGTTCGGGCTGGCCGGCGGCACCGGCCTGCGCACGATCGGAGAGGGCCTCGCGCAGGCGCCGACCGGCGCGGTCGTGGCCTCCACCGCACTGGTGGTCGTGGGCCTGGGCTACAAGGCCGCGCTGGTGCCCTTCCACTTCTGGACGCCCGACGTCTACGACGGCGCCCCGGTGCCCGTGGCCGCCTACCTGTCCGTCCTGCCCAAGATCGCCGGGCTTGTCGCGCTCGCGCGGGTGCTGCCGGCCGCGCTGCCCGGCGACCTCGCCGGCTGGACGACGGCCATGGCCGTCGTGGCGGCGATCACGATGACCGTGGGCACGCTGGCGGCCATCGGACAGACCAGCGTGGTGCGCCTGCTGGCCTACTCCTCCATCGCCCAGTCGGGCTTCCTGCTCATGGGCGTCGCGGCGCTCGAGGGCTCCGACCGCGCCCTCCCGGCGCTGCTCTTCTACGCCGTCGCGTACGCCGCGGCCAACCTCGCCGCCTTCGCCGTCGTGCTGGCCGTCCAGCGCGAGCGCGGCTCGGTCGACGTCAGCGCCTTCGCCGGCCTCGGGCGCTCCCACCCGTGGTGGACCGCCGCCCTCGTCCTCTCCCTGCTCAGCCTCTTCGGCCTCCCGCCGCTGGCCGGCTTCGTGGCCAAGCTCGAGGTCTTCAGCGCCGCCATCGACGCCGGCCAGGCCTGGCTCGCGGTCGTCGGCATCGCCATGACGGTCGTCTCGCTGTATCCCTACCTACGGGTGATCGCGCCCGCCGTGCTCGCGCCCGCGGGCGGGCCTGCGCAGGCGCCGCGCACGCCGCGCCCGGGCCTCGCGCTGGCCGCTGCGCTGGGCGTCACCGCCGTGGCCACCGTCGTCGTGGGCGTCGGCGCCGAGCCGTTCCTCAGCCTCGCCGACGAGGCGCGGGCGATGCGCTGAGCGGCGTGCGCGGGCGATCCGGGCGCCACCGCCCGACGTTCGAAGGATTCGACACGCTCAGAGGGGTCGATGCTTCGAACGCGGCCCGGCTCCGAAGGATGTCGCCGCCGAGTGCCTGCTGATCTACGAGCGCGTCTCCGCGAGGATCATCCCCCAGTCGTCGCGAATCGGCTCCACGCTGAGCTCCTCGAAAGCGAGCAGCAGGATGTCCTGAAGCGCAATGACGCCGGTCGGGACGTGGACCTTGGGCAGCCAGCGTTCGCCCACGCGAACCTCGACGCCGACATGGAGATGCGGTGTCCGTACGGGGCTAGGACCAACCGGGTGCCAGTGGAAGGACAGGAGCTCGGTGTCTTCCTGAGCGAGGACGTAGAAGTAAGCCAAGACGCGGGGTGTCCATCCCTTTGCCTCCTCGACGACCGTGAACTGCCCGGCAACCGAGATGGCGAGGGGCGTTGGTCCACGGAGCGAGACGGCGTTGCCGTCGTTGAGAACGACCGCCCGTGGCTGGGTTGCCGCCAGATGCGCGCCTCCGCTGACGACGTGCGAGCGGGCGACGCACGAGAGCGCCCGCGCGACCATCGCCCGGTGACGCTCGGCTGCTTCATCCGGGCTACTGGCCGGCAAGGGGCAGCAGCATGGCCACGCGCATCACGTCCGGACGGGCGTCTGGGTCAAGCTCGCCCGCCACCCAGCGTCCCGCGAACTCGGCCCCGCTCATCTGCAGATAGCGGCGCGCTTGCTCGTCTAGGAGTTGTCGCCCCTCTTCGACTGAGAGGGCGCGGTCGTCGACGTCTGGTTCGGTGGCCACGTCTCCGGCAATGTTACCCAGGAGACGTCGTTGTCTTGGGGCGAGCGCCCCGGGGGTTCTTGCGCAGATGGAACGCGGCGGAGAAGTCGCTCATCGCCGGTGCTGCGGCGGTGCATGTACTGCATCGTTGTCTGGAGGTCGGCGGCCTGGGGCGCGCGCACCCGTGGTGGACC
This sequence comes from Candidatus Siliceabacter maunaloa, assembly GCA_024330185.1. Classification (GTDB taxonomy): domain Bacteria; phylum Actinomycetota; class Thermoleophilia; order Solirubrobacterales; family Solirubrobacteraceae; genus Siliceabacter; species Siliceabacter maunaloa. The sequence continues at coordinate 39,979 of JANDLV010000024.1, forward strand.
GCCGCCGCTGGCCGGCTTCGTCGCCAGGCTCGAGGTCTTCAGCGCCGCGATCGCCGCACGAGCGGGGGCGCCCGCGTGCGCCCGCCGCCGCGAGGCCGGCCTATGGTGTCCGCGATGACGGACGCGGACCACCTGACGCGAGTCATCGTCACCGGCGGGGGCAGCGGGGGCCACGCGATGCCTGCACTCGCAGCCATCACGCGCTTGCTGGCCGAGCCGGCGGTCGAGGTTGAGTACATCGGAAGCACGACCGGCATCGAGCGGGCGGTCGCACGCGGCGCAGGCGTTCCTTTCCACGCGGTGCGCACCGGGAAGCTGCGACGGGCGCGGCGGTGGTACGGCGTGCTCTCACGGCGCAACGCGGCCGACGTGCTGGAGGTGGTGCGCGGGACCGTTGAGAGCTTCGCGCTTCTGGGCCGCCTGCGACCGTCGGTCGTCCTCGCCACGGGCGGGTTCGTGACGGTTCCCGTGGCGTGGGCCGCGTGCTTGCGACGGATTCCTGTGGTGATCCACGAGCAGACGCTCCGGCTCGGTCTCGCGAATCGTCTGTGTGCCCCCGCGGCGACGGGTATCGTCCTGTCGACGCCGCTGTCGTATGACGCGCTACGCCCGCGATGGCGCAGCAAAGCGACGGTGACCGGCAACCCGGTACGAACCGGCGTGCTGAAGGGCGTGCGGTCGCGCGCGGTTGACCGGTTCGCCTTGGCGCCCGATCTGCCAACCATCCTCGTCACCGGGGGAGCGCTCGGAGCCATGGGCGATGCGTACGCGATCGCCTCCCTCGTCGTCAGCCGCAGTGGTGCTGGTACCACCAACGAGCTCGCCGCGACCGGACGACCGGCGCTGCTGGTTCCGCTCGTCCCCACGGGCGGCGACGAGCAATGCCGGATCGCGCGCAGCTTCGCGGCGGCGGGTGCGGCGCTCGTCGTCCAAGACGACGCCTTCAGCGGCACGCGGCTGGTCGCGGAGACGCGGCAGCTGCTCGCCGCCCCTGACCGCCTCGCCGCGATGGGGACTGCCGCAGCGTCGCTTGCCCCCGGCGACGCAGCCGGCGCGCTGGCGGATCTGGTGCTGAGGACTGCGCGCCGCACGCAAGCTGTCCACTCGCCCGGGGATGACGAGCGCCGAACCCTGTCGGCGCCACAGTCGAGGTGCTATGGCGATTGACGTGATCGAGGATACGAGCTTCGCGATCATCAGGGACTCGATGCTCTGGCCGCTCCAAGGAAACCCAGCTCGGGTGGGGGCTCATCGGCCGTCCCATAGAGGCATACGTACAGGTCGCGCCGCCGGTGCCCGAACCTGCCGAGACCACCGCTAGATGGGCCACTAGGTTTCTGGGTCTGCGGTGAGAAGCTCGAGTCGTGGAGCCGCGATGAAGACGCCGTCGTGAGAGACGAGCGGCAGGCCGAGCCGGATCGCGGCCGCCGCGATCCACCGGTCGCCGTCGTGAGCCTTGCTCCCCAGCGGGTGTCCGATCTGCTGGCACCCGTGGCGGAGCTCGGCGCACACGCTGACCATCTCGTCGTCGGGCTGGATGACGGCCAGTGCGGCGAGCCGCCGTTCCAGTCGCTGGCGTCGGAGCTCGCCCCAACCAGCACGCAGCGCGCCGTAGCGCAGCTCCATCACGGTCTGGAAAGCGAGCAGCACCGGTCTGGAGTCGATTAGGGCCCGGTAACGGTCAGCAACTGGATTGGCGCGCTCGTCGAACAGCCAGCTGATCACCATCGTGTCGACGACCACGCCCACGGGGCGGGCGCCGGTCATGCCTCGGCCAGCGCCTCCTGAAACGCCGTCCAGTCATCGTGCGTCAGGTCCTCGATGACAAGACGCTCACGGGGTGGAAGCGGCTGGGCGCGCCGCAGAGCCTCATCGGGCGGATAGACCCGCACCGTCGGCTCATCCGGCTGCTCAGCGATAGACACGCTCTCAGTCTATGCACTGCCGCACAGGTTCAACGGTGGCGGGCCCTGCGCCGTCCTGCGGGCGCTTCGAGCAGCTGGCTCATGGTGAACACCGGGCGTAGTTCCAGTCCCCGGGCGGCCAGGTTGTCGCCGCCCCCTGTCTCTCGGTCGATGACACACAGCACCGCCATGATGTCCGCTCCGCCCTCGCGCAAGGCGGCGCATGACTGGATGAGCTGGCCGCCGGAGCTCACCACGTCCTCGACGACGGCCAGGCGACGGCCCGCCACCTCGCCGCCCTCGGCCAGCCGACAGGTCCCGTAGGTCTTGGCCTCCTTGCGCACAAACAGGGTCGGAAGACCGCTGAGCTGGGAGGCCATCGTCGCCAACGGCACTCCACCCAGCTCCAGCCCCGCCACCGCGTCCACGCCCTGGGGTAGCAAGGCGACGAGTGCCTCGGCGACCTCGCGCAGCAGGGCCGGGTCTGCCTCGAACAGGTACTTGTCGAAGTACTCGCCGCTCGCGACACCTGACCGCAAGCGAAACTCGCCAGTGAGGTGCGCTCGGTCGTAGATGCGCCGAGCGAGCGTTGCGTCGGTCAGAGGTGGCGGACCCACGGCCCCAGGCTACGTCGACAGCCGGATTGCGGCGCCGCGTTCATGCTCCGTCAGCGACCTCGGGCTGCGCCGGCCGGGACGTCTTTGACAGGCACCGTCACGTGCGCTTACCCTCTCGTGGCCGATGCGCTTTTCCAACGGGAACCCCTTCATGTGCCGCCTGATCGGTTGGCCGGTTCTCATTATGCGCGTCCTCGTGCGCTAGTCGGCGCTTGGCCTCAGGGCTTTCGCGTCGCCGGCTAGTAAGGCGGCAAGCCTGCAGCGAAAGCCGCTCGTTCCGACGATCGAAGAGGTGCGTACGCGATGCACGAGCAAGCAGGGAAGGCACCGCCTGCCTGGTATGACGGGTTCTTCGAGTCAGAGTGGCTCGACTACCTCGCGCTGGGCCGGCCCGAGCAGACACGCCAGCAGGCGGAGTTCATCGTCGAGAAGCTCGCGCTCGAGCCGGGCGCGGCGATCCTCGACCTCGCGTGCGGCCGCGGGCGCGTCGCGGTGGAGCTCGCCCGCCTGGGGTTCGGCGTGACCGGGCTCGACCTGAGCCCACGCTCGCTGGAGCTGCCCCGCGAGACCGCGCATGACGCCGGCCTCGACATCCAGTTCGTCCGGCGCGACATGCGCCAGCTCGACGCAGAGGAGGCCTTTGACGCGGTGATCAACGTATGGACGTCCTTCGGGTACTTCGAGCGTGAGGAGGACCACGGGCTGGTGCTCGACACAGTCGCGCGTGCGCTTGTGCCGGGCGGCCGGTTCCTGATCGACACGATCAACCCGATGGCGGTGGCCCGCCGCTTTCAGGAACGCGACTGGCGCGAGTTCGACGATGGGACGATCATGCTCGAACAGCGCTCCTACGATCACCTGACCGGCAGCACCGGCGCGACGTGGACGTTCGTGCGTACCGACGGCTCCCGCACCGAGCTGCGCCATGTGCTCCGGGCGTACACGGCCGCCGAGCTGGTGGCGCTGCTCGAGCGCGCCGGCCTCCATGTCGAGGGGGCGTGGGGCGGCTTCAAGGATGTCGCGCTGGGCGAAGGACCGAGGACCATTCTGCTTGCGCGGAAGTGACAGCCTCGTCCTCATCGGCGACCGGTGCGCCTCCCGCGGACGGCACCGGCTAGGGGTTGAGGCGCCAGCCGCGGGCGACCAGGTGACAAGCCTCCCGACCGCGGCGGGGTCGGTCCTCGGCCAGAGATCTGCCGCCGATGCGACGGCCACCCCCGTGCCTTTCCGGGGTCCGCCAGAGATGATCGGTCGATCACCGACGCTGAGCGACGGGGATCGACCGATCGTCTACCGACAACCCGACACCAGCGTGCGGCAGCCCTCGACGCCGTCGCGGGCGGGGTCACGCCGGGCGCCGCGCCCGCACGATCGCCGCGCCGGCGCTCTCGTGGACGCGGTGGGTCTCCTGGATCTCGACCTCCTCGAGTCCGGCGGCGGCCAGCAGGCGCTCGTACTCGGCGCGGGTCAGGGCCCCGGCAATGCAGCCGGTCCACTGCGCCATGTCGGCGCGCACCGCTGGATCGAGGCCGGGATCGGCGATCACGTCGCTGATGGCCACCCGCCCGCCGGGCCGCAGCACGCGCGCGATCTCACGCAGCACCTGCGCCTTGTCGGCCGAGAGGTTGATCACGCAGTTGGAGATGACCACGTCGACCGACGCCTCGGGCAGCGGGATGGACTCGATGGTGCCCTGGAGCCACTCGACGTTGTCCACGCCGGCCTCGCGCTGGTTGGCGCGCGCGAGCTCGAGCATCTCCTCGGTCATGTCCAGGCCGTAGGCCCGACCGGTCGGTCCCACCCGCCGGGCGGAGATCAGCACGTCCGCGCCGGCACCCGAGCCCAGGTCGAGCACCGCCTCGCCCTCGCTGAGCTGCGCGACCGCGGTGGGCACCCCGCAGCCCAGCGAGGAGGCGACCGCCGAGCCGGTTGCGCCGGCGGTCTGTGCCTCGGAGTAGAGCTCGCCTCCGAACACGCCGGTGGCATCCCCGGAGCCGCAGCAGCCTCCCGCCGTGGCTTCGGCCTCGCGCATCTCGGGGTAGGCGCCGCGCGCCGAGCGACCGGCCGCGTCGGCATAGCGACGCCGGACGGCCTCGCGGATCTCGTCTGTCGAGGTCAGAGGCTCAGCCATGCGGACAGCTCCTTCAGCGCGTCGGGACGGACGTAGTAGTAGGCCCACAGCCCCTGGCGCTCGGAGTCGACGATGCCGGCGTCGCGCAGGCGCTTGAGGTGGTGGGACAGCGTGGGCTGGGAGACGTCGAAGAGCGGCACCAGCTCGCAGACGCACACCTTGCCCGCGTGCTTGCGCAGGACGTCGACGAGCTGCAGGCGGATCGGGTCGCCCAGCGCCTTGGCCACCACGGCCATCTGCTCGGCGGCACGGCGTTCGACGTCCGGATAGACGACCGGCTCGCAGCACCGCTCGCCAGCCGGGCGCTTCTGCTTGGGGGTGAGCTGCATATCGATTGCCATCCGTCGATGTATACCGACTAGAGTGATGAGAGTCAATCTAGTCTGCGGGTCGCCACGCTCCTCAGGCCGGCACCAGATCCTGCGGCGCGGCGCGCGGGGTGGGCGGGGTGCTGCTGGGCAGCAACCGCGACAGCACCCCGGCGGCGAGGACGAAGGCGGCCGAGGTCCACAGGCACGCTTCGAGGCCCGCCACCTGGTAGAGCACGCCGGAGAGCACGGTGCCGGCCAGCCGGCCGCCTGCGTTGGCCATGTAGTAGAAGCCGACGTTCATGGCGACCCTGTCGCCGTCGGCGTAGGCGAGGATGAGGTAGCTGTGGACCGCGGAGTTCATGGCGAACACGACGCCGAAGACGATCAGCCCGGCCACGAGCACGACGCCGGGATCGATGTCGGTGACCAGCGCGGCGGCGATGGCGGCCGGGAAGGCCGCGAGGACGAAGGCCAGCCAGGTCGCCGTGCGGCCGTCAGGGCCGCGAATGTAACGGGGCGCGGTGGCCTGCACGACGCCGTAGCCGATGACCCACACGGCCAGGAAGATCCCGACCTGCCAGAAGCTCCACCCCAGCTCGTCGCGCAGGTACACCGGCAGGGCGACGACGAACCAGACGTCGCGCGAGGCGAAGAGGAAGATGCGCGCGCCGGCCAGCACGTTGACCGAGCGGTTGTTGGAGAACATGCCGCGGAACTTCGCTCCCGGGTCGGGCCGGCCGAGGTCGCCGCGCATGAGGACGACCACGGCGACGAGGGCCGTGGCGACAAGGCCCATCAGTACCACCAGCCCAGTGCGAAACCCGACGGTCGTCAGCAGCAGGCCGCCGACGAAGAAGCCGACGCCCTTCAGCGCGTTCTTCGACCCGGTGAGGATCGACACCCAGCGGTAGAGCTGCCCCGAGGCGTCCTCGGGCACTACGAGCTTGATGGCGCTCTTGGAGCTCATCTTCGTGAGGTCCTTGGCGATGCCCGACAGCGCCTGGGCGACCATGACGTAGGCCACGACGAGCAGCGACGCAGGCGCCACGGCCAGCATCCCCAGCGCCACGAGCTGGACTCCCAGGCCGCCGAACAGGGTGGACTTCAGCCCCAAGCGGGCGGCCAGCCAGCCCCCGACGAGGTTGGTGACCACGCCGAAGAGCTCGTAGAAGAGGAACAGCGAGGCGACCTCGATCGGGGTGTAGCCGCGCTCGTAGAAGAAGAACAGGACCAGCACCCGGATCGCGCCGTCGGTGATCGTGTCGGCCCAGTAGGCCCCGGTGACCAGGACGTAGTTGCGCAGGTCGGCCGAGCGCTGCCCCGCGTCCGCTCCCACGGCTCAGTCCCCCAACCCTGCCGCGACCGCGGCGGCCAGCTCGACCATCCGGTTCGCGTAGCCCCACTCGTTGTCATACCAGGCCAGCACCTTGACCTGCGTGGCGTCGGTGACCATCGTGAATAGCGCGTCGACGATCCCCGAGCGCGGGTCGTCCTTGTAGTCGACCGAGACCAGCGGGCGCTCCTCGTAGCCCAGGATGCCCCGCAGCGGTCCGTCGGCTGCGGCCCGTAGCAACCCGTTGACCTCCTCGACCGTGGTCGACCGAGCGACCTCGAAGACGGCGTCGGTCAGGGAGGCGTTGAGCAGCGGAACGCGGACCGCCAAGCCGTCGAGCTTTCCCTCCAGCTCCGGGAAGATCAGGCCGATGGCGGTCGCCGACCCGGTCGTGGTCGGGATGAGAGACAGGGAGGCGGCGCGGGCGCGGCGCAGGTCCTTGTGCGGGGCATCCACGATGGTCTGCGTGTTGGTGACGTCGTGCAACGTGGTGACCGACCCGCGCTCGATCCCGATGCCCTCGTGCAGCACCTTGACGACCGGCGCCAGGCAGTTGGTGGTGCACGACGCGGCGCTCACGACGTCGTGCACGGCGGGGTCGTAGCGGTCGTCGTTGACGCCCACGACGACGTTGAGCGCGCGCTCGTCCTTGACCGGCGCGGCCACGACGACCTTCTTGACCCCACGGGCGAAGTAGGGCTCGAGCGCTTTCATGGTCAGGAACCGGCCCGAGCACTCCAAGACGACGTCGACGCCGTGCTCGTCCCAGCGCACGCCGCCGGGCTCCCCCGCGGCGCTGTAGCCCAGCTCCCGGCCGTCGACGGTCAGCCGGTCGCCGTCACCACTGGCCTCGCGGTCCCAGCGGCCGTGGACGGAGTCGAAGCACAGCAGGTGCGCGGCGGTGGCCGCACCGCCCTTGGGCTCGTTGACGTGGACGAGCTCGAGGTCGTCGCGCGGCCAGGCCGCGCGCAGCGCCAGGCGACCGATGCGCCCGAAGCCGTTGATGGCGACACGGATCAGGACCGCGCGCCCTCCGGGCTCGCCACAGCGGCGATCGGATGCTCTGCGACCTCGTCCTCGCCGAACCAGCGCCGCCCGAGCCAGAGGGCCACGTAGACCAGGCCGACGAGGACGGGCACCTCGACGAGTGGACCAACGACGCCGGCCAGCGCCTGCCCGGACGTGGCGCCGAACACGCCCACGGCGACGGCGATGGCCAGCTCGAAGTTGTTCGAGGCGGCCGTGAAGGCCAGTGTCGCGGTGCGCGGGTAGCCGAGGCCCATGACCCGGCCCAGCGCGAACGAGGCGAAGAACATCACGAAGAAGTAGACGAGCAGCGGGATGGCGATCAGCACCACGTCGAGCGGCTCGCCGGTGATGGCGTCACCCTGCAGGGCGAACAGCATCACGATGGTGAACAGCAGCCCGTACAGGGCGATCGGGCCGATCCGCGGGAGGAACCGCTCCGTGTACCACTGCTCGCCACGGCGCCGGATGCCCTCCACGCGCGTGAACCAGGCGGCCAGCAGCGGGATGCCCAGGAAGATCAGCACGGTCCGCGCGACCTCCCACAGCGAGACCTCGAAGCCCTGGGTGTCCAGGCCCAGGAGGGCCGGCAGGCCCGTGAGGTAGAGCCAGCCCAGCAGGCTGTAGGCGACGATCTGGAACAGGGAGTTGATCGCCACCAGCAGCGCGGTGGCCTGGTTGTCCGCGCGGGCCAGGTCGGACCAGATGAGGACCATCGCGATGCACCGTGCCAGCCCCACGATGATCAGGCCGGTGCGGAACTCGGGCTGATCGGCGAGGAACAGCCAGGCCAGGGCGAACATCAGCAGCGGCCCGAAGACCCAGTTGAGCGCCAGCGAAGCGCCCATGAGGCGCCGTTCGCCGGCCAGGCCGCCCATCTCCTCGTAGCGGACCTTGGCCAGGACCGGGTACATCATCGCCAGCAGCCCGACCGCGATCGGCAGCGAGACCGTGCCGATGGACAGCGTGTCCAGGGCGTCGTCCAGGCCGGGGACCAGCGTGCCCAGGCCCAGGCCTGCGGCCATGGCGAGGCCGATCCACAGCGGCAGGTAGCGGTCCAGGGTGGACAGCCGGCCGACCACGCCGGCCGGCTGCGTGGTCAGCGGGCCCGGGCTCACACCGGGAGGGCGTCGCAGTGCTCCGCGCGCAGGCACTCGCGCGCCTTGCGGTGCGCGATCGTCATGACGTGGCTGCGCACCGGCGCGTCGGCGTACTGGTCCAGGATCGCGTCGGCGCAAGCGCGGATCTCGCCGTCGGACCGCTTTCCCGCGAACTCCTCGGCCAGCAAGGGCAGCAGCTTTTCGAGGCGCAGCTCGTGGTCAGTGCGGTCGGCCCGGATGTCGTCGAGGCGGTGCTCGATCAGGTCCGCGACGCGAGCCTCGATCTCGTCGCGGATGGCCCGGACCTCCTCGAGCGGCCTGCCCGCCGGGTCGGGATGTCCCAGTCCTCGACGGTCGCCGGGACGTACGGGCACGGGGCGCCGCAGGCCAGCGTGACGGCCCAGTCGGCGTGGAGCTGCATCTCGACCGAGAGCTTCTTGGGCCGGCGGCCCGAGAGGTCGATGCCGACCTCGGCCATGGCCTCGACGACGGCCGGCCAGACGCCCTCGCGACGGGGCTCGCCGCCGGCCGACTCCGCGCGCATGTCGGCGGGGGCGTCGCGCTCGAAGAAGGCCTGGGCCATCTGGGAGCGACTGGCGTTGTGGGTGCAGACGAACAGGACGTACTTCACGGGACCTCCCTCTCGACGCTGGGTAGAGGCAGCCTCTGGACGGTGGCGTATTGCATCGACATATGCAAATAGAAATCGGTCGAAGTACTGGCTACGCTGACCGTCATGAGCACGGAGCTCGAGCTGACGCCCAAGATCAAGCGCCGCAAGGGCGAGCCCTGCTGCGAGCCCGTCGTCTACCCCGACGTCGACCGCGCGCACGCCCTGCGCATGGCCGACGCTGCCAAGGCCCTGGGCGATCCGATCCGCCTGCAGCTCGTCGACGTGCTGCGCCGTCACGCCGGCAAGGTCTGCGTGGCCGAGCTCATCCCGCTGTTCGACGTCACCCAGCCGACGCTCAGCCACCACCTCAAGAAGCTGCGCGACGCCGGGATCGTGGGCGTCGAGCGCCCCGGCCTGTGGGCCTACTACTACGTCAACGAGGGCGCGCTCGACGAGCTCGCGGCCTGGCTGTCCTGACCGACGCCATCCGGGTCGCTTATCACATGCGATAACCTGGCGCTATGTCCGACGCTCGTCGTGAGGAGCTGACACGGGTCCTGGAGTCCGCTGCGCGACTGCAGGAGCTGGTGCCGGATGCCGTCCTCGTCGGCGGCTCGGCCGCGGCTCTGCACGCCGAGCACCGCACGTCGTTCGACCATGACCACGTGTTGGGCGACCTCGCCGAGCGCTTCGACACGGTGCTCGACGCACTCGAGTCCGACGGCGAATGGGTCACCAACCGGGTGACGCCGGGCAAGATCATCCTGGGTGAGTTGGGCGGGATCGAGACCGGCGTGCGTCAGCTCATCCGCCGGCGCCCACTCGAGACGATGAGGGTAGAGCTGCCTTCGGGCGCGAAGCTCACCGCTCCGACCGCGGAGGAGACCCTTCGCGTGAAGGCGTTCCTCCTGGTGCGGCGCAACCGCACGCGGGACTACCTGGACGTCGTGGCCCTGGCCGATCGGGTCGGCGACCGCGTGGCCGCGGGCACGCTGGCGGAGATCGACGACTTCTACGCCGATCAGCACGGTGAAGGCGACGGGGTCGCGTCGCAGGTGGCCCGCCAGCTCGCCGATCCCCGGCCCGCCGACCCTTCGACCACGCGTGAGCTGGCGCGGTACAAGAGCCTCGACCGGCGCTGGCACGAGTGGCAGACGGTCACGGCGGCGTGCCGGCGGTTAGCCGTCGCGATGGTACGGCGAGAGCAGCCATGATGGCCCTGGCGTTTCGCAACGTCGGCGTGTCGGTGTCCGACCCGATCGAGACCTGGCCGTCCGAGGCGGTGCACACCGCCCTCGAGCGCGGCGGCATCGCGCACTGGCGGCGTCTGTCCGCGGCCATCGACGCCGATCCCTGGGGTCCTGTCGCACGACGGGTGGAGGAGGCCGTCGCCGACCCACCGTACGGCGTGGGCTCGCTGATGGCCGAGATCATCGCCACCGCGCGCGACCGGGTAGAGCGCTCGGAGCGGGCCGACGTGGCCGCGGAGATCGCGCGCCTCGTCGCCGACTCCGGTCTGACCGGAGCGCAGTTCGCACACGGGATCGGCACCTCGGGTCCGCGGCTCTCGACGTACCTGGCAGGGACGGTGACCCCGTCGGCGGCTCTGCTGGTCCGCATGCGCCGGCTGGCTGCACGGGGCTAGTGGCCCATCCTGCAAGGACGGACCACTCGTGGTCGTCCACTGGTCACCCGCGGCGCAGCTCGATGCCCTCTATCAGGTGCGCCACGTGCTCGCACGCGTCGGCGGCGTCCTCGAGCGTGTCGAAGATGTCCTTCCAGCGGATGACCACCATCGGGTCGATGCGCTCTATGAAAAGCGAGGCGACGGCCGCGCGGCTGAGACGGTCGGCCTCGTTCTCGAGGCGGTGCACCTCGGCCAGGTGTGCGGCCGGGTCGCCTCCGCCGCCCAGCTTGCGCAGCGCCCCGGCCACCTCGACGGCGGCACCCACCAGCACGTCGCCCAGCGCGATGGCCTGCTCCATCGTGGCCTCGACCGCGTAGAGCCCGAGCATGTCGGCGGCCTGCTCGAGGTGGTCGATGATGTCGTCCACGGCTGTGGCCAGGCGCAGCCCCTCCCGCGCGTCGAAGGGCAGGTCGGCGCCGGCGCCGCGGCCCAGGCCGTGGATCAGCTCTCGGGCGATGCGGTCGCCCTCGTGCTCGCTGTCCTTGATGTCCCTGGCGAGCTCGGGCCGCTCGGGGAAGCTGGCCAGCAGCTCGCGGGTCAGCCGCGCGCAGCGCTCCACCTCGCTGCCGAACGCGTCGAGCAACTGGGGAACGGTGGACTGCACGGCGGGGACGAGGCGGGGCACCATCTGACTGGCGACCGTACCTTCGCCCGCTGGGCGCGGAAGGCCGCTTCACCGCTCTTTCACCGGCCGTTCACGACCGGGTAACGGCACCGGGCGCCGGAGCGGTCATCTTCACGCTCGCATCATGGAGACAATGCGCCAGGGCGAGGCGCTGCGCACGGCGCAGCTTGAGATCCGACCCGACGAGGGCCTGGTCCTCGCTGACGGCCGGGCGCTGGCGCTCTCGGTGCGTGAGCTCCACCTCCTCACAGCGTTGGCTCGGCGCGAGGGACGCATCGTCTCCCGCGCCGAGCTGTACGCGCTGGCCTGGGAGGGCGTGCTGCGCAACGGCGACCGCTCGGTGGACGTCTACGTGCGGCGCCTGCGCGTGAAGCTCGAGAAGGCCCAGCCCGCTTGGTGCTTCATCCATACCCACGTGGGCTTCGGCTACCGCTTCGCGCCCGAGCCCGTACGCCACGCTCGTTCACACGACTTTCACATCACCGCCACCGCTCGGTAACAGACTGGCGGGCGAGCCCTGGTTGGGTTGCGCCCGGCAGTGGGACGCAACTACCCCGAAGGAGCTTCTATGAGGTCATTCCGTACATCAGCCGTACTTTCGTGCCTGGCTCTCGCACTGGGCGTCGCTGCGTGCGGCGGCGACGACGAGGCGGGTGGCGGCTCGGCCGGCGGCGGCGGTGAGCCGGCGGAGGAGCTGGAGGGCACGCTCGCCGGGGCGGGCTCGAGCGCGCAGGCCGCCGCGATGGAGGCGTGGATCGTCGGCTTCCAGGATCAGAACCCCGGCGTCACGATCTCCTACGACCCGGTCGGGTCGGGCGGGGGCCGCGAGCAGTTCGAGGCCGGCGGCACCGACTTCGGCGGCTCCGACGCCGCGCTCGAGGAGGAGGAGCTCGCGGGCACCCGGGAGCGTTGCGGCGAGGTCATCCAGCTCCCCGCCTACGTCTCGCCGATCGCCGTCGCATACAACCTCCCGGGCGTCGAGAACCTGCAGCTCAACGGGGAGACCGTCGCGGGGATCTTCAACCAGGACATCACCAACTGGAACGACCCGGCGATCGCCGAGACCAACCCCGACGCGCAGCTCCCCGACCTGGCGATCACCCCGGTGAACCGCTCCGACGAGTCAGGCACGACGGAGAACTTCGTCGAGTACCTGTCCGTCGTGGCGCCGGAGATCTGGGACTATGAGGTCACCGGCGACTGGCCGGTCCCGGGTGGCGAGGCCGGCGACGGCACCTCGGGCGTGGTCGACGCCATCGAGGCCGGCGAGGGCGCGATCGGCTACTCCGACGCCAGCCAGGTCGGCGACCTCGGCGTCGCCAACGTCCAGGTCGGCGAGGAGTTCGTCGGTCCGACGCCGGAGGCCGCGGCCGAGATCCTGGGGACGTCCGAGCGCGACGACACGGGCGGCGAGTTCTCGTTCGTCTACGACCTGGAGCGCGACACGACGGAGTCGGGCACCTATCCGATCACCCTGGTCTCCTACCAGCTCGCGTGCACGCAGTACGACGATCCGCAGAAGGCCGAGCTCGTCAAGGCGTTCTTCACCTACGCCATCAGCCCGGAGGGTCAGGAGGCCGCGGCGGAGAACGCGGGCTCGGCCCCGATCACCGATGAGTTCCGCGAGCTGATCACGCCGGCCGTCGAGGCCATCGGCGGCGCCGGCTAGTGCAGCAGCGCCGTCCCGCCGGAACGCGGATCCGGGAGGTCGTCGCTACGGTGGCGGCCTCCCGAAGCTCTGCTCCGGGCCTCTGGCCGCCCGCCGCGCGCCCTGCCGTCCGAGAGATCTCGCTGTGAGCACGACCACCGACACCACAGCCGCGGTCTCGCATCCCCGCGGCCGGCAGCGCTTGGGCGACCGCATCTTCTCTGGCGGGGCAACAGCGGCGGGCATCACGATCCTGGTCCTGCTCGCAGGCGTAGCGACCTTCCTGCTCATCGAGGCCTGGCCGGCCATCACCGCGCCCGCAGAGGACATTCCCGGCGGCGAGGGGCTGTTTCGGTTCATCCTGCCGCTGGCCTTCGCCACCGTGGTTTCCGCCCTGATCGGGCTCGTGGTGGCCGTCCCGTTCGCGATCGCCATCGCCCTGTTCATCACGCACTACGCGCCGCGGCGGCTGGCCCAGAGCATGGGCTACCTGATCGACCTGCTCGCCGCGGTGCCGAGTATCGTCTACGGGCTGTGGGGTGTCTCCGTCCTCGCGCCGGCCTCGCTCGGGGTCCTGCAGTGGCTCGAGGGGAACGTCGGCTTCCTTCCGTTCTTCGAAGGGCCCGTGTCGTCCACCGGCAGGACGATGCTGGTCGCCGGCGTGGTGCTCGCCGTGATGATCCTGCCGATCATCACGGCCATCACGCGCGAGGTCTTTCTGCAGACGCCGAAGGCGCACAAGGAGGCCGCCTACGCGCTCGGGGCGACCCGGTGGGAGATGATCCGCATGGCTGTGCTCCCCTTCGGCCGCTCGGCCATGATCAGCGGCTCGATGCTGGGGCTAGGCCGGGCCCTGGGGGAGACGATGGCGGTGACCATCATCCTCTCGGCGTCCGGCGCGAGCATCTTCAACCTGGGCTTGATCAGCTCGGCCAGCAACCCGACGATCGCCGCCAACATCGCTCTCGACTTCCCGGAGTTGTCGGGGATCTCTGTCAACGCCCTCATCGCGTCGGGACTCGTGCTCTTCGCCATCACCCTGGCGGTCAACATGGCGGCGCGCGTGGTCATCAACCGCCGCCGCGAGTTCACCGGGGCCGCCTGATGAGCACACCGCCCCGTGACCGGGAGCGACAGGCCGAGCAGGAGGTAGGGCAGAGCATGCGCGAGCGTGCGACCGAGCGCGAACGGCGCTACGAGGTCGAGCGCGACGGACGCGAGCCCGAGGACGAACGCGGGCGCGAGGCCGGCACGACCGACGCGAGGACTCCGCTCGTCGGCGGCTCGCTGCCGCGCTGGGGACCGTGGGCCGTGTTCAGCGGCGTCACCGCCGCCGTCGCCGGTGTGCTCTCCGTCCTCGGCTTCAACGTGGCGCTCCTGGCGGTGGCCTCGGTCGTGCTGACGGGTGCCATCATCTACGGCTGGGCGCGAGCGGTGGAGGGGCGGCGCAAGGCGACCGACCGGGCCATCACCATCGCGGTCTCCTCGGCCTTCGCGCTCGCGCTCACGCCGCTGATCTCGCTGCTGTTCACCGTCACCTCGCGGGGTTTGGCGCGCTTCGACGTCCAGCTCTTCACGGAGTCCATGCGGGGCGTCCTGGGCGAGGGCGGCGGCATCCAACACGCCATCGTCGGCACGCTGGTGATCACCGGCGTCGCGACGGCCGCCTCGGTGCCCATCGGCATCATGGCCGCCATCTACCTGCACGAGTACGGCCGGGGCCGACTGAAGCGGGCGCTCACCTTCTTTGTGGACGTCATGACGGGCATCCCCTCCATCGTCGCGGGCCTGTTCGCCTACGCCCTCTTCGTGCTCATTTACGGCCCTGGGATCCGGCTGGGCGTGATGGGTGCGGTCGCCCTCTCGGTGCTGATGATCCCGATCGTGGTCCGGTCGACCGAGGAGATGCTCCGGGTGGTGCCCAACGGGCTGCGCGAGGCCTCCTACGCCTTGGGCGTGCCCAAGTGGCGGACGATCGTCAAGGTCGTGCTGCCGACCTCATTCGCGGGCATCGTGAGCGGGGCGATGATCGCCGTCGCGCGGATCATCGGCGAGACGGCGCCGCTGCTGATCACCACCGGAGTCTTCAACTCGGTCAACTTCAACCCGTTCGATGGACGGATGGAGAATCTCGCGGTCTTCGCCTACAACGAGTACGCGACGCCCGGCATCCCCAACGAGCCCTACATCGACCGGGCCTGGGCCGCAGCGCTCACGCTGCTGCTCATCGTGATGATCCTGTTCTTCGTCGCCCGCCTGATCTCCGCTCGCTTCGGGGTCAAGACCCGCTAGCCATGGCCGGTTCCCGACGCGCATCCACGGCCCCACGCCAGGAAGAGAGCAGTGAAAACGTGACGACCGCGACCGCGAGCGCAACCGAGGCGAAGCGCGTCGAGGTCTCCGACCTCGACATCTACTACGGGTCCTTCCACGCCGTGAAGAGCGTCACGATGACGATCCAGCCCAACAAGGTGACCGCCATCATCGGGTCGTCGGGGTGTGGCAAGTCGACGTTCCTGCGCTCGCTCAACCGCATGCACGAACTGGTGGAGGGCGCTCGGGTCGAAGGCAGCGTCATCCTGGACGGCCAGGACATCTACGCGGCCGACGTGGACTCCGTGATGGTCCGTCGGCAGGTTGGGATGGTCTTCCAGAACCCCAACCCGTTCCCCACCATGTCGATCGGCGACAACGTCGCCGCTGGACTGCGCCTCAACAGCCGCAAGGCCAAGAAGGACGAGCTGGACGAGATCGTCGAGCGCTCGCTGCGGGGCGCGAACCTCTGGGAGGAGGTCAAGGAGCGCCTCGACCGGCCCGGCTCAAGCCTGTCCGGTGGCCAGCAGCAGCGCCTGTGCATCGCGCGGGCCATCGCCGTGCAGCCCGAGGTCCTGTTGATGGACGAGCCCTGCTCGGCGCTCGACCCCGTCGCCACGCTCGCCATCGAGGACCTCATCGGCGACCTGAAGAACAACTACACCATCGTGATCGTGACCCACAACATGCAGCAGGCGGCTCGCGCGAGCGATTTCACGGCGTTCTTCAACCTCGAGAACAGCGGCGATCCGGGGCAGCTCG
This sequence comes from Candidatus Siliceabacter maunaloa, assembly GCA_024330185.1. Taxonomy (GTDB): domain Bacteria; phylum Actinomycetota; class Thermoleophilia; order Solirubrobacterales; family Solirubrobacteraceae; genus Siliceabacter; species Siliceabacter maunaloa. Next base: position 56,049 of record JANDLV010000024.1, read on the forward strand.
TGGAGCTCGACCGGACCGACACGATCTTCTCCAACCCGGAGAACAAGGCGACCGAGGACTATGTCAGCGGGCGCTTCGGCTGAGCCGGGCGCCGGGGTGCCGATCCCCGGTTCCGGGTAACGCCTCGAAATGGCTTCCGTCACCCGCGCGCAGTATCGCGAGGAGCTCGCGGGCCTGGAGACCAAGACCCTTGAGGGCCTCGACCTGGTCGTGACCCAGATCGACCGGGTGGTGGAGGCGGCCGAGCAGCAGGACATCGAGCTGGCCGAGTGGGTCATCGGCGACGACGACCGCATCGACGGCCGCTATCTCGAGGTCCACCAGCACATCTTGTCCATGCTGGCCCTGCAGGCCCCGGTGGCGGGGGACCTGAGGGTGATCGCCGCCCTGCTGCACACGATCAAGCACATCGAGCGCATGGGCGACCAGTGCGTCAACGTGGCCAAGCTGCTCCCGCTGGCCGGCCACGAGCCGCCGCGCCACCCGGAACTGCTGGCCAAGCTCGTCCAGATGGGCCGCCTCGCCCGCGCCGAGGTCATCCAGAGCAAGCAGGCCTTCGTCATGCGCGACGCGACGCTGGCCGAGGATCTCGTCCTGCAGGACCGGGAGATCAACCGGCTCAACCGCGAGATCTTCCGCCACGCCATCGACATCGGTGACGACCCCGATGTGCGCGAATGGGCCATGACCGCGACCATGATGGCCCGCGCCTTCGAGCGCATCGGCGACAATGCGGTGGACATCGGCGAGCAGGTGGCCTTCGTGGTCACCGGCCTGTTTCGGGAGTTCTCGGACTCCTCAACGCCGCCGCCCCAGACCGAGTAGCCCCGGGGGTTTCCGCTCCTAGCGGGGTTTGTGTTGTGAAGAACCGGTGAACCGCCCGTCACCCGGGGTGCCTTCCGTCGGTAGGTGGAACTAGAGTGCTGAGCGACATGACCGAGAACTCAACGGTCGGCGCGGAGGTCGAGCGCAGGCCAGCCACAGGCGCCGAGCCCTTTCCGCGCCTCGCCGTCATCGATACCGACTCGGGCTTCCTGCAGGTCCTGACGCGACGCCTGGACCGCCTGGGCTGGGAGCACCGGGTCCTGGGTGCCGCCGTGCCCGAGCGCGACCTGGTCACCATGCGCCTCGGCGCGCTCGTGGTCGACCTGGGCATCCTTGGCCCGGGCGGCTGGGACTACCTGGAGCGCCTGACCGGCGCGCTGCCGGGCCTGGGCATCGTCGTGTGCACGGGGCGCTCCACCGTGGCCCAGCGCGTCCGCGGCCTGCGCATGGGCGCCGACGACTGGGTCACCAAGCCCTGCCACCCCGAGGAGCTCATCGCGCGGGTGGAGGCGGTGCTGCGCCGCCGCCGGCGTGCCGAGGCCCCGGCCGCACGCGGGCCGATGCTCACGGGGGAGCTCGAGGTGCGCTCCGACCAGTTCCAGGCCTTCGCCGCCGGGCGCACGTGCGAGCTGACGCGGCGCGAGTTCGAGCTGCTCGCCCTGCTGGCCGACGCCGAGGGCCGGGTGCTGGAGCGCGAGGAGGTCTATCAGCGCGTGTGGGGCTACGCGATGGCCCGCGGCGACCGCTCGGTCGACGTGTTCGTGCGCAAGCTGCGCCAGAAGCTCGAGAAGGCCTCGCCCACCTGGCGCTACATCCACACGCACTTTGGCGTGGGCTACCGCTTCGCGCCCGAGCCGGCGGTGGTCGAGGAGGCCGTCTCCGCTGGATCGGTCGAAGGCCCGACGGCGCCCCAGCGCGCCTACGTGTAGCGGGCCCCGGCGCCGCGCGGCACCAGTGGGCGTCCTCGCCGAGCACTAGGCTGTGCGGCGTGAGCGCGGCGACCGCCCGGAACATCGCCATCGTCGTCGGCCTGGCCCTCGTGGTCTGGCTCGTGCCCGGCGGCGGAACGACGGCCGGCATCGTCGAGGGGCTGCTGGGCGCGGCCTTCATGGCGCTGATCGGCCTCTTCGGCGCGCGGCTGTACAGCCGCTACCGGGCGGAGATCTTCGGGTTGGGCGACCAGCACCGCGCCATGCTCTACGGGGCGGTCGCGGTGCTCCTCGTGACGCTGGCCGCGTCGAGCCTGCTGTTCTCGACGGGCCCGACGACCCTCATCTGGCTCGCGCTCATCGGCGCGTGCGTCTGGACGCTCGTGCTCGTCTGGCGCCACTGGCGCGAGTACGCGATCTAGCGCGCGTTCCGCGTCTTTTTCGTCACCTCCGGGTGTAGTTGTGTGACACGGTCAGCGGGAGCCTTGTGCTGTGTCCGGGATTCGGGACCAGCGCGGCCAGGCGGCCGTCGAGACAGTGGCCATCCTCCCTCTGGTGGCCATCGTGGCTGCGATCGCCTGGCAGGTCGTCGTGGCCGGCCAGGCGATCTGGATGGCCGGCGGAGCGGCGCGCGCGGCGGCGCGCGCGGAGGCCATCGGGGCCGACCGGGAGACCGCCGTCCGCCGCGCGCTGCCGCCGCGCCTGGAGCAGGGCCTGCGGGTCCTCGCCGAGGACGACGGGGTCGTCGTGCGCGTGCGTATCCCCGCGGTGCTCTCCGGGGTGCGCCTGGGCACGGCCACCGCCCGCGCCCACCTGCGCGACCAGGACGGATGATGGGGCGCCAGGACGGCCAGGCCACGGTGGAGCTCCTGGCCTGGTTTCCGCTCGTCGTCGCCGTGGTGCTCGCGGTGGGCTCGCTGCTGGCCGCTGGCGCCGCCCGCGAGCTGGCAGGTCACGCGGCCCAGGCGGGCGCCGTGGCCGTGCTGCAGGGAGACGACCCCGCGCAGGCCGCACGCGAAGCCCTGCCCGGGTGGTCGCGCAAGCGCGTGGTGGTGCGCGTCCGCGGCCGCGTCGTGGCGGTTCGCGTCGCCCCACCCGTCCCCGTCCGCCGCCTCGCCGATGTCCTGACGACGACGGCCACCGCCGACGCCGGTCCCGCGCCGCGATGAGCGGCGGTCTCGACCGGCTCGTTCGGGTCTTTGTCGCGCCTGCGCACGGCGACGCCACTGCCCCCGCGCCGCCGCATGACGCGGCGCCTCGCGCGCCGAGACGGTCGCGGGCGATCGGGGCCTCGCTGCTGCGGTGGCGGCCACCGGCTGAGCAGGTGCCCCTCATGCGCGAAGCCCGAAGGATCGCCCCCGCTGAGAGCGGGGGATCCTTCGTTCCCGGCGACTCGTGCGTCGGGGTCCTGTGCCGCCCGGGCGACGCGGCGGCGCTGGGCGCCGTGGTTGCGCTTGCACTGCTTCGCGGCTCGTCTGCCCGGTCGGGCCTGGTCTGCATCTGGCCGGCGACCGCGCTGTCGTCGCGCCGACCGTGCGCTCCCGTGCGCCCCGCGGCCCGGGCGCGGAGCTCGCGCGCCGCAAGGGCCGACTGCAGCCGCCGCG
>JANDLV010000025.1 GCA_024330185.1 Candidatus Siliceabacter maunaloa
CAACTCACACAAAGGAATCCCTAGCGCGACCACGACACCCCGTGACCGCCTACACGACCAGGTGCCGGCCCAGCTCGCGCAGTGTGGGGGTTACCTGTCGATCCAGTTCACGGGCTACTTCGAGCGGCGCATCCGCGGCGAGCAACTGGCCTACGAGCTCGACGCGGGCCAGACGCGACGGCCCTGATCGCGACGGTCCGGGCCGGCCCCTGGCCGGCCCGGACCCGCTTCGCGGGTGCGACGCTTGACCCCTCCGCTCGCGGAAGCTCTTGCTGCGGCGCTCGTCGGCCGGGCGGTGCGCACGTACCTGGGGCGGGAGGGCCGCGCCGTGCGGCTCGAGGATGGGTGGTCGTGGTTGCGGGCGCCCACAGCGACGAGGACGCGCGGGTGCGCCTCGTTGATGTCCAGGCCGGTTTGGACCAACTCGATGCGCAGGGCGAGGTGCCGGTGACAATCGACGCGCTCGGGCCGTGGGCGACGTACGTCGCGGCGATACTCGTGGAGGTCGGGGGCGCGACCTACGCCGATGCTCCCGCGCGCGTCGTGCTGTCGGCGCACCCGGTCGGGGGCTGACCTGCCTCACGGCGCCCGAGCGGTCCAACTTCTACGCTCCGGTGGATCCCGTGGCCCGTGCCGCTACGGTACGCTTGCCTCCGGGTGACGAGTTGTGACGCGACCATCCGCGTCCCTGGCATGTGCGCAGAAGGCCCGTTCGCGTAGGAGGAGTTGTGTGGGAGGCGATATCTCTGAGGGGGAACACCGCGCCGCGCCGCGGACGGTCAGGATCGCCGGTGCGGACAACCTTCGAGCATGGTTGCCTGCGTCCCTGGCATCCATGACGCCCGTGGCGCGACTTCTCGCCTGCGTTGTCGTCGCGGCGGCCCTGCTCATCGCGTGGCCGGCGCAAGCCCAGGATCAGGGCAGCACGGCCGAACGGGTGCGGATCGCCTGGCCGCGCGACGACGGCTCGCTGACGCCCTACACCTTCGAGCAGGGCTACCCGCTGATGACGCTCGTCTACGACACGCTTCTGTGGCGCGACGAGGACGGGTCGCCCGCGGAGTGGCTCGCTCGCCAGGTCCGCAACCCCGAGGCCGGCAGGCGCGTGACCGTGACGCTTCGCGACGGAGCACGCTTTCACGACGGCAGGCCGCTGACCGCGGAGGACGTGAAGTTCTCCTACGACTACTTCGCGGAGCGCTACCAGTCGCGCTTCACGCCGCAGCTCCAGGCGATCGAGAGCGTCGACGTCGTGGACGAGCTCACCGTCGCGTTCAACCTCGAGTACCCGTCGCCAGGCTTCAACCTGCCGCTGTCCGACGTGCCGATCCTGCCGCGCCACCTGTGGGAGGGCCTCTCGCGCGGCGAGACGCCGCCGGGAAAGCCCGTGGGAAGCGGGCCCTACCGGCTGGTGGAGCGCAGTCCGGGTGAGCGCTACGTCTTCCGCGCCAACGACGACTACTTCCTCGGTCAGCCGCGCGTGGCCACCTTGGAGCTGCCGTTCGAGAGCGACTTCACTGGGACCGTTAGCTCGCTGCTCAACCGGGACGTCGACATGATCCCCTTCGCCCTGCCGCAGGGCACGCAGGAGGACGTGATGGGGCCGGGGTTCAGGATCGAGCGGGGACAGCTCTACACCGGGACCGCCCTGACGTTCAACGTGCGCAAGCCGCCGTTTGACTCCGTGCGAGCGCGGCGCGCCATCTCCAGCGCGCTCGACCTCCAGCGGATCGCCGACGCCACGGTGGGCCCCAGCGAGCGCGCCTTCCCCGCCGACCGCGGCTACGTCCACCCGCGGTCGGGTTCGGCCTCGGAGGGTCCGCTTCAGCGCTTCGACCGGGAGCGCGCCCGCTCGGAGCTCTCTGCGCTCGACCTGCCGCGGATCAGGGTGCTGGCGCCCGACAACGACCCGGTCAGGAACCTTGCCGGCCAGCAGGTCGTCCTGGCGCTGACGCGTGCGGGCGCGGACGCGGAGCTGGTAACCGTGACGCGAAGCGGGCTGTCCGCGGCGGTGGACCCGGACGACGAGCCGCCGACCTTCCAGGCGGCGATCCTGAGCACTTCGCCGCTGGCCTCCTACAACCCGGACTACCTGTCTGCCGTGTTCGGCTCAGACGAGCGCCAGGCGCCGCTCAACTACTCGGGCTACAGCAGCGAGGAGTTCGATCGCCTCGCGGCGAGTGCGGTGCGCGAGACAAACCCGCGTGAGCGCAGCCAGACGATCCAATCCGAGCTGCGCCTGCTCGCACAGGAGGACGTGCCGGTTGTCCCCCTCTTCTATCCGGAGGGCGCCTTCGTCTACAGGGACGATATCTACCAGGGATGGATCTACATCGAGGGAACGGGCATCCTCGACAAGCGCTCCTTCCTGCCGGCGAATATCAGCGCTGAGGAAGGAGTCGGCCCCAACGCAGGTGTCGACCCGGCCGGCGGCTCCGGCAGCGGGATCGGGACGCTGGGGGTGGTTGCCCTTGGCATCTTGGGCATCGCCGTGATCGTGGTCCTGATCGGAGCCGTCCGGCGACGCCCGTGAGTACCCCTCAGCTCAGTGCGTGGCGCAGGACATCGACGGATTGAAGCTGCGGATCGCGCGCAGCACGTCGATGCAGCGCTCCGGGTTCGCCGTGCTCAGCAGCGGCGTGGCGACGACGGCGGCCTCGCAGGGGCCGGGGTTGCCCTGACCGTCGCGCGGCGACATCGTGAACGTCGAGGGCCCGAGGATCTGGTAGCTCTCGATGACCTGGCTCTCGAGGGTCATGTGGTGGCTGGTGTAGCCGCGGGTGCCGCCCCACAGCCCGGTGCCGTGGCTGACGCCCTTGGGGATCTTGCAGTGCGTGAAGACGCCGGCGTCGGGGCCGCCCCAGGTCCTCGGCGACCGCTGAACCACCCAACCGCACACGACCGCTCGGGCCCCGCGCGACCGGCCCGGCCCAATCGTCAGGCCGAACGCCCACCTCTGCCGGTCCAAGCCGTACCTACGCTATGTGCGCTGTACACCTATCGCGCGGAACTCGAAGCCCCTGTAATTTACTCCCGTACGGTTCATTGACGCGGTGCTGGGAGAAACTTTGAAGAAGATTGATCGGTCTCGCAGAGGGATGTTGGCTGGTGCTCTTGCAGCGCAGGATGGCGGATGCAGTCGTGCTCGGCGCTTCCGGGGCGCTCTGCTGGGCGGGGGCGCCCTCGTCGCGGTTGCTCTGCTGTTCGGGTTGACCCTCGGAGGGACGCCGGCGCAGGCGACCTTCCCGGGGGAGAACGGGAGGCTCGCTTGCGAGGGCCAACGTGGCCCCGCCCTGCCCGATCCGAACCCCACCAACCTCAGCAGGACTGAGGTCTTCACGGTCAACCCTGACGGCACCGGCGAGACGGTGCTGACGAACAACACCGTGCGCGACGGCGATCCGTCGTTCTCCCCCGACGGGGCGAACATCGCGTTCGAGAGCTTCCGGGACGGCTTCTCCGAGGCCTACAGGATTGGCTCAGACGGCAGCAACCCCGTGCGGCTTACCACGAGTGGCGCCAACGAGGACCGCTCGACGAACTGGTCGCCGGACGGCACCAAGATCGTCTTCCACAGCACTCGTGACGCTGCCACCAGCGGCGGCAACGTGCCTCCGGGCGCCAACCCGTTCGAGATCTACATCATGAACGCGGACGGCAGCGACCAGGTCCGCCTCACCGACAACATCTTCCAGGACAGCTTCCCCCAGTTCTCGCCCGATGGCAGCAGGATCGCCTTCACGACCAATCGCGACGGCGACTTCGAGATCTACACGATGAACCCTGACGGCACCGATCCCCGGCGGGTGACGACCTCGCTAGGGGAGGATGCTCATCCGACCTGGTCGCCTGACGGGACGCAGCTGACGTTCCACAGCCGGCGGGCCGGCGGCATCGAGATCTTCAGGCAGAACGCGGACGGGAGCGGGGAAGCGACCCAGCTGACCGACGCGACCCGCGAAACCGACGGGACCGCGGAGGGGGGGTTCTCGTTCTTCCCGGTCTGGTCGCCCGATGGCACGAGGATCGCCTTCAACGGCGCCACCACTGCAGTTCCTGACACCGAGGTCAACCACGTGAATGCGGTGGACGGCAGCGACCGGGTCCGCGTGACGAACTCCCCGGGCTTCGACGGGAGGTGTGACTGGGAGGCGGTCAACCCGCCTCCGCCGCCCGAGCCGCCGGTGCCTCCGGCTCCGCCGGCGCCTCCGGATCAGCCGCCGGTCCAGCAGCCGGCGCCTCCGGATCAGCCGCCGGTGTCTCCGGGTCCGTGTGGCACCCCGGGCGCTGCGGGGTATCTGAACCCGGCCAAGATGCGGGTGTCGCGTGCGCGGGTGTTGCGTGAGGATCGTCGCCTGGATGTGCTGGCGCCGATCACCTCGCGGGCGCGAGGCGGTGCGGTGGACGTGCTGTTCCAGGCCGACGGGCGCAACGACACGTTCGATGTCGAGGTGACCGAGGCCGGCACCGAGCTGGACGAGATCCGCTTCTTGGAGCCGATCACCGAAGGCCAGGCGGAACTGGGTACGGGCATCGTGAACCTCAACTACCTGGGTGACGAGGACACCCGTCCGGAGTTCGTGCGTCTGCGTGCGGCCTCTCAGCGCGCCGAGTTGGACGTGGAGGAGATCAGCCTGCTCGGTGGTCTGTTGTCGGCGCAGGGCAGCGTGACCAGTCGCGCGGAGGGCATCGTGCGCTTTGCGCTTCTCCTACGTCGCTCCCGACGGGTCGCCCCAGGTCCATGAGGCGCGGGCCGAGATCCAGGACGACGGTGACTGGGCGCTGGACGACGACCAGGTGCCGGCCCAGCTCGCGCAGTGTGGGGGTTACCTGTCGATCCAGTTCACGGGCTACTTCGAGCGGCGCATCCGCGGCGAGCAACTGGCCTACGAGCTCGACGCGGGCCAGACGCGACGGCCCTGATCGCGACGGTCCGGGCCGGCCTCATGGCCGGCCCGGCTCCGTCATGATGCTGCCGCTGGCGCTCTTGAACCTCGCTGTCAGTCTTGGGTATCTGCCGATGCAGGGTGCCTGGACACGGCCGGCCAGTCGGGAGAGCACCTCGAACACCCCGTCATCGCTGGACTGGGCGACGCGCAGGCCGGGCCGCCTTCGACAAGCGCTCCTTCCTGTCGACGCACGCATACGGGACCAGCGACGGCTTCGTGGTCGGCAGCTATACGATCCTGGTGATCGTGTCTCGAATCATCCTCTCCTACCGCAGTGGAGCGCCAGGAGGGGTTGAGCGAGAGGTCCCTCAGTGCGTCGCGCAGGACATCGACGGATTGAAGCTGCGGATCGCGCGCAGCACGTCGATGCAGCGCTCCGGGTTCGCCGTGCTCAGCAGCGGCGTGGCGACGACGGCGGCCTCGCAGGGGCCGGGGTTGCCCTGACCGTCGCGCGGCGACATCGTGAACGTCGAGGGCCCGAGGATCTGGTAGCTCTCGATGACCTGGCTCTCGAGGGTCATGTGGTGGCTGGTGTAGCCGCGGGTGCCGCCCCACAGCCCGGTGCCGTGGCTGACGCCCTTGGGGATCTTGTAGTGCGTGAAGACGCCGGCGTCGGGGCCGCCGCGGCGCATGAGGTCCAGGCCGAGCACCAGGTTCTCGTAGGCGACCAGCGTCGCCTGGGCGAGCGCGTAGGCGTGGGCGCGGTTGCGCTCCAGCGCGCCCCAGTGCCTGGGCGCGCGCCACTCCAGCTCGGCCGTGGGCAGCCACGCTTGGGGCACCGCCAGGCGCAGGCCGGAGCCGGTCGGCTCCATGAAGCTGCGGTGGGGCAGCTTCCTGGCCAGTGCCGTCATCCACAGGCGGGCGGGGGCGCCGGTCTCCATTGGTTGGCGATCCCAGCGCGGGGCCGTGCACCAGGAGTACTTGCGCGCCGGGTCGGTCTGCCCGGGCTGGGGGATCGTCTCCTTGTTGGAGGGGTGATAGGCCGAGAGCGGGTTGCCGGCCGGGTCGCTGCGCAACCTGGGGGCCTGGGAGGTCCAGCTCTCGTAGAAGGAGTGATCGACGAACTCCTCGACGCCCATGTTGACCTGCTGGACGTCTGTGGTCCGCAGCCTGCCGTCGACGATCGCGCCCGGCGTGGACCAGCGCCGCTGCGCCCAGGCCGTGGCGGTCTCGAAGGTCCCGTCGTAGGCGTAGGGGTCGTCCCACTGGCCCAGGTCGATGAAGCTCGCCGGGCCCGCACCGACCTCTCGAAACCGGGGCTCGGCCTCGAGGAAGAAGTCGACGACGTCATCCCAGACCGCAACCACCTTCTTGGAGTAGTCGAAGAACTCGGTCACCCGCATCAGCATCACGTTCATGTCCTGGGTGTCGATCGTGGAGCTGATCCCGCCCGGGGCGAGGGTCTGGGGGTGGGGGTACTTGCCGCCGATCAGCACGTAGGCCTCGCGCGCGCGGCGACCTCTGTGGAGCGCCTCCGTGTAGAGCTTGCCGCTGAAGCGGGTCAGGGCGGTCATGATGTCGGCGATCAGCTCGAAGCCGTGCGTCCCGCGGCCCGGGGCGGCGGTCTGCAGCGCGCGCTCCCACAGCTCCGGGTTGGTCTCGCGCACCACCGGCTCGGAGTAGTCCGGGCCGATACGGGTGAACAGGCTGGTCGGGTGGTCGTAGAGACACTCGAGGGCGGCCATCAGGTTGCGCGCCACGATGCCCATCGGCGGCGGCTGGATGCCGAACGCCATCTCGCACGCCAGCGCCGAGGCGGTGGCGTGCCCGCCGCCGCTGACGCCGCAGGCGCGGCTGGAGACGAAGATCGCGTCGCGCGGATCGCGGCCCTCGAGGATGACCTCGTAGCCGCGGAACAGCGTCGCGAGGGCGGAGGCGTCCAGGACCCGGCCACCCCCGACGTCGACCGACGCCTGGAAGGAGAGCGCGCCCGCCACCCGCGTGACCGGGTCGAAGTCCATCTCCCGCACGTCGTCGGCGGCCCGCGTGGCGGACATCTAGATCTCCTCTCGCGACTTGAGCTTCTCGCCCAGGACGGGAACGCTCGCCTCGAGGTTGACGCCCTTCTGGCGCAGGATGTCGCGGCTGCCGGGCAGCGGCTGCTTCTTGTTGCGCTTGCCGTGATGCACCGTCCCGTTGTACTGCAGCTTCTTGTAGAAGAAGATGTTCACCTTGTCGAGGGGCTCTTGCCTCGCTTCGCGCGCCAGTCCCCACCCCGTCGGGACCTCTTGGGCGTTGTCCCACAGCGGCTCGCTGTTGCCGGTCTTCATCGACATCCGCCGCAGCCGCCGGATCCCGCTGCCGTAGACCTTGGACACCCCGCCGGAGATCGCCGACCCGGGCGGCGACTTGTAGAAGGGGCTGTACTTGTCGGGGAAGCCCGGCATGGTGCAGCCGATGCAGGCTCCGCCGGCGACCATGCACCCGCCCATGTGGTTGATGGCGCCGCGCTCGACGATGTTGCACTGCACCACCGGGCCCCAGCAGCCGATCTCCACCAGGCACTGGTTGTCGCCCGGCTCCTCGGCGAACACGCCCTCCTCGTAGTAGCCCGCCTTGGGGCAGTGGCGGTGCACCGTCTGCTCGAACTGCCACGCCGGGCGACCCAGGTCGTCGAAGTCGGGCAGCGGCCCGATCCCCTCGAGGTACTGGAGCACCATGGACAGGGTCTCGGTGAAGTTGTCGCCCACCGGCGCGCAGCCGGGGACGTTGATGATCGGCACGCCCTTCGACGAGCGGTAGTCGCGCCCCAGGTAGTCCATCAGGCCCATCGAGCCGGTGATGTTCCCGGCCGCCGCGGGGATCCCACCCCACGTCGCGCACGTCCCGATCGCGATCGTCGCGGCGGCACCGGGAGCCAGAGCCCAGATCCAGTCGCTGGTTCGCACCGGCTGCTCGGGCCCACGTGACGAGGGCAGCGAGCGCGGCCAGTCCGCCCCGACGCCCAGCGCCGCGTACTGGCCGGAGCGCTCGAGGGTCTGATCGTCGGGGATCGAGCCCTCGACCACCATCACGTAAGCGGCTCCGAGCGTTCCCTCCGCCGCCTGGCGGAAGGGCTCCACGAAATCCCGGCCGACGTCGTCGGCGAGCATCGGGTGGTGGAGCACGACCTTGGGCAGGAAGGGGATGTTCCCCGAGACCAGGGACTCCACCGGCGGATGGACCGCGCCCAGTGCGGACACCGAGCAGCCGTCGCAGCTCATGCCCGAAAGCCAGAAGACATGTACGACTCCGTCGGTGAAGGCACCCCGTGGCCCTCCCGAGGGACCCTGGGCCCACGGAGCCTCCTCCCGGTTGCTACGCGCTGACTTCCAAGCCATCCGATCTCCTCTCCCACCTACCGACGCCGTGCCGACGCGACTATATGTTGTTGCACCCTAGCGGGCGTAAGAAGCGCCTGGGTAGATGTACCATACATACACCGGACCACAAAGAGAAGAGTGGCGCATGCGCGACGCAGCCGTAGGCTACGCTCGAAAGCTGGATTCGAACGGGCGGCCACTGGCCGTCAGGAGGAGCATCTAACCATGTGCCTTGGCATCCCCGGCCAGATCGTCGAGATGGTCGACGAGCACCATCACATCGCCAAGGCCGAGGTTTCCGGCGTACGCCGCGCCGTCAACATCGGTCTCCTCGCGGAGGGCCCCGACGCCGTCGGCGTGGGGGACTGGGTGCTGATCCACGTCGGCTTCGCGATGTCGAAGATCGACGAGGAGGAGGCGCGCTCCACGCGCGAGTTCCTGATCTCCCTCGGCGCTCCCTACGAGGAGGAGCTCGACGAGCTGGAGAAGAGCAGGATCGAATGAGATTAATGAGGTTCTCCGGGCCATGAGCGCTCAGGCCGCCGCGGGCCGGGAGGGTCTGGCCGTGGGGATCGCGGAGCGCGAGCGTGCGCTCGAGGTCTTCTTCGAGGCGGAGCAGGCGCCGCTGGCCAGCGCCTGCCACGAGTTGGCGCGGGCCTTCGCGCGCGGTGGCACCCTGGTCGCCTTCGGCACCGGCGCCGCCGCCACCGACGCGGCCCACGTCGCTGTCGAGTTCATGCATCCGGTGATCGTGGGCAAGCGGGCGCTGCCGGCCATCGCGCTGACCAACGACGCCACCGGCGCCGCCCGCGGCGGCAGGCTGGCGGGCGCGGGCGACGTGGCGCTGGCGATCGCGCACGGGCCGCCCGATCCGGCGGTCGGGCGTTTCCTCGACGGCGCAAGCGAACGTGGCGCGCTCACGTTGGCCTTCGGCGCCGCCGGCTCGGTGCCCGTGGCCGACCACGGCTTCGCGGTGGCCAGCGAGGATCCGCAGCTCGTGCAGGAGGTCCACGAGACCGCCTACCACGTGCTGTGGGAGCTGGTGCACGTGTTCTTCGAGTCTCCAGGACTGCTGGACGAGGCGTGCATCACCTGCGGCGACGTGGCGGTGGAGGCCACCGTCGTGGCCGTGCGGGGCGCGACGGCGATGGTGGAGCGCGAGGGCGCGCGCGAGGAGGTGGCCGTCGACCTGGTCGCAGACGTGCGCGAGGGTGACCTGCTGCTCTGCCACGCCGGCGTCGCGCTCGAGCGGCTGGCCGCGGGCGAGGGCGACGAGGGCGCCGACGACCCGAGCGGCTTCCTCTACCCGTTCATGTCCTCCGCCGCGCCCGCGGACCTCGACGCGATCCTCGCGGACGTGCGCACGTCGAGCGTGCGCAAGGGGCGCGACGCGATCGAGCTGCGCCGTGGCATCGACCTCGACGCCGTCCGTGCGTGCGCGGTGGCGGTGCGCGAGCGCCTGGACCGCGGCGGGCGGCTGATCGCGTTTGGCAACGGGGGCTCGTCGACCGACGCGCAGGACCTCGCCGCGGACGCGCTGGCGCGCGGCTGGCCGGCGCTGGCACTGACTGACGACGTGGCGACGGTGACGGCGGTGGGAAACGACGTGGGCTTTCAGAACGTCTTCTCGCGCCAGCTCATCTCGCTTGCGCGGCCCGCCGACGTGGCGGTCGCGATCACCACGAGCGGCTCGTCGGCCAACGTGCTCGCGGGCCTCGAGGAGGCGCGGCGGCGGACTCTGCTGACGGTCGGGCTGGCCGGCTATGACGGTGGTCGGCTGGCGGCGCTGGACTGGCTGGACCACCTGTTCGTGGTGGGAAGCGACTACATCCCGCGCCTGCAAGAGGCACACGCGACCATCTATCACCTGATCCTCGAAGCGATTGGAGAGGCGCCATGAGCATGCGTTTCGTCGACGAGTACCGCACCGGTGACGTGGCCCAGCGCCTCGCCACCCAGATCGCCGAGCTGGTCGAGCCCGGCCGCCAGTACAAGATCATGGAGGTCTGCGGCGGGCACACCCACTCGATCTACCAGCACGGCGTGGAGGATCTGCTGCCTGACGAGATCGAGCTGGTGCACGGGCCCGGCTGCCCGGTGTGCGTGATCCCGATGGGGCGCCAGGACGACGCGATCGCGATCGCGCAGCGTCCCGAGGTGATCTTCACGACCTTCGGGGACATGATGCGGGTGCCGGCTTCCAACGGGTCGCTGCTGGACGCCAAGTCGCGCGGCGCCGACGTGCGGATGGTCTACTCGCCGCTGGACGCGCTCAAGCTCGCCCGCGACAACCCCGACCGCCACGTGGTGTTCTTCGCGATCGGCTTCGAGACGACGACGCCCTCCACCGCGGTGACGCTGCTGCGCGCCCGCGCGGAGGGGATCACCAACTTCTCGCTGTTCGTCAACCACGTGACGATCATCCCGGCGATCCGCGCGATCCTTGACTCGCCCGACCTGCGCCTGGACGGGTTCATCGGCCCCGGGCACGTGGCCACCGTCATCGGCACCCGTCCGTTTCGCTTCATCGCGCGCGACTTCCAGCGCCCGGTGGTGGTGTCGGGCTTCGAGCCCGTCGATGTGCTCCAGGGCGTCTACCAGGTGATGACCCAGCTTCGCGACGAGCGCTGCGAGGTCGAGAACCAGTACAGCCGCGTGGTGCGCGACGAGGGCAACCCGGCCGCGCTGAGGGCGATCGGTCAGACGATGGAGCTGCGCACGACGTTCGAGTGGCGCGGGCTGGGATTCATCTCCCACAGCGCGCTGAAGCTGCGCCCCGAGTTCGCCGACTGGGACGCCGAGGTGCTCTTCGACGTGCCCGGCGTGCGCGTCGCCGACCCCAAGGCCTGCCAGTGCGGCGAGGTCCTCAAGGGCGTCATCAAGCCCTGGGAATGCAAGGTCTTCGGCACCGCGTGCACCCCCGAGCACCCGATCGGGACCTGCATGGTCTCCAGCGAAGGGGCGTGCGCCGCGTACTACAACTACGGCCGCCACGCCGGCAGACGGCGGCGCGAGGAAGCACCCACGCCCGCGTGAGCGACCGCCCGGCGCGCACCGAGGAGGAGGTGCTCGACGCGATCGAGCGTCGCCGCCGCCGCCCGGTGCGCAAGCTGCTGGAGGATCGCATCACGCTGTCCCACGGGGCCGGTGGCAAGGCGACCCACACGCTCGTCGAGGCGCTCTTCCTCGCCGAGCTGCGCAACCCGCTGCTGGAGGCGATGGGCGACAGCGCGGTCTTCGAGGCGGGCGCCGGCGGGCCGCGGTTGGCGTTCTCGACGGACTCCTACGTCGTCTCGCCGCTGTTCTTCCCCGGGGGGGACATCGGGGAGCTGGCCGTCAACGGCACCGTAAACGACCTCGCGATGTCCGGCGCCCGGCCGCTCTATCTCTCTGCGGGGTTCATCATCGAGGAGGGCTTCGCCATCGCCGACCTGCAGCGGGTGGTCGCCTCGATGGGCGCGGCCGCGCGCGAGGCGGGCGTCACGATCGTGACCGGCGACACCAAGGTCGTCGAGCGTGGCAAGGCCGACGGCCTGTACATCAACACCGCCGGGGTGGGGGTGATGGAGCGCGAGCTCGACCTGTCGCCCGCGACGGTGCGCGCGGGTGACCGCGTGCTGGTCTCGGGGACGCTGGGCGACCACGGCATCGCGGTCATGGTCGCGCGCGGCAACCTGGGGATCGAGGTAGACCTCGAGAGCGACACCGCCGCGCTCGCCGGGCTGGCCGCCCACCTGCTCGACGCCGTCGGCGACGGCGTGCGCTGCCTGCGCGACCCCACCCGCGGCGGCCTGGCGACCGTGCTGGCCGAGCTCGCGCTGGAGACCGAGCTGTCCATCATGATCGACGAGCCCGCGCTCCCCATCGTTCCCGCCGTGCACGGCGCGTGTGAGATCCTGGGGCTCTACCCCCTCTACATCGCCAACGAGGGCAAGCTCGCCGCGATCGTGGCCCCCGAGGCCACCGACGCCGCCCTGGCCGCGCTGCGCGCCCACCCGCTGGGCCAGGACGCCGCGGTGGTCGCGGAGGTCCGCCCCGACCCGCCTGGCCTGGTGCTGCTGGAGACCTCCATCGGCGGCAGCCGCGTCGTCGACATGCTCGCCGGGGACCCGCTGCCGCGGATCTGCTGAGCGGGGCCGCGGTTCGGGTTTAGGGCGCACGGCTCCGCAGGAACAACACCAGGAACGATACGGGGAGGCCCGAGATGGAACGCGTACGGTTGATGACCTGGTGTCGGACGTGTGTGAGCGGGGTGCAGTTGCCGGCGTTCGCTGCCGCGGAGGGGGGTCTGTTCGCGGAGCGGGGGCTCGAGGTCGAGTTCGTCGACTGTGCTCGCGCGACGGACTACACGCTGGAGGGCTTCGCGGTGCGGCCCAAGGCGGTGGCGTCGGGGTACGCGGACTTCGCGTTCACGGCGGTTCCCTACGTGCTGGCCGCTCAGACCGAGCTGGACGGGGGGCTCGGGGCCCGCTTCGTGGCGGTGTCCCATCAGCGCAACCCGATCGCCGCGATCGTGCGCGACGACTCCCGGTTCCAGGTTCCCGCCGATCTTCAGGGCGCGCGGGCGGCGCGGTGGAGCATGCCGTGGTTCGCGCAGGAGTACCTGGGTGCGATGTCCTTCATGGGTCTCGATCCGCCGGTGTTGGTGGATGGCCCCGACCCCGACGCGCAACTGCTGCGCGGTGAGGTCGACGTGATCCCGACGTGGATGGACATGACCCTCTACCGCGCCGAGAAGGGCTACGCGGTGCATCCGATCGCACTTGACATCGAGACCTACTCGACCGGCCTGCTGGCGGCCGACCGCCTCCCGCTCGACCTCGTGACGCGGATGCGCGACGCGTTCGTCGCCGGCCACCAGCTCCAGCTCGACCAGCCGGAGCTCGGGCTCGCGGCCTTCCGCCGCCGCTTCCCCAAGGTCTCCGAGCAGCACATCCGTGACAACTGGGCGCTGTACGAGCCCTACGCCTTCGACGGCGACGCACCGGGAGCGATGCACGCCGACCGCTGGGGGGCCACCATCGAGCACACCGCCGCGACCCACGGCCTCTCCGCGTTCGCCGCCGAGCAGGTCTACCGCCCGGAGCTGCTCGCGCCCGCGGTCGAGTACGCATCCGCGTAGCCATCTACAGCGTTCCCGCCTGGGCGAGCCAGCGTGAGTCGAAGCTGAGGACGGTGAGTTCGGCGAGGATGTCGTAGTCGCGGTCGTAGTGCAGAACGCCGGCGCGATTGATGTGCGCGCACGCGGCGATCAAGAGATCAGACGGCGAGGCGCTGCGGTGATGGCCCCGGCTTGCGAGGTCTCGCTGCGCCGCGAGGGCGGCCTGCTCGACATCGGTGTCGATGGACATGAACGGGAGCTCCAGCAGGTCGACGAGAAGCTCCTGGTGGTGTGCGGCGCCGCGAGCTGACCAGCCGGCCTCCAGCAGGAAGGGGACGCACACCGCGAGCTCGCCATACTCGACCGTTGTGGCGATCTCGGCGCGGCGGCCGTCGGGTAGTGAGGCGCAGTCTAGGCGCGCCCACGCGGAGTTGTCGAGGAGGAGCACGGCTAGGCCTCAAGACCCAGGCGCTTGACGCGATCGGCTGCGTCAGGATCCTGGTTGAGCGAGCGCTCGCGAACACGGGCGGCCAGCCTCCGGCGGGATGCCTGACCGGATGGGGAGACTCGCCTCAGTCGCTCGAGCCGCGCTCGCGCTCCCTCCTCGACGAGACCGCCTAGCCCGGGACGCCGGCCCTCGAGAGTCGCTACCTCGTCGATGAGGGCGGCACGCTCCGGGGTGAGCGTGACCATCTGGCGGGGGTGGCGCGTCGGCACGAGAGGCAGTGTAGCACCTTGTTGCACTGCCGTCCAAACGCGCTGTGTGTCCCACCCTCGGAAGCGATGCCCCGCATCCCGGGAGAAGGCCTCGAGCCAGCGAGATCCTCTACAGGAGAAGGATGCCGCCGTCGAGCTCCGACGGGCCGGCTTGGAGGCCGAGCGAGACGGAGCGCGTCCGCTTCGCAGCGGTCACGCGACCGTGGCGTCGGCGAGCCCTTCTCTGGCGGCCAGCACCTCGTCGAGCGAGCCGAGGAAGAGGTCGAGCAGGTCGGGGTCGAAGTGCGTCGCGCGGCCGGCGCGCATGGTGGTGAGCGCTTCCGGGAGCGGGAACGCGGGGCGGTAGACGCGGTCGGTGGTGAGTGCGTCGAAGACGTCGGCGATCGCGGCGATGCGGCCCTCGAGCGGGATCTGCTCGCCGCGCAGGCCGCGTGGGTAGCCGGTTCCGTCGACCTTCTCGTGATGGGTCCACGCGAGCGTCGCCCCGGCGCGGGCAAGCTCGGACTTCGAGCCTTCCAGGATCCGGTAGCCGATCTCGGCGTGCCCCTTCATGATCTCGTACTCGTGTGCGGTCAGCCGTCCGGGCTTGTGCAGGATGGCGTCGGGGATGCCGAGCTTGCCGATGTCGTGCATCCTGGCCGCGATCCTCAGCAGATCGCGCTGTCGCTGTCCCTCGCCGGCGCGGGCGACGAGGATGGCGCAGTAGCGGCTCATCCGCTCGATGTGGCGCGAGGTCTCGTCGTCGCGGACCTCGGCCGCCAGCGCCAGGCGGTGGATGGTCTCCTCCTCGGCGAGGCGCAGGTCGTGCTCTACGTGCTGGAGGCGGTCGACCGTCTGGGCCAGCTCGGCGGTGCGCTCGCGGACCGCACGCTCGAGGGTCTCGTTGTGCTGGCGCAACTGCACGTGCCGCGAGCGGACGTCGAGCAGGTTGGCGACGCGGGTGACCACCTCCGCATGGTCCAGAGGCTCGACGACGAAGTCCGCGGCCTCGCCCTCCAGCGCCGCCCATCTGCTGTCCTTGGCGGCGTCGGCGTCGGCGTCGGCGTCGGCGGTGAGCACGAGGATCGGCACGTAGTCGTCGGCGTCGATCAGCGTCGACAGCCGCCGCATGACCGCGAAGCCGTCCAGGACGAGCATGTGGAGGTCGAGCAGGATCAGGTCGGGTCGGAGCTGTGCGTAGAGGGCGTCGGCCCGGGCGGGGTTCGAGGTGCAGCGAACGTCGCGGTAGCCGGCCAGCTCGAGCAACGGCTTGAGTGCCAGCACGTTGCCGGGCTCGTCGTCGACGATCAGGATCCGCCCCGGGCGCGGTGCGGGGGCACTCACGAGGCTGGTCCTGCCGTGGGGCCGTCCACAGTGCTTCGTCTCTGGCGGTAGGCACGCATCTTCGCGCGGCTGCCGCACACGGCCATCTCGCACCACGTGCCCGAACCGCTGGGTGAGCGGTCGTAGAACGACCACTGGCAGTCGGCGTTCGCGCACGCCTTCAAGCGCTGCCAGGAGCCATCGATCATCGCGAGCAGGACGGTCGAGGCGATCATGCCGAACCCTCCCCGAGCGCCGCTGGTGCACGGTTCGATGGCGGGCCTCGCGTCGGGGCCCAGGTGCGCACGCAGGCCGGCGTCCCCGACGATCCGGTTGAACACCTCGACGGCCTGAGCGTTGGGCCTCCCGGTGGTGTTCGCCAGCATGAGGCCCCGCAGCGACTCGCGGAGATCGACGGCGTCGCGGAGATCGTCCACGGTCAACGCATGGTCGCGTTCGAGCAGCCGGCGGGCGCTCAGCCAGCGGCGCAGCAGATCAGGACTCGCAAGTCTCTCCTGACGGTAGAGCAGCTTCGTCGTGTTGACGTAGTCCTGCACGAGGGCCAAGGGGGGTGGCGCCGGCTTCTTGGCGACCTCGTATCTCGCCTCGTCGGCCACGGGCGAAAAGTTACCAGTTTGCGGCTTTAGGCGGTAATCATCTCGTTACCTGGAGAGAGCGGAAGGGGGTAACGTGAGATCCCGTCCAGAAGGCGCTCCCGACAACCCAGGAAAGGCAGAGCAGATGGCCGAGGCCCCGGAGACCGTGGCGGCATGTGGCGATGGAGTGATCGGCCGGATGGTGTGCGTCGATTACGGCGGATGCGACGCGCTCGACGTGCTCTGCGACGAGCAGACCCTCAAGGGGGTGATGGACAGGCTCTGCGAGGAGATCGGCATTCGCGTGATCTCAAACGCGTCGAACAGCTTCGGCCCGGGCGCCGGCGTCACGTCGGTCAACGTGCTGGCCACCTCGTCGCTGAGCGTGCACACCTGGCCGGAGCTGGGCACCGCATGCGTCGACCTGTTCTCGTGCAGGACCGACTTCGAGGACGAGTTCGTCGATCGCTTCTTCGCCGACGCGTTCGGCGCGACGAGCAGCGCCCGTACCGGCTTCGACCGGGTGCAGCCCGCCCGCACTCCCGGCACCGCCCGCGCCCGATGACGCCCACCGGCGCGCTCCAGGTGAAGCCGAGCAGGCGGATCGCCCTGGTCAGGGAGACCCTGCCGGACGAGGCGCGCGCCCTGCTGCTGCCCGACGAGGTCCGCCAGCTCTGCGAGGCGTCGCTCGAGGTGCTGGTCGAGCGGGGTCTCGGCGAGCGTGCAGGGGTAACAGATGAGAGCTACCGTGCCGCCGGAGCGCAACTGGTTTCACGGGACGAGGCGTGGGGGGCCGGCAGGCTCGTTGCGAAGTACAAGGCGCCCACGCCCCGGGAGTACCGGTTCCTGCGGCCCGACATGACCCTGGCCGCCTTCCTGCACGCCGAAGGTGAGCCGGGACTCGCCGCGGCGCTGTGCGAGGCGGGCACGACCGCCTACTCCTACGAGCTGTTCGGGAGCAGCGATGGGAGCTTTCCGATCTCGGTGGTGAACTCCGAGATCAGCGGCAAGCTGGCCGTGCTGTACGGCGCCTATCACCTGCAGAGCCACCTCGGTGGCAGCGGCGTCCTGCTTGCTGACGTGGCCGCAGTCAAGCCCGCGAGGGTCGTGGTGATCGGACATGGCAACGCCGGTGGGGCGGCCGCACGGACCGCGCTCGCGTTGGGAGCCGACGTCGTCGTCCTGGGGACCAGCACCGAGCGGCTGCGGCGCTTCCAGGGGACGGTGGGTTCGTCGGTCCGCTGCCGGCTGTCCTCCCCCGAGGCCGTTGCCGAGGAGGTGCCACAGGCCGACCTGGTCATCGGGGCGATCCTGATATCGACGCACGAGACACCGCCTGTGGTACCGGCTTCGCTCGTCGCGCAGATGCGGCCCGGTTCGGTGATCGTCGACGTCACGTGCGGATACGGGCCGGGCTACCTGCCGACGTTCGACCGCTGCACGACCCACAGCGAGCCGATGTTCGAGCGACACGGGGTCCTTCATTGCAAGCTGGATGGCATGCCGGCCGCCGTTCCGCGCACGGCGACGGCAGCATTCAGTCCGCATCTTGCGCCCTACCTGGTGCGCCTTGCCCGCGACGTCTACGAGGGCGTGCCCGATCCCACGTCCCGCGCCGGGCTGGTCGCCCACGGCGGTCGCCTGGTCCATCCGGAGGTCATCCGGGTTCTTGACGCCGCGTGCCCCAAGGCACCGGACGTGCCCGGTGCCGCCGCTCTGGCCCAGGCATGACGACTACGGCGACGACGGCGACGCACACCGCCCGCGCGATCGGTTACCGCGAGCGAGCGGAGCTCTATCCGCTTGAGCACTGCGACACGGTTGATCAGCCGTTCCTTGCCGCGCTTGCGCGTGCTGCCGACGGCCCGGTGCTGGAGGTGCCGTGTGGCTGCGGGCGCAACCTGGCGCTGCTCGCCTCCACGGGCCGGCGGGTGACCGGCATGGACCTCGAGCCCGAGATGGTCAGGGCCGCTATGCGCGCAGTCGGCGCCACGTCGGGCATCCAGGTCGTCGACGGCGACATGCGGTCGTTCACGTTGAGGGAGCGGCCCGCGCTCATCCTCGTCCCGCGCGAGGCGTTCCAGCTCCTCCCGACCTACGCCGATGCCCTGCGCGCCCTGCGTCGCTTCCGAGACCAGCTTCGTCCGGGCGGCACGGTGATGCTCGACCTCGCGACGTTCGCGGTCGGTGCCCGGCACGAGCAGCACCTCCACCCGTCCTACTTCGACCCGCGAGTCCGCGACGCGCGCCTGGTGCGCGATTGGGTGCGCGAGACGGCGGACGGGCAGCTCGAACGCTGGCATCGCCAGCAGGAGGCCCCGGAGGCCGTCACGATCGGCTACCGCTACGAGGTCCGGCGCGCGGGTGGCCCGAGCGAGGCGAGCGAGGCGAGCATCCGTCTGCTGCGCTACCCGAAGGAGCGGGTGATCGCGCTGCTCGCGGAGTCCGGGCTGCGAGCACGCAGCCTGCTGGGTGACTACGAGGGGCGCAGCCACCGCGAGGGCTCGCCGCGGCTGATAGTGCTGGCGACCGGCGCTGAGGCCTGACCGTGTGCGGAATCGTCGGTCAGTACGGGATGGCGGACCCCGCCCTGGGAGCGCGCATGCTCGACCGGCTCGGACATCGCGGCCCGGACGGCAGCGGCATCGCGCGGTTCGCCGACGCGTGGATCGGTCATCGCCGGCTCGCGATCGTCGACCCTGCGGGCGGCTGTCAGCCGATCCTCAACGAGGACCGCTCCATGGGTCTGGCCGCGAACGCCGAGGTCTACAACCACGAGGAGTTGCGGCGCAGGTTGGCGAGCCACGCGATGAGCACGCGATCGGACAACGAGGTCATAGTCCACCTGCTCGAGCAGGAGCACCCAACCGCGATCGGATTGCTCGACGGGATGTACGCCTTCTGCTGCGCGGGCGACGACTTCTTCGTAGCCGCTCGCGATCCGATCGGGATCAAGCCGCTCTACTGGGCACGGGACGGCGGGCGGGTGGTGTTCGCCTCGGAGATAGGGGCGTTCGACGAAGGGTGGCGCCGACACGTGAAGGTCTTCCCGCCGGGCCACTACTGGTCGGCGTCAGAGGGACTGGTCCGCTTCGCGACCCCGGCCCAAGGCGGGTCGGATGGACTGTGCAGCGAGGAGGAGCATCCGCCACCACGGGTGCTCGAACAGCTCCGAGACCTCCTGGTCGCGGCGGTCCGATCGCACATGATGGGAGACGTCCCGATCGGCATATTGCTCTCGGGCGGGCTCGACTCGAGCCTGATCGCGGCGATCGCCGCACGCGCGGCGGCGGAGGATGGGAAGCGCCTCAAGTCGTTCTCGATCGGCCTGCCCGGCAGCGCGGACCTGGCGGCCGCGAGAGTCGTCGCCGCTCATGTGGGCACCGACCATCACGAGTGCGTGTACACCCCTGCTGAGTTGGTGGAGGCGCTGCCCCGCGCGATCGCCGCGCTCGAATCCTTCGAACCCGCACTCGTGCGTGGCGCGGTGCCGAACTACCTCCTCGCGGAGAACGTCGAGCGGCACGTGAAGGTGGTGCTCTGCGGAGAGGGCGCGGATGAGCTCTTCGCCGGCTACGAGTACCTGTGCGGCTTCGACTCGGGCCTCGAACTGCACCACGAGCTCGTCAGCCTGGTCGAGGGGCTGCACAAGCTCGACCTCCAGCGCACCGACCGCGTGACCATGGCCCACGGCGTCGAAGCGCGGCCTGCGTTCCTCCAGCGCGACGTGGTCTCCTTTGCCCTGTCGCTGCCCGGCCACTGGAAGCTCTCGGGCGGTGGACGGATCGAGAAGGACCTCTTGCGCAGGGCATTCGACGGCTGGCTGCCCGCCCCGTTGCTGTGGCGGCGCAAGGCACAGTTCGGTGACGGCAGCGGAGCGAGCATTCCCCTGCGCAAGGCGGCACGCGACCTGGCGCAGGTGGACCTCGAGACCGCCCAGCGCCGCGACCCGACGCTTCGCAGCCTCGAGGAGTTGGTGTACCGCCGCATCTTCGAGGAGAACCTGGAAGGCGTATGCCCAGATCGGCTTCTGGGTCGCTTCGCCACGGCATGAGATGACGGCGCTCCCCACCCAGCGCGGACCCGCGTCCGAGGAGGGCCCGGTGCCCGACCGCTCGGCGGCCGGACCGCGGTTCGCGATCGTGTCGGCGGGCGTGCTGATAATCGCGGTCACCTACGGTCTCGCCCGCTACGGCTACGGACTGTTCGTACCGCAGTTCCGGGAGGCGTTCAACCTGAGCGCCGGTGCGATCGGCCTCCTGGCGACCGGGGCCTACGCGACCTACCTGGCGGCGACGGCGCTGATCGCCTGGGCGGCGCCACGTCTCGGTCTGCGAAGCCCGGTCGTGGTCGCCGGTGCGCTTGCGGCCGTCGGGATGGGCCTGATCGCGATCGCCCGCGACCCGCTCACCCTGATCGCCGGCGTCCTTGTCGCCGGCGCGAGCTCGGGCCTCGCCTACCCGCCGTTCTCCCAGGCGGTGAAGCGCCTGCTGCCCGAATCACAACAGGCCACCGCGGTCGCGGTCATCAACTCCGGCACGAGCTACGGGGTGCTCGTCTCGGGCCCACTCGCGCTCGTCGCGGGTGGTCAATGGCGACTCGCGTGGGCGGCGTTCGCCCTGCTGGCAGTGGTGGCGACCGTATGGAGCGCCGTGGTGTTGCCACGCGAAGGCCCGGTCCGGCGAGAGGAGCAGGTGGTCGGTGGCGTCTCCGCAACGCTTCTCTCGCGCCGCTCCATCGATCTCTTCGGAGCTGCCTTGACGATCGGCTTCGGCACATCGGTGTACTGGACGTTCGCCGTCGACCTGGTCTCCCGAAGCGGCACCCTGCCGCCTGCGGCGGGCCGGCTTCTGGTCGTTCTCATCGGCGTCGCGGGGATCGTCGCCGGCTTCACGGGCGTAGCCGTCCGGCGGTTCGGGGCGCGTGCGACGTTCTACGCGAGCACCGGAGCGCTTGGTGGCGCTCTGCTCCTGCTCGCCCTCGATGCGGGCGCCTGGGCGCCGGTTGGCGTCTCGGGCTTCATGTTCGGAGCCGCCTACTTCGCCGCGACCGCCTGCCTGGGCATGTGGAGCCTTCGCCTGTTCCCGGATCGCCCGGCGGCGGGGTTCGGCGCGACATACTTCCTGATCTCGGTCGGTCAGCTCATCGGACCGTTCCCGGCCGGGCTGCTTGCCGAGGCGACGGGGTTGGAATTCGCCTTCTACGTTGGCGCCGCGGTGACCTTTGCGACGCTACTGTTCATCCGCCCGCGCGGCGAGGCCGAGGGCCTGTCCTCGCCTTCCCGGCCGCCCGGCACAGCGAGGTGAGGGGACCCCATTTACGCGTTCGCCGGCGCCGCGCCGTTCAAGCAGCCGCAGAAGGCGTCGTGACCGCTGCAGCCACAGCCGCTGCCCTCGCCCGTCCGGAAGGCCACAAGGCGCTCGCGAAACGCGCCGAGCTCGGCCATCTGCGCCTCGATCGCGGCGATCTTGTCGTCCAGCAGGCGCTGGACCTCGGGGACGACCTCTGCGCAGCAGCCCCGCTCGGCGACCGTGATGAGCTCGCGGATCTCCTCGAGCGCGAGACCCAGCGCCTTGGCCTGGCGGACGAAGCGCAGCCTGCCCTCGTCCGCCGGCCCGTAGGCGCGGTAGCCCGACGCGGTCCGGGGCGGGCAGACCAGCCCGATGCGATCGTAGTAGCGCAGCGTGCGGCTCGGGAGCCCGACGCGGGTGGCGGTGTCCTTGACGCTATGTGTCACAGACACACAGCATAGCTTCGTTGCGTCGAGGTCGCGCCGGTTCAGGAGATCTGCGGCAGTCGGTCCCGGGCGACGATGTCGAGACCCTTCGGACTCCGCGCGCACGGTATCACGGTAGCGCAAACAGCCGCAACCGTGTGCTACGGTTGCACGGCTGCCCAACCGAGGAGGAGGACATGGAAGAGACGAAGGCCATGACGCTTCGGCTTCCGGCTCGCCAGGCAAAGGAACTGGAAGCGGTGGCTCAGATCGACCAGATCCCCATCGCCGAGGCCGTGCGTACGGCGATCGAGGCGCACATCGAGGGTCGCCGAAACGATGATGAGTTTCGCGCCCGCTTGCGGCGTACGCTCGAAGAGCAGCGCGACATCCTCGAGCGCCTCGCCCAGTAACCGGTGGGCTGGCGCTATCTGGGGCTTGGGGACTACCTGCTGATCGCAGAGGCGGTGCTTGAGATCCCGGCCGAGCAGCTGGCGCGCCTTGACCGCATTGACCTCGCCGATTCGGCGCTCAACGCTCCCGCCGCCGGGTTCGGCGAAGTCGAGGCGTACCCCGCCTTCGAGGCCAAGGCCGCCGTACTGTGCTGGCACCTGGTCAAGAACCACCCGTTGCCCGACGGCAACAAGCGTGTCGCCTTCTTGAGCCTGCTGGAGTTCGTGGCGCGCAATGGCCGGTCGTGGTCACGCTCTTCGAAGGACCCGGTCGAAGCGGACGCCGTGATCCGTGGGGTGGCTGACGGGTCGGTCAGCCAGGAGCAGCTGCAGCGATGGATCACCGACCGCGTCAGATCAGACTGAGCGATCCCCATGTCCGGTGAGCGTACCCAGTCCCGAGATCAGGACGTCCGGCCGCTGCGCCTCAGCGTGCTCGATCAGTCCCCGATCGCCGAGGGATCGACCGGGGCGCAGGCGCTCGAGCGGACGCTCGGGCTCGCTGCGCTGGCCGACCGGCTGGGCTATCACCGCTTCTGGGTGGCCGAGCATCACGGGACGCCCACGCTCGCCGGCGCGGCGCCCGAGGTCGTGATCGGTCCGATCGCGGCGACCACCGACCGGATCCGGGTCGGCAGCGGTGGAGTGATGTTGCACCACTACAGCCCCCGCAAGGTGGCCGAGGCATTCAGCGTGCTGGGCGGGCTGTTCCCGGGCCGCATCGATCTCGGCCTGGGCCGCGGCGCCGACGCCGACCCGGTGACCACTCAAGCGCTGCAGCGCGATCGGCGCATGCCCGATCCCCAGGACTACCCCGATCAGCTCGCTGAGCTCGTCGCCTACCTCGACGATCGCCCGCCGCCCGATCACCGCTTCGCAGGCCTGGCGGCGCTGCCCGGGCTCCCCGGCCGGCCCGAGCCGTGGTTGCTGGGCTCGTCGCTGGAGAGCGCGCTCTGGGCCGGGCAGCTCGGCCTTCCCTACGCCTTCGGCGACTTCATCAACCCGGCGGGGGCGCAGATCGCCGACCTCTACCGCCAGAGCTTCGTGGGCTGCGAGCGCCTGTCCGCGCCGCAGGTCGCGGTGTCGGTCGCGGCCATCTGCGCGGACACCGACGAGCAGGCCCACCGGCTGGCCGCCAGCGCGCGGATGTGCGCACAGATGTCCCGCCGCGGGACGCCGATCGCGGTGCCCCCGGTCGAGCTGGCGCTGCGTCACTTGGAGGCCGAGGAGCACACGACGCTCCCGGCGCGGCGGATGGTGCTGGGCTCGCCCACGACGGTGCGCGCCGGCCTGGAGACGATCGCAGACGAGTACGGCGCGGACGAGGTGATCGTCGTCACGGTCACCCACTCCCACGCCGCCCGCGAGCGCAGCTACGAGCTGATCGCGCAGGCGTTCGGGCTGCGCTCGGGCGAGCGGATCGCGCAGACGGCCTGAGCGCGGGCGGCTCGAGCACGCCACGACCGACCCGGCTTTCACGCGGCGCGATCGTGGTCCCAGTCGATACGCGTGAACTCGCGGTGCAGCTTCGCCCCCCGGGCCGGATGGAGCGACTCGATCCAGGCGATGCGCCCGAGGAGGTGGGCCCGGAAGTCGGACACGCCTGCGCGGTTCTCTCCCGAAGGTCCGCGCCGCGCGGCGTTGTGGATGATCGCCTTCAGCTCGTCGTACTCGCGGCGCGCGACGTTGAGGCGCTCGTTCACGACGATGCCGCAGACCTGCTGCCGGCCGGCGCGGGGGGTGACGACGGACTTGCGGGTGTTGACGGCGAAGCCCTCCTCCCGCGCGATCGTCGCGATGATGTCGCGGATCCGCTCGCCCCGGTCAAGCAGCCGCGAGGAGCCGGAGAAGGTCAGGTCGTCGGCGTAGCGAGTGTAGGTCGCGCCCAGGGCGGCGGCGAGGCCCGTGAGCCGGCGGTCGAGCGTGAAGGCGGCGAGGTTGGCCAGTGCCGGCGAGGTGGGGGCGCCCTGGGGCAGGTGCGGTGCGGCAAGCCGACGGCCGAGGCGGTGGTGGGCATGGCTCAGCGTGGGGGTGGTGGGGCGTGGCACGGCTGCCCACTCCTCGATCGGTACCGCGTTGGTGGTGAGGGCGGTCAGCGTATGAGCGACGGGCTCCGGATAGCCGGCCGTCCGGAAGATGCCGTAGACGCGAGGCGCCGACACGGAGGCGAAGAAATCCTCCAAGTCGAGCGCCGTGACCACGGGACGGCGGGTGTGTGCCGCGGCGTTGCTGCGCGCCGAACGCCCGCGCGTGAAGCCGTGAGCCGCGTCATGCGCCGGTATCCAGTCCAGGACCTCGTGCAGCACCCGGCGCTGGATGCTCTTCAGCCTCGCCTTGGGACGCTCGATGACCCGCGGCGGACCGCCGTGTCGCGGCAACCACCGATAGCGGTAGTGGCGCAGCTTCTCCTCGGCGACGGTGCGCTCGAGCCCGCGGACGTCGGCCAGCCACGCGAGATGGCGGTCGCTGACCTCCAGGTGGCTCGCCACCGCGCCAACGGATGCCAGCTCCGGCACGGGCCAGGGACGCCTGACCATGGCGAGCTCGGCCACCAGCCAGCGCCGCACCCGGGGCGCTGGCCCGGCGGTGGCCGCGTCCAGCCGCTCCAGCCGCAGGGCGATGTAGCCGGCGAGCTCGCGCGGGCGGTCGGCGGGCCGCCGGTGGTATGCCGCGAGAACGTCGCGCACGAGCAGCTCGATCCAGGGCGGACGCGGCTCGAGCACCTGGCCGGCGCGTGCCGCGAGTGCCGCTGCGTGCCAGGCTCCGGCAAGGAAGGCGTCGGCCAGGCAGGGCGACAGGTACGCGCATGCGCGACGGTCCACGGTGCCGACAGCATGGCGACGCCGCCCGCCGACCGCTCTGTGCCGTGCG
The DNA here is from genome assembly GCA_024330185.1 of Candidatus Siliceabacter maunaloa. Lineage (GTDB taxonomy): Bacteria > Actinomycetota > Thermoleophilia > Solirubrobacterales > Solirubrobacteraceae > Siliceabacter > Siliceabacter maunaloa. The sequence continues at coordinate 25,007 of JANDLV010000025.1, forward strand.
CGCCCGGGCCTGCCCCCTTGTGGGTGCAGCGAAGGGCTCGCGATGCTCTGCTCTGGTCACACCTGCTTCCCCGGGGTAGCCCCGGAGAGGGAGACGCCCCGAAGGCGCGTCCACCCATCTCGGTCACGCGGCGTCGCGCCGACGAGCATACCTCTGCCGCCGCGTGTCACCGCAGTGGCGGGTCGCGGTCCTGAACCGGGTAGCATCCCGCACGTGACGGCCGACCGAGTGCGGGCTCTGGTGAGGCGGGCGGGTCCTGGGCTGGGGCTCGTGGTGCTGGTGGCAAGCCTCGTCGTGGCCACCGACCTCTTCGGGACGCGCGGGGCCCTCTTCGGATCCGCGACGCCGGAGCCCAGGGACGCGGCCTTCAGCCGGATCGACAGCGCGCCGGCGACCCAGACGGAGCAGACGGTCCTCATATCGCAACCCTGGTGGCAGACCGTCCGGCGCTTCCGTGGCGTCGGGACGCAGGAGACCCCTGCGTTCGGGATCGGCGACGAGGCCATCCAGTGGCGGGTGACGTGGAACTGCGAGCGCGGCCGGTTCTTGGTCCGGGCCTCGGGCAGGGCTGAACCGCTGATCGACTCGAGCTGCGCAGGGGAGACGACCACCGAGCTGAGCGGGACGGTCGAGGGGGGCCTGCAGATCGAGGCGGACGGTCCGTGGAGCGCGCAGGTCGAGCAGCAGGTCGACGTTCCTCTCGTCGAGCCGCCGCTGCCCGTGATGACCGCGCCCGACACGAGCGAGGTCGCGAGCGGTGACTTCTACAGGATGGACCAGGTGGGCCAGGGACGCATGACGATCTACCGGCTCCCGGACGACCGATACGCGCTGCGCCTGAGCGACTTCTACGTCACCCCCAACGTCGACCTCGAGATCCGCCTGAGCCCGCTGCGCGAACCTGAGACGACGCGCGACTACCTGAGCGCTCCCGCGAAGCTCGCCGCGCCCCTTCCCACCACGACGGGCTCCATGAACTTCGCCCTGCCGGAGGACGTCGACCTGAGCCGGTACCGCTCGGTGGTGATCTGGTGTCCCATCATCGACAGTGCCTACGCCGCGGCGACCCTCGAGCGGGATCAGTGACCAGCCGGCCAGCCGCACTTGCCTTCCGCGGGTAAGACGAGCCGCGAGGCGGCAACGGGTGGGATCTCCCGGCGCGAGCCCCTCGCGTGGCTTGGGATCATCGCCGTCGCCGCAGGAGTGGTCCTTCACCTGCCGATGTACCTCGGCGCGGCGGACACGGGCTACCGGCTGGTCGACATGGACATGGACGCAGCGATGATCGGGGGGATGGCCTTGATCGTCCTCGGTCTCGGCGCCACGGCCTACGGTCTCTTCCCGCGGACGGCCAGGCCCGCCCACGACCCTGTGGGTACGCGCGTGCGCGTGAGCGCGCTCGACGACGCGCGGATACGCCCGGCGCACGTCGGACTCCTGCTCGTGATGGCCGCGGCCGTGACGATCGACGCGATGAAGCCCGTGACCTTGGCCTTCGTGATGCCGGGCTTCGCCGCGGAGTACGGCCTCGGGTCTCCGATCAACCCGAGCGGCAGCCCGCCCGTCGCTCTGCTTCCACTCGCGGGGATCGCCGGCACGGTGATCGGGTCGTTCCTCTGGGGCTGGCTCGGGGACCGGATCGGCCGCCGGGCGTCGATCCTGCTCGCGGGGGTGCTGTTCATCGCCACCGCCGTCTGCGGCTCGATGCCCTCCTATGCACTCAACCTGGTGATGTGCTTCGTGATGGGTCTCGGGGTCGGCGGGATGCTGCCGATCATCTTCACCCTCATCGCCGAGACGATCCCCGCCCGCCATCGCGGCTGGTTGATGGTGCTCATCGGCGGGGACGTGGCCGGGGCATACGTCATCACGAGCTGGCTCTCCTCCACGCTGGTGCCCGACTACACCTGGCGGATCCTGTGGCTGATCGGGCTGCCCACCGGGCTCCTGCTGATCGCGCTCAACCGCTGGATCCCGGAGTCGCCTCGCTTCCTGCTCGCCCACGGTCGGGAGGCAGAGGCCAGGGCCGTGATGGAGCGCTACGGTGCCGAGGTCGTGGTTGAGGAGGCGCCCCGGGCGCCGGTCGAGGAGCTGGTCGAGCCACGGTTCGCCCAACTCCTCCGGCGGCCGTTGAGCAGCCTCACCGCGGTCATCGTGCTGCTCGGCCTCGGAGTGGGGCTGGTGTCCTTCGGGTTCCAGCTCTGGATCCCGTCCAACCTGCAGGAGCTCGGCTTCACCGAGGTGACCGCCAGCGCCATCCTGCGTGATTCCGCCTTGATCGGTCTTCCGCTCAACTTCCTCGTGGCCTGGCTCTACGGCTTCTGGAGCAGCAAGAAGACGATCGTGCTGCTCGCTGGCCTCACCGCAGCCGCGCTGCTCGGGTTCGCCCTCCTCGGGGACCGGGCGATCGAGGATCGCACCCTGCTCTATGTCCTGCTCATCGTCCCGATCTGGGGGATCAGCTCGGTGACCGCCGTCCTGGTGGCCTACAGCTCCGAGGTCTACCCCACGCGCGTGCGCTCGCGCGGGACGGGGCTCGCGGCGGGTACGAGCAAGGCAGGTGGCGTCCTGGTCATCGGCGTCGTCGCGGCTGCGCTCACTCCGCCGACGATCGCGGTAACTGCGCTGATCGGGGCGATTCCGATGGCGCTCGCGGCCCTCGCGGCGCTCCTGTTCGGCGTCGAGACACGCAGACGGCGACTTGAAGACATCACCGCCGGGGAGTTCGGGCGGGCGGCACCATCGGGAGCATCACTGCCGTGAGGGCCGGCCCACTCTGGAACCGAACGCCGCGCGTGGCCGCTGCGACTGCCGGGCCGGTCACATCACCATCGCCCCCTCGACCGGCGTCGAGCGGCTCGAAGGCGGCGCGGGCCGGTGGGCCGCGGTTGGTGCTCGGCAGGCGCAGCATCCCCGTGGTCCTGCCCAGCCGGCGCGACCCCCGACTGAAGCTCTCGGTGGTCATCATCGCGCTCCAGGTCCTGGGGCAGACCGTGCTGGACTTCAAGGTCTCGATCGCCCAGATCCTCATCACCATCGGCGTCTGCGCGCTGATCGACACCTCCCTCACCCTCAAGCGCCAGGGCGTCCTGGCCTGGCCCGCCAGCGCTCTGCTGACCGGTAACAGCATCGCGTTCATCCTGCGCGCGTCCGGCACCGATCACGGGGACTGGTGGAGCCTCAACGGCATCGAGTACTTCGTGCTCGCCGCGCTCGTCTCGCTGGTCGTGAAGGAGCTCGTGCGCCCGGGAGGACACCATCGCTTCAACCCCTCCAACATCGGGATCATCTGGGTGCTGCTCGTGATCGGACCGGTCCACGTCTTCCCCCAGTACCTGTGGTGGGGACCGGCCGGGCCCGCTGTCATCGCGGCTCTCGTGGTGATCGTGCTCGGGGCGGTGTGGGTGCTGAGGGCCGTACGGATGCTGGGGATGGCGCTGGCCTTCCTCGTCCCGTTCACGGCGCTGATCGGCGTCTTCGCCGCCACGGGACAGAGCTTCGTCGCGATCTGGCAGGAGGGGCCGATCAGCGGCTTTGACTACTGGGTGAAGATCTGCACGTCCCCCGAGCTCCTGGTCTTCGTCTGCTTCATGATGTCCGACCCCGCGACCGCCGCCAGGACGCCGGTCTCGAGAATCATCTACGGTGCCGCCACGGCCGTGGTCGCCGCTGCGCTGGTCTTCTTCCAGCCGACCGAGTTCGGGATCAAGGTGGCGATCCTGTCGAGCCTCACGCTGACCTGCGCGCTCGTGCCTGTGATCGAGGCCGTGACCCGGCGGCTCCAACGAGGTCCGGGCTCCCCGTCCGAGGCTTCGCCTGCCCAGCCGCCGCCCCTGCGCGGACGGCTGGGCGCGGGTGCGCTTCGCCCTGCGAGCATCGCCGTGGTCATAATCGCCTTGACCGCAGTCGTCGGGACCGCTGCTCTCGCGGATAACAAGGACCTGTACTACATCGAGCGTGGTCTGACCGGTCCCGTCAACGCGCAGTAGGCGCCACCGCGGCGGTCAGTCGTCGCTCGCCGCCGCGCATCCGCGCAGGCCGCTGCGCCACACCCCCTCGTCGAGATCGCGGCCGATGGCCACGAGCCGGTTGACGCGCGGGGCGTCGCCCCAGGGCCGGCCGTGGCCCGTGTCGAGATAGCCCTGTACGCCGTGGATCACGAAGCGACGTTCCTCGTCGGCAACCGCCAGGACGGCCTTGAGGCGGTGCAGCTGGGCGCTGTCGAAGAACCGCAGGGTCATGAGCCACTGCTCCACCCGGTCGGGGTCCAGCTCGCCGGGCTGCTCGACCGAGACGGTGTCCACGACAGCGTGGTCGTGGTGGTCGTGGTCGTCATGGTCGTCGTGGTGGTCGTGGTCGTCGGACACGGTCTCCGCGCGGGAGGCGTCGAAGGCCCCGCTGGAGAGCACGTGACCGGCCGCCTCCCGTGCGCCCAGATGCAGTTCGGCCAGCGGGTTGAGCGCGCGCAGCCGGCCGCGCGCGGCCTCCAGTGCGTCAGCGTCCACCAGGTCTGACTTGCTGATCACGATCGTGCTCGCCAGCTCCACCTGGCGCCGCGCCTCACCGAGCTCGGGGTCGTCGAGCAGACGCAGGCAGGTGCGCGCGTCGGCCACCGTGACCAGCGCGTCGAGGCGCAGCATGTCGGTCAGCCAGGCCACGGTGTCGATCACGGGCCCCGGGTCGGCGAGTCCGGTCGTCTCGACCACGATGCCGTCGGGCGGGGGTTCGATGCGCGCCATCGAGGTCAGGGAGTCAGACAGCTCCCCGCGCACGCTGCAGCACAGGCAGCCGCTGGTCAGCTCGACCACCCCGTCGGCCTCCTCACCCATCAGCTCGCCGTCGATCCCCACGTCCCCGAGCTCGTTGACGAGCACGCCGAGCCTGCGCGGGCCCGGCGTGCGCAGCAGCTCGTTGACGAGCGTCGTCTTGCCCGCGCCGAGGAACCCGGTGATGAGGGTCACGGGGATGGGAGCCACGCGATCAGTCCTTCCCGAAGTTGTTGAGAACGCGTCTCACTTTGGTTGGAGGACCATACTCTACGAGCTGGCTGTGCTCAGTGCCGTGTCGGCGCCGCGCGCCGCCTCGACGTCGCTGTCGAACGGCTCGATCCGGCCGTCGGGGTCGATCAGGTAGACGGTCTGCTCGTGGAGGAACGCCACGGTCACCGGCGAGCCGAGCGCCGCGGCCGCCAGCAGCGTGCCGCCAATGCGGTAGACGTCGCGCACGAGGCCGATCTTGAACAGCGAGCTGGTCTCGTTGACCACGTCGCCGCGTCCGGCCCGCAGCAGGGTGTGCAGATCCTCGTGCATCCCGTGCGCCGCCACGGCGATCGAGATGTTCTCCACCTCGTCGGAGGTCACCGCGGCGAGCGCCCGCGCGGCCGAGGGAGAGACGTCTGAGCAGGAAGCGGCTGCCGCCCCGTCCGAGAACGATGGGTATGCCGTAGTCCTTCGCCCGCTTGATGTAGAGGCTCTCGGGGTCGCCCTCGACGACGAGCACGGGCACGCCGAGCTCGCGGAGCAGGAGGGACAGGCGCAGGCCGACCTGGCCGAGCCCGACCACCACCACGTGGTCCCTGCGGGGAAGCACCCGCCGGCCGACGATGGCTGTGAGCCGCATGTCGCGCAGCCGGGCGACGACACCCGCGGTGAAGAGGGCGGTGAACCCGAGCGCGGCGAGCATGGCGAGGGCGGAGAACACCTTCAGCCAGGCGGGGCCGTCGTCGACGAGCGGGTTGGGGCCCACGGTCACGATCGTCTTCGTCGCCGCGTAGAAAGCATCGACGAGCGCTTCGTCGAGCGTGATGGTCAGGACGGCGGTCTCGAGCAGGAGGATGAGCAGGAACCCCAGCAGGCCTGAGCGAGACGTGGTCGTCGTTGGAGATGACGACGACGGCGTCGACCTCGCCGTCGAGCGCCCTGCGAATGGCCCGATCGTGCGGGCCGCGGAGGTAGGTGACCTTCGCGCCGGCCGTGTGCAGGGCGCGCTCCGTGACCTCGGTCATCTCGTCATGGCCGATGACGAGGTGTTCCTTCCGCGCGCGGACTCCGCTGACGAGCTGGCTTCCACGGGGCCGCAGTATGGCGAAGCGACCGGGCGCCTCTCATGTCGACCGGCGACATCCGCGGCTGTGAGCGGTCGGTCAACCGCCCCGCGTGAGGCGGGCGATCTCCTCCTCGGTCATCCCGAGCTCTCTGAGTCCCGCGAGCAGGGCGTTCGCGTCAGCGGGCGCAAGCTTGGGCAGCACCGCGGAGACTCGGGCCAGTGCCGAGATCGCCGGCACCTCGCCGGGCCCGGTATCACCGCTCTCCGCGGCAGGAGGGATCGGCGGCATGTAGGGCAGGATCCGCTCGGCCACCTCGGCCTCGGTCCAGCCCCTGCCGCGCATGGTCTGAAGGAGCCCCCTGGCCTCCGCCGGGGAGGCCGTCGGGAGCGTCCGGCGGATCCACGCGTGGGTGAAGCTCGGCGGGTACTCGCCGCGCGGTGGCCTGCTGCTACGTCGACGCCGGAACCTCACGTGCCGCTCTCTCGCTCGCTGACGATCAGCCGGAGAGATTGACAGACTGCCGGGGTGCTCGATGACTCCCTGCGCGCCCGGGTGGGGCCGGGCCTCGACCGGGCCGCGGGCGCCCTGGCCGCCCGCGGGGTGCCGGCCGGAGCGGTCACCGCGGCGGGCCTGGCGGCGGGGATCGCGGCGTGCGTGGCGGCCGCCCTGGCCGTCTGGCCGCTGGCCCTCGTGCTCTGGATGGCCAACCGGGCGGCGGACGGCCTGGACGGGCCGCTCGCGCGGCAGTCGGCGCCCAGCGACCTGGGCGGCTTCCTCGACTTCATCGCCGACTTCGTCGTCTACGGCGGCTTCGTGGTCGGCGCGGCGATCGCGCTGCCCGATGCCCGCCTGGCCTTCTGCGCCCTGCTGGCCGCCTACCTGCTCAACAACGTCGCGCTGCTCACCTTCGCCTCGTTGGTGGAGAAGCGCCAGGTGGCCTACGGGGACGACCGCTCGCTGCGCTTCACCCCCGGGCTGACCGAGAGCACGGAGACCTTCATCGCCTACGCGCTTGTGTGCCTGCTGCCGGGCTCCGCACAGTGGATCGCGTGGGTCTTCACGGCCATGGTGCTGTTCACCGTGGGTCAGCGGGTGACGATGGCGCGCCGGACGCTTCGCTGAGCTCGTCGCCGTCGCCGTCGCCGTCGCCGTCGCCGTCGCCGTCGCCGTCACTGTCGCTGTCGCCTGGCAGCCGCCACAGCCGCTGCGCGGGCAGCTCGAGGGTCACCTCGGCGCCGGCGGGGGGAGCCAGCGCCGGTGCGACGTGGGCCTCGAGGCGATGGTCGCCCCGCAGCGCCACCAGGCGCACGTGGGCTCCGGTGTAGACGGCTTCGGTCACGGTCGCGCGCAGCGGTCCCTCCTGCGCCAGCTCGACGTGGTCGGGGCGGATGGCCAGCGTCGCGGGCCCGTCGGGGCCCGGAGCGGGCAGCGCCACCCCGGCCCACGACAGGTGGCCGTCGCGCACCGTCCCGTGCAGGAGGTTGGCCACCCCGAAGAAGCGGGCGACGGCGGCCGAGACCGGGCGCTCGAACAGCGCGCGCGGCTCGTCGTGCTGGACGATCCGCCCGTCCAGCATCAACGCCACCCGCTCGCCCAGCTCGGCGGCCTCGGCGCGGTCGTGGGTGATGATCAGCGTGGTCAGCCCCCGCTGCGCCTGCACGCGCGCGATCAGGCGGCGCAGCTCCTCGCGGCGGTTGGGGTCCAGGGCGGCCAGCGGCTCGTCGAGCATGAGCAGGTCGGGCTCGGCGCACAGGGCGCGGGCCAGCGCGACGCGCTGCTGCTCACCGCCCGACAGGCCCTGCGTGCGCCGGCCGGCGAAGCCCCCAAGGCCCACCTCCTCCAACCCGGCGCGGGCGCGGGCGCGACGCTCGCCGCGGCCGACGCCCGCGGCGCGGAGGGTCAGGGCGACGTTGTCCTCCACCCCCAGGTGGGGCAGCAGGCGGGGCTCCTGGAAGACCACCGCGATGCGCCGGCGGTGCGCGGCCAGGCCGTCGATCCGCCGTCCGACCAGGTGGACCTCGCCACCCTCCAGCGGCTCGAGGCCGGCGATCGCTCGCAGCAGCGTCGTCTTCCCCGCGCCGGACGGGCCGACGAGGACGGTGCGCGTTCCTGGCGCGACCTCCAGCGACAGTCCGCGCAGGACGCCGACCCCGCCCGGCGAGACGGTCAGCGAACGGCAGAGCAGGCCGCCTTCCGCGGTCACAGCGGCGAGCTCGCCGCGCGCGCGGTGACGAGCAGGGCGAGGATCGGTGGGATCACGTAGAGCAGCGAGAGGGCGGCGGCGGTCTGGGGGTCGGGGCCGATGAAGGGGAACAGTACGAGCGGCGCCATGGGCAGTCCCCCGCCCACGGCCAGGCTGGAGCCGTACTGGCTCCAGGAGACCAGGAAGCCGAGCACGGTCGCCGCCGCCAGGGTCGGCGCCACGCTGGGCAGCGTTACCCAGGCCAGCCGCCGGGCGGGGGAGAGGCCCAGCGTGCGGCCCATGTCCTCCAGCTCGGTGACCTTCGTGCCGAAGCCGGCCAGCAGGACGAGGACCACGTAGGGCAGCACCGCAGTTAGGTGGGCGAGGACGAGGCCGCCCAGCGAGTCGATGATGCGCAGGCGGATGAACCACTCGGTCAGCCCGGCGCCGGTCGCGTAGGGGGGCACCAGCAGCGGCATGGCCAGCGCCACGAAGACCACGCCGGGGCGACGCAGGCGCCGCTCTCCCAGCACGCGGGCCGCCGGCCAGCCCAGGGCGAGGGCGAGCGCGGTCGCGCCCAGCGCCACCACGATCGAGTTGCCGAACGCCTCGACGGTGGCGCCGCCGCCGAAGGCCGCCTCGAAGCCCCGCAGGCCCCAGTCCTGGGGAACCAGCGCGGGGGCGCGCCAGGTGTCGGCGAAGGCACGCACCCCGAGGATCGCGAGGGGCAGCGCGAAGGCCAGACCGATCGCCAGGCCGCCTGCGCGGGCGAGCAGCGGCCGGCGGACCATCACGCGCCCTCCGCGTCACGCGCGAAGCGCACCGCCGCCACGGCCAGCGCGACGGCGATCGTGGAGGTGAGCAGCAGCGTCGCCGCGGCCAGGCCCTCGCCCGCCAGGACGCTGCCCTGGGTGGCGTCGAAGGCGAAGGTGGCCAGCGTCGGCGGGTAGCTGGGGCCGACGGCCAGGGGGACCTCGAAGGCGCCGAGCACGAAAGCGCCCACGATGATGGAGCCCACGACCAGCGGCCCGCGGATGGTGGGCCACAGCACCCACAGCGCGCGCTGGCCCGGCGAGGCGCCGAGCACCGCTGCCGCCTCGGTGCGCTCCTGGAGCCCGCGTCCCATCGCGGCCAGCATGAGGAGCACCAGGAACGGGGTCTCGCGGAAGACGTAGACGAGCACGATCCCGACGCCCGCGTCGTCGCGAACGAGGTTGACGGGCAGGCCGCCCAGCAGCCGGTCGGCAAGCCCGCCCGCGCCCAGCCACAGCACGGCGGCCACCGCCACCAGCAGGTGGGGCACCGGCAGGGGCAGCGCGGCCAGCGAGCGGATCGCCAGGCCCCGGCGGCGCAGCGCCACCGCCACCGGGACGGCCAGGGCGGCGGAGGCGGCGGTGGCCAGGACGGTGACGCGCAGCGAGAAGACCAGGGCGTCGACGAAGGCCGGGTCGCCCAGCAGCTCCCGCCAGGTGTCCAGGGTGGCGCCGGACAGGCCGTCGGCGCCCAGCGGGACCAGGCTCGTCTTGAGCATCCCCGCGACCGCCCCGCCGAAGAGCAGTGCCAGCACGCTGACGGCGGGGGCGACCAGCGCCCGATCCCGCCAGCGCCGGCTCGCGTGCAGTCCGCTCACGCGGCGCTCCCCGCGCCGCCGGCGCGACCCTCCATCAGTCGCCGCGCAGGATCTCGCGCTCCCAGCGCTGCTCGAGCGGCTCGACGCTGCTGGCCGGCAGCTCCTGCTCGACCTGCCCGAAGTCGCTGAGCACGTACGGGCTCTCATCGAGCTCGTCGAACCGGCCGCGCAGGTCGGGCGGCACACGCTCGACGTCGAGCACGGTGGGGATGCCGAGAATCTCGGGGTCGGCCTTCTGCGCCTGCAGCTCGGGCGACATCAGCAGGTTGGCCACCACCTGCGCCCCGGCCTGGTTGGCCGCGTCGGACGGGATGGTGACGTAGGAGACGTTGACCAGCGCGCCCTCGCCCAGGACGAAGGGGCGGGTGCTCTGGGGGAACGTCCCGTTGTCGACCTCGGCCGCGACGAAGTTGGCCTCGTAGGACATCGCGAAGTCGACCTGCCCGTTGGCGAAGAGGTCGTTCAGCTCGTCGGCGGACTCGGGGAAGGTCTCACCGTCGCGGTACATGAGCGGCTTGAGCTCGCGCAGGTAGGCGAAGGCGCGGTCCTCGCCCATGGCCGCGACGACCTGGCGCACGAAGGCCGAGCCCGTGAAGTCCGGTGGGGCGGGGTAGGTGAAGCGCCCGGGGTTGCGCCGCAGGTACTCCAGCAGGGCGGCGTAGGTGCGCGGGGGCTCGGCGAGCTCCTCGCTGTCGTGGGCCAGGGCGAACGCGGCCCGGCTCCAGGGCGCCTCCTGGCCGTCGACGGGAACCTGGAAGTCGTTGACGATGGTCGGGTCGTCGAAGTCGACGAAGCGGGCGTTGGGCAGGTCGCGCACCCAGCCCTCCAGCCACAGGCCGGCCTCCTTGCCCGCCGCGAAGTTCTCGCCGTTGAGCCAGATGAGGTCGACCGCGCCGCCGGACTCCCGGCCCGCGCGCCGCTGGGCGATCACCCGCTGGACGGCGTCGGCGGTGTCGCCGACCGGCACGCGCTCGAGGCGCACGCCCGCCTCGCGGGCGGCGGGGATCACGACGTCGTCGACGTAGGCGTTGATGCGGTCGTCGCCGCCGTCCATCCACCAGCGCACGGTCTGGCCCTGGGCGGCGCCGGCGATCTCGGCGAAGCTGTCGGGGCGCTCGGTCTCCGCCGAGCCGTCCTCGTCGCCCCCGCAGGCTGCGAGCAGCAGCGTGGCGGACAGGACGGCCAAGGCAGGGAGGGTCGTGCGAAGCTGGGAACGGGCGCGCATTGGGTCCTTTCGGTTCCGGTACGGTGACGGTCCGAGACCGATGCCACCCGAGTGTAATGTTGCGTGCCGCCGGTCGCAGGCGAATCACGGCGGGCACCGATCCAGGAGCGCACGAGCTCGGGTGAGCGGTAGCGCCAGCCCAGCGCGGCGAGACGGGGTCGGGCCCGTGCCGCCAGCTCGCGACGTGGTGCCAGGCCGCGCCGGTTCAGACGCGGGTGGCGGCGCCGTTGCCCGCGATCGAGCCGTCGACCAGGCCGCGCGCGATCTGCTCGATCGCGGCGACCGCGGGGCCGTCGGGCGCGAAGTCCAGCGGTGAGCTGCCCGCCCGCTCGGCGCCGGGCATCGCCTCGTCGAAGGGGATGATCCCGCCGACCTCGAGCTCGTTGCGCTGCGCGAACTCGCGCACCGCCTCGAGGTCGCTCTCGTCGCGCACCTTGTTGGCGATCAGCGCGACCTGCTCGAGACCGAGGTCTCGACCCAGCGCCGCCATGCGACGACCGGTCTCGAGCGACTTGAAGTAGGGCTCGACGACCAGCAGCATGGCGTCGGCGTACTGCGCGGTGCCGCGCGAGAGGTGCTCCGGGGACGCCTCGGTGTCGAGGATGCAGAAGTCGCCACGCGCTTCCGACGCCACTTCGATCACGCTACGAACCGTAGCGTGCATGCTGCACAGTCAGCCGGTGCCGGCGTGCTGAGGGTGCGCCATCACGAGCAGCGTCACGCCGTCAGGACCCCTCAGCGAATGCGACTCGCAGACCTCCTCGAGCGTCTTGGAGAGCTCGATCCCGTTCTCCGTGCGCCGCAGCAGGTTGCTCGGGAGCGTGGGCATGTCGTGCATGCGCTCCGGGGCGATGCCCAGCGTGACGACCAGGTTGGGGTTGGAGTCCCCATCGATGGCGATGACGCGGTGGCCGGCACGACCCAGCACCCGGGCGATAGTGCCCGAGAACGAGGTCTTGCCGGAACCGCCCTTGCCCGCGACCGCGAGCTTCATCGGTTACTGCGCGCAGTAATCGGTGGGGCCCGCGAGGTTGATCAGGTCCGAGCAGTCGATCGAGTTCGCGTGGCCGTGGATCGCGCCGGGACCATCGGTGCTGTGCCCCGCGGACCCGAGCAGGCTTGGTCCGACGAACTCGCGGATGGGCGTGAAGTCGCTCTTGAGCAGGCGCGCACCCTCGATGCCCACGTCCGCGCGCCTGTTGATGGCGGCGACCCCGGTGTCGATCGACTGCGTCACCGGGTCGAGCTCCCGGAACGTGCCCAGGATGCTGTCCACCGACGCCTTGATCGAGCCGCCGTCGGTGGCGCCGATCGGGCCGACCTTGTCGAAGACCGACGAGACGCGGCGGTTGATCGACCCGACGTCGGCGCCGACCGAGCTGACCCTGCCGTTGATCGACTGCACGTTCCCACCGATCGAGTTGACGGTGCCGTTGATCGACACCACGTTTCCGTTGATCGCGCCGACCGTGTCGTTGATCGAACCGGCCGTGTCGTTGATCGCCAGGGCATTGCCGTTGATCGCCTCCGCGGTCCCGTTGATGGCCCTGGCGGTCACGAGGATCGACGCCGCCCTGCGGTCGATGCTCCTGGCCTCCCCGATGATGCGGTCGGCCTGACCGGTGAGGGGGGCGGCCGCGTCGCGGATCTGCGCGGTGAGGTCTGCCGTCTCCTCGGCGAGCTTGACGTTGTCGGTGTTCTCGTCGATCGGCAGGACCTGGGCGTTGATCAGCGGGAGGGCGTTGTCGATCTCGCGTGCGTTGACCAGTGTGCCGGTGAGCATCAGGACCGCCGCGAGCGCCCAGACGATCACCACGACGAGCACGATCCCCGGCAGTGAGGGCGCCAGCCCGAGTGTTGCGCTTCTCTCTCTCATCGTGATCTCCTAGCAGGGGCCGTTTCGCACGAGCCCTGAGTCCAGGGTCTCCAAGAGCTCCGAGGCCGCTCCCAGGAGGTCCGCGGACCCCTCGCTCAGGATCGGCGCCTCGCAGATGCTCGTGAGGTGCTCGTTGACCTGCACCAGCCCACCCGTGATCTCGAGTGCGTCGTTCCTGACCGGCAGCAGGCCTGCGGGGTTGTTGCCGGGGCCGGTGAGCTCGTTGTCCTCATCGTTGGCATCGCCCTCCCGCTCGAAGGGACCGCCGTTGAGGAACCGCACCCGGCGCCAGATGCCGTTGGTGCCGAGGGCCTCCGCCGAGGGTGGGTCTGTCGCCTGCGACCTCTGGGCGTCCTTCAGCGTGGTGTCGATCCGGCCCGCCAACCTGCGGATGCTGACGAGCTCACTCGAGGTGTCGTCCAGCGAGGGCGAGATGTCCTGGAGCGTGCCCGAGGTGTCGTCCAGCGAGGGCGAGATGCCCTGGAGGGTCCCCGAGGTGTCGTCCAGCGAGCCCGAGATGGTCACCAGCGTGCCCGAGGTGTCCACCAGCAGGCCGGTGATGTCCCCGAGCTGGTTGGAGGTGTCCACCAGCGATGCATCGGTGTTCACCAGCGAGCCGTCGGTGTCCACCAGCGATGCGTCGGTGTCCCCCAGCGAGGAGTCGATGGATCCCAGCCTGCCGCGGATCGACCCCAGCTCGCCGAGGATGTCGTCGGCCTGACCCGGGATCGGCTTCAGCGACGCGTCGATGAGCCTCAGGTTCTTGTTGATGGTCTCGATGGAGTCGGGCAGCGGTGCGGCGTCGCCGCCGATGCCCGTGACCGCGGAGTCGGCCTCGAACAGGTTGTCGTCAATCGACGAGAGCGAGCTGACGATGCCGATCAGGAAGCCGATGACGACCACCACGACGAGCGCGGCGATGGTGATCCAGATCCAGAGCCACCTGATGAACGTGGGTGCTGCTTCACGCATGTCTATCGCCTCCTATCGGCCCAGTCCGGGAAGTTCGGGGAGCAGGCGCTCCAGCACGTCGCGCGGAGGCCGCTCGTCGGGGTCCCTGTCGCCACCGAGGAGGCCGGGCACCAGGTCGTCGACGAGCTCGTTGACCTGCCTGGGCGTCAGCTTCCTCAGGTCCACGTCCACGGGCAGCCGGTCGGTCACCCGGTCGGTCACCGCGGGCCGGTCGGGCTGCGAGGACTGGCTCCTCGACCCACCGCTTCCGCCGGACGCGGGTGCTTCGAGCTTGTTGTTCCTCTCGACCGGCGGAGGCTTGTCGAGCATCTCCGCAGGCTCATCATCATCATCATCTGACTGCCTAGTGGCCGAGACACCCTGGCTTGACTGGGGTGTCCCCCCCTGCGACTGACCCTGACAGTCGCCGTCGTCCCCGGCCTGTCCGAAGAGCTTGCGGTCGATGCATGCGGCGGTCTGGTTGGCATCCCCGGCCTGGCCGAGGATGTTGCCCGTGTCGCCCTTGACCGTCGCCACGAGGTCGAGGGTCACGTCGAGGTTCGTGTTGATCAACTCCACGTCCCTGTCGACCTTGCGCGCGGTGTCGATGATCGAGGCCGCCAGGGAGTCGATGCCGACGGCGCTGTCGTTGATCTCGCCGGCGCTGGTGTTGATCCTGCCGGCGCTCGAGTTGATCTCGCCGGCGCTGGTGTCGATGCTGCCCGCGCTCGAGTTGATCGCGCCGGCCGTGGAGTTGATGGAGCCCGCGCTCGAGTTGATCTCTCCGGCCGCGCCGTTGATCTCGCCGGCGTTGGCGTTGATGGTGCCGGCCGTCGTGTTGATGCTGCCGGCCGTCGAGTTGATGCTGCCGGCCGTCGAGTTGATGCTGCCGGCCTTCGAGTTGATCGAGGCGGCGCGCGTGTCGATGCCCGTCGCCGTGGAGACGATGCGACCGAGCTGGGTGTCCAGCGGCCGGGCCGAGTTGAGGATCGACTCAGCCAGCTCGTTGGTGCGGTTGAGCTGGACGACCGAATCGGTCGCCTCGTTGATGCCACGCCCGGTGGTGGCGATGTTCTGCGCCTTGGCGTTGATCGCCTGCGCCTCTTGGACCGTGCGCGCCAACAGCACTGCGGCAACCCCGACTACTGCCACCACAATGACCAGCACGATCACGCTCGTGAACGTGAAACCTCTCATCGACCAGCACGCCTCCTTCGCAGGTTCTCTCCCGGCACTGCAACTGGCCACGAGACTAGACGTAAGTGCGCCCGACATACAACTCCGAACCGTCGGAGGACCCCGGAGACGGGTCCTCCGAGCGGTCCTCCGAGCGGTACGGGGAGGGCCTCAGCGGCTGCGATCAGCCGCGACCGGCCCCGCTCGGGACGAGCCGCTGCGACTCGGCCTCGGGCCGCGTCCGCGCCTCCATCTCGTCGAGCGCCAGCAGCGCGCGCTCGTAGTCGTCGTAGCGGCGGAAGGGCCGCAGCCACGCCCAGCCGTTGCGCTGCGACAGCTCCGCGGTCCGATCCCGCTCGCCGGTGTCGCGCCGGGGTGCGGGGCTCGTGGTCCGCATGGGGAGGGAGCGCGGGGAGCGCTTGGCGGGGGAGCGCGCCTCGAGGACGGGCCGCTCGGCACGGGCGCGGGTGCGCGCCTGCGAGGCCTTGTGCGCCGCGATCGCCGCGTTCAGGGACACCACCGGCGCCGACTCGGGCTCCGCCCCGATGCTCGTCTCGAGCAGCGTGCGCAGCGTGCGCAGCTCAGGCTCGCTCGCCGGTCGGGCCAGCCGCGCGCCGGCGAACCGGTCCCAGGCCCGGGCGAAGGGCGCGCCGATCCGCTTTGACGGAGGGCTCGCGGTGGCGTAGATCGGGCAGACGCCGCCGCGAGGGTTGCCGTCCGCTCCGACGATGATGGACTCCGACTGGATCCCCTCGAGCATCGCCCGCCGGGTGGCGAGCGGCAGCCGGTCGACCGCCGCTCTCAACTCGTCTGTCCTTACCGCGTGTCGTCCCATCGAGTACCTCCGCCTGCGTTGATCCGCATCGACTCCAAGGCGTCCGAGGCTAGGGCGGGTCGTCGCCCCGATCAAGGGTCTGCCTGCCGGTGCACGGGAAGTTTCAGAAGGGCGACCTACGCGGGCGGGCGCGAGTCTGGATACGCTGGGTGCGTGCGGCACCCAACGGTGTCGACGGTCGCCATCGGGAGGAGACTATGGAGGGAAGAATGCGAGAGCGGTCCGCATCGACGGGACGCGGCAACGTGGCACGGACGTTCGCGCTTGTGATCGGGTTGGGCTACGTGGCCGCAGGATTGATCGGCTTCACGGCCACGGGCTTCAGCGGCCCCGTCGTCCTGAATACCGAAGATGCGTTTCTGGGCTTCTTCGACCTGAACATCTTCCACAACATCGTGCACGTCGCGATCGGCGGGGGGCTGCTCGTCGCGTCGCGGATGAGGGACCTATCCATCACCCAGGGGGCGCTCGTCGGCGTCGGGCTC
Source organism: Candidatus Siliceabacter maunaloa (assembly GCA_024330185.1). GTDB lineage: Bacteria > Actinomycetota > Thermoleophilia > Solirubrobacterales > Solirubrobacteraceae > Siliceabacter > Siliceabacter maunaloa. The sequence goes on from JANDLV010000025.1 coordinate 41,413, forward strand.
TTCTACCTGCTCGCCGCCCTGCTCGGGTTCCTCAACTACCTGCAGCTCATCTCCATCAACACCAGCCTGTCGGTGGACAACTTCTTCCACCTGCTCACCGGTGCCGTGGCGCTCATCTTCGGCCTGATCGGGATCCGCCAGACGGAGGAGGCGGTGCCCGCGAGGGCGAGCGTTGCCTCGGCAGGGCTTCGGCCGATCGAGGAACGCCGTGCGCAGTGGGACAAGGACGCGGCGTACAGGGAGGAGAAGTACTAGGGCCCCTACCAGCGACGGGCCTCAGCGATGCCGGCTGAGGCCCGCGTGGGGGTCGGGCCCGCCACCCGGCGCAGGTGGATCGCGGCGGGTGTCGCGGTGGTCATCCTGGTCGGTGGCGCCGCGATGTTGATCGGGCGCGAGCTGATCACCCCCGATCTGCCCGATCCACCGGCTCGAGCGGCGGACGGCCTCGTCGCGTTCGCCGACCCGCAGGCCGGGATCTCGATCTCGCACCCACCCGGCTGGCGGCGCATCGCCTCGGCCGATCCCGCGGTGGCGCTGCTGGCCGAGGGTGACGGCGCCTCGATGCTGGTGCGGACGGCCGACCTCGGGGTCGAGGTCGGGAACCTCGACACGGCGAAGGAGGTCAGCGACGACCTCGTGCGTGCCGGGCAGCCGACGCTGCTGCGCCCGCCCAAGCAGGTGACCCTCGGCGGACTGCCGGGGTACCTCTACCTTTACACGTTCCCGGACGCCGCCACCGGGCAGCGGGGGGCCCACGCGCACTACTTCCTCTTCCGCGATCAGACGCTGATCACGGTCGTCTTCCAGACCGTGCCGGCCGAGGGCTTCGCCACGCTCGCACCGCTCTTCGACCGGATCGCGGAGACGCTGCGCGCGAGCCCGGGCTGAGCCTGGACTCACGGCTCAGCGGCTGCGACGGTTCAGCCGTCGCCCATCAGGCGCTTACGCTCGCGGATGAAGTTCTCCTCGCTCAGCGTGCCGGCGGCGCGCAGCTCGGTGAGGCGCTCCACCGCGGCCAGGCGGGCGTAGTCGGGATCGGGCGCTCCCAGTGCACCGGACAGCGCGGCCACAGCGGCGCGCCGCTCCTCGGGCGTGAGCGTCGACACGTCGGCGGGGAGGCGCCGGCGCCCGCCGTGCTCGTCGGTATAGACGAGCCTGCCCCCCGGCGCATCGTCGGCCTTGCGCAGGCGAGCGAGCGATTTCTCCTTGTCGACCTCCCAGGCGGGCTCGCGATCGGCGTCGCTGGCATCGTCCCGTGGCGGCCTCTCGTCACTCATGTCGTTCCCTCCGGTTCGCTCTCGACCTGGGGCTGATCCTACCGGCTGCGCGAACGGATAACGTCCCGCGCCGTGAGGGTCGCCGTGGTCGGGAAGGGCGGAGCGGGCAAGTCCGTGATCTCGGGCACGATGGCGCGCGTCCTGGCCCGCGACGGCAGCCGCGTGCTCGCATTGGACTCGGACCTCCTGCCCGGCCTGTCGCTGAGCCTGGGGGCGGGCCCGGATCCGCCCGAGCCGCCGCTGCGCGAGGCCGCCGAGAAGGACGAGGACGGGCGCTGGCGGCTGAAGAAGGGCATCGGTCCGGTGCGCGCGGTCAGACGCTACGCGACCGACGCGCCCGACGGCATCCGCCTGCTGCAGTGCGGCAAGACCCCGCGCGAGGGACTGGAGCCGATCATGGGGGCGGTGAACGCGTTCTACCGGGTGGTCCACCGCCTGGAGCGGGCGCGGACCTTCGACGACTGGGCCCTGGTCGGCGATCTCCCCGCGGGCCCCCGTCAGGTCGCCTTCGGCTGGGCGCCCTACGCGCAGACCTTCGTCGCGGTGGTCCAGCCGACGGCGCAGTCGGCGCTGGCGGCCCGGCGGGTCGTGCGCGTCGCGCGCATGCGCGAGGGGGCGCGGGCGGTGCTCGTGGCCAATCGCGTCACCGGCCCTGCCGACGTCCGTCACGTGGAGAAGCTCGTGGGCGAGTCCGTGCTGGCCGCCGTGCCGGCCGACGAGGGCGTGGCCCGCGCCGAGCGGCTGGGAATCGCGCCGATCGACCACGCTCCCGCCTCCCCGGCGGTCGCGGAGATCGAGCGACTTGTGGCAGCGCTCGCCGGGGGCTAGCCTTCGGGTCATGAAGATCGCGGTGGCAGGCAAGGGCGGGGCGGGCAAGACCACGGTGTCGGGCACGGTGGCGCGCGCGCTTGCGCGCGCAGGACACTCGGTGCTCGCTCTCGACGCGGACGCCAACCCGATGCTCGGCGTCTCGCTGGGGGTCGGTCCCGAGCAGACCGAGCTGCTGCTCGGCGTGCGCCAGGGCGTCGAGGCCGGTGAGGTTGAGCACGAGCCCACCGTCGAGGGGATGGTCGAGCGCTTCGGCGCCGACGCTCCCGACGGCGTGCGGCTCGTGGTCGCCAATCGGATCGAGACCGAGAACCCGGGCTGCCAGTGCTGCGGGGTATCCCCCGACCAGCTCCTGCGCGAGCTGGAGGACGGCGGCCGCACGGTGATCTGCGACCTCGAGGCCGGCTTGGGCACGGTCCTCCGCCTGGCCCCCGGCAACGCCGACGTCGTCCTCGTGGTCGCCAACCCGACCGCGAAGGCGCTCGAGGTGGCGCGCCGCGCGGTCGCCATAGCCGCCGACAAGACCGAGGTGATCGTGCTCGCCAACCGGGTCCGCGACGACGCGGACCTCGAGGCCATCGCCGCCGCGATCCCCGATCGCGAGCTGATCGTCATCCCCGAGGACGCGACCATCGCCCGCGCCGACCGCGACGGGCTCGCGCCGATCGATCTCGACCCGTACTCACCGGGGGTCCAAGCCCTCGTGGCGCTCGCGGACCGCCTAGCGGGCGCGCCGGTCCCGGCCTGATCCGCCGGGGCGGCTTCTCGTGTCCCCGGCGTGATCGGCGACCTCCTCCCGCAGCGTCTGGTCATGCGCGCGGTCGAGAGCCTGCGCGAGGTCGCCGACGCCACGCGCCGACTGCCCGAGATCGAACGGGCCGTGGATGCTCGCCTCGAGACCCTCATGGAGCGCCTCGACCACATGACGCGCGCGGTCGAGGCGCTCGTCCCGTTGCTGGAGCGTCAGGGCGAGACGACATCAGCGCTGCTGGCGCCGCTCGAGACCAACGCGGCCAACACCGAGAGGATGCAGCGCGAGCTCACCGTCACGAGGGAGGCCATCGAGACCGTACCCCCAGAGCTCGCGGCCATCCGCAAGGGGATGGAGTCGGTCGAGCGCAGCATGGGGGAGATCCGCGAGGTCGTCGAGCCGCTGGCCTCGGCGACCGACCGCATCGGGCGCCTCAGCGACCGCCTGCCAGGCTCCTCAGCCGACTAGCCGGGCGCTGTTCCCGTCAGCGATCAGGCGCGCGGCCAGATCGTCGATCGCACGGATCGCGGGGGCGTCGGGGTCGTGGTCCAGCGGCGCGCGCAGCGCGCGCTCGGCCGCGTGGAAGCAATCGTCATGGGGGACGGCGCCGGCGAGCGCGATACCGTGACGCTCCGCGTAGGCGGCGACGATCGCGAGGTCGCTCTCGTCACGCACCTTGTTGGCGATCAGCGCGACGTGAGGCAGCCCCAGGTCGCGCGCCAGGACGGCGACGCGCCTGCCGGTCTCCAGCGACGTCCCGTAGGGCTCGACGACCGCGTACATCGCGTCGGCGTGCTCGGCGGTCGCCACGAGCAGGTGCTCGGTCGAAGCCTCCAGATCCACGATGCAGACATCCTCGTCACCGCTCGGCGCAGCGCCGATCACGCCGCGCACGGCCATGTGCATGGCGCCCAGGCACCCGGTCGCGGCCTCTCTCGGCTCGGCCGCCACGAGCAGCGACACCCCGTCGGGCGCGGACACCGCGGCGCTGTCGCAGATCTCCGCCAGCGACATGGCGAGCTCATAGACGCCTTCCTCGTTGCGGCGCACGATCTCGGCCGGGAAGGTCGGCAGGCTGGAGATCCGGGCCGCCGGGATACCGAGGGTGAGCGACAGGTTGGGGTTGAGGTCGTTGTCGACCGCGAGCACGCGCCGGCCACGGCGACCCATCATGCGGGCCAGCGTCCCGGTGATCGAGGTCTTCCCGACGCCTCCCTTGCCGGCGATGGCCAACTTCATGGTCGCGTGATGGTCGTGTCCGAGGTCACGGGATCGACGGGATCATCACGAGCAGCAGTCCGAGCACGAGGCCGGCGGCGGAGAGGAGCGCCAGAGCGAGGACCCAGCGCGGTGGCTCCTGCGCCTCCGCCGGCTGAGAACGCACGTCCTGCTCCACTGATCCGAACACGTCGCGATTGGAGGGATCATTCCCTGCGCCGGAGCGGGTCACCGCCGTGCGTGCGCGCCTACCCGCAGAGCGCGACGGTGAGGAGATCAGGGCGACCGACACCAGTGTGATGACACCGACGACGACGGACGCGACCATGAGCGTGATCCCGACGGTCAGCATGCGTCAACTCTACCGGCCGTTCGGCCCGGCGGCGCCGTCCTTCTTGAGCCTGTTCTCGATCGCGTCGCCCGCTTCGGCGAGGGCGACCAGCGCGCTGGCGTCCAGCTCGGCCGCGGGGGCGGCGGCCGGTGGCGCGGGCGCTGAGAGCTGCAGGTGGCGGTGGGGCTGGTCGATCCACACGAGGTACCAACCCGGACCGGCCTGGGTCTGATCGCCGGTGGGTCCGCCCCGCCCACCGCGCTGGGCGCCGGCGTGGTAGACGAGCGCGCCGATCATCCCGGCGACGACGCCGCCGTAGGTCGAACCGATGCGCACCCAGGTCGGGCTCTGCTTGTCGGGCTTGTCGGGCTCGGCGGTCATGAGGGGCAGGATCGCAGCACTGCGCGCCTCTCGCTGCCGGGCGCGCTCGGGCGCCTCAGCCTCGGGCCGGCTCGGGCGCAGGCACTCCGGCCCGCCGCAGCGCGACGAACTCCTCGTAGCGACCGAGGAAGGTGTCGAGTGTCCCGCGCGCCTCGGCCAGGCCCTTGGCCCGGTCGTGCAGTTCCTCCATTCCCACGCGGGTGATCTCGTAGATGCGGCGGGCGGGCCCGAAGCTGGAGGGCTCCCACGCCGAGCGCACGAGCCCCTCACCCTCGAGCTTGCGCAGCGAGCGGTACAGGCCGCCGGGATCTGAGCCCTCGAAGCCGAACGGCCGCAGGCGCTCGAGCAGCTCGTAGCCGTGGGCCTGTTGCTCGCGTAGAAGCAGCAGCAGGCAGGGCCGCAGGAAGTTCTTCGGCAGGGTCGGCAGGATCGGATCCATGGCGACGCGTACTCAGTGGTGGGCGTGAGCCCGGCCTTCGATGCAGTCGGCGGCCGCGTCGGGCGACGAGTTGCACCAGCAGTCCTCGTCGCACTCGCCGTGCCCGGGCTTCGTGAGGTCGGCGAACTCATCGGCGAAGCCGCGCTTGCCGGTCTCCTCCCCGACGGCCGTCAGACCGTATCCCCCGTCGGCGGGGGCGAGATAGCCGTCGGCCACGAATCGATCGACATAGGCCGCGAGCGTGTCGATGGGCACGACGAGGAAGGTCGACAGCTCCAGCACAGTCGGCGACGTCGCAAGGCCCTCGGCACGCATCCAGTACATCGCCTGGAGCAGTTCATCCCTGACCCTCAACGCCTCAAGCTCGCCCACCGCTGACCACCTCCCTCTTCACGACCCCGTTGGCCGATCACACTAGTAGACGACGCATCGTACTCGCCGCGCGGGCGGAGCGGGTCTTGGCGTCTGCCTGCGCCAGCTATGTGCACGTTACCCCTAGCGATCGCCAAGCCATGCTAGGTTTTCCGGCGGAGAGAGAGGAGAGAGCGATGATGCTTCTGGCGCAACAGGGTGAGGTGGGTACCTCCGCGGAATACGTGGGGTGGTACGTGGGGCTCGGAATCGGCTTTGCGGTCGTCGCCGTCGTGGTCGTGCTCGTCGCGACGATCCTCACGCTTGCGTCCCGTATCGGGGCTCAGGCGCGAACGGGGATCGAGGCGATGGACGAGGCGCGCGCCGCCACCGTCGCGGTCTGGGAGATCCAGCAGATCAACTCGTCGACGACGGCCATCTGGAGGGCGGCGGAGTCCGCTCGGAAACTGTTGGGAGGCTGAGATGTTCCTGCTCGCTATCAACGCGGACGACAAGGTGCTCTGGCAGATCGCGCTGGGGATGGGGCTGGTGGTGGTCATCGTGGTCATCGCCCTGCTCACGCTTCTCGTGCGCCTCGTGCGGGACATAGACGTGGGCGTGGCCTCGCTGTGGACCGTCACCAAGCGGCTCGCGCAGAACACGACCGGCCTGTACCAGCTCGCGGGCACGGCTTCGGTCCTGCGGGCGCTGCGCGAAGAGCTGATCCGCCACGACAAGCTGCTCTCCGAGCCGGGTGACGAACGATGAGCGAAGGTCTGCTGACGGTCCTGACCGTCGTCGAGATCGTGGCGCTCGTCGTGGTGCTCGCGATCTACCTCATGGTCGTGGCCAGCCAGCTGCGCTCCATCTCCTCCACCCTCGCGGAGGTCGCCTTCGGCGCCCGCGCCGTCGAGCGGCAGTGTCGCGCAGTCCGCTCCAACGTGGGCAATGTCAACATGGTCCTGGAGCAGATCGCGGACACGCTTCCGGGCGTCGTCGACAAGGCCGAGCGCAAGAGCCGCGGGGCGGTGAGGTCATGATCCTGCTGTGGATCGGCAACGTGATCCTCCTGTTCGTGATCATCCCGGTGGTGGTCATCATCCTGAGGCGCGTTCTCGCGCCGGCGACCGAGATCAAGGCCTACGCCGACGACATCACCGAGTACGGTGCCCAGTTGGCCCCGCATCTCGAGGCGCTTTCCGAGCTGGCCACCACGCGGGAGCTGGTAAGGCAGGCAAACACCGACCTCGAGCGCTACGTCAGGGCGCTCGACCGGATCAGCTAGGAGACACCATGGACCCCGCCTTCGTCGTCTTCCTGCTCGGAGTCCTGATCGCGATCATCGCGATCGCCGGCCACCTGATCGCGATCATCCTGATCCTCAAGCACGTGGTGAACCGGCTCAACACGATCCTCGGGGCCGTCCAGGCGGTCACCAAGACGTCGCAGCCCGTCGAGGCCCTCGTCGGCGACATCAACGCGGACCTCGACGCCGGGCGCAAGCTGATGGAGGACTGCGTCGCACGGCTCGAGGCGAGCGCGGCACCGCCGACCGGCGCGGCGCCCGAGCCCGCCCGCCACGCACAGGACAGGCACGCGGCGTCGAACGGGCCGGGCGGTGGAACCGCCACAGTCGCTCCGCCCGCTCGCGCCGAGACCGAGAGGGCCGCCGACACCGAGGGGCAACCTCCGGAGGAGGAGTGGCCTCCGCGCGAGCGGCCCAGCCCGAATCCGCCGCCGAGCCCCTTGTGGAACCGGAACCGGTAGTCCGGGGCTAACGACGGGCCCCGGTCGCGCGCCGCGCATCGCGCGGCGCGCGTGACGACGACCCCGCCCGGCCCCGGGCGCGGCTCAAGTTTCCATCGTTGCGGCAAGGCGCCGGAACGCCTCGCCGGGATCGGCCGCCCCGAAGACGGACGAGCCCGCCACGAGCAGCGTGGCGCCGGCGCCCACGCACTGGGAGGCCGTGCTCTCGTCGACCCCGCCGTCGACCTCGAGCGCCGTCCCGGCGGGAAGGCGCCCTCGCAGGCGCGCCAGCTTGTCCACCGACGCGGGTATGAACGACTGGCCGCCCCAGCCCGGGTTCACGCTCATGCACAGGACGAGGTCGAGCGCGTCGCCCACCTCGCTGACGACGTCGACCGGGGTGGACGGGTTGATGGCCAGGCCGGCGCGACAGCCGGCTTCGCGGATGCGCTCGAGGGCGTGGTGGACGTGAGGCGTCGCCTCCTGGTGGATGGTCACGATGTCGGCCCCCGCCTCGACGAAGGCGTCGACGTGCCGTTCGGGACCTTCCACCATGAGATGCACGTCGACGATGCCGCCCGCGTCGTGGACCTGCTCGCTGATCGCGTCCGCGATCAGCGCGCCGATCGTGATCGGCGGGACGAAGTGGCCGTCCATCACGTCGACGTGCAGCACCCGTGCGCCGGCCGCGAGCACGTCGCCCACCTGCTCGCCCAAGCGGGCGAAGTCGGCGGCGAGGATCGATGGGGCGACCTGACGGCTGCTCAGCAGCTCCGCCACCGTGGAGGACGAGGCTCCCCGGCTCATAACGCGTGGTCGAGGGGGCTGGGCGGGAGCGAGGGCATCATTGCGGGCAACGTAGCCCCGCCAGCATAGACAAGCCACGGAACGATCGCGATGTCGCATAGAGGGTTCGCGCAGTCGACGAACCTTCGGCCGCCACGCAGCCCCTCCGGGGATAGGTGTCCGGCCCACCAACCGCTACAGTGAAGCGCATGAAGCTCGCCGTGGCCGGCAAGGGAGGCTCGGGCAAGACCTCCATCTCGGGAACGATGGCCCGTCTGCTCGCGCGCCAGGGACACCGCGTCCTGGCCATCGACGGTGACTCCAACCCCAACCTCGCACTGACGCTGGGCATCGCGCCCGAGCGGATGGGCGAGATGCCCACCCTCTCGCGCGACATGCTGACCCGCACCGAGTCGGGCGGCGCGACGCTGACCCAGACCCTCGACGAGGTCCGCGCCACCCACTCGACGACCGGCCCGGATGGGGTGAGCCTGCTCATCATGGCCCACCCCCACCACGCGGGCACCGGGTGACTGTGCTCCCTCCACGCTACGGTCCGTAGCGTCATCGAAGCAGCACCGGAGCAGGACGTGTGCATCCTCGACACGGAAGCCTCTCCCGAGCACCTCTCGCGCGGGACCGCGCGCTACGCGGACGGGATGCTGGTGGTGGTCGAGCCCTACTACAAGTCGCTGGAGACCGGGCGGCGCATGGCCGTGCTGGGCCTCGACCTGAGCCTGGAGCGCGTCGGCCTGGTGGCCAACAAGGTCCGCGACGAGCGTGAGCTGGAGGCGGTGACGCAGTTCGCCGCCCAGCACGAGCTCGATGTCGCCGGCGTGATCCCCTTCGACGAGCGCATGCCCGGGGCCGAGCGGGCCGGGGCGGCGCCGCTGGACTTCGCCCCCGACTCCGACGCCGTGGCCGCCATCGGCGCTCTGGCGCAGAACTGGGTCATCGATGGACGAGCTTGAGATCCTGCGTGTCCGCGACGAGGTGCTCCAGGCCATGTACTGGATGCGCGCGGAGGGCCTGGCGGAGGCCCCGACGGCGGCCGAGCTGGCACGCTTCCTCGTCGTGCCCGCCGGCACCCTGGGCGCCTACCTCGATCGCTTCGTGACCGACGGGCTGCTCGAGCCGACCGACCAGGGCTTCCGGCTCAGCGCCCAAGGCGTCGAGACGGGCAAGCGCACCTTTGCCGAGGAGTTCGCCGACGTGACCAAGCCCGGCCACGGCGAGTGCGACGAGGACTGCTGGTGCAACGCCTCGCCCGAGGAGGCCATGCGCTGCTGCGGGGAGCAACGAACGGAGCAGGTTCCCTCCCACCACTGAGGCGCCGCCCCGTGCGGCACCGTCTTCGGTGCGGCCGGCAGTCTGATTGCGAGCACACGCGCCGAAGGATCCCAGCGCCTGGCTGGTCGAGCACCGTGAGCTGCTGGCCGTGCAGCCGGCCGGCCGAGCGCTGGATGTGGCCTGCGGGCGGGGGCGCAACGCGCTCGAGCTCGCGCGCATGGGCTTCAGGGTCGACGCGGTGGATTGCGACCGCGACGCGCTGGCCGAGGTGGCCGGGCGGGCGGCGGCCGAGGGGCTGGCGGTGCAGGCCATCGAGCGCGATCTGGAGCGTGAGCCCAACCTGCCCCAGCCGCCCTACCGGGTGATCGTCAACATCAACTTCCTCCAGCGGACCCTGGTCGGTCCGCTCGTCGCCGCGCTCGCGCCGGGCGGCCTGTTGCTCTTCGAGACCTTCACCCGCGCGTGCACGCGACCCATGCGTCCCGGGTATCTCCTCGAACCCAACGAGCTGCTGCGCGCGTTCGCCGACCTGACCGTCCTGCGCTACCGCGAGGGCCCGGTCGCCGGCCTTGTGGCCCGGAGGGATTGATGCTGCGGTGAAGCCCCTGTCCAAGCCCGACGCGGCCGCCGACTGGGATCGCGGGCCTCACCCCACGAACGTGAACTCCGCCTCGCCCTGCGCCACCTCGCGCAGGATGTCGCCCAGCGCGCGGGGCTTCCCGCCTATGGCCGCCATCTGCTCGTCGGACACCCCACGGGTGTCCACGCAGCCCGGTCAGAGCGAGACGCGGAAAGGGGCCCCGGCGCCCTCCTGGACCTTCTTGCGCAGGTCCTCCCCGGTGCGCGAGGCCTGCACCCCCTCGGGCTGGGCGACCCGCACGGCGTCGCCGGCCAGGCGCACCTCCGCCTCCAGTCCCGCTCGCGCGGCCACGTTGGCGAAGTGGTAGGCCCTCCAGGCGGGGTCCGGATCCTTCCTGGTGTCCGCAGACGTAAAGAAGATCAGGCGCTTCATGTCGGTTCCTCCTCGAGGAGCTCGCCCTCGCTCGCGGCGATGAGCATCTTGGTGTACGGGTGCTGGGGCTCGGCGATGACCTGCCCGGTCGGGCCGCTCTCGACCACACGGCCGTCGCGCATGACCGCCACACGATCGGAGACCTGGTGGGCGACGGTGAGGTCGTGCGTGATGAAGACGAAGGCGGTCATGAGGCGCTCGCGCATACCCAGCATGAGATCGATGATCTCCCCCCGCAGCGACGCGTCGAGCATCGACGTCGGCTCGTCGGCGACGATCAGGCGTGGCTCGGCGACGAAGGCGCGGGCCAGGGACACGCGCTGGCGCTGGCCGCCGGACAGCTCGTGGGGGTGGCGCTGGAGGAACTGCGAGGCGGGGCTCAGGGCCACGTCCTCCAGCGCTTGCGCCACGCGCGTCACGCGCTCGGCGCGGTCCACGCCCGCGATGGCGAGCGGTTCCCCGGCGGCGTCGGCGACCCGCATGCCGGGATGCAGGGACTCGTAGGGGTTCTGGAGGATCAGGTGCATCCGTCTGCGTAGCCTGCGCTGCGCGCGCCCGCGCAGACCTGCGAGATCGGTGCCCTCGAACACGATCTGCCCCTCGTCGGGCTGTTCCAGCCCCAGGATCATCCGCCCGACCGTGCTCTTGCCGGCCCCGCTCTCGCCGACCAGCGCGACCGTCTCCCCCACGGCGAGGCTCAACGAGAAGTCCGCGACCGCGACGACCTCCTCGTCGCGGCGGCGCGCGGCGGCGCTGCGCACAAACGTCTTCCCCACCCGGCGAACGTCGAGGATTGGGTCCTGGGCGATCAGCGCGGACGCTCCACTTCGCGCAGGGCCGGTGACGCCGCCAGCAGCGCCTCGGTGTGAGGGTGGCACGGGGAGGTCATCACCGTCTCGGCAGCTCCGGCCTCGACCACCCGACCGCCCTGCATGACGAGCAGCTCGTCGGCCACCCGGCCCACCAGCCGCAGGTCGTGCGAGATGAGCACGAGGGTCAGGCCCAGGCGGTCGCGCAGCTCGAGCAGCAGCTGGAGGATTCGCGCCTGCGTCACGACATCCAGACCCGTGACGGGCTCGTCAGCCACCACCAGGCTCGGCTCGTTCGCGATGGCCATCGCGATGACGACGCGCTGGCGCATCCCGCCGCTCAGCTCGTGCGGGTAGGCGCCGTGACGCTGCGGGGCGATGCCGACGCTCTCGAGCACCTCGCGCGCGCGCTTCCCTGCGGCGCGGGGATCCTCGCGCGTGAGGGCCGCGGACTCGACCACCTGGCGGCGGATGGTGTAGGCGGGGTTCAGCGAGCTCATCGCGCCCTGGGGCACCAGGGCGATCTCCCGGCCGCGGATCCCCCGCGCCTCGGGGCCGCGCAGGCTGCGCAGGTCGCGCCCGTTGAGGAGGATCTCGCCGCCCTGCACCTCGCCCGGCGGGCGCACCATCCCGAGCAGCGCGAACGCCAGCGAGCTCTTGCCGCTCCCCGACTCGCCCACGAGGCCCACGATGCTGCGCTGCGGTGCCGTGAAGCCGATGCCGTCGACCGCGCGGACCTCGTGGTCGCCGCTGCGATAGGCGACGGAGAGGTTGCGCACCTCGAGCACGGTGCCTGGCGCCTGCGGCGCGGGCTCGTCGCCGGCCGGTCGCGAGGCGGTGCGCCGTACCCGCCGGCCGGCGCCGGGCTGGCGGCGCCCCGACAGCCGCGGGTCCGCCCGCTCCTCGATCGCGTAGCCCAGGAACGCGAAGCCGACCAGCACGAGGGTCAGCGCGAGCCCGGGCGGCAGGATCCACCACAGCCAGGCGTCGGTGAGGAAGGCGCTGCGCGAGTTGGCGAAGAACAGCATGCTCCCCCAGCTGACGCGGTTGGGGTCGCCGAGACCCAGGAAGGCCAGCGCCGACTCCAGGAAGACTGCGACGTTGGCTGTCCGCACGAACTGCGACACCCCCAGCGGCGCGATGCGGGGCAGCACGTGCCGGCCCAGGACGCGCAGGTTCGAGGCGCCCATGGCCCTGGCGGCGATGACGTGCTGGAACTCGCCCACCTTGAGGACGTCCGAGTAGAGGACGCGGGCGGGCTTGGCCCACAGCACGGCGCTGATCACCGCCGCGGTGATCAGCAGATCGCGCCCCAGGAAGGCCGCCAGCACGATGACCAGCACGAAGAAGGGGAAGACCAACGCGAGGTCCACCACGCGCATGAGCAGCACCTCGGTGCGTCCGCGCAGGGAGCCGGCGAGCAGGGCGACGCCCAGCCCGATCGCCGTGGCCAGGATCGCCGAGAGCACCCCGATGGTCAGCGAGATGCGGGCGCCGTAGACGAGCTGCGCGAAGAGGTCCTGGCCGACGTCGTCGGTGCCCAGCGGGAACTCGAAGCTGGGCGCCCGGTACGGCGCGCCGCTGGGCGCGGTCGGGTCGTGGCCGGCGAGCAGCGGCGCGAAGACCGCGACCAGCGTGATCCCGAGCAGCATCCCGGCTCCGATGAGGCCCAGCCGCCGGCCCGTGCGCGAGCCCGCAGAAGGGTCGCCGGCGAACGCGCGCTTGACCCGGCGCAGCGTCGCCGCGGCGGTCATTGCGCCACCGGGCGCCGCAGCCGGGGGTCGAGCAGCGGATAGAGGAGGTCCGCGACGAAGTTGCACAGCAGCACCGCCACGGCCAGCAGTAGGAACGCACCCTGCAGCACCGGGTAGTCGCGCGCGAGGACGCTCTCGTAGATGAGCCGCCCGAGCCCCGGATAGGAGAACACCGTCTCGACCACCGCCGCTCCTCCGATCAGCGTGCCCAGCCCCACCAGGGTGATGGTGACCACCGGCAGCAGGGCGTTGCGCTGGGCGTGGCGGCGGACCTGCCGTGGGCTCAGGCCCTTGGCCTCGGCCATGATGACGTAGTCCTCCTGCAACTCACCCACCAGCGACGCGCGGGCGATCAGGTAGACGGTGCCCACGAACCCCAGCGTCAGGGTTACCAAGGGCAGGATCAGGCGCTGGCCGGCCTCGAGCACCAGTGCCAGGCCGCTAGCCTCGGTTGCCGGCAGGGCGCCGAAGATCGGCAGCCATCCGAGGCTGACCGAGAAGACGAGGATCGCCAGCAGCCCCACGAAGAAGGGCGGCATCGCGTCGATGACCATGACGCCGGTGAGGCTCGTCGTGTCGCTCTTGCTGCCACGCCGCCAGGCGGCGAAGAAGCCGAGCAGGACGCCGAGCAGCGTGGACAGGGCGAGGGCGCCGCCCACGAGCAACAGCGTCCAGCCGATGCGCTCGGTGAGGACCTCGGTGACCGGCTGTCCGTAGCGGATGGAGACGCCCAGGTCTCCTTCGGCCAGGCGCGAGAGATAGCTCCCGAACTGCGCCACCGGCGAGCCGCCGAGGCCGTACTGCGCCAGCACCGACTCGCGCTGGGCCGCGGTCACCTCTCCCGCCGCCTCGGGCGGGAGAAGGTAGTCCACGGCGTCGCCCGGCGCGAGCCGGGGCAGCGCGAAGTTCAGCACGATGGCGACGAAGAGGACCCCCGCGTATTGGAGTGCGATGCGGGCCCCGCGGCGGCGCACCGACCTACTCGAAGCCCTCCGTGTCGGTGCGCCGGCGGCGCATCAACAGGACGCCGGCCGCCAACGCGACCACCGCGGCGCCCACCACCACCAGCACGATCCACGGCGCGCCGCCGCCGCCCTCGTCGGTGGCATCACCCGTCGTGCCGGCCGCCGCGGTCTGGGCGTAGGGCTCCAGGAACGAGCGCTTGGTGAGCAGCGGGTGACCGGTGTCCTGCACCCACCCGTCGTACGCGGCGGGGCGGTAGGCGGTGACGTTCTCGCGGTACCAGAAGGTCAGCAGCGGCACCTCTTCGGCCATGACGCGCTGGGCCTCGTGCAGGATCGGCTTGCGCTCCTGCGTTCCCAGCCTCGTCGCGCGCTCCGTCAGCTCGTCGAAGCGAGGGTTGGACCAGCCCGTGAAGACCGCTCCGATACCCCGCGGGCCCGGGGAGTGGAAGAAGAAGTACAGGCCGTCGGGGTCGGTGTGGGCGTGCCAGTCGAACGTGCCCATCTGCGCGTCGTACTGCGGTGGGGGGCCGTCCGGCCCGGCGGGGCGCGTGCGCTGGCGAATGGTCGCCGGGTCGAGCGCCTCCGGCTGCAGTCGCACCCCGAGCTCCTGCACCTGGCGAGCCGCCAGCTGCAGGCCCCGCAGGCTCTCGGGGTCGAACGACGAGACGAGCACCTCGAAGTCCAGCGGCTCGCCGTCCGGGCCCACGCGCATGCCGTCCTCGCCACGGCGATAGCCCGCCTCGTCGAGCATCCGTGCGGCGCGCTGCGGGTCGAACTCGTGGTCTCCGTCGGGCAGCGCCCATGGCGAGTCGGGGTGGACCCAGTTGTCGTTGCCCGGCTCTCCGTCGCCCTGCAGCACCTGCTCGACGAGCTCGTCGTAGTCGATGGCCAGGCTCATCGCCTTGCGCAGCCGCGGATCGTCCAACGGTGGCGTGCGCGCGTTGAAGCGAAGCTCCGTGGACGCGAAGTCGACGCTGCGCGTCACGTCGATGTCGTCCGCGGACTCGAAGCGGTCGACCACCTGGGGCGGGACGTCGCGGGCGACGTAGTCGACCTGGTCGGTCTGCAGCGCCTGGAAGGCCGCGTTGGTGTCCGTGACGATCGGCATCTCGATGACGTCGACCAGCGGCTTGCCCTTGAAGTAGCGCTCGTTGGCCTCGAGGCGGTAGCGCTGGTCGGGCTCGTTCTCGGTGAGCTTGTAGGGGCCCGAGCCGACCGGGAGCTCGTCCGTGGCTGTCATCGGGTCGTCGATGTCCTCCCAGACGTGCTTGGGCAGGATCGGGAGGTCGGCGGCCGGGAGGATCTCGAAGGTCGGGGCCGGCTCCTCGAAGTCGAGGCGGACCGTCCGCTCGTCGATGACCTCCCCGCCCTCGTAGGGCGGCTCGTCGCTCACGTGGTGCGTCCAGCGACCGGGCGGCGCGGTCTCGTTGAAGTAGTCGAAGGTGAACTTGACGTCTTGCGCGGTGAGCGGCCTGCCGTCGTGCCACTCGAGGCCCGGCCGCAGCCTGATCGTCCACGACCGCATGTCCTCGGAGGGTTCCGCGCTCTCTGCAAGCCACGGCTCGGGATCCTCGGACGTCTGCGACCAGTAGAGCGAGTCGTAGATGAGCATCAGAAGGTCGTCGGCTCGTCCGGTGGCGAACGTGATCGTGAACGGGGTGAGGTTGTTCTCGTAGCCGTTCAGCGCGACGCGGACGGTCGTGCCCTCCTGCGGCTCCGAACCCTCCTGAGCGAACGCGACGGTCGCGAGCGCCCCTGCGATTACGACTGCGACCACGGACGCGACCACTCGACGAGCCATGCACTTCCCTTCGGTTGGGTTCCGGCGACGGCGGCACACTAGCCAAAAAACCCGTCACCGTTTCACCCGCCTGTAACGTCACGGTCTGCCGTGGCGCTCGGGCCCGCTATTACGGCGCGTGGCAATTATAGCGGTCACTGTGCGTAGCGGACGTGGGGGGC
>JANDLV010000026.1 GCA_024330185.1 Candidatus Siliceabacter maunaloa
AGCCGTTCTCCTCGCCCGCTTGCGGCGACCGGAGGCGAAAGCCGTTCTCCTCGCCGGGTTCCAGCGGGGACGGGTGACAGTCAGGCGCTGGTCAGCGGCCGGATCTCGTCAAGGGTGGGCGTGAGTCGGTCTCGTTCGACTTCCACGTCGTAGCGGCCCTGGAGGTTCAGCCAGAATCGCTCCGTGGTCCCGAAGTAGCGCGCAAGTCGCAGGGCCGTGTCAGCGCTGATGCGGCGCTTCCCGTGGACGATCTCGTTGATCCGACGTGGCGGGACGCCGATTGCCAGAGCCAGCCGATGCTGGGTGACGCGCAGCGGCTCCAGGTATTCCTGCATCAGTACCTCGCCGGGGTGGATGGGAGACATGGGCGGGGTGGTGTTCACGTGATCCTCCTCAGTGGTAGTCAACGATCTCGACGTCCTCGGGGCCAGCAGCGGTCCAACGGAAGCAGACCCGCCACTGCCGGTTGACGCGGATGCTGTACGTGTCGGCACGATCGCCCCGGAGCTTCTCGAGCCGGTTCCCCGGTGGCACCCGAAGGTCACTCAGGGCATCGGCAGCGTCGAGGATGAGGAGCTTTCGCAACGCCATCCGCTGCGTGTCGTCGTCGAGCTTGCGAAGCCGCTGTCGCTGCCATACGCGTTCGGTGTCCTTGTCTGCGAACGACCGCAGCACGTCCCGACCATAACGCTACGCGTTATGAACGTCAAGCGTTATGCCACGGCGGAAGCCGTTCTTCTTTGCCGCGTCGCACCGAAACCCACGTCAGGATCCGATCGCGGGCGACGAGGACCCCACAGCGGGAGAGTCGCATCTCCGAGAGCACTCTCACCTCAAGATGCTCCGAGATGCGTCAGGGGGGCGAGTGCTAGCAGTCCGAACCCGCCGCCACGCCCCCGCGTGCGCCCGCCCAACTCAGCCTCAGGAGCCGGTCACCGGTGGGCCTCGCGCCAGGCCTCAAGGATCTCAGGGCGCAGGCGGCCGCGGTCGGAAACGGGGAGCCCGTTCGCTCGCGCCCACGCGCGGACTTCGGCGGTCGATGGAGCGGGCTGGAGCGGGGCGTGCGCAGCGCCGTCCTCGCCGGTACCGATCCGGGCGAGCGCTGGCTGTTCGGCCTGCGCCCAGGCGTGGGCGGCGGCCAGGTAGCGATAGGTCCACTCCTCGGCGAGCTTGCGGGTCTCGCAGAACACGATCGGGATGGTGGGCCAGCGGACCTGCAGCTCGGCCAGGCCGTCGGCGACCTGGGCGGGGCGGACCCGGTCAAGGGTGAAGACCTGGGAGTAGCGTTCCTCTACGACCACCGCGGCGCGGGGCAGCGTGGCGAGCTCGCCCAGAGCGAAGCGCAGCCGGCCGCCGGTCAGGCTGGACACCAGGTCGGCGAGGGACTTGCGCTCGACCGCCGCGACGAGCCGCCCGCCGTGAGTGGTGGCGTAGTCCCCGCACTTCAGGCCGCGGGTGACGGTGCGCACCTGCTGGGCGGTGAACCGGTACGGGTAGCGCTCGTGGGCGTCGACCACGATCTCCAGCTCGGCGATCCCAGCCGCCCTCGCGGTCGGCACGCGCACGTCGGGCCGGGCCTGCCTGCGCGTCCGCGGGGACTGCCAGAACACCATCTCCCGGCCGCGGGCATGGGTGAACACGATCTGGGAGCGGTGCTCACGGCTGCGGTCGGCGACCACGTCGATCGCCGCGCCCCGACGGGCGCAGGCCCGCAGCGGTACCCGCTCGACGATGTCGGGCTGATCGGGCCACTCGGTGGCCGCCACCGGGTGGCAGTACAGCGCGGTGGTCCGCGGCCAGGTGTCCTTCGTGCGAAACACCAGACCAGCGGCGATCGGTAGCCACAGCAGGAAGGGCAGCGAGCTGTCTGGGTCCGGGTTGCGGGCGATGAGCAGCTCCACGCCGTGCAGTCTGCCCGCCGCGAAGGTGGGTTACGAGTGTGGGGGCGGCGGGCTGCGCAGGGCCCGGATAGGGTCCGCCCCGATGCCGGTGCTCGCCGACGCCTCCGCCCTGGCCGCGCTCGCTGCGCGGGCGCACGAGCTCGGCCGGCTGGCCATCGACACGGAGTTCATGGGCGAGGGGCGCTACCGGACGCTCCTGTGCCTCGTCCAGGTCGCCGTCCCGAGCCCCGACGGAGACCTCGACGACGTGACCATCGAGGTCGTCGACCCGCTCGACGAGGCGCTGGACCCCTCCCCGCTGGCCGCCGCGCTGGCCGACCCCGCCATCGAGGTCGTCATGCACGCCGCGCGCCAGGACGTGGCGCTGCTGCGGCGCACCTGGGCGACGGAGATCACGGGCCTGTTCGACACCCAGCTCGCGGCGGGCTTCGCCGGCCTGCGTGCGCAGATGGGCTACGAGCCGATGCTCTCAGAGGTGCTCGGGGTGCGCCTGGGCAAGTCGGCCAGCTTCACCCGCTGGGACGCTCGGCCCCTCAGCGACGAGCAGGTCGACTACGCGCGCGACGACGTGCGCCATCTGCTGCGCCTAGCTGCGTCCCTCCAGGAGCGCCTGGGGGCCGGCGGCCGCCTGGAGTGGGCCCGCGAGGAGTGCCGCGCACTGGAGCAGGTCAGCGACGTGCGCGAGCCCGACGCCGTCTTTGCCCGCCTGCCGCGCGTCAACGGCCTCGACCCGCGCGCGCGTGCCGTGGCCCGCGAGCTGGTCGGCTGGCGCGAGGAGGCTGCCCGTAGCGCCGACCGACCGATCGCCTCGGTGCTCAACGACGCGGCGCTCGTGGAGGTGGCCAAGCGCAAGCCCCGCGACACCGACGGGCTGCGCCAGGTCCGCGGCATGAACGAAGGGACGCTGCGCCGTCGCGGCAAGGCGGTCCTCGAGGCAGTCGAGCGCGGACGCGAGCGCCCGCCTCTGCCCTACGAGGGCGACCGCCAGCCGCCGCACGACCACCAGGACGCGCCCGTCGTCGCGCTGTGCGAGGCGATGGTGCGCGCCCGCGCCATGGAGGCCGAGCTGGCCTATGAGCTCATCGCCGCGCGGGCCGACCTCCAGCAGGTGGTCACCGCCGTGCGCACCGGCGCCGGTGAACCCGGCGTGCGCACGCTGGAGGGCTGGCGGCGGGAGCTGGTGGGCGAGGAGCTGCTGGCCCTGCTGCGCGGTGATCGCGCGCTGCGCGTCGACGGCGAGCACCGGGTGATCGTCGACGGCTGAGCGCAGTCAAGGGCCATGGACACACGGACGATGGTGCGCGAGAACCCTCGACCGCCGGCGCCCACAGGCCGATACCGGGGGCATGAGCCACCGTCATGGGCAGGAGGGACCCTCGCTGCGCAGCATCGCCGAGCCGGCCCGCATCGTCTCCCACGAGGCGCCGAGCACCGAGGTCGATCGGCTGTTCGTCGAGCACCCGGAGCTGACGTGCGTGGTCGCGGAGGGTGGCGTTCACCCGTTGCGCATCGTGACGCGGCGCACCCAGGCGACCGAGATGACTGGTCGACTCGGATACGGTCGCGCTCTCCACACCACAAGAGGCGTGGGCTCCCTCGCGTTCGCCGCGCCCGCGCTCGTGGTCGAGGGCGCGACCAGCCTCGTGGAGGCCGGACGCCTCGCCCTATCGCGCGAACCGCGGGACCGCTATGAGGATCTGATCGTCCGCGATCGCGACGGCTCCCTGCGGACGCTCGGCATCGCAAGCCTGTGCTCGAAGCTGGTCGACCCCCACGCCGAGCAGGCGATGCACGACCGCCTCACCGGGCTGCCCAACCGTGAGCTGCTGATCTCCCGCCTGGAGACGGCGCTGCGTGCCGGGCCGGGCAGCCCGCGACCGTGTGTGCTGTTCATCGACATCGACGACTTCAAGCACGTCAACGACAGCCTCGGCCACCCCGCCGGGGACAGCCTGCTCGTCGCCGTGGGCGAGCGGCTGCGCAGCGCCTTCCGCGCCCAGGACACGATCGCTCGGGTCGGGGGCGACGAGTTCGTGGTCCTCCTGTCCGCCGACTCTGAGGAGGACGCGGTCACCACCGCCGACCGGGTCCTGCTGGCCCTGGCCTCGCCCTTCGTCGTGGACGAGCACCGCGTCCGGGTAACCGGCAGCATCGGCATCGCCGCGGCGAACGCCGACGGCTCGGTCGAGGAGCTCCTGCGCAACGCCGACCTTGCGCTGTGCGCAGCCAAGCGGGAGGGCAAGTCGCGCTTCGCACTCTACGAACCCTCCATGCACGTCGCGGCCATGGCCGAGCTGGAGCTGCGCGCCGACCTTCCCGCCGCCACCGAGGCGGGGCAGCTGCGCCTGGTCTACCAGCCCATCGTCGATCTGCGGACGGGCATCGCCAAGGGCGTCGAGGCGCTCGTGCGCTGGGAGCATCCGATCCGCGGCACCGTGGCGCCGCTCGAGTTCATCCCCTTGGCCGAGCAGACCGGCGCCATCGTGGAGATCGGGCGGTGGGTACTGGAGACCGCGTGTCGTCAGATGCGCGCGTGGGAGGACGAGGCGCCCGGCGCAGCGGACCTCATGCTCGGAGTGAACGTCTCCCCGCGCGAGCTGCAGGTCGAGGGCTTCGTCGGCCAGGTGGCACGGACGCTGCTCGCCACGGGGCTCCCGCCCGAGCGATTGACCCTCGAGATCACCGAGACGGCCTTCGCGCGCGACGACATGGCGACCGTGGCGACACTCCACGCCCTCGACCAGCTCGGCGTCCGCCTCGCGATCGACGACTTCGGAGCCGGATACTCCTCGCTGCGCCGTGTACAGGGTCTGCCCGTCGGCCTGCTCAAGATCGACAAGGCGTTCGTCGACCCGCTGGGCACGGCCGGCCCCGGGCTCGTGCGCTGCATGCTCGATCTGGCCCAGGCGCTCGGGGTGCAGGCCCTGGCCGAGGGCATCGAGGACGCGGGCCAGCTCGAGGCGCTCGAAGAGCTGGGATGCGAGCTGGGCCAGGGCTACCACCTCTCGCGGCCCCTGCCGCCCGCCGCCGTGCCCGCCTGGCTGGCCGCCCAGCTCCCTCTGGCCGCCGCGAACGCCTGAGACCCCGGGAGTCGGGCGGGGGCGCGCCAACCGGCGGGCCCCCGTGGTCAAGACCCCGTGGGGAGGGCCCTAGACTTGCGACCGATGGCCAAGACGGCCCCAGACCGCCACCGGGCCCGCAACCGCGGCACCGAGAAGGAGCAGGACCGGCCCGCCCCCTGGCGGGTGGAGGGCGATCGTGGCGAGACGACCCGGGGCGACGACGACGAGCAGAGCGGCAGGCGCTTCCGACCACCCGGCGGGAAGGTCTTCTGGATCCTCCTCGGCGTCCTGCTGGTCATCAACATCGCGATCGGCTCGCAGGTGCCCGAGGGCGACGACCGCGCCGATGTCCCCTACACGTTCTTCCTCCAGGAGGTCGAGGCCAACAACGTCACCGAGGTCAACTCGGTCGGCGACATCATCCAGGGCGAGTTCACGCGTGAGGTGCGCCCGCCCGTCGAACCCGACGCCGAATCGCAGGACGACGCTCCGCCGCCCGAGCCCACCGAGCTGTTCGAGACCGTCCTGCCGACCTTCGCGCAGGACACCGAGCTGCTCAACGACCTGCGCAGGGGCGGCGTGGTGGTCAACGCCGACACCATCGACCAGGGCCGCTCGATCCTGGCCGACTTCCTCCTTTTCTTCGGGCCCACGCTGCTGATCATCGGCCTGATCGTCTTCTTCTTCCGCCGCGCGGCCAAGTCGGGCGGCATGGGCGGCATGACGGGGATGGGCCGCTCGAAGGCCAAGCGCTACGACGCCACCGAGCAGCGCGTGAAGTTCTCCGACGTGGCCGGGATCGACGAGGCCGAGGAGGAGCTGGTCGAGATCGTCGACTTCCTCAAGAACCCCGATCGCTACCGCAAGCTGGGCGCGGCGATCCCCAAGGGCGTGCTGCTCAGCGGCATGCCGGGCACGGGCAAGACCCTGCTTGCCCGCGCGGTGGCGGGAGAGGCCGAGGTGCCCTTCTTCTCGATGTCTGCCTCGGAGTTCATCGAGATGGTCGTCGGCGTGGGCGCCTCGCGCGTGCGCGACCTCTTCGAGCAGGCCAAGAAGATCGCCCCGGCCATCATCTTCATCGACGAGCTGGACGCCATCGGGCGCCAGCGCGGCGGCTCGGGCGGGGGCATGGGCGGCCACGACGAGCGCGAGCAGACGCTCAACCAGATCCTCACCGAGATGGACGGCTTCAGCGGCACCGAGGGCGTGATCGTGCTGGCCGCGACCAACCGCCCCGACGTCCTCGACCCGGCGCTGCTGCGCCCCGGGCGCTTCGACCGCCGCGTGGTGGTCAACCCGCCCGACAAGGACGGGCGGCGCCTGATCCTCGAGGTCCACACCCGCTCGGTGCCCATCCACGACGAGGTGCGCCTCGCCGATCTGGCCGCCACGACGCCGGGCATGGTGGGGGCCGACCTGCGCAACCTGGTCAACGAGGCGGCGCTGCTGGCCGCCCGGCGCGAGCACACCGACGTGCGCACCGAGGACTTCACCGACGCCATGGAGCGCATCGTGCTGGGCGCGGAGCGACGCATCACCATCTCCCCCCACGAGCGCGAGCGCACCGCCTACCACGAATCCGGCCACGCCGTGCTCGGGATGCTCGAGCCGGGCGCCGACCCGGTGCGCAAGGTCTCCATCGTGCCCCGCGGCCGGGCTCTGGGCGTCACCTTCCAGTCGCCGGAGGCCGACCGCTACGGCTACGACAGGAAGTACCTGCTGGGCAAGATCGTCGGCGCCCTGGGCGGCCGCGCGGCCGAGCAGATCATCTACGGCGACGTGACCACCGGCGCGGAGTCCGACCTGGAGCAGGTCACCAGCATCGCGCGCCAGATGGTCGGGCGCTGGGGCATGAGCGATCGCATCGGCCTGGTCTCGGTCCTCCCCCGGCCCGACGACGGGCCCCTGTTCCCCGGCGTCGACGGGACGTCCGAGTCGACGCGGGAGATGGTCGACCAGGAGGTGCGGCGCATCGTGGAGGAGTCCTACGCGCGCGCCTGCACGATGCTGGGCGAGAACCGCGAGCGCCTGGAGTCGCTGACCCAGGCGCTGCTGGAGCACGAGACCCTCGACGAGGACGACGCCCTCCAGGCCGCCGGCTTCGACCGCCGCCCCAAGGCAGTCGACGAGGGCGGCAAGGAGGCCACGATCACAGCGCCGAGCCCAGCCCCGTGACGCGGGTGACCTCGGCCACCGAGGTGACCCCGTTGGCGATCTTCTCCAGGCCGTCGTCGCGTAGGCGGCGCATGCCCTCGCGTACCGCGACCTCGGCGATCTGGTCGGTGGGAGCGCGGGCGACCACGAGCTTGCGGATCTCCTCGCTCATGGTCATCACCTCGTAGAGGCCGACGCGGCCGCGGTAGCCGCTGCCCGAGCAGCGCGCGCAGCCCACCTGCTCGTAGGCCTCCACGTCGAAGCGCGCCGGGAAGCCGTGCTCGCGCAGCACGTCGACCGACACGACCGTGCGCGCCTTGCAGTGGCGGCACAGGGTGCGCGCCAGGCGCTGGGCGACGACCGCGTCGATGGCGCTGGCCACCAGGAAGGGCTCGATGCCCATCTCGGTCAGCCGGGTGATCGCCGTGGGCGCGTCGTTGGTGTGCAGGGTGGAGAGCACGAGGTGACCGGTCAGCGCGGCCTCCACGGCGATCTGGGCGGTGTCGCGGTCGCGGATCTCGCCGACCATGATCACGTCGGGGTCGGCGCGCATCATCGAGCGCAGGCCGGTGGCGAACTGCAGGCCGGCGCGCGGGTTGACCTGCACCTGGGTGATCCCGTCGACCTGGTACTCGACGGGGTCCTCGATGGTGATGATGTTCTTGTCGGGCGTGTTGAGCTCGCCCAGAGCTGCGTAGAGGGTCGTCGACTTGCCCGAGCCCGTCGGGCCGGTGGCCAGCACGCAGCCGTGGGGCTTGCCCACCGAGCGGCGGAAGCGCTCCAGCTCGCCCCCGGCCATGCCCAGGCGGTCGAGCTCCATGATGACCGCCTCCTTGTCGAGGATGCGCATCACCACGCTCTCGCCGTGGACGCTGGGCAGGGTCACGACGCGCAGGTCGACGTGGTGGCCGGCGACGGTCAGCCCGACCCGGCCGTCCTGGGGCAGGCGGCGCTCGGCAATGTCCAGCTCGCTCATGATCTTCACGCGGGAGACCACCCCGCTGACCATCCGCTTGGGCACGGTGGTGGTCTCCTGCAGCACGCCGTCGATGCGAAAGCGCACGCGAAGGTCTCGGCCGTTGGGCTCGAGGTGCACGTCGCTGGCGCCCTGCTCGACCGCCTGGGCGATGATCTGGTTGACCAGCTTGACCACCGGCGCGTCGTCGGCGGACTCGCGCAGGTCGACGACCTCGGCCGGGCCGCCCTCTGCCTCCTCCTCGATCGAGGCGTCGCGGACCGCGTCGTCGAGCGTGCTGAGGCGGCCCACGAGGGCCAGTACGTCCTCGCGCGAGGACACGCCGGGACGCACCTCCAGGCCGGTCATCAGGCCGATGTCGTCCAGGGCCAACACGTTGGTGGGGTCGGCCATGGCCACCAGCAGCGTGCGATCGTCCAGGCGCGCGACGGGGACGGCCTCGAAGCGCTTGGCCTGCGCCGGCTTGAGCAGGGCCGCGACCTGCATGTCGGGGCGAAAGACGGTGAGGTCGACGTGGTGCAGGCCGTGGCGCTCGGCCAGCGCGCGCGCCAGGCCGTCCTGGGTGATCGTGCGCTCGGTCAGGAGCACGCGCTCGGGCGTGGTGCCCTGGGCGCGCGCGGCCACGACGGCCTGCTCCACCCGCTCGCGGTCGGCCAGGCCCAGGTCGACGACGACGTCGGTGAGGAAGCGCGGGGGCCCGCTGGGGCGGGTCGCCGGGGAGGTGACGCCGGCCCAGAGGTCGGACAGGCGCCGGCCGGCCGGGCTGTGGCGCTCTGGTTCGCCCTCGGGGTCGGGAACGGAGTGCAGGATGCTCATCGATCCGCCTGGCCGCGGGCCGCGGCGCGCTCACGCCCGAGCGTGACGAGCGGGGTGTCTTCTGCTCTGTAGACGAGGTTGACCACGGACATGACTGTGGACATATGATCGGCAAGAGGCGGCAGATCCTTGAGCTGGTCGCTTCCAGGCGGGGGATCGCGAGGACTCCTCGTCAGTCGCCGAGGTCGAGCCAGGTGACGCCGTCGTCGACGCACTCGGGCGGGAGCCCCATGCCTGTCGTCGTGCCGAAAGGTCGCGACGAGTCTGGGCGGCCGCGCCGAGCGATCCACGTGTCTCGGTCATGTGCCTCGTACGCGATCATGGGTAGCAGATTCTCGGCTCTCATCGGTACGTGGTGGCCGGTCGACCGCGCCACGCGCAGCCGCACGCATCGCATCCAAGGGCGCGGGACGGCCGGTCCAGCGTTCCAGGCTGAGCGCCCCCTGGCGCACGAGCACTTCGAGGCCGTCGGTAACGCGTGCGCCGCACTCGCGAGCGAACGCGATCAGCGGCGTCGAACCTTGAGAGGTGTAGACGAGATCCACCACGGAGGTACACCCGTGAACCACGTTGGTCAGGGACGGCAGCTCTGCGAGCTGCCGTCCCGGCCTCAGCAGGCCGGCGGCGGTGCACTGCACGAGCACGTCGACGGCCGGTAGCGGGGCCTCGACGGGCTCCCCGCCCAGCTCGCGCGCCAGCGCGGCCGCCCTGGCGGCGGTGCGGTTCCAGATCAGTACGCGCGCCGCGCCGGCGGTGCGCAGCGCGTGCACCGCGGCGCGGGCGCTGCCGCCCGCCCCCAGGACGAGCGCGGTGGCGTCGCGGGGGTCGGCGGGCAGGGCGGCCAACAGGCCGGGCGCGTCGGTGTTGTCGGCCTCCAGCGCCCCGCCGTCGCCGAACGTGAGCGTGTTGGCGGCGCCGATCGTGCGGGCCGCCTGCGTGGCGGTGTCGGCCAGCGCGAGCGCCGCCTCCTTGTGGGGCACGGTGACGTTGGCGCCGGCGAACCCGGCGGATGGCAGGGCGCGCACCGTCTCGGCGAACAGCTCGGGCGGGACGGGCAGGTGCTGGTAGGCCCAGTCCTCCCCCATGCCCAGGTACGCCAGCGCGGCGGCGTGCATGGCGGGCGAGCGGCTGTGGGCGACCGGCCAGCCGAGGACGCCCAGGCGGGGCAATCAGCAGGTGGTGGGCGAGTTGCCGCCCGCGGCGTCGCGCGCGCGGTTGTACTCGGCGGCGTCCTGCTGGAACTGGGCGTCGGAGTTGGAGAAATTGTGCTCGCCGCAGGTGCCGGGCTTGACCACGTAGTAGAGGAAGTCCTCGTCGGCCGGGTTGGCGGCGGCCTCGATCGAGGCCAGGCCCGGGTTGCCGATCGGCGTGGGCGGCAGGCCGGTACGGGTGCGCGTGTTGTACGGACCGTCCTCCTGCAGCTCGCTCTGCTTGAGCGGGCTGTCCCAGTTGTCGTTGGCGTAGCGGATCGTCGCGTCGATGCCCAGCGGCATGCCGTCCGAGAGACGGTTGTAGATGACGGCGGCGACCAGGCGGCGCTCCTCGGGAACGCTCGTCTCGCGCTCGACCATGGAGGCTACGACGAGCACCTCGTAGGGCGTGAGGTTGCCCTCCTCCGCCTTGGTGAGGTCGACCTCGGCGAAGTTCTCCTGGAAGGCCTCGAGCTGGTCGGCGACGAGGTCCTCGGCGTCGGCGTCCGCGGCCAGCTCGTAGGTGGCCGGGAAGAGGAAGCCCTCCAGCGTGTCGGTGCCCTCGGGCGCGTCGAAGTCGCCGCGCGGGCTGAAGCCCTCGAATGACTCCGAGGCGTCCTCGTAGTCGCCCTCGATCCCGGCCTCCTCCACGATGGGGGCGATCTCGCCGCGCGAGAGGCCCTCGGGGATGACCACGTCGACCACGTCGGTCGGGCCGGCGTCGGTCGGGGGAGTGGAGATCGCTGTGATCGCCGAGGAGTAGGACATGCCCTGGCGCAGGTCGTGGGGCCCCGAGCGCAGCGCGGCGCCGTCGCCCGAGAGGGTGGCGCGTGCGCGGAAGAACAGGCCGGAGTCCACGACGCCCTCGTCGGCGAGGATGTCGCCGATCTCGCCGACGCTGGCGCCCTCGGGGATGGTCACCGCGACGGTGCCCTCGCCGTCGCCGCCGAGGGGCTGGAACAGGGCGGCCAGGAACCACACGACCGCGATGACCGGCGCGAGGAACAGGGCCAGGGCGAGCGGCCGGCGGCCACGGCGCGGCGGCGGCGCGGCGGCGGCGGCGGCAGGAGCGGCGGAGCTGGTCGCCGAGGCCGTGGCCGGGGGTGTGCCGGTGGTGGCGGCGTGCCCGCCGTTGCGCTTCGTGGCGCGACCGACGCCTGCAGCGCGACGGGCGGGCAGCGGCGGCGGGCCGGGGGCACGCGGCGGGCGCCGGGAGAAGCGGCCGCGGGCAGGCTCCTGCTCGGGCTCCGGCTCGGGCGACGAGGTGACGGGGTCGGGCGCCGGCTGGGGCTCAGGGGCGGGTGCGTGCTGCTGGACGTAGCCCTGGGCGGCGAACTCGCCGGTGGCCGCCTCGTCGTGCCACGCGAGATCGTCGTCGTGGCCCAGCTCGTCGTGGTAGCCGAGCTCGTCGTGGTGGCCCAGATCATCCGCCGGCCCTCCGATCGCCGGCGGGTGAGCGCTCGCGCCGTTGCCGTTGACGTCGTGCGTCGTGGTGGCAGCCGGCGGCGGGTCCCAGGGATCGCGCGCATCGTTCCGGCCATCATCGTGGTCCTCCCAGGCCTGCATGTCCTGTTCGTTCCACGCCTCCCGATCATCCTCCTGCGCCACGTCCCACGCGGCGGTCGACTGCGCGACGTCCTCGTGGACCGGCGCAGCGGGCGAGGGAGTGCCCGCGTAGCGGCCCACCGGCTCGGGAACCGGTTCGGCGCTGCGCACGGGCGCCTCACGCCGGGGGGCCGGGAAGGGCTCCTCCCGGGGAGGCACGATGGGCTCCTCGCGAGGCGGCACGACAGGCTCCTCACGGGGCCGCGCGACAGGCTCCTCGCGAGGCGGCACGACAGGCTCCTCACGGGGCGGCACGACAGGCTCCTCGCGAGGCGGCACGACAGGCTCCTCACGGGGCGGCACGACAGGCTCCTCACGGGGCCGCGCGACAGGCTCCTCGCGGGGCGGCGCGACAGGCTCCTCGCGGGGCGGCGCGACAGGCTCCTCACGGGGCCGCGCGACAGGCTCCTCACGGGGCCGCGCGACAGGCTCCTCGCGGGGCGGCACGACAGGCTCCTCACTCCGCGGCGCAGCCGTCGGCTCCTCGCGGCGCTGGGATGGCACGGACTCGGCGCGGGGGCTCTCGCTGCGCGGCGCGGGCGCGGGCGCGGGCGGCGCCGGCTCGCCGAAGTCGGGTGGCGGCTCGCCGCGGCGGGCGGCGCGCTGCGCCTCGCGGGCGCGACGGGCGGCCTCGCGCTCCTCGGTCGAACGCGCGCGCGGAGCTTCCTCCCTGCTGCCGAAGAGGCCCATGGCCGACCAGCGTAGCGACACGGCGCCCTCGGTCGACGTGCCGGCGAACTGTCACGCACGCTCACCGGGCCCGCGCGAGCCATCCCTCCAGGAGGTGCGCCGCGGCGCGGGAGTCCTCGTCGCCGCGCGCGCCCACGGGGTCGCGCTGGGCCATCCGGGTCGTGTAGCGCTCGTCCTCCAGGTCGACGGACACCCGCTTGCCCAGCCGCCGCGCGAGCGCGCCCGCGAACGCTCGCGCGGCGCGCGCCTGGGCGCTCTCACCGCCGTCCAGCGACGTCGGCAGGCCCACGACGACACGCTCGACCTCCCGCTCGCGCACAAGCGCGGCGATCGCGTCGAGTCCCCGGCCGCTGTCGGGCCTGTCGATCACCGCCAGCGGCGTGGCCAGCGTGCCGGTCGGGTCGCTCACCGCGACCCCGCAGCGCGCGCGGCCGTGGTCGAGGGCGAGCACCCTCACCCGGCACCCAGCGCGGCCTCGATCGCCGCGCGAGCGGCCGCGAGAGCATCGGGCAGCTTGTCGGGGTCGCGGCCGCCGGCCTGGGCCATCGTGTCGCGTCCCCCGCCTCCGCCGCCGGCCACCTGGGCGGCGGCCCTGACGACCGCGCCGGCCTTGACGCCGCGTTCCACGAGCGCCGGTGCGACCGCGGCGACCAAGTGCACGCGGGTGGGTGGGCCCGGGTTCACGCTGCCCAGCACGACCGCCGCGTCGCCAAGCTTGCCCTTCACGCGGTCGGCGAGGTCCATCAGCGCCTTGGGGTCCCCTCCGGGCACCGCCTCGGCCAGCACCCGCGCGCCGGCGATCTCGACGGCACGCCCCGCCAGCTCGGCGAGATCCACCGCGCCGTTGGCACCCGACGGCCGCCGGCGCGCCTCCTTGAGCTGGGCCCGCAGGTCGCTCACGCGCGCGGGCACGTCCTCGACGGCGCTTCGCACCGCTCCCGCCGCCTGGACGAGCAGGTCGTCGTGGTGGCGCAGCAGCGCGACGGCGGCCGGGCCGGTCAGGGCCTCGACCCGGCGCACGTTCGCCGCGCTCGAGCCTTCGGAGGTGAGCTTGAACAGCCCGATCTCCGCGGTGGAGCGCACGTGGGTGCCGCCGCACAGCTCGCGTGAGTAAGAGCCGTCGCCGACCTCGACCATGCGCACCACGTCGCCGTACTTCTCGCCGAACAGCGCCATCGCGCCCAGGGCACGCGCCTCCTCCAGCGTGGTCTCCAGGGCGCGGACGCGGTCGTTGCGCAGGATCCATTCGTTGACCATGTCCTCGACCTGCCGGCGCTCGGCGTCGCCCAGCGCCCCGCCGTGGGTGAAGTCGAAGCGCAGCTTGTCGGGGCCCACGTGGGAGCCGGCCTGGCGGACGTGGTCACCCAGCACGCGGCGCAGCGCCGCGTGCAGCAGGTGGGTGGCCGTGTGGTTGCACTCGGTTGCGTGGCGCGCGTGCGCGTCGACACGGGCGACGACGCGCTCGCCGGCGCGCAGCGCCCCCTCCAGCAGCTCGATGACGACTGCCTGGTCGTCACCGACACGCAGCACGTCGGCCACCGTCGCGCGGCAATCGCGGCCCTCGCACGTGATCTCGCCCGTGTCGGAGACCTGTCCGCCGCCCGCGGCGTAGAACGGGGACTCGGCCAGCTTGATCAGCACGCTGCCGTCGTGCTCGCCCACCGAAGCGACCGTCGAGTGCTGCTCGAGCACCTCGTAGCCGGTGAAGGCACTGGGAGGGGCGGGCGGGCTCAATTCCACGACGGTGACGGCCGCGTGGACGCGACCGCCCGCCGCGCGGGCCCGCGCACGCTGCTCGTCCATGCGCGTCTCGAAGCCCTCCTCGTCCACCCCCAGGCCCCGCTCGGCCACCAGCTCCCTCGTGAGGTCGAAGGGAAAGCCGTGGGTGTCGTGGAGGGCGAAGGCGTCGTCGGCCGCGATGCCCTCGGCGCCCTGCTCGCGTGCGCGCTCGATGAGCTCCTCCATGCGCCGGGTGCCCTGGTCCAGCGTGCGCGTGAAGGACTCCTCCTCCCCACGGACCCAGCGGTCGATCGCCGCCCACTCGCGGTCGAGCTCGGGGTATGCGCCGCCCATCAGCTCGCGCACCCGCTGCGCGAAGGCGATGAGGAAGCCTGGCTCGAAGCCCAGGCGCCGGCCCTGGAAGATGGCCCGGCGCATGATGCGACGCAGTACGTAGCCGCGATCCTCGTTGGAGGGAACGACGCCGTCGGCGATGAGGAAGGTCATCCCGCGCGTGTGGTCGGCCAGGATGCGCAGCGCGCGGTCGCTGGCCTCGTCGGCGCCGTAGCGCCGGCCACTGCGCTGCGCTCCCAGCTCGATCAGCGGCTTGAACTGGTCGGTCTCGAAGACGGAGGGCGTGTCCTGCAGGATGGCGGCGAGGCGGTTGAGGCCCAGCCCGGTGTCGATGTTGCTGGCCGGCAGGGGCGTGAGAGTGTTGGGCGGGGCGGGTGGTCCTTCTTGGTGATAGGTCATGAAGACGAGGTTCCAGAACTCCAGGAAGCGGTCGTTGTCGCCGCCGGGCAGGTCGTCGGGCGCGCCGAAGGCCACGCCGCGGTCGAGGTAGAGCTCGGAGGACGGGCCGCACGGACCGGTGTCCCCGGCCTGCCAGAAGTTCTCGCTGCGCGGCAGCAGCACGATGCGCTCGCGCGGGAAGCCGATCGACCGCCAGGCCTCGATGGCCTCCTCGTCGGGGCCCAGATCCAGCTCGTCGTCGCCCGCGAAGACCGTGACCCAGATCTTCTCGGGGTCGAAGCCGAAGCCCTGGGTGGAGAGCTCCCAGGCGAACTCGATGGCGCCCTGCTTGAAGTAGTCGCCCACCGAGAAGTTGCCCAGCATCTCGAAGCAGGTGAGGTGGCGGGCGGTGACGCCGATGTTGTCGATGTCGACCGCGCGGAAGCACTTCTGGCACGAGGTCAGTCGCGGATGCGGCGGACGCTCCCGACCCTGGAAGTAGGGCTTGAGAGGCTGCATGCCCGCGGTGGTCAGCAGCACCGAGGGGTCGAAGGCGGCGGGCACCAGCGAGGCCGAGGGCAGCCGCCGGTGATCGCGCTCCTCGAAGAAGTGCAGATAGGTCTCGCGGATCTCGTCGGAGGTCATGGCGCTGCGATCGTCGCGCAACCCACGACGGCATCGCCGGCCAGGAAGACCGCGGTCTGCCCGGGGGCGGCGCCGTCGAAGGGCTCGTCGAGATGCAGGACGTCCTCCTTCAGGCGGCAGGGAACCGCCCTGGTGGCGTAGCGCAGCTTCACGGCGTCGGGGATGGCGTGGACGCTGGCGTCGCGCACGCGGACGGTCTGCGTCGCGAGCTGGTCGCGCGGGCCGACGGTCACCGTGTTGGCGTCGGCGTCGGTGGCCAGCACGTAGAGCGGCTCGGGCCCGGCGACGCCGATGCCGCGGCGCTGGCCGACGGTGAACTGGTGGTGGCCGCGGTGGCGCCCCAGGCGCCGGCCGGCGCGGTCGACGATGTCGCCGGGACGCTCGCGCAGGTTGGCGTGGCGGGCCAGGAAGGCGGTTCGGCCGGTGCCGGCCAGGAAGCAGAGATCCTGCGAGTCTCGCTTGTCTGCCACCGGGAGGTCGTGCTCGCGGGCCAGCGCGCGGACCTGCGGCTTGGTCAGCTCGCCGAGGGGAAAGCGCAGCCGCCCGAGCGTCCGGGGGGCCACCGCGGCGAGCATGTAGGTCTGGTCCTTGGCCGGGTCGGCGGCGAGCCTGAGGAGGCCGTCGCGCGTACGCGCGTAATGGCCGGTGGCCAGGGTGGCCGCGCCGAGGCGGTCGCCGAGCTCGAGCATCCCGTCCAGGCGCACATGGCCGTTGCAGCGCACACAGGGGTTGGGCGTCAGGCCCGCTGCGTGGTCGACGAGGTAGGGCTCCACGACGCCCGCGCGGAACTCCGCGCGCAGGTCCAGCGTGAAGTGCGGGAGACCGAGGCGGTGCGCGAGCGCGCGCGCGCAGCGCACCGCGCTCGCCGAGCAGCACGAGGACTCGGCGTCGTTGGCCGGGTCGCGCCAGAGCTCGAGGGTGACGGCGGCGACACGGGGCGGCTCGCCCGCCGGGCGTGAGGCCGGCGGCGGCTTGCCCCGCGCGCACAGCAGCGCGGCCACCGCGCTGTCCACGCCGCCGCTCATGGCGACGAGCGTGCGGTCCGCGACCAGCTCGCGCGGTGGGGCGGCGCGGACGGCGTCGCCCAGCGCACGGTGGAGGGCGTCGGCGACGAGGTCGGCTGCGTGGAACTTGCCCGCGGTGAGGCCGCCCAGCTCGTCGGCGATGGCGTGGGCGCCGACGCGGGCGGCGTCGAGGACGTCTCGGTGTTCGACGAGCGTGACCGCAGCGCTGGCCGCCGCGGTCAGCGCGCCGCAGCCGGCGGCCTCGAAGCGTGCTGTGGCGACGCAGCCGTGCTCCAAGACGATCCCGACTGTGACCAGGTCGCCGCAGGGGGCGCCGCCCGCGGCGCCCACGTGGGCGGCGGCGGCGCCCTCGATCCCGCGCCCCGCGGGGCGCTCGAGGTGCTCGGCGAAGCGCTCGTCGGCCATACGCCCAGTCTAGGCGCGCCGTTTCCGGGCTACCGTCCTGCTTTGGTGTTGCTATACGACAGTTGGGCAGGACGCTTGGCGGTTCGGGCCCCGTCGGGGGCCTACGCTCCGCGCCGTGTCCCCGTCCGCCCTCGTCACCCGCGCGCTGACCAAGCGCTACGGCACCCAGGAGGCGCTCGCGGGTGTCGACCTCGAGGTCGGCGAGGGCGAGCTCGTCGGCCTTCTGGGCCCCAACGGAGCCGGGAAGTCGACGCTGGTCAAGATCACCGCCGGCCTGGTGCACGCGACCTCCGGCAGCGCCGAGGTGGCCGGCGCCCCCGCGGGCTCGGCGGCCGCCCGCGCGACGCTGGGCTACCTGGCCGAGCTGTTCCGCTTCCCCGGCTGGTGCACCGCCGACGAGCTGCTGCGCCTCCACCAGCGCCTGGCCGGCTCGCGCGGCGCCGCGGCCGAGCGCGCCGACCTCCTACAGCTCGTGGGCCTCAGCGACGCCGCCCGCAAGCCCGTCGAGCAGATGTCCAAGGGCATGCAGCAGCGCCTGGGCATCGCGCAGGCGCTCGTCGGCGAGCCGCGCCTGGTGCTCCTCGACGAGCCCACCAGCGCGCTGGACCCAGCGGGACGCCGCGCGGTCCGCGGCCTCCTGGAGGAGCTGCGCCGCCGCGGCGTCGCGGTGCTGCTCAACTCCCACCTGCTGGGGGAGGTCGAGCAGGTCTGTGACCGTGTCGCGATCGTCGCGGGCGGCCGCCTGGTCGCCGAGGGCAGCCCCCGCGAGCTCAGCGGGGCCGGCGGGGTGGAGATCGAGACGGCGCAGGGCACCAGGATCTTCCCCGACGCCGCTCGCGACGATGTCCCCCAACTCGTCGCAGGCCTGGTCGCCGAGGGCGAGCGCATCTACGGCGTGCACGTCGTGCGCGGCACCCTGGAGGACGCCTACCTGCGCGCCGTGGAGGCCCACCGGTGAGCGGCCTGATGACCATCGCCGGCTACGCGCTGCGCGAGAGCATCCGCCGCCGCGTGCTGACCGTCGTCTGCGTCCTCACGGCCGTCTTCCTGGGCCTCTACGGGTGGGGCACCAGCGCGGTCTTCGACGAGGTACGTGACAGCGCCGGCGGGCTGCCGCTGGACGAGCAGGTGCTCACCGGCGCGACGCTGCTTGGCCTGGCCATGTTCGTGACGTTGTTCCTGGGCGTCGTGCTGGCCGTCTTCCTCACGCTTGGCGCCGTGCGCGGCGACGCCGAGCGCGGGCTGCTGCAGCCCCTCGTGGTGCGCCCCGTCGGTCGGCGCACGCTGCTGGCAGGGCGCTTCCTGGCCTCGGCCGGTGTGTGCACGGCCTACGTCCTCGTCGTCTACACGACGGCGCTCCTGCTCACCGGGCTCATCGGCGGCTTCTGGCCCGGCTCGATCGTGACCCCCGCGCTGGCGCTGGCCGGCGCGGTGGCGATCGTCGTCGCCCTGGCCCTGCTGGGCACGACGCTGCTGTCCGCGACCGCCAACGGCATCGCGATCTTCATGCTCTTCGGCGCCGGGCTGACCGGCGGCCTGCTGGGCCAGATCGGCGCAGCGCTGGACTCCGAGACCCTGGGCACGATCAGCGAGGTCGTCCTCTGGGCACTGCCCTTCGAGGCCCTCTACCAGGACGCCCTGCACGCCCTGACGGCGGACATCGACGGCGTCACGGGCATCGCCGTCCAGCTCGGCCCCTTCGGGGGCGCGGCCGACGCGAGCGGTCCCATACTGCTGTGGGCCGTGGTCTACGCCGGGCTCGCAGGCGCCGCGGCGGTGCGCGTCTTCGCGCGCAGCGACCTCTGATCAGCGCTGCTCGGAGCGCAGGGGTGCAGCTCGGGCCCGGGGCGGCCGATAAGAAGACCATGCGGACCCTCCCCCCCATGCTCGCCCGCCCCCTCAGCGCGAAGCCCGCCCGCCGCGCGCTCGACGCACGGCCCGCGCCCATGACGGCGACGCCCGGGCCAGCGGCGGGTGGGAGCGAGACGAGCCTGCACGAAGTCCTCGCCGGCGATGGCCTGCGGGCCGTCTTCCAGCCGCTGGTCGAGCTCACGTCGCGTGAGGTCGTCGGCTATGAGGCGCTCGTGCGGGGGCCCGCCGGCACGGAGCTCGAGCGGCCCGACGCCCTCTTCGCCCGCGCCCGGGCGGACGGCCTCCTGGGCGAGCTCGACTGGGCCTGCCGCGCGGCGGCGGTGCGCGGCGCGCTGGACGCCCGACTTCCCGTGGGGTTGCGTCTCTTCGTCAACATGGAGCCCGAGGCGCTGGGCGTCCCCTGCCCCGATCATCTCCGCGAGCTGTGGACGGACGCGAAGGACCTCGACGTGGTCGTGGAGGTCACGGAGCGGGCGCTGACCTCGCGGCCCGCCGACCTCCTCCACGCGCTCGAAGCCTTCCGCGAGCTCGGCTGGGCGATCGCGCTCGACGATGTCGGCGCGGACTCCCGCTCCCTCGCCCTGCTCGCCCTCCTGCGTCCCGATGTCGTCAAGCTCGACCTGCGCCTCATCCAGGCGCGTCCCGACGCGGAGACCGCCGAGATCATCACCGCGGTCAACGCCTACGCCGAGCGCACGGGCGCCTCCGTGCTGGCCGAGGGCATCGAGAACGAGGAGCACCTCGCCGCCGCTCTCGCCGCCGGCGCCACCCACGGGCAGGGCTGGTTCTTCGGTCCCCCGGCGACGTTGCCGGCGTCGCTGGAGTCCAACGCGCCCGCGCTGTCGTCCGTCGCGCATCCGGCTCGCGCGGCCGGCACCACGCCGTTCGAGGTCGTCAGCCAGGTGCTGCCGGCGCGCCGGGGCGCCAAGCCCCTGCTGCTGGCCATGAGCTGGCTGCTCGAGCGACAGGCGCTCGCGCTCGGCGAGACCGCCGTCCTGCTCTCCGCCTTCCAGACCGCGCAGCGCTTCACGCCCGGGACCCGCGAGCGCTACAGCCACCTCGCAGATCGTGCGGCCTTCGTCGCTGCGCTGGGCAGCGGCCTCGACGGCGAGCCGGCGCCCGGCGTCCGCGGCGCGACGCTGGCCGACGACGACGCGCTCAAGGACGAGTGGTCGGTCGTCGTCCTCGCGCCGCACTTCGCCGGCGCCCTGGTGGCGATCGACCTCGGCGACCACGGTCCCGACGACGAGCGCCGCTTCGACTTCGCCCTCACCTACGACCGCGACCTCGTCATCGACGCCGCGAGCTCGCTCATGGGGCGAGTGCAGCCACTGGCCTGAGCTGCGGCGCGGCGTGGCGCGGCGCGGCTAGCGTGGCGCGGCACCGCGCGGCTAGCGTGGGCCGCGCGTGTCGGCCGTCTCCTCGCCGCCCCTTCCCCTCGCCCACTCGCGCTGGCGCGCGGGCCCGCGCACGCTCGCGCGGCTCATGGCAGGGCTGTGGCTGTTCGGCACTGGCGAGGGCCTGCTGGTCGTCTCGGCGCTGGGCGTCTCCCCATGGACGGTGCTCGCCGAGGGGGCCGGGCGGCGGACGGGCATCGGCGTCGGCGCGGCGACCATCGCCATCTCCTTCGTCGTGCTGGCGCTGTGGATACCCCTGCGCCAGCGCACCGGCCTGGGCACCGTGCTCAATGCCGTGGTCGTCGGCCTGGCCCTCGCGGCCACCGTGGCGCTGGTGGCCACGCCGGGTGGCCTGGCCGTCCGCCTCCTCCTGGTGGCCGTGGGCATCGCCCTCGTCGCCGTGGGCAGCGGCCTCTACCTCACCTGCCGCCTGGGCCCCGGCCCCCGCGACGGCCTGATGACCGGCCTGCACCGGCGCACCGGCCGCTCCGTGCGCCTCGTGCGCGTCTGCCTCGAGCTCACCGTCCTGGGCACCGGCTTCCTGCTGGGCGGCACCGTCGGCCTGGGCACCGTCGCCTTCGCCCTGGGCATCGGCCCGGGCGTACAGGCGGCCCTCGTCCTCGTGGGCGGCGGGCGCACGGACGATCTCTGAGCAAAGCCGCGCGTCTTTCGGCACGCGGCGTGACACATACGTCACATGCCGCTGGTGAGGATGGGGTGCGTGAGCGAAGCGTGGACAGTTGACACCGATAATCGAGCACAACTGTCCACGGAAGTCCGTGAGCGGCGGATCGCAGAACTCGCGCGACGCCAGCATGGCGTGGTGCACCACCGCCAGCTCATCGCGCTGGGGCTGAGCCGGCAGGCGATCCAGCGCCGCGTCGCCGCCCGCCGGCTCCACCCCGTGCATCGGGGCGTCTACGCCGTCGGCCACAGCCGCCTCACCCTGCGAGGACGTTGGCTTGCCGCGGTGCTGGCCTGCGGCCCCGGCGCGGCCCTGAGCCACCGCGACGCCGGCCATCTGCGCAACCTGCGCCACTCGCAGAACGCGCGCATCGAGGTGATGGTGCCGGCCACCGCGCACCCACGGCGCCCGGACCTGCGCGTTCACCGCACCACCCTGGCCCCCGAGGACATCACGATCGTCGACGGCGTCCCCGTCACCAGCCTCGCCCGCACGCTCCTCGACCTCGCAGCAATCCTCAAGCCCCACCAGCTCGCCCGGACCATCGAGGCCGCCGAGCGCCAGCGCCTCCTGGACTACACACCGCTCCACGCCCTCCTCACCAGCCATCCCCGCCACGCCGGCGCTCGCAACCTGCGCAGCGCACTGGCCACCTATACCGAAGGCACCATCACCGAGAGCGATTACGAGGCGCTGCTACTGCACCTCTGCGCCATTCACGGCCTGCCGCGACCGCAGACCAACGCAGTCCTCACGCTCAAGGACGGCACCACGATCCGCCCGGACGCCATGTGGCCCGCCCACCGCCTCGTCGTCGAGGTCGACGGCGACGACTGGCACGCCCACCGCTCGGCCCGCCGGCGCGACTACGCCCGCGACGCCGACGTCCAGGCGCTGGGCTTCATCGTCGTGCGTCCTGGCCGACGACCTCGACCATCGCCCGCACGAGGTCGTCGCGCGGCTGCGGACCTTCCTCAGAGCGGCCTGAGCCCCAGCTCGCGCACCTGCCGCTCGTCCACCGCGGCGGGAGCGCCCGTCAGCGGGTCCGCCCCGCTGGCCGTCTTGGGGAAGGCGATGACGTCGCGGATCGAGTCGCGGCCCGCGAGCATCGCGACGATGCGATCGATGCCCAGGGCGATGCCGCCGTGGGGCGGCGCGCCGTGGCGCAGCGCGTCGAGCAGGAAGCCGAAGCGCCGCTGGGCGTCGTCGGCGTCGATGCCGATCAGGTCGAGAACCTTCTGCTGCACCTCGGCCTCGTGGATGCGGATCGAGCCGCCGCCCAACTCCACGCCGTCGGCCACGAGGTCGTAGTTGCGCGATCCCAACGACCCCGGGTCGTCGAGCGACCCGGTCGGCGCCGTGAAGGGATGGTGCAGCGGGTCCCACCGCTCCTCGCCGGCGTTCCACCCGAACATGGGGAAGTCGACGACCCACAGCACGTCGTGGCCCGAGCGCTCGAGGCCCAGGCGCTGCGCGAGCTCCACGCGCAGCCCGCCCAGCGCCTCCAGGGCGACCTGCCGGTCGTCGGCGGCGAAGAGGAGCAGGTCGCCGGGCTCGCCGCCCGCCGCGGCGATCTGCTGCGGGGTGAAGAACTTGGCGATGGGCGAGCGCCAGCTCGGGGTGGGTGGGCCGGATTCCACGAACGCCCAGGCGACGGCCTTGCCGCCGTGGCGCTGGACGACCTCGTTGAGCCCGTCGAGCTCACTGCGGGACAGCTCGACGCGCCCGGCGTTCAGGACGACGACCGCG
This sequence comes from Candidatus Siliceabacter maunaloa, assembly GCA_024330185.1. Lineage (GTDB taxonomy): Bacteria > Actinomycetota > Thermoleophilia > Solirubrobacterales > Solirubrobacteraceae > Siliceabacter > Siliceabacter maunaloa. The sequence goes on from JANDLV010000026.1 coordinate 22,624, forward strand.
CCCCCGGAGTCCAGCACCGACTGGAAGACCTTGAACTGCGAGCCGCGCAGCGCGTCGGACACGTCGCGCAGCTCGAGGCCAAAGCGGCGGTCCGGGCGGTCGGAGCCGTAGCGGGCCAGCGCCTGCGCGTAGGTGACGCGATCCCAGGGCGGCGGGGGCACGTCGAAGCCGCCCACCTCGAACACGCGCGCCATCAGCCCCTCGACAAGCTCCAGGACGTCGTCCTCCTCGACGAAGGCAAGCTCCACGTCGAGCTGGGTGAACTCGGCCTGGCGGTCGGCGCGCATGTCCTCGTCGCGGAAGCAGCGGGCGATCTGGAAGTAGCGCTCGTAGCCGCCGATCATCAGGAGCTGCTTGAAGAGCTGGGGCGACTGGGGCAGCGCGTACCAGGTGCCCGGCTCGCGACGGTTGGGCACGAGGAAGTCGCGCGCGCCCTCGGGCGTCGAGCGCGTGAGGATCGGCGTCTCGATCTCCAGGAAGTCGTGTTCGCCCAGGTGGCCGCGGATCGTCGCGACGACCTCGTGACGCAGCTCCAGGGCGGTGCGCATCGTCTCGCGGCGCAGGTCGATGGCGCGGTGGCGCAGGCGGGTCATCTCGTCCAGCGGGCGGTCCTCGTCGACCGGGAACGGAGGGGTCTGGGCCTCGGCCAGCGTGCGCAGCTCGCGCACCGCGATCTCGATCTCGCCCGTGGACAGGTCGGAGTTGACGTTGCCCGCCTCGCGCGCCACGACCTCGCCGGTGACGCTGACCACGTGCTCGGGGCGCAGCGCCTCGGCCGCCGCGAAGGTCTCGTCGCCGGGCTGGGGATGGATGACCAGCTGCAGCAGCCCGGAGCGGTCGCGCAGGTCCAGGAAGATCAGCCCGCCGTGGTCGCGGCGGCGGTGGACCCAGCCGGCCACCGTGACCGTGGCTCCCACCGCGTCGGCGCGCAGGTCGCCGGCCCAGCGGTCGCGGTAGGGATTGGCGCGCGGGGCGCGCTTCACGCGGTCGCCTCCGGCTGACGAGGCCCCGCGCGGTGGCGCACGCCGCCGCGGCAGGCCCCGGGCGAGCGTCCGACGCGGTCGCGCGCCCTCACGCGCCCAGCCCTCGCTCGCGCAGGATCCTCGCGACGATCGTCTCGGTCTCGACATCGGTCTGCTCTCCGGTGTCCATGTCGCGCAGCGCGCTCGAGGTGTCGCCCACGACGGCAACGTAGCGAGCGCGGACGCGAGCGGCCTGCTTGAGCTGGCCCTTGAGCGAGCGCCCGGCCAGCTCGAGCTGGGCGTGCATCCGCGCACGGCGGCCCTCCGCGGCCACCGCGAAGGCGGCGGTACGGGCGCCATCGCCGCCGTCGACGGCGACGAAGAGGTCGACCTCTGGCGCCGCGACGGGCTGCTCCCCGGCGGCCAGGAGGATGCGCTCGACCCCCGCCGCCCAGCCCATGCCGGGCGCCTGGCGCCCGCCGAGCTGCTCGACCAGCCCGTCGTAGCGCCCGCCGCCGCCCACGCCGCTCTGGGCCCCCAGCGCGTCGGAGGTCAGCTCGAAGACGGTGCGCGTGTAGTAGTCCAGCCCGCGCACCAGCGTCGGATCGACCTCGTAGGGCTGGCCGGCGGCGTCGAGCATCGCGCGCACGGCGGCGAAGTGCTCGGCGTCCTGCGGGCTCAGCGCATCGATCATGCGCGGGGCCTCGCGCATGACCTCCCGGGTGCCCGGGTGGTCGCTGTCGAAGGCGCGCAGCGGGTTGAGGTCGATGCGCACGCGGACCTCCTCGGCCAGCTCCTCCTCGTGCGCACGCAGGTGTGCCACCAGGCGCTCGCGGTAGGCCACGCGGCTGTCGGGCGACCCCAGGGACCCGATGCGCAGGCGCACCTCGCGCACGTCCAGCTCGTCCAGCAGCGTGGCGAGGAGGAGGATGGACTCGGCGTCCACGGCGGGGTCGTCGGAGCCGATGGCCTCCGCGCCGACCTGCCAGAACTGGCGGTAGCGCCCGGCCTGGGCGCGCTCGTAGCGGAAGAAGCTGCCCAGGTACCAGAGCTTCACCGGCTGGGGCAGGCGGTGCATGCCGTGCTCGGCGTAGGCGCGGCAGATCGGAGCGGTGCCCTCGGGACGCAGGGTGAGCGAGCGTCCGCCGCCGTCCTCGAAGGTGTACATCTCCTTCTGGACGATGTCCGTCGAGTCGCCCACGCCCCGCGCGAACAGCTCCGTGGCCTCGAAGGCGGGCGTCTCGATGCGCCGGTAGCCCGCGCCGCCCAGCACGCGGCGCGCGGCGGACTCGACCGCCTCGCGGCGCTCGCTGTCGTCGGGCAGCACGTCGAACGTGCCGCGCGGGGCCTGCAGGCGCTCGGCCACTCGGTAGACCACTCAGGCGATCGCGCGCAGGAACGGGTTGGAGGCCCGCTCGCGGCCCAGCGTCGTGATCCCCATGTGCCCCGGGTACACGGTCGCCTCGTCGGGGAAGCGCTCCAGCAGGGTGGCGATCGAGGCCTCGAGCGTGGGCCAGTCGCCGCCGGGGAGGTCGGTGCGCCCGACGGAGCCGTCGAAGAGCACGTCGCCGGCGAACAGCGCGTCGTGCTCCGTGGCCGCCCAGGTCACGTGCCCGGGGCTGTGGCCGGGTGTGAACACCACGTCGAAGGCGATGCCGGCGAGCTCGAGGCTCTCCCCTCCGGCGATGGTGTGGTCGGCGTCGTAGGACTCGTAGGGCCCGAACCCCGGCCACGGGATGTAGCGCATGATGTCGGCCAGCACCCCCACCTCCATCTCCGGGCACCACACGGGCGCGCCCGTGGCCTTCGCGACGGGCGCGACCGCGCCGATGTGGTCGAAGTGGGTGTGGGTGAGCAGGATGGCCTCGAGGGTGACCCCGAGGCGATCGAGCTCCCCGAGCAGTCGCTCGGGCTCCTCCCCCGGGTCGAAGAGCACCGCGCGGTCGCTGCCGGGCAGGCGCGCCAGGTAGGCGTTCTCGGCCAACATCCCGACGGTGAGCTGGTGGACCTCGAGGCTCACCGCGCCCCTTCCGCCTCGCGCTTGCGCTGGCGACGGCGATAGAGGAACAGGTCGGTGTAGTAGCCCAGGGGCGTGTAGACGAGCATCATCGCCGCGGCGAGGAGGACCGCCTGGCGAATGGTGTTGTCCATGGCGACGACGAGCAACACGCCGAACATCGCCGTGGCCAGCAGCGCACGGACGAACGCACCGCGCCAGGTCGGCGGGCGCTGCGCGCGGTCCAGGCGCCGCTGGCGGGCCTCCTGCTTGGCGTCGGCCTTGCTGTCGGCCGCGGTCATCGGCCGCCCGGTACGCCCGCGCACCTCGACCATGCCGGCTGCGTTGCCGCGGTGCTTGGAACGTCGACGCTTCTTGGTCTGAGCCATGGGCGGCTACGAGTCTAGGGCCTGTTCGACCGTCCGACGGTTGCGCACGGGGACGTCGTCGGGAAAGCCGGCGAAGGCCCGCTGGGGCGCCAGGCCGACCAGCTCGCACCCCGCAACACGGGCCCGGGCGGCGACCGCCGCGACCAGGGCCGCGAGGGGCACGGCCTCGTGGTCCTCGACGTTGCACGAGACCTGCGCGACGTCGTCGCGGGCGGGTAGCAGGAGGCCGATCGCGCGCACGCCGGGCAGGCCGTGGGGGCCCCCCTCGCGCAGGTCGGCGGCGATGGTCCTGGCCTGTTCCAGGGTCGCGGGGGGCTCGAGCTCGACGTTGAAGGCGACGAGCGGCGGACGGGCGGCGACGAGGGTGGCCCCGGCGGTGGGATGGGGGTCCGACGGCCCGAAGTCGGGGCGCAGCTCGCCGTCGGCCAGGCGCTGCGCGAGACGCTCGAGCCCGTCGCGGCGCAGCTCCGCGCGCGTACGCTCATCCGCGAGCGCGCCGTAGAGGAGCACCGGCAGGCCGAGGCGGCCCAGCTCGTGGGCAGCCACGAGGGCCTCCGCACAGGCGGCCCCGCGCCGGGCGGTGTCGAGGTGGACGATGGGCACGACGTCGAGGGCGCCGACGTGCGGATGGCTGCCACGCGGGGTGGTGAGGTCGACGCGTGCGATCGCCTCGCGCGCGCCCGCTACGAGAGCTTGTGCGAGCTCCCCCGGCGCGCCCGCCAGCGTGTAGACGCTGCGGTGGTGGTCGGGGTCGGCGTGGACGTCGAGCAGCCGCGCGCCGGTGGAGGCGAACGCCTGGCCGATCGCGTCGATGGTCGCGCGGTCGCGGCCCTCCGAGACGTTGGGGACGGCAAGCAGCGGCCCGGGAGCGCCGGTGCTCACAGGACGAGGCGCCCGGCGTCCACGACGGTCGCGCCGCCGACGGTGACCGTCGGCTCGAGCACCACCACGTCGAGGTGCACCGGCACGGCGACCGTGCCCCCGATCGCCGCGCTCGCCCCGAACGCGACGTGCGCGGTGCCCAGGATCTTCTCGTCCTCGAGGATGTTGCCCGTCAGGGTCGCGCGGTCATTGGTGCCCACCCCCAGCTCGGCCAGGTTGCGCCCCGCCGAGCCGTGGGCGTCGAGCTGCTCGAGGTAGGCGGCGGCGTGGCGCCCGGTTGCGTCGGCGAGCCGGCCGGCGCGGACAGTGAGCGTCACCGGCTCGTCGCGCACCACGCCCGGCCCGGGCACGCTGGAGGCCACGAGCGTCCCCTCGCCGTCGAAGGGGGCGACGAAGCCCTCGCCGCAGGGGAGGTTCCCGAAGGCGCCGGGCGTGGTCAGGTCGCCGTGGTCGGAGATGCCGGCGCGGCCGGTGAGGTCCAGGCGCAGGTCGGTTCCGCGGGGGCACGTGAGATGGGCCTCGGTCGCGTCGGTGAGCAGCGCGGCGACGGCCTGCGAGCGCTTGGTGAGCGCGTCGAAGTCGGCACTCATGAGACGGGCGAGGAGGTCCTCCGTGACGCCCGGCAGCGTGGCGCCCCGCACGCCGACCTCGGTGGCCGCCCTGCGCGCCCGCGTGTGGGAGATCGATGGTAGGCAGGGAGCCAGGTAGGCGTCGGCGCGCGCCATCGCGGCGGCCACGCAGCGCGGCGGCTCGGTGCCCCGCCGCGCGTCGGGCGCCACGACGACCAGCGCACCGTCCCCTCCGGCAGCGAGCACCGCCTCGTGCAGGGCCCGGCCCAGATCGGCGCCGTCCGGGTCGGCGACGACGAGGAGCTCCTCCCCCACCGCGACCCCCAGGCAGCGCTCCACCACCGTGGCCACAGCGCGGTCCAGGTCGGCGCTCACGCCCGGCACCGTACCTTCCGGGTACGCCCGCGCCCGCCGCGTAGACTGCGCGACCCCGCCGGAGTAGCTCAGTCGGTTAGAGCAGCGGAATCATAATCCGCGTGTCGGGGGTTCGAGTCCCTCCTCCGGCATCGAAGAGTGCCGCGATCCATATCCCCGCCTGGCAGACGAAGCCAGGGAGCGCGGATCCCTGGACGGACGCTCCTCTTTCCCGCAGCACCGGGTCGTGCGACGCTCAGGCCATGACCACTGCACGCTGGACGTCGGCCGACCTGCCCGACCTCGCCGGGCGCACGGTCGTCGTGACCGGTGCCTCGAGCGGCCTTGGCACCGAAACCGCCCGCGCGTTGCCCGGAGCCGGAGCGCGCGTTGTGCTGCCGTCCGCGATCCCGTTCCGACAGCGGCACGACGCTCACATTGATCGCCCTGCCCGAGGACCGCCGCGACCCTGAGCTTTCCGACCTGGCCCGCGAGGCGGTCATCGCCGCCATCACCACCGACGCCCCCACCGACCAGGCCCCGGGTCCGGTCAGCGCCGCCGTGGCCCTTCGCGCCGTACTCGGACAAACGGACGCGCTGACACCTCACGAACAGGCGCTGATGCGCGATTGGCTCGACCGCATCGCCGCGGCCACGTAGCCCTGTCCGGGATGAGACGATGACGCGCATGAGCGAACCCATGCCCGAGACGGGCCCTCGCATCGTCGGCGTCGATGCGTCCATCGGCGAGCAGGCCCAGGGCGCCTTGCGCAAGGCCGGCCTGCGAGCGACGGTGATTACCGTCACCGACGACGAAGCGGGCGACGCAGTCCTCCGTGAAGCGCTGACCGCGGGCGACTACGACGCGGTGAACCTCGGAGCGGGCATCAGCGGTCAGGCCCGCCGAAGTTCGCCGCGACCCCCGAGTCGACCGTGTGGTTCAACCGCTTGCTCAACCTGGTCCACGCTGGAGCGCCGCGGGCGAAGATCGTTCTGGCGCGCGGGCCGGACGACGTGCTGCCCGCTATCAAGCGCGAACTTGGCGAGTCCTGACGAGCACCACCATCTCGTGTCGGCCTGCCCCGAGGGACTGCGCTGGAACCGTGCAGCCTGTCGCGAGCGTTGGCGTCGCTGTTCGCGCGTGTGATGCTGCGAGGGGCGTGGAGAGCGGACCTCGAGCGATGAAGGAGAGAGCTTGGTCGTGCTGACGGTCTCTGACAGCCAGCGGCGCGCGCGCCTGGCTACAAGGCACGCGCTTGCGCCTGACCACCGCGTGGCCTCGGTGGAGGCTGTCGTCGCGGCGATGACCTGCCTCCACGCGACCGAGCCCGCGAGCGTCCACCTCTCCGCGCACGCACGGAGCGGCGCGACCCGCGACGACGTCCGCCGCGCGCTTCACGAGGATCGCACGGTGGCCCTGCAACTGGCGATGCGGCGGACCGTCTTCGCGTTCCCGCGCGACCTCCTCCCGGCGGTGCGGGGCAGCGCCGCGGCCCGCGTCGCCGCGCAGCTCAGCGCCCGGCTGGCCAAGGAGGTCGAGGCCAACGGCCTCGCCGACGACGGCGCCACCTGGGTCGCGGACACGTGCGTGGCGGTGCACAGCCGGCTGCGCGAAGCTCCCGCGACCACGCGGCAGCTGCGCGAGGCGCTGCCCGCGCTCGAACTGCGGCTCGAGAGGGCACCCGGGAAGAGCTACGGCGGGCAGTTCCCGATCGCGCCCCAGATCCTCGGCGTGCTCGCCGCCGGCGGCAGCGTGGTCCGCGGCGAGCCCGCTGCGGGATGGAAGGTCTCACGCCCGTTCTGGACGACGGCCGAGGACTGGCTCGGCGCTGACCCCGAACGCCTGGGGGAGCGCGAGGGGTACGCCGAGCTCGTGCGCCGCTGGCTCTGGAGCTTCGGGCCGGGCACCGAGGCCGATCTCGTGTGGTGGCTCGGCGGGACGAAGGGCGTGGTGCGCCAGGCGCTCGCCGACGTCGGCGCCGTCGAGGTTCGCCTAGCCGACGGGAGCCCCGCCTGGGTTCGTCACGACGACACCGCCGAGGTCGCAGCCACCGAGCCGTGGGCGATGCTCCTTCCCGCCCTCGATCCGACGACGATGGGCTGGAAGGGGCGCGACTTCTACCTCGGCGAGCTGGCGCCGCGCCTGTTCGACACCAACGGGAACGGCGGCCCGACCGCCTGGTGGAACGGGCGTATCGTCGGCGGCTGGACGCAGGAGCCCGACGGCGCTGTCGCCGTGGTCCCGGCCGTCCCGCTCCCCCGCACAGCCCGCCGCGCGCTCACGGCCGAGGCGGAGCGCCTCACGGCCTGGCTCGACGGGGAGATCGTCCGGTCGCCGTATCAGTCGCCGCTCGTGCGCGCCCATCAAGCCGCCAGCGGGGCCTGACGGATCAGATCACCCGGGCTGTGCTTCGCCTCCTCGAGCGGCCACTGATTGCTCACGGGAGTCCCGGCTGGAGATCAGCACGAGGGCGATGCCCGATCCGACGAGGGCGATGCCCGATCCGACGAGGAACGCCGTGAAGTGTCGTGGAAATGCCAGGGCGTGGGCAGAGCCCCAGCGCGGTCATCGCTCACGTGCTGGATCGTCCCCCAGCACGGCGGCCCTGGCCGCCGCTGGGCATACGGACGGAATGGCGGGCAACGTCCAGCGCGTCGCGGAAGCGCTCCCCGTCGGCGCGCCCGTGCAGGGCGCGGGCCAGGTCGATCCACTTGGACTGATCGAGGTAGACGGTGACCACCGCCGCAGAATGGCATCGTGCCGCCTCTCCGTCGCTACCGTCCGGCGGTGCCCGCGAGCCGGCTGGCCATCGATCTGCAGCGCCGCACCCTGAGCTTCCGGTCCTCAGACTGGTCGGGGACTCGACATGCCTATGCCGGACGACATGTTCGTCGAGCCCACCAACTTGCAGTGCGTTGAGCTCGACGTCGACGCGACCCGGCTGATGATCACCATGCCCGGCGAGCGCGGTGGTCGAGCTGCGTCTTCCCGGCGAGGACCTCGACGAGCTGCGCGCGGGGCATCCCACGGTCTACCTGGATCAGAACCACTGGTCCACGCTGGCCGCCGCCCGTCATGGACACCGGCCGGTGCGCGAGGGCGAGGCCGAGGCGGCGTTGCGCCTCGCCGAACTGGTCGAGGCCGGCCGGATTCTGCTGCCCGTCTCGGCCGGCCACCTGGTCGAGACCACACCGCTCTACGGCGCTCCACGCGTGGCGCTGGCCGGCACGGTCCTGTCACTCGGCCGGGGTTGGCAGATGCGCAACCCGCTGCACGTGCGCGTGGAGGAGATGTTTCACGCGGTGTTGGGCGTCGAGTCGGTCGCCTTCGAGGTCTTCGCGCCCGGCGCCGATGGCTTCTTCAGCAGCGTCGGAGATCCCGGTGCGAGCCCGTCGGCCAAGCCGGAGATGGCCACTGCGCTCGAGCAGGTCGGGGGACTGCTGCCCGATGTACTAGGGCTCTACGACGGTGGTGCGACGTTGATTGCGGACACGCCTTGTGGACGCCGCAGAGCGCTGGGACGGCACGGCCGGCGCGGTGTCTCGGAATCGTTCGTTTGTGAGCCGCGCGATCGTCTGCCTGAGGCTCAAGGCTGCTTGGGTCCGCCGGCAGCCGACGTCTGGGCGCCCGCCTTCGACCTGTGTCACAAGGGATCCTCCAGCGAGACAGCAGAGGGCGTCGCTATAGTCATCATTCGATGAAGAAGCCGATGCGGAGGGTCTGCGATGAGAACGACGCTGTCGCTCGATGACGACTTGGTCGCCGAAGCTCAGCGCCTCACCGGCACGCCGGAGAAGAGCGTCCTGGTCCGAGAGGGGCTGCGCGCGCTGATCGAACGCGAGAGCGCGCGGCGGCTGGCGAGGCTAGGCGGCAGCGAGCCTGCCTTGGGCGAGGTGCCTCGCCGTCGCCAGGCTGCCTCTTGATCCTGCTCGATACGTCGGTTTGGATCGATCATCTGCGCCACGGCGACCCTGTCGTAGTGCGCCTCCTCGAGGATGACCAGGTCTTGGCCCACCCGTGGGTCCTCGGTGAGATCTCGCTCGGACGGCTCGTCAACCGTCAGGAGGTGCTCGGCCTGCTCGCCAACCTGCCGCAGGCGGTCGTCGCCACCCACGCCGAGACGATGACGTTGATCGACACGCACGAGTTGTGGGGGCGCGGAATCAGCTTCGTCGACGCAGAGCTGCTCGCGGCGACGCTCCTGTCGTCCGACGCGCAGCTCTGGACGCGCGACAAGCGCCTCGCAGCAGTCGCCGTAGACCTGGCGTGCGTTGCCGAGATCGAGAAGGCGACATGAGCCGGTGTCGGGCAGGATCGGTATGCGGCACATCGTCGATCGCGTGCCATCGCGGTAGATTGCTTGCGTGTCGGTGGACAGTCCGGAGCAGCTGGTTGGCCTCGAGCGCGTGGGGCGGGTGGTCGCTGAGACGATCGCCACGGTTTCCGATGCGGCGGCGCCTGACGTAACGACCGGGCACCTCGACTCGGTCGCCCAAGCGGTGTTCGATCGTCGGGGCGCACGCTCGGGACCGGTGCTGACCTACCGCTACCCGGCCGCCATCTGTCTTTCGATGGACGCCGAGATCGTCCACGGCGTGCCGGGCGAAAAGCGCTTGCGTGAAGGGCAGCTGCTGACGATCGACGTGGCCGCCGAACTGGACGGCTACCACGCCGACGCGGCGACCACGATCGCCATCGGGCAGGTCCGCGGAACCGCGCGACGCCTGATGGCGGCAGGTTCAGCGGCGCTTGGCGCGGGCGTTCGAGCCGCCCAGCCGGGAGCCACCCTGCGCGACGTCGGGGCGGCGGTCGAGCGGGTGACCAACGGCCGCGGCTTTCGGGTGGCCCGACAGCTCACCGGCCACGGGGTCGGTCGGGCGATGCACGAACCGCCCACGGTGTTCAACTGGCCCGATCCTAGCCGCGACGCCGACCTCGAGCTGACCGAGGGCCTGGTGTTCACTATCGAGCCGATGATCACCACCGGACGACCACGCCTGGGAACCGGCTCAGACGGATGGACCGTCACCGACCACGACGGCGCCCTCTCCACCCACGAGGAGCACACCGTCATGGTCTGCCACGACGGGCCGCTCGTGCTCACCGCACCAGGCTGACCGCGCCGTCCCGCGGGGGATCCGCCTACGGCGACGATGAGCTATGAGCTCTTCCCGGTCCCATACGCCGCCTTCCCGGACCGCACGACGCTGCACCCGGCGCTCGAGAACCCCGACTACCAAGTGCCACCACAAGGCGACGCCGCCGACGACAAGGCCAGCCAACTGTGCTTCGACGGGGCCGCGCTCAACAAGCAGCAGGCGATCCACGTCGTCCGCCAGCGGTGCTGCCAGTGCTCCTGGCCCAGTAGTCGCAGTGCCCGACTTCACGGTCGTCCGACGACCTGGGCCGGCGAAGCCTCACCTCCGTGGGAGTTCACAGGATTCTGTGAACTTCAGTACGACCCCAGACGGGTGTCGGGAGAGACGGTTGGCCGTTGGCCAAGCGATCACTCATCCGCCCGGCAGGCGTCAAGCGCGCCGTCCTCGAACGGCAGCGCCGTCGGCCTCGCGGTTTGGCGTCGCTGCTCGCGCGTGTGATGCGCCAGCCACGGGCGTGGCATCAGTCCCAGAAGTCTTGGATCCGCTCGGTGTCGCCGCCCTTCGGCTTGCGGCCGCCGATGCAGATGAGGTCAAGACCTTCAGGGCCGGCCTCGAACGAGCGGACCACTGTGGGAGCGACGCGCAGCACGTCCCACGCTGTGAGCTCGACGACCTCGTCGTCGAGCTTGGCGCGACCGGAGCCCGCGACGACGACATAGGCCTCTTCCTGCTCGCGATGTCGGTGGCCGAACGGCATGCGGGCACCCGGCTCGTGGGTGAAGCGGCTGACGCCCAGCTCAGGCGAGCCCAGGGCATCGCGCGCGAGCTTCCACCGCATCGGAGCATCCCGCGGACTCTGATCGCGGAGGCGCTGGAAGTTCTTCTTCGTCCAATCGGGCATGCTCGGAACCCCCGGCTGCTACGGAGTGACCGGCTCAGGGCGTGGCGGCCGCACGGCCCCGGCGGTCATCGGGCCGCGCTCGAGCCGGCGGCGGATGCGGCGAGGCCGCCCGGTGCCGTCATGAGGCTCTGCACGAGCATCCCGGCGGCGGTGTTGCCCGAGGCGACCGCGTTGGCCACCGACGGCATCGCCGCGCTGTTGTCGCCCGCGGCGAACAGGCCGGGCACACTGGTCGCGAAGGCGGCGTCGACGGCCACGGCATCGGCGGCGAGGGGCCCCGGCTTGGCGGTGGCCGCACCGAGCTGCGCGGCGAGCGCGGAGCGCTGGTGCAGCGTGACCGCCACGAGCAGGCCGCCCAACGGGTGCTCGCCGCCGTCGGCGAACGCCACCGCCGTCAGGGCTCCGTCGGGGCCGCGCAGACCGGCGACGGGTCGCTCGTCCACCGCGACCCCCGCCGCGCGGAGGCGGTCGGCGTCGTCGGGCTCCAGCGCCGCGTCGCCGTCGGTCAAGAGCGTGACGTCCTCGCTCCAGCCGCGCAGCAGGAGCGCGCGGTGCACACCCTAGGCACCACGGTCGAGCGCGGCGAGCGGCTCGTCGCGGTGCTCCCACCCGTGGCAGAACGGGCAGTGGAACACCGACCGGCCCCAGCGCTCCTCGATGCCCGGGAGCGTTGGATAGCGGTAGTCCATCCCGGTCGCGAGCAGCACGCGCCTGGCCGTCTCGCTCGAGCCGTCGGCGAGCTCGAGCGTGAAGTCGTCGTCGTTGCGCTCGCCCCTGGCGACCTCCCCGAAGCGCAGCTCCACGGACGGATAGGCCGCGAGCTCCGCGCGGCCGGCCGCGTAGAAGTCCACCGGCGGGCGGGTGTCATGCCCGAGCAGGCCGCCGATCCCGCCGGCGACGCGGTTGCTCTGGCCCTCTGCGTCGACGACGAGCGTCCGGCGCCGTGCGCGACCGAGCACCAGCCCGGCGCTCAGGCCGGCAGCACCCGCTCCGACGACGATGCAATCCCAAGTCGAGTTCATGCTTCCACCGTCGCACGCATCGAGAGCCTTGGCAACACGTCTTGCTTTACAGGCAAACCCGCCCCCAGGGGTTCTCCATGCCCCCGACCGTGACACGCCGCCATCCATGTGCCAAGCTCATTTGCCATGTCGGAAAACCCTGAGGAGTCCGTCGATGCTCGCGTCCGCCGACGGCTGCGCGAACTGCGCACCGAAAGGGGACTGACGCTGCAGCAGGTCGCCGAGCGCGCGAGCATCGACCTCTCGACGCTCAGCCGCCTGGAGTCGGGCAAGCGCCGACTGGCCCTCGACCACATCCCCGCGCTGTGCGCCGCGCTGGGGGTGAGCGCCGACGAGCTGCTGGCCTCGGCGCCGCCGCAGGACCCCCGCATTCGCGGCCGGCCGTGGAAGTGCGACGGGATGACGATGTGGCCGCTCACCCACCGCGGCCCCGCGGCCGGGCTCCACGCCTACAAGATCCACATCAGCGCCAGGCAGCGCAGGCCACCCGACAAGCTCCCCGTACACGAAGGCCACGACTGGCTCTACGTCCTCGATGGCCGCCTGCGACTGCTACTGGGCGACGAATCCTTCGTCATCGAACCGGGAGAGGCCGTCGAGTTCACGACCTGGACGCCGCACTGGTTCGGCGCAGTCGACGGGCCCGTCGAGCTCATCATGATCGCCGGCCCCCAGGGAGAGCGGCTGCACCTCCATCCCTAGACGCGCTTCCCGCGCGGGTGCGGTCATGCTGCGCCGGCTGCCGCGTACGAACCGCCGTCACGAACATTGGACGTGCGATCGGCTACTTGCTGTCTGCCTCCGGTTCATCGGTGCAGCACGTGGACAAGGCCGAGGACGCGACGATCACCGGCGACATCGTCGTCCTCGCCGTTCCGTACGAGGCGCTACATGAAATCGTCGAGCAGTACGGGGAGCAGCTCCGAGGCCGGATCGTCGTCGACATCACCAATCCGGTGGACTTCGAGACGTTCGACGCGCTCAAGGTGCCAGCCGGCAGCTCCGCGTCGGCCGAACTCCAAGCCGCGCTTCCCGACGCGCGCGTGCTGAAGGCGTTCAACATCAACTTCGCGGCCACTCTCAGCGCGGAGCAGGTCGGTCCGAACACGACGACTGTGCTCGTCTGCGGTGACGACGAGGGCGCCAAGGAGACGCTGATCAAGGCTGCGCGAGGTTGCGGCCTCGCGGCCCTCGACGCGGGGGGCGCTCGCACGCGCACGAGCTTGAGGCGATCGGGTTCCTCCAACTCACCCTCGCCAACGACGAGAAGATCAGCTGGTCGGCCGGGTTCGGCCTCGTGACCGGCTGATCACGCAGGAAGAGGACGGCACGTGCCGAGCTCGTCGAGCAGAAGGAGGTCGACGCTGTCAAGGATCGTCGAGGTTCCCCACCTTTCGATCGTGAGAACTCCCCAGGGTCGGAGCGGCCGGTGAGGGCGGTTCGGAGGCGAACCGTCCGCAACCACCGAGCGTCAAGCAGCATCAGCGCGCGCGGCGTCCAGAAGCTCGAGCGACACCTCCCAGAGCCGGCGTGCCGCGACTGGGTCGAGGGCGTAGTCGCGCACGCCGGTGAGGCCGCGGATCTCGGGGACGACCTCGGCCTCGTTGCAGTCGGCGAAGTAGCGGCCGCCGACGCCTTCGACGACCGGCGAGGTGGCCAGCAGGACCGAGGTCGCGGCGCCCTGCTGCGGCGTCTTCATCGGGATGGCGTCCCCGGCGCGGGCGGCGAAGGCCTCCTGCTCGGCGCGGTGCTCGGCGCTCCAGTGGCGCTGCAGGTTGGTCCAGATGCCGCCGGGCATCAGCGCGTTGGCGGTGACGCCGTCGCCGGCCCAGCGCCGCGTGGCCTCGACCGCGAACAGCACGTTCGCCGTCTTGGACTGCCCGTAGGAGAGCGACGGGTCGTAGGGGCGCCGCTCGAAGAACAGGTCGTCGAACACGATGGGTGAGGCGCCGTGCCCGCTCGAGCTGACCGAGACGATGCGTGCCGCGCCGTCCGCAGCCAGCGCGTGGTGCAGGCCGAGGGCCAGCGCGAAGTGGCCCATGTGGTTCGTGCCGAACTGCAGTTCCCAGCCCTGCGCCGTACGTCCCTCGGGCGTGGCCATGACGCCTGCGTTGTTGACCAGCACGTGCAACGGGCCGTCCCACGCCGAGGTGAACGCGTCAACGGAGGCCAGGTCGGCCAGGTCGAGGTGCGCGACGTCAACGCCCTCGTTGCCTGTTGTCGCGACGATGTCTTCGGCGGCCTGCTCTCCCGCCGCGACGTCTCGGACCGCGAGGGTGACCCGAGCGCCGGTCCGCGCGAGCGCTCGCGCCGTCTCCAAGCCGATGCCAGACGCTGCTCCGGTGACGATCGCCCGGCGTCCGGAGAGGTCGATGCCGGCGGCCACCTCCGTGGCGGTGGTCCTGTGGTCGTAGATGGTCGTGATACGGCTCATTGGTCTTATGCGTCCTCGCGGCCTGCAGCGATCGCCGCCGGCGAACTCCGGCTGGAAGAAGAGGTAGGAGAGCAGCTCGGCGTGGGCGGGCGACGAGCCGCCGAGCAGCCTCGACAGCAAGCCACGGCGTGGCCTCCTGCGCGCCGAGCCGGTCGGCCAGCACGTTGATCTTGCCCAGGGTCCGCAGGTCCTGGATGAGCGGGTCGACGAGGGTCGCCTGGACGAGCTCGAAGGCGCCGTCGGCGAAGTCGGGTGGGGGCTGCGTCTCGGCCCCCTGCTCCCGGCGGCAGTAGGGCGCGGGTGCGGGTGGCCACGACGACGACGCGGTCGACGTCGAGGTCGAGCGCGGGCGCTGCGGAGGGCGCCCGTTCAGCGCGCCCGCAGTCTCCCGCGCAGGGCACGCGTGAGAGACTCAGAGGATGGGCTTCAGCCTCGAGCGCCACGAAGGGATCGCCAGCGGCATCCGGCGGATCTTCGACGAGGAGCTCGCCAGGGCGATCGACAGCCTCGAGGGGCGCGGCCCGGCAGACCGCGACGCGGCGGTGCACGACGCCCGCAAGCGCCTGAAGAAGGCGCGCGCTGCCGTGCGCCTCGCGCGCGCCGGCCTGGGCCGCGACGTACAGCGCACGGAGACGACTGCGCTGGGCGGCGCAGCCCGGCGACTGTCGGGCGTGCGCGACGCCCACGTGCTGCTCGAGACGCTCGCCGCTCTGGAGGAGCATGCCACCGCCCTGCCCGCGGCGGCGGTCGGCGACCTGCGCGCCGCGCTGGAGTGCCGGCGCGACGAGCTGCACGCCGCCGCGCTGCAGGACGGCGACGTGGTGGGCGAGGTCACCGCTCAGATCGCCGCGGTGCGCGAGCGGGCACAAGACTGGCCGCTGCACGACGAGGGCTTCGGCTCGGTGGCCAAGAGCCTGCAGCGCATCTACAGGCGCGGCCACGGAGCGATGGACGCCGCCATCGAGCAGGGCGACGACGAGTCCTGGCACGATTGGCGCAAGCGCGTGAAGGATCTCTGGTATGCCCTGCGCATCCTCGAGCCGATCGCTGCACGCCAGCTCAAGGGCATGGTGGCCGAGGCCGATCGGCTCAGCGAGGTGCTCGGTGACCACAACGACATCGCGATCCTCGGCGAGGCGCTCGAGGAGCACGCGAGCGCGCTGGACAAGGGCCAGCTCGAGCTCGTGCGCTCGGCGATCGACCGGCGGCGTGACGAGCTGCGCCTGGCCGCCGTCCCGCTCGGGCGCCGTCTCTATGCCGAGGCGCCCAAGCGCTTCGTGCGCCGCACGCGGTCCTACTGGCAGACGCGCAGCGCGCAGGAGGCCGCCGAGGCGATCTGGCTCGACCCCGTGCTCGCGGGGCGCATCCGTGAACTGCTCGCCGCCAGGGAGTCGGCCGACGCCGCGGGCAAGCGCCGGATCGCCGCGCAGCTCCGCGGGCTGGGTGTGCGCATCACCGACCTCGCCGAGCGTGTGGCGCGCCGGCCCGGCGGGTTTGCGGCCCAGGACTTCGACACGCTCGTCGCCCGTGGGGTCATCCGGATCGGCGGCGTGCCCGCCCCCGGCGACCGGCCGGCTGCACCGCCGGTGCCCGCACCGCAGAAGGCGCAGGAACCGGCAGGCGGCGACGGCCTCCGGCTGCCCTCCCCGGTCGATCTCGTGCGCGGCTCCGCCGGCCTCGCACTCGACGCCGCGCGGCGCATGCGCGGGAAGCTGGGGCTCTGACCATGGAGACCGTCGACGAGTTCCTGGTCGCTGAGCGCAGCTACTCCGACGACGAGTCGAAGCTCTCGGTGGGCCTGGCCAACATCCACGCCGAGGTGCCCGACGTGGAGGCCAACAAGGACAAGATCCTGCGGGCCGCGAGCATCTTCAGGGAGCGCGGCGTGAACATCGCGGTGTTCCCCGAGCTCTGCCTGTCGGGGTACTTCTGGGACGAGCATGAGGACTGCCTCGCCTACATCAGGGAGGCGGTCACCGAGAACCACGCCGACTGGATCGAGAACGATCTGCAGGCCCTGATCGGCGACGACCTCGAGGCCGTCGTGCTCAACAACCTGACCGCGGCCAAGGAGCCGGACCGCTTCTTCAACCGCACGTTCGCCGTGGGCCGCGACTCCGACTACCTGGCCGACGAGAACACCTATGACAAGGTCTTCCTCCCGGGGATCGAGAAGGACTACACGCAGAGCGGCCGCGACGACCGCCTGGTCCTGCAGACCCGCCATGGCCGGCTCGGGTTCACCACGTGCTACGACTACCTCTTCAGCGAGCTGCTGCGCGAGTACTCGATGGTGGCGGAGGTCGACGCCATCGTGCAGATCGCGTCGTGGCGCGCCGCGGGGAGCCGTGACTACCCCGGCATGAACCTGCGCACCGACCACTACTACGGCGAGCTGTGGGACTACGTGATGCCGGCCTCCTCGGCCACCAACCAGATCTGGACGATCGCGTGCAACGCCGTGGGCCGCCACGGCGTGACCGGTAGTTCCTTCTGGGGCGGCTCGGGCATCTGGGCACCGTCGGGCCACTGCCTCATCCAGGCCTCGCGTGAGAACGAGGAACTGGTGATAGTGCACAACGTGGACATCGAGGGAGCCCAGGACTCCGAGAAGGACGACTTCGACTACGCCTTCGACTTCAAGCAGATCTACCGTCCGCTGGGAGAAGGGGGCACCTTCACCCGCGACATGTCCTAGCCGGCGTCGTCCGCGCCCGGGGCCGGCCGTGGACCCTCGATCGGTCCGACGCGCCAAGGATCGCCCGACGCGAGCAGCTCGCGCGCATCCTCGCGGCCCGTCGGGCGAGCGCAGGGCGCCGGCCGCTCCGGCGAAGTGGCGGGAGAAGACCTCGGAGACCACGCGCCCGAGACGACCCGTGACGTGGGGCCCGGCGAAGAGGTAGGGGACGGTGCGATACGGCGTGGCCTCGTACCTGCCGAGCCGGTCGGCCAGCACGTTGATCTTGCCCAGGGTCCGCAGGTCCTGGATGAGCGGGTCGACGAGCGTCGCCTGGACGAGCTCGAAGGCGCCGTCGGCGAAGTCGGGGCGGGGGCTCGGCCTCGGCCCCCGGCTCCTGGCGGCGGTGCGGCGCGTGCGTGGCCACGACGACGACGCGGTCGACACCGAGGTCGAGCGCGGGCTTGATCGGTGTGTTCAGCCGCGTTCCGCCGTCGTAGTACCAGCCGGCGCGCAGCTCCGGGCGCCCGACGCTGACCGCCGGGAACGCCACACGCCACTCTTGGTATTACTTGCTAGTCTTACGCCATGCGGGTCACCTCCAAGGGCCAGGTCACCGTACCGCTCGACGTGCGCCGGGCGCTGGGCATCGTTCCGGGCAGCGACGTCGCGTTCGAGCTCGACGACCGTGGCGCCAGGCTCGTCGTCGACCCCGATCGCGCCGCGCAGGAGATCGCCCGCATGCGCGGCGCCGGGGACATCGCGATGACGACCGACGAGATCCTCGCGCTCACTCGCAGGTGACGCGCGCCGCCGGGACGGTGGTGGACAGCAGCGTCCTGCTCGACGTCTTCACCGAGGATCCCGTGTGGCTCGCCTGGTCCGCCGAGCAGCTCACCGAGGCGGCGCAGCGCGGGGCGGTGATCCTCAACGCCGTGGTCCTGGCCGAGATCGCCGCACGGTTCTCCCGCCTCGAGGCGCTCATCGACGCGCTCCCCTCGATGGCGGTGGTCGAGGAGATCCCTCCTGCCGCGGCCTTCCTCGCAGGCCACGCCCACGCCGCCTATCGCCGGGCGGGAGGCACGCGCGCGGCGATTCTGCCCGACTTCCTCATCGGCGCGCACGCCGCCGTCACCGCCCGTCCACTCCTCACCCGGGATCCGCGGAGGGTGGCCACCCACATTCCCGGTGCGACGCTTCTCGCGCCGGGGTCCGGCGACCGGTAGGTTCGCCTGCATGCGATCGACCCGCGTGACCATCGCGCTCGTGGCGCTGGCGGCTGCGGGGAAGGGGCTCCGACGGATCCGGCGCCCAGGGAGGACCGCGGTGCTTCCGGCGAGGATTCCCGGGGCGGTGACGTCTCGCAGCAGATCCAGCAGCAGATCGACGGGATCGAGCAGCGTCTGGCGGCCGATCCGCAGGACGCCGCGGCGCTGGCCGACCTGGCCCGCCTGCGGTTTCAGTCGGCGAGCTTGGACGAGACCACCGGCATGTTCGACGACGAGGGTCGCGAGCAACTCCGCCAGGCCGAGCAGGCGTGGGACCGCTACCTGGCCACCGATCCGGCCCGGCCCGACGCGGACGTCGCGGCGGTCATGGCACAGGCGCTGGGACCCGGCGCACTGAACGAGCTGGACAAGGCGGTCACCGCTCTGCAGATCGTCGCCGAGGAGCGGCGGACTCTGCAGACCCAGCCGGACCCGTGATGCGGACGGGCTGGGCGGCCGGTCGATCCCGCGGGGCGTCCTCGTTCTCAGCACCCCCGCGGCGGGCGCACGTCGCGGAACTTCGCCACCTTGTCGAGGAGCGGCATCGCCGGCAGCGCGGCGGCGCTGGCCCGGGTCGTGCGCGCCGTCTCCTCGCCGCCGTCCACCGCGACGAACGTCGCGCTCGTGCTCGGCCGCAGGCGCAGGTAGCGCTCGAGCTCAGAGCGCACGAGCAGGGCATCATCCCGCGTGCGCTGCTCGAGCACCGGGTCGTTGGTGTCGGTCACCCGCACGAGCTGGTCCTGGTAGGGGAACACCTTGACGGCCTCGGGGATGAAGGCGTGGTTCCAGTAGGGCCCCTCGGTCTTGAGGTTGCTGAACATGGTGAACGAGCTCTCGGTCTTCAGACCGAGGTACGGACTCAGGCTGTTGAGCACGAGGAGGGCGATCCCCACGGCGAACGCCGGATGTCCGAGGCGCAGGGAACGGGCCGGGTGGGCGGTGGGGCCTCCCTGCGCCCGGCAGAGGACCACCACCACCCCGGCCGCGAGCACCAGCGCCACCACGACGAGCCGCGTCCCGTTGTCGATCAGCTCGCGACCGGCTGCGGGCTCCGCGGAGAACACGGCGGCGCACGCCAGCCAGCCGCCCACCGCGACCGGGAAGGCGGCGCGGGAGCCGGCCCAGCCCCGCACCCGTCGCGCCCACGCGCGCAGGCCCGGCCGCTGCACGATGACGGCGCGTACGCGGGCCGGCGTGTCGCTGGGCAGGAAGGCCACGTAGAGGGCCAGCGCCAGGGCCGAGAACGGGACGTTGCCCGCCAGCGCGAGCACGGCATGGAACGCCCCGCCCACCACGAGCCCGAGCATGCGGGTGCGCGGGATCGCGAGCAGCACGGGGAGCGCGAGCTCGATCGCCACGGTGCCCCAGATCGCCGGCACGACACGCCACGACCAGTCCAGCAGCGAAGGGTCGAACCACGCCACCCGGGCCGACAGCGGGACCGCACAGCTATAGGCCGGATCGAAGAAGCCGGTGTTCATCTTGGCCACCACCGCCGTCGCGTACACCAGCAGCAGGGAGACCCGCAGGAAGGGCGCGCTGCGCGCGAACAGGGCACCCGGCCCGGGGAGCCGCCGGTTTCGCAGGGTCGTCGCGACCGCGTAGGCGAGTACGCAGGCCCCGAGGACGAGCACCAAGAAGGTGTGGCTGCCCACACCCGGCATGTCGACCGCCACCGCGAGGACCTCCGCGGCGAGCATGATCAGCAATCGCACGACCGACGTTGGCCCCAACATGACCCACAGCGCGGCCAGGATCACGAGGAAGTGCGGCGAGAGCACCTCGAAGCCGTCCCACCAGAGCTGGTGCAGGATCAGCGAGAGGGCGAGCAGCACGGCGAAGAGGCCGAACAGCCACCGCCCGTCGGCGTCCGCGGGGCTGCGGTCGTGGACGCGGGTGCCC
Organism: Candidatus Siliceabacter maunaloa; assembly: GCA_024330185.1. Lineage (GTDB taxonomy): Bacteria > Actinomycetota > Thermoleophilia > Solirubrobacterales > Solirubrobacteraceae > Siliceabacter > Siliceabacter maunaloa. Next base: position 43,080 of record JANDLV010000026.1, read on the forward strand.
ATCGCCGTTCATACGCTGAGTAGCCCCGGGCTGTCTCAGTCGATCCACCGATCGGGTAGGACCCGCGGGTGACCGCAAACCATGATGAAGGATCCGGGCTGGCGCCCCGCGCGCCCGAGCCGGCGCGCACGCTGGCGCCCAACGCGCGCGGCTACTGGGCCGTCGAGGCGCTCGGCTGGGCGGTCCCGCTGGTCATCGTCAGCCTCGTCGCCGCGCGCGGCCTCACCGAGGGGGCGGGTGCACCTGGAGCGCTGAGCGTCCTGCTGCCCGCCGTAACGGCGCTGGCGGGCCTGGTGGGAGTCGTCGTGATCCCCCGCCTGCGCTGGGCGCACTGGCGCTACGACGTCCGCGACGAGGAGATCGACCTGCGCAGCGGCGCGTTCACGATCACCCGCACGCTGATCCCCATGGCGCGCGTCCAGCACGTCGACACGAAGCGCACCGTGGTCTCTCAGCTCTTCGGCCTGGCCGCTGTGACGATCCATACCGCCGCGGGGCGCAACGCGATCCCGGCCCTGGCCGAGCCCGACGCCGCGGCCATCCGCGACCGCATCGCCGAGCTCGCCCGCACGCCCGATGAGCCCTGAGCCCCGGCGCCTGCACCCGGCGGGCGCGGTGCTGGAGACGTTGAAGGCGGCGCGCGAGGCGCTGCTGCCGATCATCGTGCTGATCGTGGTCGGCGGCGCCCAGGCCAGCACCGCCGTGCTGGCCCTGGGCGGCGTGGTCGTCGCCGCGGTGGCCGGCTACCTGCGCTGGCGGTCCACGACCTACCGCGTGGGCGAGGACGACACGCTGATCCTGCGCCGCGGAGTCTTCTCCCCCAGCGAGACGGCGGTGCCGGTCTCCCGCGTCTCGAGCGTCGACGCCGAGCAGGGCCCGATCCAGCGCCTGTTCGGCGTCCAGGAGGTGCTCGTGCAGACCGCCGGCGGCGGCGCGAAGCCCGAGGTCGTCCTCGGTGCGGTGGCCGCGCCCGAGGTCGCGCGCCTGCGCGAGGTCCTGGGCCACCCCGAGCGGGCCGTCGCCGACCAGGAGGAGCCCGCCGCGCGGGTGCGCCTGTCGGGCGGCGCCCTGGTGGCCGCCGCGGTGACCGGGCCGCAGCTCGGCGTACTGCTGCCCCTCGTGGCCGGGCTGGGTGCGGTGGCCGACGACCTCTTCGAGGAGTCCGTTGACGGCGGACTGGTGGATCGCCTGCCCGACACGGTCGCCGGCATCGCGCTGCTCGCCACCGCCGTGCTGGGCGCTCTGCTCCTGATCTCCGTCCTCGGCGCGATCGTCGCGTTCTCGGGCTTCACGGTGGAGCGCGACGCGCAGCGCCTGCGCATCCGCCGCGGCCTGCTCCAGCGCCGCGCGGCAAGCCTCCCGCTGCACCGCGTGCACGCGGTGCGCGTCGTGGAGGGCCTGCTGCGCCGCCCCTTCGGGCTGGCCACCCTGCGGGTGGAGACCGCCGGCTACCGCAATGAGCCCGTGAGCACCCGCACCCTCTTCCCGCTCGTGCGCACGGCCCGGGCCCCTGCGCTGATCGCGGAGCTGGTCCCGGCCCTGGCCACCGACCTGCAGCCCCTCGAGCCCCCGCCGCGCCGCGCGCTGCGCCGCTACCTGCTCACGCCCATCTTCCTGGCGGCGGTCGCCGGGACCGTCCTGGGCCTGACCACCGGCGCCTGGTGGACGCTCGTCCCGCTCGTGGTCCTCGCCGCCCTGCAGGGCCTGGGCCGCTTCCGCGCGGCGGGATGGCGGCTGGCCGGCGGGCGCATCGTCGTGCGCGAGCGCCTGATCGCCCGCCACACCATCGTCGCCCGCGCCGAGCGCCTGCAGGAGCACGCCCGCAGCCAGACCCCGTTCCAGCGCCGCACCGGCCTGGCCGACCTCGCGGTGGCCGTGGGCTCGGGGCGCCGCGGACGCCTGATCCACCTCGAGGCCGCGACGGCCGACGAGCTCTTCCAGCGCCTGCGCGCGGCGTCCCGTTGAGGCCTACTCGTCGGTCGGCGCGGTCGGCGTATTCACAGGCCGGTCGAGCTTCGGCCCCGGTACCCCGGCGCGCACCGCCTCGAGCTGGGCGGTCAGGGCCAGGCCGCCGAAGAGGGCGCAGGAGCTGCCGAAGGTCCACAGCAGCACGCCGATGGTGCCCGCGAGCGGGCCGTAGGTGGCGCCGAAGGTGCCGGTCGCCTCGATGTAGGCGACGAGGAGGACCATGAAGGTCACCCACAGCGCCGCCGCCGCGCCCGAGCCGAAGGCCAGCCACGACGGCTCGGGCTGGCGGCGGTTGGGCGCGACCTCGAAGAGCAACGCGATGGCCCCCACCGTGCAGGCCAGGCCGACCGGCCAGCGGGCGATCGCCCACGCCGTGTCGAAGCCCTCGTCCCAGCCGGCGGCGTCGCGAATGGCCGCGCCCCCGACCAGCGCGGCCAGCGCGGCCAGGACGAGCACCCCGGCGGTCAGCGCGAGCCCCAGCGCTACGAGGTAGCGACGCGCGAACGGGCGGTCCTGCTCGACCCCGTAGATGCGGTTGGCCCCGCGCTCGACCTGGGCCATCGCCGACGTGCCGGCCAGCACCGCGGCGACGAGCCCCGCGACCAGCGCGGTCTCGCCGGACTCGCGTGCCGCGCTCGAGGATCCCTGGCGCAGCGCATCGGTGAGCAGGGCGCCCACCGAGCCCGGCGCGACCGCCTCGATGGTCTCCTGCAGGACGCGACGCAGCTCGGTCTGCTCCTGGCCCAGCGCCGCGGTCAGCCCCACCAGGGCGATCAGGGCGGGCAGCAGCGTCAGCGTGGACTGGAAGGCCAGCGCACGAGCGTGGCTGAAGCCGTCGGCGGCGCGGAAGCGGGCGATCGCGTCGACGACCAGGCGCCGGCGCCCGCACCGGCGCAGGGTCTCCAGCGCCTCGTCGCCCTCGAGCTCGTGCCAGGTGCAGGGGACGGACTCGGCGGTGCTCACGGCGGGGGACCGTAGTAGCCCCTCCTTCGACGCGTCGCACCCCAGATCGTCAGATCCTCCCAGCCGTCCTGCCCTGGTGTTGCCATAGAACGGTTAGGCAGGACGGCTGAGGCGTTGAGTGCTCGGTAGCACGACGACCGAGGGTCGCGCGGCGTCGTGGAAGACCTCCTGGTCGGCGGCGACCAGGCGCGTCGCTGTGGCCGGGTCCTCCCCCGTGCCCGGGTTGCGCGCGTAGCGCGGATGCGCGCCCGCGGAGACCTGCAGGCGGATGGCGTGACCGGCGGCGAAGCGGTGGGCGGTGGGCCACAGGGCGAAGACAAGACGCACCACGCCATCGGGCCCGCGCTCGTGCCGCGCGGGCGCCACCCGCTCCAGCGCGTCGCAGACGTTGCGCGATACTCCGGCGGTGTCGACGTCGCACACGCGGGCGAAGACGTCGAAGTGGTCGCGGCTGGAGCGCACGTGCAGCTCGACCCCGATGGGCCCGATGGCCTCGAGGGCGGCGTCCAGCGGCGCCGTCGTGTAGGTCAGCACGTCGTCGCGCGCCTCGAGGGTCGCGTTGTCCACGCTCGGCGTACGCCCGAGGAGCAGGGGCCCGCCCAGCGAGGGCGTCGGCGCGGCGGGGTCGTAGCGGAAGCGGTCGGGCGCGGTGTCGTCGTCCTCGCCGAACGGGCCCTCGTCCGCCCCGCCGGACGGCGCTCCCTCCCCCGGGGCCTCCTCTTCCAGCCGCCCCCCTGCGCGCAGGCGCAGGCGCAGCGCCGTCGCGGGCGGCGGCCAGGCGGGCAGCGCGCGCCAGCCTCCCCCTCCCTCGCCGCCGACGTGCACCCGCACAGGCGCGTCGCCGAGCATCCTCGGATCGTCCAGCAGGTGCGCGCGCAGCCAGGCCAGCCCCTCGCGCAGGCTCGCCGCGAAGGCTCCTGGCGAGGTGTGCGTCCAGGGGCCGACGACGAGCTGTGCGCGGCGCCCGGCGGCCTGCAGGGCGGCGAAGTCGTCGAGCATCCAGGGCAGGAAGATGTCGTGCCAGCCGCCGACGAGCTGGACGGGGGCCGTGACCTCCCCCACGCCGGCCGAGTGGTCGCGCGCGGCCCAATAGGGGTCGTCGGCGGCGGTGTGGGCCAGCCAGTCGGCGAAGGCCGGCAGGTCGTAGCCCACCGCCGCCGCGGGCAGGTCGCCAAGCGGCAGGAGGTCCCACAGCCCGGGCAGGCGGCGCAGGCCGCGCACCATGCGCACGGTGCCCAGCCGGCGCTGCTGGGCGGCGACCATGACCAGCCACGAGACCGCGGTGTCCAGCGAGATGCTCCCGCCCCCGTAGGCCTGGCCATGGAACTGCGAGGCGGTGATGCTGGGCGCGATCGCCCCCAGCGCCTCGCCGGCCTCGCGGGCCACCGCCCACTGGGTCAGCCCCATGTAGCTGGGGCCGAACATGCCGATCGACCCGTGGTGCCACGGCTGGGCGGCCAGCCACCGCAGCGTGGCCAGGCCGTCGGCGCGCTCGTCGAACGGGTTGAGCTCCCCGCCCGAGCCGAACGTCCCGCGCGTACTCTGGACCACCACCTGCAGCCCCCGCTCGGCCAGCAGGCGGCCCAGCAGCACGCCGACCACGCCACTGCGGCCGTAGGGCGAGCGCACGAGGACCGTCGGGCCGGGCCGTGCCCCTCGCGGCGCGTAGCGGTCGGCCAGCAGCACGGCGCCGTCCTCCATGGCCACCTCCAGGTCGGCCTGCACGGCGATCGCGCGCGTCTGCGGGCGCACGAGGCGCAGCCTGCGCGCGGCGATCGCGCTGGCCAGGCTCACGACGACGACGCTAGCGTCGTCGACACGCTGCCAGGCGCCCCGGGGAGGTCGGCGTCCCGCCGGCGCGTGGGGATCGCGTGACGGTGGGGGTGGGCCTGCAGCGGGAGCGGATCGTCGGACACGGCTGTGAGACCGTACTCAGGGAGCATTCCCGCCGTCCCCGTGGGGTAACGCGGAGCACACGAATCCGACAAGGAGTTGATACAGCGTGGCCACCAACGTCAGCGAGCGCGAGGCACGCGAGGTCACAGAGGCCGCGCGTGAGAAGGAATGGAAGCTCCCCAGCTTCGGCAGGGGCCTGTTCATGGGCGACTTTCGCCTGGACCTCATCCACCCCCAGCCCACGCTCGATCCCGATTCCGTCCAGAAGGGCGATCGCTTCCTGGAGGCGCTTCGCCGGGTTCTCCTCGAGCACGTCGACCCGCTGGCCATCGAGCGCGACGACAAGATCCCCGAGGAGGCCATCGACGCCCTCAAGGAGATCGGCGCGCTGGGCATGAAGGTCCCCGAGCGCTACGGCGGCCTCGGGCTCTCCCAGGTCCACTACAACCGCGCGCTGGTGCTCGCCGGCGCCTGGCACGCGTCGATCAGCACGCTGCTGTCCGCGCACCAGTCCATCGGCGTGGCCGAGCCGCTGCAGCTCTTCGGCACCGAGGAGCAGAAGCAGAAGTGGCTGCCGCTGGTCAGCGCCACGCACATCTCGGCCTTCCTGCTCACCGAGCCCGACGTCGGCTCCGACCCCGCGCGCATGGGCTCGACGGCCACGCCCACGCAGGACGGCAGCGGCTACCGGCTCAACGGGCGCAAGCTGTGGGCCACCAACGGCGTCATCGCCGACGTCGTCGTCGTGATGGCCACGGTGCCCAAGAGCGAGGGCCACAGAGGCGGCATCTCCTCCTTCGTCGTGCCCTGCGACAGCGAGGGGATCACGATCGAGACGCGCAACCGCTTCATGGGCCTGAGGGGGATCGAGAACTCCCAGACGAGCTTCGAGGATGTCTTCGTCCCGGCCGAGAACCGCATCGGGCGCGAGGGGCAGGGCCTCAAGGTGGCGCTGAGCACGCTGAACACGGGCCGCCTGGCGTTGCCGGCCATCTGCGTGGCCGCGGGCAAGTTCGCCACCAAGGCCTCTCGAGAGTTTGCCCGCGAGCGCGTGCAGTGGGGCCAGCCGGTGGGCAAGCACGACGCCGTCGCCCAGAAGATCGCCTTCATCGCCGCCAGCACTTTCGGCATGGAGGCGGTGCTCGACGTCTCCAGCCGCCTGGCCGACGACAAGAAGAACGACATCCGCATCGAGGCCGCGCTGGCCAAGCTCTACGCCTCGGAGCTGGGCTGGAAGGTCGTCGACGAGCTGATGCAGGTACGCGGCGGGCGCGGCTACGAGACCGCCGAGTCGCTCAAGGCGCGCGGCGAGAAGCCCGTACCCGTGGAGCAGGTCATGCGTGACATGCGCATCAACCGCGTCTTCGAGGGCTCCACCGAGATCATGCACCTGCTCATCGCGCGCGAGGCCGTCGACCAGCACCTGCAGGTGGCCGGCGACATCCTGGATCCCGAGGTCGCGCTCAAGGACAAGGTGCAGGTCGCGGTGCAGGCGGCGGAGTTCTACGCGAAGTGGCTGCCCCAACTGGTCACCGGTCAGGGCCGGCGCCCCGGCTCCTACGACCAGTTCGGCCCGCTGGCCGGCCACGTGCGCTTCGCCGAGCGCACTGCACGCAAGCTCGCCCGCTCGATCTTCTACGCCATGGGGCGCTACCAGGCAGGGCTGGAGAAGAAGCAGGCCGTGCTGGGACGCATCGTGGACATCGGCGCCGAGGTGTTCGCAATCGCCGCGGCCGTGGTCTACGCCGACACGCTGCGCAAGGAGCACCCCGAGCGCGGCGAGGAGGCCGTCGAGCTGGCCGATCTGTTCGCCAAGCAGGCTCGCCGGCGCATCGACGTGCTGTTCAGCGCCCTGTGGGCCAACGACGACGACGCCAACTACAAGCTGGCCCAGCAGGTCCTCCGGGGCCGCCACACCTGGCTCGAGGAGGGCTTCCTCGACCCGTCGGGCGACGGGCCGATGATCGCGCAGCAGCCCGACTCGGTCGACGACCGGGCGACAGCGCCCGGGTAGCGCACAGGTCGGTCAGGGCTCCCGGCGCCGCGGGGCGACGCGTGTCGGGTCCTCGGGCGCCGTCGGGCGGCGCGGGGAGCGCGGGCGCTGGGGCAGCACGGGGTCGTAGGTCGGCTCCGGCCGGCGGCGGGTGGCCTCGGGCTCGGCGTCCTTGCGCGGGCGCTGCCGGCGCGGGCGCGGCTGGCGGTTCTGAGCCAGCTCCAGACCCACGGTGAAGACCAGGCCCAGCAGGCCCATGATGAACAGGATGGAGCCCAAAGCACCCAGGTCGATGACGGGGATGTCGAACTCGATCGCCGCGGCCAGGATGCCGCCGACGATGATCAGCGTGATGGACGTGCCGATGCGCATGGCCCCATCGTACGGCTCGATCGGGCGGAGGCCGGGTAGGACGCGCGGGTGCTGCTGACCGCACTCCTCTACGGCCTGGCCGCCTCGAGCGCCCTGCTCATCGGGGCCGCCGTCGGCGTCGTGTGGGAGCCGCCCCGGCGCCTGACCGGCGTCCTGCTGGCCTTCGCCAGCGGCGCCCTCATCTCCGCGCTGTCCTTCGAGCTCTTCGAGGAGGCCTTCGCGCTGGGCGGCGCCACCCGCTCGGGGCTGGGGCTGCTGGCCGGCGCCGCGACGTTCGTGGCCCTGGACTCGTGGCTGGACCGCCGGATGACCTCGGACTCCGGGCCGCGCCAGCGCGACGTGGCGGCGGGTGGGGTCGGCCTGTCGCTGCTGGCCGCGGTGACCCTCGACGGCGTGCCAGAGAACATCGCGCTGGGCGCGTCGCTGGCCGGCGGGGCCTCGGCCACCCTCCTGCTGGCCGTCTTCGTCTCCAACCTGCCCGAGGCGCTGGTCGGCGCGGTGGCCATGCGCTCCACCGGGCGCAGCCGCGGCGCGGTGCTCGGCCTGTGGGCCGGCTGCGGCGTGCTGCTGGCCGCAGCCGTCGTCCTGGGGCGCCTGGTGGCGGGCAGCATGGGCGACGACGTCCTCGCCGTCACCCTGGGCTTCGCCGGCGGCGCCGTGCTCGCCTCCCTGGCCGACACGCTCCTGCCCGAGGCCTTCGAGTCAGCCGGCCCGGTGACCGCCCTTGCCACGGCGGCAGGGTTCTTCCTGGCCTTCGTCCTGGCCGCCTGAGCAGCCGGTGCCGGCACCGGCACCGGCGATGAGTGAGGCTCCCCAGGGCCGCCGGCGCCGTATGCCCTGGCGCCGACGGTCCTAGAGCGTTGGTCAGGCGGGCATCCTGATGTTGACGGCCTCCGGGTCGGGCGTGCGCGGCGAGACCTCGTCGTACTCGTAGAACTTGCCGGGCGTGGCGCCCTCCTCGTCGAAGCCGAAGCCGGCCTCCTCGAGCAGCGTGACCGCGGTGAGGATGTTGCGGAAGCCGAACTCTCCCTGGTTGGCCACGGGAGCGGGCTCCTCCTGGTTGAACTTCGCGTAGGCGCGATCGTTGCCCAGCAGCCCCAGGGACTGGAGCGCGAGCGCGCGGTGGACCATCTCCACGCCCATGAACTCCGCCGCGATGCGCGCCAGGCGCGAGTTCTGCAGGCCCTGCGAGCTCGTGGGCCGCGCGAACACCGTGGTGCCCAGCAGGTAGGCGTTGACGAAGATCTGGTCGCCCACGGCCAGCGTGTTGAGCAGGTTCTCCTGGCTGGCGAACACCATGTCGGGCACCCAGATGCGCTTGGTCACCGGGCTCCCGCCGATCTCGTCGGAGACCAGCGTGTCGTAGTGGATGACCTCGTGGCGCGCCGCCGCTTCGACGTTGCTCTGCGTGACGGGGTCGAGGATCCCGGCCTCGGAGCCCACGGTGTTGACGATCGTGGCCAGGACCTCGGCCGTCGCGGCGACCGTGAGGATGTTCTCCGGCGTGTTGGGAGTATCCTCGTCGATCTGCGCGTCGGCGCTCTCGGCCAGGGCCAGCATGCCCGTGGCGCCCAGCACCATGGTGGTGCCGGCGATGAGCTGGCGACGGGTCGACGCCGACTCGTGCGCGTGCACGCGATCGATGGACGCGTAGACCTCGTTCAGGTTGTCAGGCATATGGGGGTAATCCTCCCAGGGGTGGTGGTCGGAGGCTCGATACGCAACCGACCCCCGACTGGACGCATCGGATTTGCCCGCCAACGCAGAAGGGCCCCGGCGATACCGGGGCCCTTCGCGCACTGCATGCTTCTCGATCGAGCCCTACGCGGCCTCGCGCAGCGCCTGCAGACCGGGGATCTCGGCCAGGCGCGCCAGCGCGCGCTCCTGCACCGCGTCGGCCTCCTGGCGGCTGAGCCCCAGCGGGCGGGTGTCGTTGCCGGTACCGAAGCGGGCCTCGATGACCCGGCGCTCGCGCTCGGGCAGCGCCTCCAGGGCCTCGCGCAGGCGCATGGTGACCTCCGCGTTGACGACCTGCTCATCGGGGCCTGCGCCCTCGATGGGCAGCAGGGCGCCCAGGGTGGCGGCGTCATCGTCGTCACCCACGCGCCGGTCGAGGCTGGGCGGCTCGTAATCGAGCGTGCGCAGCTCTCCGACCTCCTCCACCTCGAGCTCGGCCGCCGCCGCCAGTTCGGCGTCGGTGGGGTCGCGCTCCAGCTTCACCGTGAGCTCGCGCTCGACCCGGCGCAGCTTGCGGACCTTCTGGGCCACGTGCGCGGGCAGACGGATCTGCCGCGCCGTGTTGTCCAGGCCGCGCTGAATGGCCTGGCGGATCCAGAATGTCGCGTAGGTGGAGAACTTGTAGCCCTTGCGCCAGTCGAACTTCTCGACCGCACGGATCAGCCCAAGCATGCCCTCCTGAATCGTGTCGCCAAGCGAGAGGCCCTGCCCCTGGTAGCGGCGGGCGAGCGAGACGACCAGGCGCACGTTGGCATTCACCATGCGCGCCTTGGCCTCCAGATCACCGCGCTCCACGCGCTGGGCCAGCTCAACCTCCTGCTCCTTGTTCAGGAGCGGGTAGCGTGAGGCTTCCCGCAGCAGCAGGTCGACGCTGTCAAGGCCCTCTAGGACGACATCCTCTCGACGGATCAAGTTCATCCCTTCCTTCATCTCATTCCGACTCATGGAGTAGGAATTCTAGCGGGTGTTGGTTGCTCGTGCAACCTGTTCAAGGCCCTCTCCCGACCAGTGGGTGCGGCGAGGTCGCTAAGGTCTACGGGCTGTTCCTAAAGGATGGTTCAGGGGCGGACGTGGATTCATACGCCCCTAACACGCGTCAACACTGGCTTGATGCGCTCGCGCGCCCGCCCTACGCGCCATCGGGCGGTGGAGCGAGTTCGATCTCGATCTCTTCGCGCTCGCTGTCCTGCACCACCGTGAACGTGAGGTTCTCCCCCATCTCGCCTTCCGCGATCGCCGCCGCCAGGTCCCCTGCGCCGCGGATGGGCTCGCCGTCGACCTCCAGGATGACGTCGCCCCCGCCCAGCAGCGCGCCGGCCGCGAAGCCGCGGTCACCGCGCAGGCCGCCCTCGGCGGCGGGGCTGCCGTTCACGACGCCGTAGACGTAGGCGCCACCCGGCGTCTGAAGGCCCAGCCGGTCAGCGAGGGCGGGGCTGACGTCGAGGGCCGAGACCCCCAGGAACGGCCGGCTGACCTCGCCGTCGTCGATGAGGTCGGGGACGATCTCGCGCACCGTCGCGGCCGGCACGGCGAAGGCGATGCCGGCGGACTGCCGGCGCCCGCCTGGCCGGTGGCGATCTGGGAGTTGACCCCGATGACCTCCCCCTCGAGGTTGACCAGCGGGCCGCCCGAGTTGCCGGGGTTGACGGCGGCGTCGGTCTGGATGACGTCCTCGATCGTGAAGCCGTCGGGTCCCGAGATGCGCCGCTGCTTGGCCGAGACGATCCCCGACGTGATCGTGTCGTCCAGACCGAAGGGGTTGCCCATGGCCACCGCGGGATCACCCACCTCGACAGCGGCCGAGTCGCCCAGCGGCAGCGGCTCGGCGTCCAGCTCCCCGGGGTCCACCCGCAGGACGGCGAGGTCGGTCGAGAGGTCGAGGCCGACCAGCTCCGCGGGCAGCACCCGGTCGTCGGCGATGCGCAGCCCGACCTGCGCCGCACCCTCCACGACGTGGGCGTTGGTGACGATGTGGCCCTCGTCGTCGATCAGGAAGCCCGTGCCGGTCGACACGCCCTGGCGCGGGCGGACGCCGAAGGCGGAACGTTGCTCGCCCGCCACGCGCGCCTGGATGAACACCACGCCGGGCGAGTAGCGCTCGTAGATGGCCTGGACGCGCTCGCCGCTGGAGTCCCGCGCGCCGGCGAAGGGCACGGCACCCAGCTCACCCAGGTCGCCCGGCTGGTCACCATCGTCGAATACCCCGGCCAGCGCGAGCACGCCGACGACCAGCAGGGCGCCGAGCGCGCCGAGGGCCACACGGAGGTCGAGGAATCGTCGCACTCCCCGGACTGGTACACCGCCGGCTGCACGGTCAAACGGGGCCGCTGCGGGTAGGTCCGGCGCATGTCTCGAGAGCCCGATCTCCTGACCCTGTCCGCGGTCGTCCGCCGCGCGGCAGAGGTAGTCGACCCCGGAGGGCGACGACAGCGCGGTGGGCGCGTTGGAACAGCACTTCGAGGACGCCGACGAGCCCATCACCGCGATCGACACGCTGGAGCTGCGCCTGGCCACAGCCGCCGAGGAGGTCGACGTCGACGTCGAGGACCCCGCCGTCTCGATGGCCGTGGCCACCGTGCTCTACCTGGCGCACCGCCGCGACGAGCTCGACGCCCCCGCCGACGACGTCCTGCGCCTCGCCGCGCGCGCCGAGTGGAAGGCCGATCCGCCCGACGCGGGGGGTCGTCTGAGTAACGGCGGCAAAACTGCCAACAATTCGTCTATTAACGCGGGTTTAGGAGATATACCCAGATGTTGTGGATGGGCTTGAGAACGAAGGCGGCGTACCTTCC
>JANDLV010000027.1 GCA_024330185.1 Candidatus Siliceabacter maunaloa
CGACCAGGCGAAGAACGAGGCAACCGCGAGGAGCGCCGCGCCGAGGGGCAGGGCGAGGCGCCGCAGGGCCTCGGCGCTGCGGGCCGCGCGGGCGGCACCCTCCCCCGTCCCGCCCGCAGGCGGGCGCAGCACGAGCACCGTGGCGGCCGCCATGCCCAGCGTGGCGAAGAGGGCGTCGGCCGCGCTGGCACCGTAGAGCAGCGCGCTGGGGGCGAAGATCCACAGGACGGTGGCCAGGCGCGCGGCTCGCTCGTCGGCCAGCTCCCGGCCGGCCCAGTAGGTCAGCGGTGCGGTGAGCACGCCCACGCCGATGATCAGCGCCGAGAGGCCCGCCGCGTCGTCGATGCCCAGCGCGACCATCGTGGTGATGAGCCCCGGAGGATGGCCGGCGGCGTGCACGGGGAGCGCGGGCAGCCACTGCGCGAAGCGGTCGAGGAACAGACCGAGCCCATCTTGCGTGGCGGGAAGCGCGGCCAAGTACTCGTTGTTGGCCTCGGGGCTGCCGGCGAACATGTCGGTCCAGCCGGCGGGGCCCAGGCGCACCGTGTTGAGGGCCAGGCGGCTGACCAGCGCGAGGCCCAGCGCCCAGAGCACGAACGCGCGCGGCGAGCCGTGCCCGGGCGCCACGACGCGCACTGCCTGCCAGGCGCAGAGGCCCAGCACGACCAGGGCAGCGATCGCCCAGGCCCATTCGACGTCGAGGCCCCGCGTGCCCAGGAAGGGCTGCAGGGGCGCCCCCCACACCACCCCTGCGGCCCGGGCGATCCAGCCGACGAGCACGGTGAGGCCGCAGACGGCGGCGACGGCCAGCGGCAGGGCATGGGCGCGCAGCGCGCCGCCCGGTGCCGGCACGCGCAGGAGGGCGGGGGCACGCACGCCGGATCACGATAATCGGCCGGATGAGCGAACCCCTCCGCCGTCGACGAGGCAGCGCGGCCGCGCTGCTGGGCTGCGCCGCCCTCGCCCTCGCCGCCTGCGGCTCCCAGGCCGACACGCGGCCCGCCGCGGCGCCCGCACCCTCCCCGCCGCCCGTGCAGCGCGCCGCCCTGCCCGGCGACGTCTCACCGGCGGCCGCTCCGGCGCCCGGGCCCGTGCGCCGCGTAACGCTTCAGGGCGGCCTCGTGGCGCAGCTCGACCCCCGGGCACGCGAGCTCACCCTGCGCGACGCGACCGGCGAGGCGATCGCCAGAGAGCCGGCGGGGGCAGGGCCCGCCCAGCTCGCCACCGACGGTGAGGGCATCGTCTGGGTCACCGACGCCCAGCTCGACGCCCTGCTCGTGTTTAGGGTCGAGCGGGTCGAGCAGGTCGAGCGGGTCGAGCAGGTCGAGCCCGAGCTGACCCTGACGCGGCGCATGGCCCTGCCCGGCGTTCCCTGGGCCCTGGTCCACGACGCGCCCCGGGAGCGGCTGTGGATCACGCTGACCGCGCGCAACGAGGTGGCCGACGTGCTGGCCACCGACCGTCCCGGCGTCATCGGCACCTACGACACGCTGCGCGCGCCGCGAGCCATCGACGTCGACCCCGCCGGGCGCATCACCGTCCGTACGGATCGCCTGGTCCACACGGTGGACCCCCGGGGCATCGAGCTGGGTCCACCCCCACCGCCCGACCTGGAGTGAGCGGCGCCTACGAGGCCGCGCCGCGCCGCGCGCGCAGCGCGTAGAGCAGCCCGGAGGCCAGGAAGAGGACGGCGGTGATGGCCAGCCAGCGCTCCAGGTAGGGCTCCGGGCGCAGCCCGCTGGCCCCTTCGTAGCTGCCCGGGGCCAGCGAGCAGATCAGCGGCACGAACATCAGGAACAGCAGGCCGGAGATCAGGGCGGGCACGCGCACGTGGTTGACCGCACGGCGGGGGCGATTGCCGCCCGCCAGCAGCCCCAGCAGCGTGTACAGCGGGTAGAGCACGAGGTCGTGGACCAGGGCGGCGCCCACCAGCCACAGCGCGATCTTCGGAGCGGTGTCGTACTCGGCGATCTTCAGCGCCGTGTAGAAGGTGATCGCCAGGCTGGCCACCAGCGCGATCAGGTGCAACGGGGTGCTTCCGTAGAGGGCACGAAAGCGAGCCATGGGGTCAGGCCACGAAGGTCATGCGCGAGACCCATTTCGTGCAGTGCACGCCGGGCCCGGCGGGAATGATGATCCGGGCGGGAAAGCCGTGGTCCAGCGACAGGTCGGCGTCGTTGACGCGCAGCGCCAGCAACGACTTCTCCGCGTCGACCTGGTCGGCGCTGAACGTCGTGGTGGCGAAGGTGCCGGCTCCCTGCAGCGACTGCGCGGTCATCTCGCCCGCGCTCGGCACGCCGGCCAGCACGGCCAGGTCGCGCAGGCGCACCCCGGTCCACGTCTGCGTGGTCGACCAGCCCTCCACGCAGGCGATCGGCAGCTCGTACGTGTACTGGTCCAGCCCGAGCAGGTCCTCGCGCGACAGCTCACGCACCACCGCCCCGTCCTGCCCGGCCACCAGCTCGAGGCGGTACGACGGCCCACCCATCTCCGCGGTCACGCCCGCCGCAGCGGCGGGCTTGTTGACCTGGAAGTCGTTGGGCCCGTCGCCGTAGCTGCGCCCGCGCGGGGCCAGCAGCGCCACCGAGCGCGTGAGCGGCCCCCCGATCGTCTGGCCCGCGGTGAGCACGAACACCACCGCCGAGCTACCCGCCACCAGACCCAGCAGGCCGCGGCGCGACAGCGTCGCGGCCGCCGGAGAGACGGGGGCCAGCTCGTCCTCGGCGTCCATGCGCTCCTCGGGTTGGGTGCGGTCCAGGGGCACGCGCAACTCGTCGACCAGGCGCCGCGTGCGCAGCGCGCGACGCATGGTCGGCAACTTGATGGCCACGTGCACCACGAACCCCGCGGTGAACACCCACGCCCCGTACAGGTGCGCGGGGTAGAACGAGAAGGGAAACGCGTACCAGTAGGCGATGTTCATGAACCCCGTGGCGAACTGGAACACCGCGCCGCCCACCAGCGCCAGCAGGCTGAGGCGCTCCAACGCCTGGGCCGGCGAGCGAAACGGTGGCCACGAGAACAGCTTGGGGATGACCGACCACAGCTTGGCCAGCAGCACCGGCGTGAGCACCAGGCCGCCGATCACGTGGACACCCTGGTTGACCTGGTACAGCCACACCGGCTTGGTCGGCCAGTCGAACAGATAGAATCCCAGCAGCCCCTTGTTGGGGGTGAGGTCGTTGGTGCCCAGCGCCGGGTTGTAGGCCGCGTAGGACAGGAAGCCGGTGATGGTCACCAGCGTGACGCCAACCAGCAGCACCACGGCGAACGTCGAGGTCAACCACCGCCCCCGCAGCGGACTACGCCAGAAGCCCGGACGAAACGGGCCCGGCGGCGGGGTCTTCGGGAACAGGCGGGCGAGGCTCAAGAGCGTGCGCGCGTTCAGGCGGGCGCGAGGCGGGCGAACCAGCGCCGCTCGCGCTCCCACAGGGCACTGACGGCCATCCCGGCGCCCTCGGCCACGCCCTCCACGGCGTCGGCGCCGATCGTGGCCCACGGGAACCAAGCGCTGAGCTGGTCGCCCGCCTCCAGACGCACTTCGTGCTGGGTGGCCGGGACGCCGGGCGGGTCGAGCTCCACGAGCGCGTGGCCCTCGGGGGCCAGCAGGGAGCGCACGCGGCGCAGCAGCGTGCGCGGGCGCCCGCCGATGCCGATATTGCCGTCCAGCAGGATCGCCGAGCGCCAGGTTCCCTCGCCGGGCAGCGGGCTGAAGACCGAGCCCTCGATGACCAGCGCGCCGCGCGAGCGGGCCAGCCGGGCGGCGTCGGTGGCCAGCTCCACCCCGACGGCGAGCACGCCGCGGCGGTGCAGGGCGGCGACGTGGCGACCGGGGCCGCAGCCGATGTCCAGCGCGGGGCCCTCGACGCCGGCCAGCGCCTCGTCCTCGGCCTCGGTGGGCGGGCCGAGCCAGCGGGCCACGGGCAGCGCGATGGTGCCGCCCTGGCGGGTGACCGCGCGCAGGCGCAGCCCGGGGTCGCCCAGGGCGCGGGCGAAGAGCACCGAGGGCGCGCAGGTGACGACCTCGAGCGCCTCGGGGCCCTCGGGATCGGTGCCGGGTGCGCGCCGGGCGGCGCGCAGGCGCGAGAGGGCGGTGGTCACGCCGCTCTCGCGGCGGGATCGTCCACGGCGCGTAGCGCCGCCGCGAAGTGGCTGGCGGGCGCCTGCGCAGCCACCGCGACCGCATCGTCGATCGTGTCGACGTCGCGCAGCGGGGGCAGGTCGGCGACGGCCAGGCCCAGCTCGGCCAGGCGCGCACGCTGCGCGACACCGGTGTGCTCGGCGCTCATGGGCACGCCCGCGAAGGCGGCGGGGTCGGGACGCTGGAGCCCGATGGCCCAGTAGCCCCCGTCGTCGGCGTCACCCTGTACCGCGTCCACGCCTTCCATGCGCAGCAGGGCGGTCGCCTCGATCAACATCCGCGCAGTGACCTGCGGCGTGTCCATGCCCACCAGCAGCGTCGGCTCGCCGATGGTCGCGAAGGCGTCGGCCAGGCGCTCAGCCAGCCCGTCGCCGCGCTGGGGGATGACCTCGAAGCCCTCGGGCACCCAGTCGCCCGGCTCGCCGTCCAGCACCAGCACGCGACGGTGAGCGGGGGTGGCCGCGACGGCGGCCAGCGTGTCCTCGAGCGCCGCGCCGGCCAGGGCGGCGGCCTGCTGTGGCGTACAGGGCGGACACAGGCGCGTCTTCACGCGCCCGGCGACCGGGGCCTTGGCGATGACGGCGAGGGCTGGTGCGGAGACGCTCACCCGAGTACCCCCGCCATGTCGCGGACGGCGCGCACGGTGCCCCTCACGGTACCCGTCACCTTGGACTTGCCACTGCGCGCGAGATAGGGAACCGGGGCCTCGACGATGGTCCATCCGGCGCGCGCGGCACGCAAGACCATCTCCAGCGGCCAGCCGAAGCGGCGGTCCTCGATGCCCAGGTCGAGCAGGCCCTGGCGAGGCGCGGCGCGCATGGGCCCCAGGTCGGTCAGGCGCACGCCGGCGCGGCGGCGCAGCTCCCAGGTCAGGACGCGATTGGCGATGCGCGCGTGGGCGGGCCATGCGCCCTTCTCGGCGTCGCGCGAACCCAGCGAGAGCTGCGCGCTGCCCTCCAGCACGGGCCCGGCGATGGTCGGCAGGTCGCCTGGGTCCAGCGAGCCGTCGCAGTCCATGAAGCAGACATGCTCGGTCTCGGCGGCGCTCAGCCCGGCCCAACAGGCGGCGCCGAAGCCGGGGCGCGGCTCGCGGACCACGGTCGCGCCGTGCACCGCGGCGACGGGGCCCGACCCGTCGGTGGAGCCGTTGTCGACCACGATGGGGCGGTAGCCCTCGGGCATGCGGCCCAGCACCCAGGGCAGCGCCTGCGCTTCGTTGAGAACGGGAAGGACGACGTCGACCAAGGGGAGAGACTGCTGAGGTGTCCTGGCGTGGCCAGGACGCGGCCGCCGGGGAAAGACGAGACGATACGTGGTCGGTGATGCCCTCTCCCGCCCGCGCGCAAGCACTCGTGCCCGATCCTGAGCGGTGAGCATCGTCCTGGTCACCGGCGGCGCGGGGTTCGTCGGCTCCCACGTCGTCGACGAGCTGCTCGCGCTCGGCCACGACGTGCGCTCGCTCGACCTGCTGCATCCCGCCGCGCACGGAGGGGTTCCAGAGGGGCTGGCGCCCGACGCGGACTGGCGCTGGGGCGACGTTCGCGACCCCGCGGCGGTGGCCGACGCGCTGACCGGCGCGGAGCTGGTGTGCCACCAGGCGGCCATGGTGGGACTGGGCAGCGACATCGGCGACATCGCCGACTACGTCGGCCACAACGACCTGGGCACGGCCGTCCTGCTGCGCGAGCTGGCCCGCGTGGGCTTCGCCGGGCGCCTCGTGCTGGCCTCCTCGATGGTGGTCTACGGGGAGGGCCGCTACGCCTGCCCGGAGCACGGCCTGGTGGCGCCGGGGCCGCGCGCCGCGGAGGATCTCGAAGTGGGGCGCTTCGAGCCGCCCTGCCCGGTCTGCGGACGACCGCTGGACGCCCGCTCGGTGCCCGAGGACGCTGCGGTGGAACCCCGCAACGTCTACGCCGCGACCAAGCTCCAGCAGGAGCACCTGTGCGCCTCGTGGAGCCGTGAGACCGGCGTGCCGGTGACCGCCCTGCGCTACCACAACGTCTACGGGCCGCGGATGCCTCGCGACACCCCCTACGCGGGGGTGGCCTCGATCTTCCGCAGCTCCCTGGCCGCGGGGCGCCCGCCGCAGGTCTTCGAGGACGGCGCGCAGCGCCGCGACTTCGTCCACGTGCGCGATGTCGCCCACGCCAACGTGCTCGCCCTCACCGCCGACGAGCCGGTGCCCGGCGCGTTCAACGTGGCCAGCGGCACGCCGCGCACGGTGGGCGACATGGCCGCCGCGCTGGCCGACGCCGCCGGGCCGGACGCCCCCCGGCCGCAGGTGACCGGCGGCTACCGGCTGGGCGACGTGCGCCACGTCTTCGCCTCGGCCGACAAGGCCGAGCGCGAGCTGGGCTTCCAGGCGCAGGTGGACTTCGCCCAGGGGATGCGCGAGTTCACGACGGCGGTGCTGCGCGAGCCGCCGGGCTGACCGCCGGCTTCGGCGCCAAGGGCTGGGCGGCTGGGTACCCTGCGGTCCATGACGGTCGTCGAGCCCCGGGCGCCCATCCACCTCCTCACCGTCGAGGACGTGTTCGCGATGGTCGAGGCCGGGGTGCTCACGGCGGAGGATCGGTGCGAGCTGGTCGATGGGATCCTCTACGACATCCCGCCGCCGGGCCGAATCCACAGTGGCATCGTCGCGCTGCTGACCGAGCACTTCGCCCGCGCCGCGACGCAGGAATGGCAGGTCCGCGTGCAGGACGTCCTGTTCATGCCGAGCGGCTTCCGCTCGCCGGACCTCGTCGTCGTGCGCAGGACAGGGGAACATGCGTTGCACCACACCGCGCTGCTGGCCCTCGAGGTCTCCCACACGACCCGCGCGTACGACGAGCGCAAGACCCCGTACTACGCTCGCGCGGGCGTCGACGAGTACTGGCGGGTGGACGTCGAGGCGGCCGAGATCGTCGTCCGACGCGGGCCTTCCGGCGACGGCTACCGCGAGCTGCTGCGCTTCGGTCCCGGCGAGCCGGTGGCGCCGCTCTTCGACGCCCCGTCGGTCGACGTCGCCGCACTGCTGCTCGGCTGAGGACCGAGCAGCTCGGCAAGGCGGCCCTCACCGCAGAGCACCACGCCGTCGGTCGCCAGCTCGCGAGCGCGGGGGTCACCACGGCCGCTGAGCGCGCGCAGCTCCTGGGCCGTGAAGGCCCACGGCTCGAGCTTGGGCGGCCGGTCGCGGAAGAGCAGCTCGAGGCGCTCGGGCAGCCGGTCGGGGAGCGCCTCGCTGAGGATGACGACGTCCACGTCGCTCCAGCGGTTGAAGTCGCCGCGGGCGACCGACCCGATCACCGCGGCTGCGTCCACGGGCAGCCGGGCCGAGAGCGCGTCGACGTAGTCCCTGGCCAGGGCGAGCAGCGCCGCGCGCTCACGCCTCCGGCGGGCGATCGCCCTGCTGAGGGGGTGGCTCGAGGGCTCCATCGACGAAGTCCAGGATCGCGCGGGCGTCGGCCAGCGCGCGGCCGGACTCCTGGGGACCATAGTGGTCGCCCGCCGTGCCCGAAGGGTGCGCGTCGGCGTAGCGAGCCGGGATGTAGTGGGCGGTCAGGCGGCGCATGGCGTCCCCGATCTCGGCGCGCACGTCGACGCCCGCGTCGTCGAGCTGGCGGCCGAGCTGCTGAAGGTCGTGGCCCCACGGTCCCGCTCCTACCGCGTGGAGGATCCCCTTGACGGCGAGCTGCGCGGCCTGCTCCGCGCTGAAGCAGGCCCAGTTGTGCAGCTCGGCGCCCTCGGCGAGCTCTGCGTGAAGCAACGCCCCGGACGCCTCGCGCCGCCAGCGCTCGAACTCCGTGCGATCCAGCGGGGGGTCCACGAGCGTGACCGTACCGGTCATGATCGCGTCCAGGTGGCGGCGTGCCCTGCTCCGGCTTCCAGCGCGCGTCGCGTGCTCGGGCGCGTTCAGCCGCGTTCGGTCGGGGGGCGGCCCTCGGGGCGGCGCTCGGCACAGAGCGGGAGCGGGGCGCCGCCGGCGCCGGCGGGCTCGGCGCAGATCGGGACGCAGGGCTCGTCCAGGCCCGGACGGAAGCACTCGGCCCCGGGGGCGGGCTCGCCGCGCGGGCGGTCGAGGCCGAATCCGGGGCCGCCGAAGCGCGGGTTGAACTGGCTGCGGGGCGGGATGCCGGGCGGCGGCTGCCTGGGCGCCTGCGCGAAGTCCTCGCCCTTGAAGGGCAGCACAGCGATGGCGGGCTCGATGGTCTCGAGGGAGAACGTGGCGAGGCGCGGCGACTCCTGAGGCGCGGCGGGCATGATCACGGTGAGCAGCAGCGCGACCGCCGCGAGAGCGGTGAGGGCGGCGAGGAGCCGGCCGGGGCGCATTGAGCAAGCGTATCGGCGCCACGATAGCCATGCGACGGTCTGCCAACCCCATCGTCACCGCCCGGGATCCGGGAAGCGCTCGCCTGACTACCGTTTCCCGGTACACGTCAACGATCGCTCGCCCGACGGTAGCGTTCCATGGCGCGCTCGCGCTCGGCCTTGTGGTCGACGACGGGCTCCGGGTAGTCGCCGCCGATACGTACCCCGGCCTCGCGCTGCTGGGCCTCGCTCAGCTTCCAGGGCTCGAAGAGGTGCTCGTCGGACACGCCGCGCAGCTCGGGAACCCACCTGCGCACGTACTCGCCCGTGGGGTCGAAGCGCTGACCCTGCAGCGTCGGGTTGTACATGCGCCGGAAGAAGGGCGCGGGGTCGGTGCCCACCGAGGCGATCCACTGCCAGTTGCCGTTGTTCTGCGCCGGCTCACCGTCGAGGAGAAGGCGCTCGAACCATGCTTCGCCCTCGCGCCAGTCCAGGTGCAGGTCCTTGGTCAGGAACGACCCCACGGCCAGCCGCGCACGGTTGTGCATCCATCCTGTCGCGGCGAGCTGGCGCATGCCCGCGTCGACGATCGGATAGCCCGTCTCGCCGCGCTGCCAGGCGGCAAGCAGCTCTGGATCGGAGTCCCACTCCAGGTCGCGGTAGCGCTCCTGGAACTCCTGGCGAGCATTGGAGGGCCACATGAGCAGCACATGCGCGTAGAACTCGCGCCAGCACAGCTGGCGCACCCACGCTCCCGCGCCCTCCCCGCCGCGACCACGCGCGCGCTCCTCCAGCTCCCGCGGTGACAGGCAGCCCCAGCGCAGGTAGGGGGACAGGCAGGACGTGCCGCGCCGTCCCATGGCGTCCTGGCGGTCGGCGTAGTGCTCCACCCCACCGTCCAGCCACCGTGCCACCGCCCTGCGCGCCGCCGCCTCGCCCGGCTCCACCAGCGGCTCCCCTACCAGGCCTCCCTCATCGATCCCCAGCTCGCCGACCCCACCGGGAAGCCGGCCCCGGTGCACCTTCGACGGCAGCGGCGGAAGCGTCCGCGGTGCCCGCAGCACATCGCGACGCTCCATCTCCAGCCACGAGCGCCAGAACGGCGAGAACACGCTGTAGGGCTTGCCGCCCTTGGTCCGCGGCTTCGAGATGTCGACAACGTAGTTGCCGCCCGACGGCCGGGCCTCGACGCCGGCCTCCCTCAGCGCCTCGACCACGCGCCCGTCGCGCGCTCGCGCGTAGGGCCCGACGTCGCTGGTCCACAGCACCGTCCGCGCCCCGGCCTCGCCCGCCAGGGCCACCAGCTCGCGCTCCGGCGTCCCGTGGCGGACGACCAGCGCGCTACCCCGCTCGCGCAGCTCGTGGTCCAACGCGTGCAGGCAGCCCAGGAGGAACCGCGTCCGTGACGCCGAGGGGAAGCGGCCGTGAAGCAGGGCGTCGTCCAGGACGAACACCGCCACCAGGCGCTCGAACTCCGCCGCTGCCGCGCGCAGGGCGGGGTGGTCGTGTACGCGCAGGTCGCGGCGAAACCAGAGGAGGGCGGTCTTCATGGGACTACTGTCTACGGCGTGGCGCGCGTCGAGGACTTCCCCCTGTTCCCGCTGGGGATGGTGGCCCTCCCCCACGAGCTGGTGCCGCTGCACCTCTTCGAGGAGCGGTTCAAGGCCCTGGCCGCCGTGTGCCTCGAGCACGAGCGCGAGTTCGGCATCGTGTGGTCGACCGACGATGGCCTCAGGCCCGTGGGCTGCGCCTGCGAGATCACCGAGGTGCTCGAGCGCATGGACGACGGCCGCCTGAACGTCCTCACCCGCGGGACGCGCCCCTTCCGCGTGCTCGAAGAGCGCGACGACCTCCCCTACCCGGCCGCCGCCGTGGAGTTCCCGCCCGACAAGGAGGAGGAGCCCGACGCCGACATAGCGCGAGACGCCCGCACGGTCTACGCCGAGCTGGTGCGCCAGGCCACCGACGGCGAGCCCGACGAGGCCGAGCTGGCGGAGATGGACGCCTACGCCATGGCCGCGACCGTCGACTTCGGGCTGGACGCCAAGCAGGGCCTGCTCGACCTGCGTTCCGAGAACGCGCGGCTGCGCCTGGTCACCCGCCTGTTCCGCGCCGCGCTCAAGCGCCTGGACTTCGCCGACCGCGCGCAGGCCCGCGCGCGCTCCAACGGCAAGGTGCGGTTCTCCTGAGCGTCGCGGCCGCGCGGGTCAGTCGCCGAAGGCGCCGGCCAGCGGCGCGATGGCGCAGCCGCCGGGACCGCACCGGGGCGCCTGGCGCGGATCGCCGGCCGTGGCCAGCAGAGCGTCGCCGTCATCGACGCCCAGGCCGGTCAGCGCAGGGCCGGCGGGGAAGGTGAACGGCGTGAGCCGGTCGGTGCTGATGCGCAGGCGCAGCGCGCCGCTGGTGTTGGCCCCACCGAGCAGGCGACGCGTGCCCGCGTAGATCCGGCCGCGGTCGCCAACCGGCGTGAGGAAGTTCTTCGGCTCCTCCTCGGAGCCCAGTCGGTCGATCAGCGCGTTGTCGCCGTCCACCGTGTCCAGGCGCAGCTCGGAGCGCAGGCGGTCGCCGTCGCGCCACTCCCACGTGAAGGACATCCGCCGCCCGTACAGGTCGATGCCCGTCGGGCCAGGCACGCCGTCGTCGCCTCGGCTGCCGCCGGGCTGGCGATCCGACCGCCCGCCGTCGAGCGGGCGCACGTAGAGGTAGGGCAGGTCGCCGCGGCGGCCCTCGCGCGACTCGAAGACGCGGGCGAAGGCCACGTCATCGCGCCAGATGGAGGGCAGGAACTCCGAGAAGTCGCTGGTGCTCGCGCCCTCGAGCTCGGTCTCCTGGCCGGTGGCCAGGTCGAGGCGGAAGATGTCGCAGCGCCGGCCCGTGGCGCGCAGCAGCACCCCGCCGGCCCCATACTCGTCGGGCTCCTGCGCGCAGCGCGAGTAGGCGGCCACCACGCCGTCGTCCTCGGAGGGCCCGAGGTCGACGTCGAAAGGCACCGCCCGCGGCGGCACGGGCGCGGCGCCGACCCCGCCGTCGGGGTTGCGCAGGACGAGGCGATAGCCCGTGCCCTCCTCGAACGCGCTCCAGGCCGCCCAGCCGCCGAAGGCGTCGACCTCGGTGAGGCGCTGGGGCTGGGTGAGCGGGGGGCCGGGCGGCGGGGTCTCCTCCTCGACGGGCGGGGGCGGCTGCCCCGTCCCCGCCGGCGGCACGATGCGGATCACGCGGTCGTCGGTGCCGTTGCCGGTGAGTGCGTACAGCGCGCCGTCCGGCCCCTCGACGACATCGCGCACGCGCCCGAACCGGTCCTGGAGCAGCGCCTCGTTGATCGTCACCTGATCGCCGTCGAGGCGCAGGCGCTGGATGCGCTGGCCACGCAGGGCACCTATGAGGTAGTCGCCCGTCCACTGCGAGCCGGGCTGGCGCACGAAGATGGCGCCCGACGGCGCGATCGTCGAGTACGTCGTCAGAGGACTGATGAACGGTTCGGGATGGTTCGGCCCCACGGCGTCGGGCCAGCCGTAGTTGCCGCCCCGCACGATGCGGTTGACCTCGTCGTTGCCCGTGGGCCCGTGCTCGTTGGCGTAGAGCTGGCCGGTGCCCGGCTGGAAGTCCAGCCCCTGCGGGTTGCGGTGCCCGCGGCTGACCTCCTCGAGGCCGTCGCCTCCGCCCCGATAGCCGCTTGGCGGCAGGCGCAGGATCTTGCCCGCGTACGTGGCCGGGTCCCCGGCGTCGAAGGCGACCTGCGCGGAGGCGGGCGCCGCCGCGTCCCCTGTGGTGATGTAGAGGAAGCCGTCGGGCCCGATGGCCAGGCGCCCGCCGTTGTGGATGTTCGCCGCTGGGATGCCGCCCACCACGACGGCCTGGTCGACCAGGCGGTCGCCGTCGAAGCGGTAGCGCAGGACCTGGTTGGCGCTCTGGTCGGGCAGGGTGCGGTAGAGGTAGACGAAGGCGTTCTGGGCGAAGGCGGGGTCCAGCACGAGGCCCAGCGAGCCGCCCTCACCTTCGCCGACCTCGATGGTCAGCGCGTTGCCGGCGATGCTCCCGTCGGTGGCCAGCAGCCGCACCCGCCCGGGCCGCTCGGTGAGCAGCGCGCGGCGGTCGGGCAGGAAGGCCAGCTCCCACGGCTGCTGGAGGCCCGAGGTATATGTGGACACCTGCGGCTCGCCGTCGGTGCGCACCGGCTCCTGCGCGGCCGCGGGCGCGGCGACCGCGAGGGCCAGCAGGAGGGTCAGGAGCGCGGTGGACCGGGCGATGGCGCGAGGGTACCGGGCCCGCCGCCGGGAGACGCCAGCACCGGGCGCCGGCGCCCCGGCGGGCGGCCCTCCGCGGCCAACCACGAGCCGGCCAGGATGAGGCCCAGCCCGGCCAGCGTGCCCGGCCCGAACGGCTCGTCCAGCAACAGCACGCCGTAGAGCACGGCGAACACGGGCGCGAGGTAGGTGACCAGCGCCGCGCGCGCCGGGCCCACGTCCGCGATGAGGGTGTAGTAGACGAGGAAGGCGATCCCCGTTCCCCCCACGCCCAGCGCGAGCATCGCCGCGACCGTGCCGCCGCCAGGCGCCGCGGGCGGGAAGAAGGGCAGCAGCGGCAGCGTCATCAGCGTCGAGATCACCATGGTCGCCGCTGCCACGGCCACCGGTGGTGTGCCGCTCAGGCGCCGCTTGAGGTACAGGCCCCCGCCCGCATAGCAGAGCCCCGCGCCCAGCACGGCGAATCCGCCCAGCAGGGCCAGCGTGTCGCCCGACAGGTCGACGCCGAACAGCAGCCCGATGCCCACGATGCCCCCGGCCACGCCGACCAGCCCCCAGCCGCGCGCCCGCTCCTCGGGGTCCAGCCAGGCGGCCAGCAGCACGAGGAAGATCGGCGCCGAGGAGACCAGGATGCCGGTCAGCGAGCTGGCGATGTGCTCCTCCCCCCAGGAGATGAGCAGGAAGGGCACCGCGACCTGCACGCCGGCCAGGACGCTCAGCGCCCCCAGGCGCCCGCGCAGGCCGCGCAGCGCGTCGCGGTGCAGCGCGATGGGGATGAGCACCAGCGCGGCCAGCAGGGTGCGCCCGAAGACCACACCCGCCGGCCCGAGGTCGTCCAGGGAGACCTTGATGAACAGGTACGACGCACCCCACAGCGAGGCCAGGAAGGCCAGGAGGATCCAGGCTCGTCGTCCCACGCCTCCACGGTAGGGCGCGCCGGACGAACCGCGGCTACGCCACCACGCTGAGCCGCTCGCGCCGCCCGTACAGGGTGGTGCGCTCCTCGAGGGGGCGGCCGACGCGGCCGGCGACCTCGCGCAGCTGGGCCTCCTCGACGCCCTGGCCGTGGCTCGCCCCCGCCGCGCGGGAGATGTTCTCGTCCATCAGGGTGCCGCCGAGGTCGTTGACGCCGGCGCGCAGGAGCTGGGCGGCGCCGTCGAGGCCGACCTTCACCCAGGAGCACTGGACGTTGTCGATCCACCCGTGCAGCGCGATGCGCCCCACGGCGTGCATGAGCACGGTCTCGCGGAAGGTCGGCCCGCGCCGGGCCCGGCCGCGCAGGTAGAGGGGCGCGGCCATGTGCACGAAGGGCAGGGGCACGAACTCGGTGAAGCCGCCGGTCTCCTGCTGGAGCCCGCGGGCGCGCAGGAGGTGGCGCGCCCAGGAGACCGGCTGCTCGACGGCGCCGAACATGATCGTCACGTTGGAGCGCAGGCCCACACGATGGGCCGTGCGGTGGGCCTCCAGCCACTCGTCGGTGGTCACCTTGTCGGGGCACAGGATCGCCCGCACCGGGTCGTCGAGGATCTCGGCCGCAGTGCCGGGCAGCGAGCGCAGGCCGGCGGCCATCATCCGGCGCAGGTAGTCCTCCAGCGGCTCGCCCAGGCGCCGCGCGCCCTCGGTGACCTCCAGGGCGGTGAAGCCGTGGATGTGGATGTCGGGCACGGCCTCCTTGACCGCCCGGCAGACGCGCTCGTAGAAGTCGCCGTCGAAGGTCGGGTGGATGCCGCCCTGCAGGCACACCTCGGTGGCGCCCGCCTCCCACGCCTCGACGGCGCGCTGGGCGACCTGCGCCTCGGTGAGCAGGTACGGCCGTCCGCGCAGGTTGAGGCTCAGCGGGCCCTTGGCGAACGCGCAGAACGTGCACCTGTAGGTGCACACGTTGGTGTAGTTGACGTTGCGGGTGCGCACGTAGGTTACCACGTCGCCTACGGTCTCGCGCCGCAGCGCGTCGGCCGCCTGCCCCACAGCGGCGACCTCGGGCCCGCGCGCGGTGAAGAGGGTCACCAGCTCGGCCTCGCCCGGCTCCTGGCCGACGCGCACGCCCTCGAGAACCTCGCCCACGGCGCCGGCGGCCCGCGCGCGCCGGCCGGACAGCAGGGCGGGTGGACGCACGTCGCCGCCCGAGCACCACGCCGTGGAGCGCCGGCCCACCAGGCGCACCTCTGCGCCGTCGCCGACGTTGGTGGCGTCCTCGGTGCGCTGGGGCAGCAGCGCGCCCGGGTCGTCGCGCCCCAGGCCCTCGGCGTCCATGCGGTCCAGCACCGCGAAGCGCATGCGCTCGGCCTGCCAGCGCTCTGGCTCGAGCGCATAGCGCGGGTACAGCGTGAGGCGCGGCGCCAGGACGCGGCCGCGGGCCTCGGTGACCTCGCGCAGGCGCTCGACCGCCGGCCACGGCCGCTCCGGGTTGACGTGATCGGCGGTGACCGGCGACACGCCGCCCCAGTCGTCGATGCCCGCGTCCAGCAGCGCGCCGAAGTCGTCGGACAGGTTGGGGGGCGCCTGCAGGTGGACGTCGGGCGGGAGGATCGTGCGCGCCAGCGCGATGGCCTCCAGGAGGTCCTCGGTCGGACACGGCGGGTGGTCGCGCATCGCCGTACCCGCCTTGGGCAGGAAGTTCTGGACGATGACCTCCTGCACGTGGCCGTGGCGGGCGTGGGAGGCGGCGATGGCCTCCAGGGCCTCGGCGCGGTCGGCGCGGCTCTCGCCGATGCCCACCAGGATCCCCGTGGTGAAGGGGATGGCCAGCTTGCCGGCGGCCTCCAAGGTGGCCAGGCGCCGCGAGGGGTGCTTGTCGGGCGCGCCGCGGTGGCAGGGCAGGTCGGCGTTGAGCGACTCGAGCATCATGCCCTGGGAGGCGGTGACCTCGCGCAGCACGGCCAGCTCGTCGCGCGACAGCGCGCCGGCGTTGGCGTGGGGCAGCAGCCCCGTCTCGCTGACCACCAGCTCGCACATCGCCACCAGGTAGTCGACGGTCGTCGCGTAGCCGTGGTCGGCCAGCCAGGTCCGCGCCACGTCGTAGCGGGCCTCGGGCGCCTCGCCCAGGGTGAACAGTGCCTCGTGGCAGCCCGCCTGCGCCCCGCGCAGCGCGAGGTCCACGACCTCTTCGGGCGTCAGGAACGGCGCCTCCAGACGCTTGGGCGGCTGGGCGAACGTGCAGTACCAGCACCCGTCGCGACAGAGCTGTGTCAGGGGGATGAAGACCTTCGGCGAGTAGGTGACGCGCAGCGTGCTCATCGGTCATCCTCACGGTACAGGCGGGCGCGGGGAGGCCTGCACCCTCAGGGGGGCAGGCCCCGAGGGCGCCTCGCGCGACGCCCGCGTAGCCTCGGCGTATGCCACCCGCTCGCGGCGCCCGTCACCACCCGCGCCCGATGCCCAGGGGCGCCTCGCCCGCCGCCGGGCGGCGGTGCCGGCCCTCACTTATCCGCCCGAGCTGCCGGTCACCGCGTGCCGCGAGGAGCTGCTGGACGCCATCGGCGGCCACCAGGTCGTCGTGGTGGCCGGCGAGACCGGCTCGGGCAAGACGACGCAGCTCCCCAAGCTCTGCCTGGAGCTGGGACGTGGCGTCGAGGGCACCATCGCCCACACCCAGCCCCGCCGGCTCGCCGGCTCGCACCGTGGCCCAGCGCATCGCCGAGGAGCTGGAGGTCGAGCTGGGCGGAACGGTGGGCTACGCGGTGCGCTTCACCGACCGCAGCCGCGACGACACGCTCGTGCGGCTGATGACCGACGGCCTGCTGCTGGCCGAGATCCGCCGCGACCCGCTGCTGCGCCGCTACGACACCGTGATCGTCGACGAGGCCCACGAGCGCAGCCTCAACGTCGACTTCCTGCTGGGCTACCTCAAGCGCATCCTGCCGCGACGGCCCGACCTCAAGCTCATCATCACGTCGGCGACCATCGACCCCCAGCGCTTCAGCGCCCACTTCGACGATGCGCCCGTGGTCGAGGTCTCCGGGCGCACCTACCCGGTGGAGGTCCGCCACCGGCCGCTCGCCGACCCCGCCTACGAGGACGCCGGCGCCGACCGCGACCCGGCCGAGGCGATCGGCGACGCCGTCGACGAGCTGGTCGGGGAGGGCCCGGGCGACGCTGCGCGGCGTGTGCATCCCGCCCGACGCGTGGGACCCCGACCGCCTGCCCGCCCATCTACGCATGCGCTTCCGCGTCGAGGACGAGGGCGGCGAGCCGGTCGCCGAGGCCGACGATCTCGACGCGCTGCGCGAGAACCTTCGCCCCCGACTGCGCGCGCGGCTGGCGCAGGCAGGCCGCCGCGGGCTACGAGCGCCACGGCCTCGTTCCAGGCCGGGCCGCCGGAGGGCTTCGCGGCGCTGCGCGACGGAGTCGCCGCCGGCCTGCCCGAGGCGACCGCGCAAATGGTCGACCGCGTCGTGCGTGTTCTCGATGTCGCGCGCGCGGCGCGGGCCGCCTTGGACGGTCTCACGGCGCCAGCGCTCCAGCCCGCCGGCCAGGACGTGGACGCGCAGCTCCGTCGCCTGCTGCCCGACGGCTTCGTCGCCACCACCGGCGCCGGCCGCCTGGCCGACCTCGAGCGCCACGTCGAAGGCGCACTGCGCCGCGTCCAGCGCCTGCCCGACGCCGTCGCCACCGACCGCATGGGCGCAGTCCACGAGCTCGAGCACGAGCACGCTCACGCCGCCCTACTCGCGTCCCGGCCAAGCGGCCACCCGCTCCCCGAGCAGCTCGCCGAGGTCCCCTGGCTCCTCGAGGAGCTGCGCGTCAGCCTCTTCGCCCAGGGGGTCGGCGCCCGCGGCCCCGTCTCGGCCAAGCGCATCCGTCGGGTGCTGGCCGAGGCGCGGACGCCGTAGGACACGGGCCGCACGCTTCGGGGGTGTTGGCTAGGGGCTGGACCGGCGCCCTTACGTATGCGTGACGTAGTATGTAGGTATGAGCATCGCAAAGGTTCGCAAGACGCTGACGCTCGACCCTGAGCTCGTAGAGGCGCTGGGAGACGACCACGCCGGGCTGTCATCCACCGTCAACGCCATCCTGCGCGAAGAGGTGGAACGCCGTCAGCGCCTGGAGGCGCTGTCCGCACTGCTCATCCGCCTCGAGACTGAACGAGGGCCGGTGGACCAGGGGCGGGTGACGGAGTTCCGCCGTCTGCTGCAGTGAGCTGCCTCACCCTGGATGCCGAGGCGCTGTCGAGCCTTGCCCGCGGCGGCAGTCATGAGGCGACGGTCCGCGCAGCGCTTGCCGCCGCCCTCGCTGAGCGGGTCGAGGTGCTGGTACCCGCGGCCGTCCTGTCCGAGTGCTATCGCGGTTCCCGTCACGACGCGGCAATCGATGGTTGCCTCTCCCTCCAGGGCGGCATCGGCGTCGTACCCACCGACCGTGCGCTGGCGCGACGCATCGGACATCTGCTCGCCTCGGCCGGGTGGGGCTCGGAGCACCATGTGGACGCCACGGTCGTCGCGAGCTGCGCGACGGCCGGCGGCGGAGTGATCCTCACCGTGGACACGTCGGACCTCAGCGCGCTGACCCCGGCGGGCAGCGGTGTCGTCGTCAGCGGCTTGACGGACCGCTAACGCTAGCTCGAGAGCGCAAGCGTCACCGCAGCGCTGCGCCGCGCCCAGCGCCTCCCCGACGCCGTGGCCACCGACACCGACCGCAGGCACCCTCCACGAGCTCATGAGCAAGCGCGGCGTGAACGTTTGCCGCGGCGAGCCGAGTAACCCGCCTCGAGGAGAAACGGCAGGCAGGTGCGAGCGACCGGGAGAGCACGGACTCGCGCACGCGGTGACGCACATCAACAGGCAAGGAAAGCCGGGCAATGCGCGACCACGCCGAGTGGTCGAGCAACGCCGGCGTCACCGCTGCGGGTTCCACCCGTGGCGACGCACCCACCCGGCCGCTTCGACGTCGATGCCGAGCTCCCCGGTGGTCACGCGGTCGGCCAGGGAGGCAACAGCGCGCCGGCGCTCGGCTCCCGTCGAGCGATGCTCCTCGGTCTTGCTAAGGGCGCCTAGGATGACGAGCTCGGCGAGATCGACGCGCTCATTCGGCGCCGTCGCGCGCAGTTCGTCCAACGCCACCTTCACCCGGGGCGTCTCGGTTACCGAATGTCGCTTGTGCTTGGTCGGCACCAGGGCGAGTGTAGTACCGGTGCTGCACGATCAGCCACGAGCACCACCCCTGGCCGCGCCACACGATCGAACGATCCGCCGCGCTGAAGAGCAGCCCGTTCGTCAACTCCGAGGTCGAGAAGCTCCGCGCCAGCGGCCGGGTGGCGCGAGTGCCTCTTGGTTGCCCACGCCGTCCACGAGACCGGCCGTCGGGAGATCCTCCGCCTCGACGTCGGCGAGGGCGGCTAGATCCGACAGCCGTCCCGAACGAGGAACTCCTTATCCGTCCACGGCAGTGGGTCGTACTCGGTCGCTGTCGGCACCCACAGCCGCGAAGGAGAAGTTGAAGCCGTACTCCACCAGCTGAATAGCCGCAGCCCGAGCGGCAAGCCTCACGCGTGTTGTGAAGTCCCGCGCGATCAGTATGCCGCGCACCGCTCGAGGGTCTTCCTCTGTCTGGAGCGACCCGATGTACGACAAGACCTGGGCGATGGCGCTGTCGGGCGCCTCGCTGATCTTGAGTTCGATGACGACCAGGGATCCTTGGTCGTCCTCGGCCAGGATGTCGATGAAGCCGGACTCAACCCGTCGTTCCCTTCCCTCGTCCACGATGCGCAGGCCCGGATCGAGCTGGTGGATGTTCCGACGGAGCTCATCCTGCATCTGCCGCTCGAAGCCGAACCTGAGAGTCGCAGCATCCGTGATCTCTTCGACGTCCGCCTCAGTCAGGCTGCTGGCGTCATGGGGGATCGCGACCCTCGTGAGATGCGCCTTGACTGCGCTTACCGTCCCCTTCGGCACGCCGAGGTGCCCAGCGACTTCCTCTGTTGGCAACCCTGTCTTGAGAAGCTCGCGAATCTGTTCTCTTACGGCGTCGTCCATGTATCTCGCAGCCCATTCTTAGCGCATCACATCGCCGGAGGCGCGACTGCCGCCCTAAAGCACCGCGACCTAGAGCCTCGCAATCGGGCACGGTGAACTCGAAGTCCGCCGGTGCAATCAGCAGACCTCACCCGCTCGGCCATTCCGATCGATCGCGCAGCCGCTACGCTCGCGCACGCCTGATCCTCGGACCGGGTCGCCTTCGAAGTTCCACGACGGGGACCATCCTCATGCGCCGTCGACGGGAAAGAAAGGGAAGACGACCACGTGATCCGCCCCTACCAAGCACCGACCGGGCTGACATCGAGCGGCTTCTGCGCGCGTTGGACTGCCTCGAAGTACCGTTGGACTGGCACCTTTACACGCTCGATCGGCTACACGACGGCGACACATTGCACGCGGTACTGGTCTACGAGGACCCGACCGCCGTGGTCGGCTTCGTAACAGGGCCAGGCTGATGGCCGGCACGCCCGAGGTGCGGTACAGGCGGTCGTTGGACGGCCCGTGAGTTCGGCGCTCCCTCCCTTCGACTCGCCACTGAATCAGCGTGCGTGCGACGGAGTGAAGGGATCCGCTTCCAGCGCGTGACCTCTAGCAAGTCGCACGCTGGTCTCGTCCCAGTGCCGCCTCAGTTCCCAGCGCTTCCCTCTGGGCCTCATGCCACCACCACTGCCCCGCCCGGGGTCGCCTGCGCCGCGCAGGGCGCCGGTGGCGGGGTCGCGCTCGACGGCCTGGGCGCCTTTGGGAGCCGCGGAAGCGCACGAGGTCGCGGTCGCCGAGCTCCTCGACGGGGACGCCGGGCTCGGCGTAGACGCTGGCGCCCTCGACGGGGACGCGCGGCGCGCGCACTGCGGTGATAGGCCAGGTGTAGGGTCCCGGCCGTGGGGTCCCGCCGCACCGCACGCGTGATTGGCGCGACCGCGCCCGTCGACGTCGACCTCGACGAGCTGGCCCCCGCGGGCGGCGGACCGTTCGAGAGCGGCTTCCAGGTCGAGGACGCGCGGCTGGGGCCCGAGGCGGATCTCGCCGGCGTCGATGCTGGGTCAGGGCTGTTCGCGCGGGTGCGCTTCGACGGGGCACGGCTCGGCGGGTCGCGGATGCGCGGGGTGTCGCTCTCCGACGTTGTCGCGCAGCGGGTCGAGGGCTCGAACGCGGATTGGTCGGGCGCGAGCATGACTCGGGTCGAGTGGGACGACGCGCGGCTCACCGGGATGCAGTTCGCCGAAGCGAACCTCCGCGACGTCACGTTCCGCAACTGCAAGCTCGACTTCGCGAACTTCCGGATGGCGACCCTGTCGCATGTGACGTTCGAGGGGTGCGTGCTCGACGAGAGCGACTTCGCCGAGAGCCGGCTCGAGTACACGCGCTTCTCCGCGTGCCAGCTCCGCGCGGGCGACTTCCAGAAGGCGCGGCTGTCCTGCGTCGACTTCCGCGGCTCCGAGCTGGAGCTTTGCAGCAGCGTGCTGGGGCTGAAGGGCGCCATCGTCAGCCCGCTCCAGCTCATGGTGCTCTCGGCCGCGCTCGCGCACGAAGCCGAGATCGACGTCCGCGAAGACTGACCGATGATCCGATGACGTCCGTCCCGCACGCACCACGGTAGACAGCGAAGCCGACGCCTGAGCGATGATATGCCCATGCCCCCTTCGCCGTTCCTCGAGGAGCTGCGCCTCACGCGCTTCAAGTCCTTCCGCGACGCGGTCCTACCGCTGCGCGACCTCACCCTGCTCATCGGGCGCAACGGCAGCGGCAAGTCCAACGCCATCGACGGGCTGCACGTGCTGGCGCGGCTCGCCGAAGGCGAGGATCTGCGCGAGGCCATCGACGGTGGTCGGCGGGAGGGTGGTGAGGTTCGCGGCGGCGTAGGCGGATGCGCTCCCTACGGCGAGTCGACGTTCGCCCTCGGGTGCACGGTCCGAGTGGGGGACGACCTGATCGATCTCGACGTCGAGGTGCAGGTCGAGCCCGACGTGCAGATCATCAGCGAAGCGCTGCACGCGCGACCCGCGCGCGGCAGGCACCGGGCGTACCTGACCACGGACCGGACCGCGCCGGGCCTCTTCGCCATCCAGGGTCGCTACTTCAACGGCAAGCAGGGACCGAACCCAGTGCTGCCCTTCCGACCTGATCGACTGCTCACCGCGCAGGTCCCCACGAAGGTACCCGGCAATCTCAAGGCAACCCGCCAGGTCCATGAGGCTGCCGAAGTGGTCATCGCCGCTCTGCGTTCCGTCTTCATCCTCGATCCGGTGCCGGCCCTCATGCGTCAGTACGTGCCCCGGCGTGATGTCACCCTCCGCCGCCAGGCCGACAATCTCTCGGCGGTCGTCGGCGCCCTGCGCGAGGACACCGAGCGCTGGGAGCAGCTCAAGGAGATCGTTCAGGCGCTGCCCGAGCAGCACGTCGCGTCGATCACCGTGGAGTCCTCCGCTCTGGAGGACGTGATGCTCGCTCTACATGAGCGTTTCGCAGGTCAGGATGTGCCCTTCTCGGCGCGGGTCATGAGCGACGGGATGCTGCGCTTCCTCGCCTTTGCCGCAGCGCTGCTCGAAGCACCCGCCTTGGAGACCACCGTCGAGGACGACGCGCCGCACACCCTTCTGGTCATCGAGGAGATCGAGAACGGGCTTCATCCTTCTCAGGCGGCTCGGGTCGTTCGGCTCATCAAGGCCGAGTCTCAGCGCCGGCGCATCCGGACACTCGCCACCACGCACAGCCCAGCGATGCTGACCGCGCTCGATGCCACCGACCACGATGGAGTCATCGTCTGTCTTCGCCATCCAGAGACGGCGAGAACCGAGCTCGTACCGCTCGTCGACCTAGCCAGCTACCCGGCGGCGATGGCGGCCGGAACGCTCGGTGATGCAGTCACGCAGCAGCGCCTCGAAGGGACGCCAGACTCTCGCGAGCGACGCGACACGCTCGAGGAGCTGCTGGCGACGCTCTGATGCGCAAGGCCGTCTTCCTCGATACGAGCGTGCTGTGCGAGTTGCTGCGGGTCCCCGGGAAGTGCCAGCGGCCCGACGAGGTACGAGTCGACGTGACGCGACGGGTCGACGCGGGCGAGACGCTGCTCCTGCCGACCGCGGCGATCATCGAGACCGGGAACCACATCGCGCAGCTCGCTGACGGCCATGCACGCCGGCGCTGCGCCCACGGGCTGGTCAACGTGCTGCAAGCGACCGCTCAGCAGGATCCGCCGTGGGTGCTCAACGGCGCCCGGTGGGACGTCGAGCTGATCGGCGCGCTGTGCAACGGTGCTCGCGGATGTCCGCCGCTGCCCGACATGGCCTCCCAGCGGGTAGGCGCGGGTGACGTGTCGATCCTTGCCGAGGCGGAGGCCTACGAGCGGCGGGCCGCGCACGTCGCGGTGGAGATCTGGACGTTCGATCAGGGGCTGGGCGCGTACGCGTGACTACTCCGCCGAAGTTCCCGCGCGTCGCCCACCTGGCCCCGGGAGCCGGCGTCGATCGCGGCGACCTCGTGCTCGACCACGACGGTCGCGAGCGGCTGCTCGGCGTGCCGGTGGTCGTCGAGGAGAAACTCGACGGTGCTAATGTCGTCGTGTGGATCGACGAGGGGGTTCCGCGCGTGGCCACGCGCGGAGGGGTCGACGCGATCGATCGGGGGGGTCAGCGCGGACGCCTGAGGTCGTGGGCGACGAGCCGCGGAGACGAGCTAAGAGCCGCGCTCGGCGACCGCTACGCGCTCTACGGCGAGTGGCTCCTGCGCCGCCACACGATCCGCTACGACCGACTCCCCGGTCCCTTCGTCGGACTCGACGTCCTCGACCGGTGGTTCGGCTGGTTCCTCCAGCTTCACGAACGCGACGCGGTGCTGGCCGCCGTCGACGTGCCCTCTCCCCCAAGGCGATTCGAGGGGACACTGGGCTCCCAAGTCGCCGCCGAGAAACTTCTGGGTCCATCGGCGTTCGGATCGAGCAGCGCGGAGGGCGTGATCATCCGATCGATTCGTCCGGGGGATGGGCCGAGGCTCGCCAAGCTTGTGGATCCCGCGTGGACGCAGCGGGCCGATGACGCATGGCCGATGTCGCGGGAGGAGAACATCGTCGTGAGCGTTCGCTGACCCGATCGGCCGGACCGACCCGTGGCGGGGGTCGCCGTGCATCAGACGCACCGCTCAGGCCACCACCACTGCCCCACCCCGCCGGGGGTCGCCGGCGCCGCGCAGGGCGCCGGTGGTGGGGTCGCGCTCGACGGCCTGGGCGCCGCCGAAGAAGACGTTGGGGGCGCGGAAGCGCACGAGGTCGCGCTCGCCGAGCTCCTCGACGGGGACGCCGGGCTCGGCGTAGACGCTGGGGCCCTCGACGTGGACGCGCGGTGCGCGCACGGCGGCGTCGACGTCGAGGCCGTGGTCGAGGACGCCGACGATGACCTGCAGGACGGCTGAGCGGATGCGGTTGGAGCCCGCGGAGCCCAGTACGAGGCGCAGCGCGCCGTCGGGCGCGAGGACCGCGGTGGGAGCCATCATCGAGGGCATCCGCGTGCCCGGCGCGGCGCGGTGGAAGCCCAGCGGGCTGAGGTCCTCCTCGCCCATGATGTTGTTGACGTGGATGCCGGTGCCGGGCACCACGATGCCGCAGCCCTCGCCGTTGGTGCACGTCACCGAGCAGGCGCGGCCGTCGCCGTCGACCACGGCGATGTGCGTCGTGGAGCCCAGGCGCTCGAGGAAGCGCGGCGTGCGCTCGGCCTGGGCGTGCTCCATGACCTCGACGATCTGCGGGAGGGTCGGCGCGCCCTCGCGCGCGTCCTCCAGGCGCGCCATGGCCAGCGCGAGGAGGGTGCCCCCGGCGGCCGGCGGCGGATTGGTGTGCACGGCGTGGCCGCGGTAGATGGCGCGCACCGGCTCGCGCGCCTGCGCCGCGTAGGCGGCCAGGTCGTCGCGGGTGAGGACGGCGCCCCGGGGCCCCAGGCAGTCGACGACCGCGTCGGCCAGGTCGCCGGTGTAGAACGGCGCGGCACCCTCGGCTCCCAGCCGGTCGATGGTGTCGGCCAGCTCGGGCAGCGCGAGGCGGTCGCCGGCGCGCAGCAGCGCCCCGCCGGGCGCGAAGGCCGCCTGGCCCTCGGGCGCCGACCGGTAGATCGGCGTGAGGATGTCGAACAGATAGGCCTGGACCGCGTTGACCTCCACGCCCTCGCGGGCCAGCGCCGCAGCGGGCGCGGCGAGCCGGTCGAGGGGCACGCTGCCCCAGCGCCGCGCGGCGGCCTCGATGCCCGCGGGGGTGCCGTAGGCCCCGGCTGACGCGGCGCCGACATGGAAGGCCTGGACGGCGTCGCCGAAGGAGACCTCGACCCGGATGAGCTCCCCCGGCGCCGCGCGCTCGCCGCAGCCCGGCGCGGCCACGAAGAAGTCCAGCACCACGGGCTCCTCCCCCGCACCGGCCACCAGCAGGTACCCACCAGCGCCGGGCCCGGTGAGCAGCGGCTCGGCCACCCACGAGACCAGCATGGCGGCCAGCGCGGCGTCCACCGCGTTGCCGCCCTCGCGCAACACCCGCGCACCCGCCTGGGCCGTGAGCGGATGGCCGGCGGCGACGACGCCGCGCTCGGAGCCCATGAACCCCGAAGCTACCGGTGCGGCATGAATTCCGGGACGTCGATCTCGGTGACCCCGAGGCCGCCCTCGCGGCGGATCGGGCTGCGATCCTCGCGCGGACGGTCGCGCTCGCGCTCCCGCTCCCGCGGACGCTCCCGCTCCCGCTCCCGCTCCCGCGGACGCTCCGGCTCGCGGGGGCGCATCGGCATGCGCCGCTCGACGCGCACCTCGCCGCCCGCCGGCTCCTGGACGCGGCGCGGTGCGGCCTCCTCGCGACGCGGCGGGGCGCCGTCGAAGCCCGTGGCCACCACGGTGACCCACACCTGGTCCTCCAGCTTCTCGTCGACCATCGCGCCGAAGATGATGTTGGCGTCGGGATGCGCTGCCGCCGCGACGGCCTTGGCCGCCTCGTTGACCTCCCACAGCGAGAGATCCTCCCCGGCGGTGATGGAAAGCAGGATCTTGCGCGCGCCCTCCATCGAGGTCTCCAGCAGCGGCGAGGCCACCGCCTTCTCGGCGGCGTCCACGGCGCGGTCGTCGCCCGTGCCCATGCCGATGCCGAGCAGGGCGTTCCCCGCGTCGCGCATGATCGTGCGCACGTCGGCGAAGTCGAGGTTGATCATCCCCGGCAGCGTCACCAGGTCGGAGATGCCCTGCACGCCCTGGCGCAGCACGTCGTCGGCCACCCGGAAGGCGTCGACCATCGAGGTGGTCTTGTCCAGGATGGTCAGCAGCCGGTTGTTGGGCACGACGATGAGGGTGTCGACCTCCTCGCCCAGCGCCTCGATGCCGCGGTCGGCGGCCTCCCGGCGACGACTGCCCTCGAAGCCGAAGGGCCGCGTGATCACCCCGACGGTCAGCGCGCCCAGCTCGCGGGCGATGCGCGCCACCACCGGCGCGGCGCCGGTGCCGGTGCCCCCGCCCGCGCCCGCGGTCACGAACACCATGTCCGAGCCGCGCAGCAGCGCCTTGATGCGGTCGCCGTCCTCCATGGCGGCCGCACGGCCGAGATCCGGATCGGAGCCCGAGCCCAGCCCGCGCGTGAGCGCAGCGCCGATGTGCAGCGTGATTTCGGCGGTGGACTGCTGCAGCGACTGCAGGTCGGTGTTGACGGCCAGGAACTCCACGCCGGCCACCTCGGCCTCGACCATGCGGTTGACGGCGTTGACCCCACCGCCGCCCACGCCGATGACGCGGATGGTCGGGCTGCCCGGGCCCGGCTCGGGCTCGGCCGCCTGCGGGGGCTGGCCCGTGCGGGCGTAGGGGTCGCGCGCCGGCGCCTGCCCCGGGGCCGCCGGCGTGGCCGGCGCCGGGCGGCGCTCCATCAGGTTCTCCGGGATGTCGGCCGAGAAGGCGTGGCGCAGGCGGTCCTGGGGCGTGGGGGGCGTGGCCACAGGCGGCTGCTCCTCCTGGCTCAGGCCGGGGTGAGGCGCGGGCCGC
Organism: Candidatus Siliceabacter maunaloa; assembly: GCA_024330185.1. Lineage (GTDB taxonomy): Bacteria > Actinomycetota > Thermoleophilia > Solirubrobacterales > Solirubrobacteraceae > Siliceabacter > Siliceabacter maunaloa. Next base: position 26,640 of record JANDLV010000027.1, read on the forward strand.
GCGGCGAACTCCTCGCGGGGACGCCGCTGTGCGGGCGGCGGCGCGGCCTCACGACGGCCCTCCTGCGCAACCTCACGACGGCCCTCCTGCGCGCCGGCCTCGCGCTCCTGTGCGACGGCCTTGCCATCATCCCGCGCCTCCTGCTCACCCTCCTGCGCGCTGCGGAACAGGGCGGCCAACGGACCCTCGCGCATACTCGCTCGCTTACCGCCTGCCATGGAGAACCTCCTTCGCAAGGTCGCGATAGGACTGGGCCGCGACGCCCTTGGGATCGTACTTGAGCACCGACATGCCTTTCACCGGTGCCTCGGCGAAGCGCACCGTCTTACGGATGCGCGCCGCGAACACCCGGTCGCCGAAGTTCTCCTCGAGCAGCTCGATCGCCTCCTTGGCGTGAAGCGTGCGCGTGTCCACCAGGGTGGGGAGGATGCCTTCGATCTCGATCTCCGGGTTCAGGTTCTCGCGGATCATCCCGAGCGTGTTCTGCAGCTGGATGAGGCCGCGCATGGACAGATACTCGCACTGCACGGGGACGATCACCTTGTCAGCCGCCGTGAGCGCGTTGATCGTGAGCAGCCCGAGGCTGGGCGGCGTGTCGATGCAGACGAAGTCGTAGTCCTCCATGACCGGGGCGAGGGCCTTCTCCAGCGCGCGCTCGCGACCGATCATCGTCGACATCGCGATCTCGGCCCCGGCGAGGTCGATCGAGGCGCACGCGACGTCGATCTCGCGCGAGCGGATGACCTCGCGGATCGGGGTGCGGTGCACGAGCACGTCGTACATCGAGGTCTCGACGGTGTCGGGGTCGATCCCCTGGGACATCGTCAGGTTGCCCTGGGGGTCGAGGTCGACCGCCAGCACCCGGTGTCCGGTCTCGGCGAACGCGCACGCCAGGTTCAGCGTCGTGGTCGTCTTGGCCACGCCACCCTTCTGGTTGGCGAACACGAGCACCCGTGCCTGCTGACCGGCCACCGCCGCCTCCTCGCTGGGAACCTGAACCGTCACGCCGCCTCTGTTCGCCCGGCGTGGCGCGAGTCCTTCAATAGCATCGGCTTCGGATGTTGCGCCGGCGCCTGCTCGTGGTCACTGGGAAGGGCGGTACGGGCAAGAGCACCGTGGCCGCCGCGCTGGGAGTGGTCGCCGCCCGTGAGGGTCGGCGCACGATCGTCGCCGAGGTCGCGCAGCGCACGGACGTTCCCGGCTCCCTGGGCGCCGCAGCGGGCGAGCCGTTCGCCGAGACGCCGCTGCGCGACGGCCTGTGGCACATCTCTATCGACCCGGCCGACGCCCTGCGCGAGTACCTGCACGACCAGCTCCCCTCGGACACCTTGGCCCGGATGCTGGGCGGCAGCCGCTCGTTCGCGCTGCTGGCCTCGGCGACGCCCGGGCTGGCCGAGCTGCTGTCGATGGGCAAGGTCTGGGAGCTGGCCCAGGCGCAGCGGCGGACGCGGGCGTCGCAGCCCTACGACCTCGTGATCCTCGACGCTCCGGCCACCGGCCACGGCCTCGCGACGCTGGCCGCGCCGAGCGCCTTCGCGCGCGCCGCCGCGGCCGGGCCCGTCGCACGGCAGGGGCGGCTCATCCACGACTGGCTGACCGACCCGCGGAACACCGGCGTGCTCGCGGTCGCTCGCGCCGAGGCGCTCCCGGTCGCGGAGACCATCGCGCTGGCCGGCGACCTGCGCGCACAACTGGGCCTCGAGCTGGAGGCGTTGGTGGTCAACGGCCTCTCGCCGCCGCGGTTCGGGCGCGAGGAGGAGGGGCGGCTGCGGAAGGCGCTCGCCGCGCGGGAGGGGAGCGCGGCGGCCGGCGCGACCCACGAGAGCGGCGCGGCTCACGAGAGCGGCAACCCCGTGGCCTTCGCCCTCGAGCTCGCACTCGCCGACCTCGCGGTGGCGCGCGGCGAGCGGCGACAGGTCGAACGGCTGCGTCGTGCCGTCGGCCTGACGCCGCTGCGCCTTCCCTTTGCCGTGAAGGAGGAGAGCGGCGAGGTCGACCCGGGGGTGCTGGCGGACGCCTTGTCGCGCACCCTCGCTCGCTCGGAGGCGCGAGCGTGAGCCTGGTCGAGCGCCTGGAGGGCAAGCGGATGGTCGTCGTCGCCGGCTCGGGCGGTGTGGGCAAGACGACGACCTCGGCAGCGCTGGCGCTGGCGCTCGCCGTGCAGGGGCGGCGCGTGGCCGTGGTGACCATCGACCCCGCGAAGCGCCTGGCCCAGGCGCTGGGGCTCGAGGAGCTGGACAACGAGCCGCGGCGGGTGGACCCCGAGCGCCTGGCCGGGCACGGCCTCGAGGTTCGCGGCGAGCTGTGGGCGATGATGCTCGACGCCAAGCGGACGTTCGACGACCTGATCACGCGCCTGGCCCCCGACGAGCGTACGCGCGACGAGGTGCTGGCCAACCGCATCTACCAGGAGCTGTCCGGGGCGGTGGCCGGCTCGCAGGAGTTCACCGCGGTGGCCAAGCTCTACGAGCTGCACCGCGAGGGGCGCTTCGACGTGCTGGTCCTGGACACCCCGCCCAGCCGCAACGCGCTGGACTTCCTCGACGCGCCCGAGCGGCTGAGCTCGTTCTTCGAGGGCCGGGCACTGCGGGTGCTGCTCGCGCCCACCGGCCTGGCCGCCCGCGTCGCGGCGGCGGGAACGGGTGCGGCGCTGGGCGTGCTGCGCCGGCTGACCGGCGTGGACCTGATGACCGACCTGGGCCGGTTCTTCCGCGCGCTGAGCGGCCTGATCGACGGCTTCCGCGAGCGTGCTCGGGCCGTCGGCGCGCTGCTGGCCGACCCCGCCACGGCGTTCCTGGTCGTCACCTCGCCCGAGCGCGAGCCCGTGGCGGAGGCCATCTTCTTCGTGGGCAAGCTGCGCGAGGCCGACCTCCCCTTCGGCGGCCTGATCGTCAACCGCGTGCACAGCCTTCCCGAGCCCGCGCCGCAGCCCGCGGCGGTGGCCGCGGCGCTGGCCGAGGAGCTGGGCGCGCGCACCGCGGCCGCCGTGGCCGAAAACCTCGCCGCCCACGCCGTGCTGGCCGCCCGTGACGCCCGCGCGATCGAGCACCTGCGCACCACGTTGGGCGTCACCGACCCGGTCGTCCTGCCCAACCTGGACGCCGAGGTCCACGACGACGTCCCCGCGCTCGTGGCGATCGCCCGCCTGCTCTAGAAGTGGCCGCACAGCCAGTTAGGGTGCGCCGCCGTGCGAGCGTTGTGGGAGACCCAGGCGGGCCGGGCGGTGGTCATCGTGCTGGGCGTGCTCGCGCTGCTCACTGCCATCGGCCTCGCCGTGCTGTGGCCGCGCGGCGAGGCGTTCGCGGTCCAGGAGTTGGTGGCCGGCGAAGACCTCTCGGCCACGGTCACAGCAGTCATCGAGGGCGACTGCGAGGAGCTCGCCGGCCCGGGCTGTGAGCGACTCGCCGTCGAGCTGAACTCGGGCGCGGAGGCCGGGAGCACGAAGTCCATCACGCTGCCCGGCGACGAGGTCCAGCCCGACGTCGAGGTCGGCGACGACCTCCGCGTGCTGGCGATCGACCCGGCCAGCGACCTGGGGCTGGAGTCGGACGGTGCCCCGCTGGGCGGCGAGCGGACCTACATCTTCGTGGACTTCGAGCGTGGCCTGCCGCTGGCCGCCCTGGCCATGATCTTCGTCGTCCTCGTGGTGGTCCTCGGGCGCCGCCGCGGCGCGCTGGCCCTGTGTGGCCTGGCCGCCTCGCTGGCCCTGGTGCTGCTCTTCGTGGTGCCGGCCATCGTCCAGGGCGGACCGCCGCTAGGCGTGGCGCTGGTGGGCGCGTCCGCGGTGATGCTCATCACCATCTCGCTGACCCACGGGCTGGGCGCCAAGAGCGCGGCCGCGATGCTGGGCACGACGTGCGCCCTGCTGCTCACGGCGCTGCTGGCCACGCTGTTCATCGAGCTGGGCGCCATCACCGGGCTGGTCAGCGAGCAGGCGACGCTGCTGCGCGGGGCCAGCGAGGGGGCGCTGTCGCTCCCGGGCCTGGTCCTGGCGGGTGTGGTCATCGGCGCGCTGGGCGTGCTCGACGACGTGACGGTCTCCCAGTCCTCGACGGTCATGGCCCTGCGCCGCGCCGACCCTTCGCAGGGCGCGCGCCAGCTCTACAGCGCGGCGCTCGACGTGGGCCGCGACCACGTCGGCGCGACGGTCAACACGCTCGTCCTGGCCTACGTGGGTGCCGCGCTACCCGTGCTGCTCCTCTTCTCCACCCAGGACATCGGCCTGGGCACGGCGGTGCAGCGCGAGGCCGTCGCCGAGGAGATCGTGGCCACGCTCGTGGGCTCCATAGGTCTGATCACGGCGATGCCGCTGACCACCGCCCTGGCGGCGGCGCTGGCCGTGCGTCTGCCCGTGGCCGTGCTGGGCCACGGGCATGAGCACGCGCACCCGCACTAGACGCCCGCGGGCCCGATGATCCCGGCGGCGAGCACGCCCGCGCCACACAGGCCCACCGTGAGGACCTTGCGCCGCCGCGGCGTCAGCCACCCGGCCAGCCGCACGCCCAGCCAGGCCCGTAGTCCGGTCGCTCCCGCGCCGGCGGCCATGGCGCCGGCCATGCAGTTCACGCACATGCCGGGAAGGTACAGGGCCCGCGTCGCGCGAACCACGTGCCGTGGACCACGAGCCCGCACCCGGCCGTGCGGTCTGCCTGCGCGACACCGCCACCGGCCGCGCGCTGGCCGGCGGCGTCGCCGTGCTGGCGCTGGCCACGCTGGCGGGCCTCGTCGCGCTGTGGCCCACCGACCGTGTGCAGGCCCCGCCCGAGGCCCAGCGCGCCGACACCCTCGCCGCCGAGGTGGTGGCCCTACAGGCCGCGCCGTGCACCGCGCCACGGGCCGAGAGCTGCCAGTGGATCACCGCCCGTCTGGACGCCACGGGCGAGGAGGTGCGCCTGTTCACCGGCGAGGCTGTCGCCGAGCCCGACCCCGCCCTGGGCGACGGGGTGCGTCTCGTGCGCAACGAGGTGCCGCCGGGCGTCCCCACGCAGGCCGGCGACGCCTACACGCTCGTGGACTTCGAGCGCCGCGCCCCGCTGCTCCTACTGGCCGCCGGCTTCGCGGTGCTCGTCGTCGCGCTGGGCCGCGTGCGGGGCGCCCGCGCACTGTGCGGCCTGGCCGCCAGCATCGCCGTCGTCTTCGCCTTCGTGGTCCCCGCCATCCTGGCCGGACAGCCGCCGCTGGCCGTCGCCGTGGTCGGCGCCCTGGCGGTGATGCTCGTCACCATTCCGCTGGCCCACGGCCTGGGCGCCAAGAGCCTGGCCGCGATCGCGGGGACCCTGGCCAGCCTCGCCCTGATCATCACCCTCGCCCTGGTCTTCACCCAGGCGGCACACCTCACCGGCCTGTCCGGCGACGCCTCCCAGCTCCTGCTCGCCGGCCGCCAGGACCTCTCCCTCCAGGGCCTCATCCTGGCCGGCATGGTCATCGGCGCACTCGGCGTCCTCGACGACGTCACCGTCTCCCAGGCCAGCACCGTCATGGCCCTGCGCCGCGCCGACCCCACCCTCCCCTTCAGGCAGCTCTACCGCGCGGCCCTGGGAGTCGGCCAGGACCACGCGGCCGCCACCGTCAACACCCTCGTCCTGGCCTACGTCGGCGCCTCGCTGCCCGCCCTGCTCGTCTTCGGCCTCGGCGGCGTCGAGCCTGGCGAGGCCCTCAACACCGAGTCTGTCGCCGAGCCCCTTGTCGCCATGCTCGTGGGCTCCGCCGGTCTGCTCGCCGCCGTGCCGATAACCACCGCCGTGGCCGGCCTGCTCGCCGTGCGCCTGCCGTCTCGAGTACTGCCCGAGACGGCGCATGCTCACTGAGCGTCGTGACATGTGTAGGATCTGCACATGTTGTCCGATCGACTGCAGATCCTGGTCACGAGGGAGCAGCGCCGGCGTCTGGAGGAGCAAGCGGGCCACCTCGGCGTGTCCGTCGGCAAGGTGGTTCGCGACGCGATCGACGAGACGCTCGGAGCCGCGCCGCCGGAGGCCCGGCTACTGGCCGCCGAGGAGATCGTGGCCATGGAGGCCGTGTTCGTCGCGCCCGAGGAGCTCGAGCGCATCCTCGAGGAGGAGCGAGAGCGCCCCTTCTCCGCGCTGCTCGACGATCGGTCGGCGCCCTGAGCTTCTTCCTCGACACCAACGTCTTCGTCTACGCGGCGACCGACACTCCCTTTCGCGACGCGTGCGCGCGACTCGTGCTGGCACTGGGGCGGGGCCAGGCCGACGGCCGCACGTCGTCCGCGGTTCTCGAGGAGGTCTGGCACCTGGAGCTCTCCGGCCGCGTACACGGCCTCGAGGGCCTCGCTGCGCGGGTCCACGCACTGATGCGGCCGGTGCTTCTCGTCACGGACGAGGTGATCGAGCGGGCGTTTGCGATCCATGCTCCTCGGCTCGGAGCCAACGACCGCTTCCACGCCGCGACCTGCTCGGTCCACGCCATCACGACGATCGTCACGGCGGACACGGACTTCGACGGGCTCGAGGGGCTGGGCCGCGTGGACCCGCTCGACGCAGCCGGGGTCGACCGTCTCCTCGCCGAGTGAGGACGTCCCAACCGTAAAGGCGCGCCCGAGACTCAGCGCGGCCGGCCCGCCACCGCCAGGTCCAGCCACACCATGCGGTGGTCGGAGCTGGGGAACGGGAAGGTGCCGACCAGGCGGAACAGGGGGTCGTCGGTCCGCGGCCAGAAGACCCCGGCGTCGGTGATCCGCAGGTTGCGCCGCGGCAGCACGTAGTCCACCCGCAGGTTGCCAGGCGGCTCGGCGAAGTCGGCGGTGTCGAAGGCCGGGTCGCCGCGGTGCTGCGCGTTGACGCCACCCTGGAGTCGCGCCTGCTCAGGCCCTCCCGGGCTGTCCGGGGTCGTGCGGGTGTTCACCAGCGGCTCGTCGAGGAGCTGGCGGATCGCCTCCGGGCGACTGTCGCCGTCGAAGGGATCGGCGTTCTGATCCCCGGCGATCACGAACTGCGCGCCCGGGCGCAACCCGCCGCGCCGCCCCTGGTCGTCGTAGATGTAGCGCCCCTCGCGACGGCCGGGCCCGATGTAGTCGGCCCAGAAGCGGATCTCGTCGCTGTTGCGCCGCCCGTTGCGGTCCTCGGGACCGTCGAACACCGGCGGGGTGGGGTGGCTGACCAGGAAGTGCACCGGCCGGGCGCCGACGCGGATCGGCACGTCCCAGTGGCTCTTGGACGACAGCGGCAGGACCTCGAGCTCCTCGTCGGAGTAGAAGTCGCGCGGGGCGCTCGTGTCGCGGTCATCGGGCAGCAGCGCGCCGGGCATGTCCTTCCAGCGGAAGTCGCGGAAGGTGCGCACCGCGTCGCGCTCGATCGGGTGACGGGAGAGCACCAGCATCCCGAACTGCCCGGGGAAGAAGCCGAACCCCAGTGCGTCGCCGGGACCGCCCACCGTGCCGCTGTTGTCGAGGTCGAAGCCCGACGGCACGCCCGTGTTCGAGGGGGCGACGAAGGAGTAGCGGTACTCGATGGGCCGCGCTCCTTTCTGGCTCACCGACAGGTAGTTGTCCTGGAACAGCTCCGCCGCGCGCTCGCGCTCGTCGTAGTCGAACTCGTTGACCAGCAGCACGTCGGGTCGCGTGCGCTGGATGATCTCCGCGACCGCCCGGGCCTGCGCGTCGTCGCGGTCGGAGAGGTCGCGCACCAGCTCCCCCTCCGCCGCCCGGTTGAGCGATGCGTTGAACGTGGCAAAGCGCGCGTCGTCACGCGGCTGGGCCACCGCGCCGCCCGGCGCGACGCTCGCCCAGCCGGCCCCCAGCAGGGCGGCGAGCAGGAGCACGCGGGCGGCGCGGGCCATCAGGAGCCCGCCACGCAGTCGGCCTGCGCGTCGGCCGCGCGCTTGGCCGCGTGCTTGCCGCCGACGGCGTCCTTGCCCAGGACCTCGTCCAGCCGCGCGGGGAAGTTGGTGAACATGCCGTCCACCCCGACGTCGATCAGGTCGCGCATCTCGGCGGACTCGTTCACCGTGTAGGGGTGGATGTCCAGGCAGCGCTCGTGGGCGGCCTCGACCAGCGCGGCGTCGACGTCGGCCTTCGAGGGCCCGATCCCCACGGCGTACTCCGCCACCGCGTCCAGGCGGGCCTGGATGGTCTCGCTGGTCTCCGAGCCGAAGAAGAGCTGGATCAGCGGCAGCTCCGGCTCCAGGGCCTGCACCCTCAGCAGGCTGTCGGGGCTGAAGGACTGGATGAGCACCTGCCAGCGGTCGGCGGCGGGGCGCAGCAGCTTGTACTCGTCCAGCAGCGTGATCAGGCGCTCCTCCATGCGGTCGGCGTCCTCGGGGTTCTTGGTCTCGATGTAGTAGTTCGTGCGCTTGCGGTAGCGGGCCAGGACCTCGTCGAGCGTGGGGATCTCCAGGCCCACGTACTCCTCCCGCGCATTCTCCGGGTAGCGCTCGTTGAACCACGAGCCCACATCGCACGTCTTGAGCTGCTCCAGCGTCTTGTCGGACACCAGCCCGGTGCAGTTCTCCACCGGCCCGCGCGCGGTGCGATCCAGCGTGGCGTCGTGGATCACGACCAGGGTGCCGTCACTGGCCTGCTGGAGATCCTGCTCGATGTAGTCGGCGCCCTGCTTGAGCGCGAGGTCGTAGGACGGGAACGTGTGCTCGGGCGCCAAACCCGACGCGCCCCGGTGGCCGATGTTCAGCACCTGCTCATCGGCAGGGGCGCGCTTGGCGGCCGCCGCAGCGGGAAGGGCGAGGAGTGCCGCGACGATGGCGGCACCGGCAAAGAGCGATCTCATGGGGTCTCCTTGTGTCTCGTTTCTCGTCTTAGAGCTGCTCGCGCGTCCAGGTGAAGAGCTGCTCGCCGCGCGGGTCGATGCGCAGGCGCAGCCACTCGTCGGCGGTCTCGCCCTCGACCACGATCCGGGTCAGGTTGGGGGCGCCGGGCAGCGGACGGTCCACGAGGTACTCGTGGCTGTCGCCCTGCAGCAGGAGCACCGGACCGTCGAACTCGCCGGCCAGCTCGGTGAGCCGGTCGAGGATCTCCTCGAAGCCCTCGTCGGAGCCCTGGAAGGTGTCGGCCTGCATGGCCACCACCACCCCACGGGCGTCCTCCTGCTCTGCGGTGGCGAAGGTGCGATCCAACCAGGCCAGATCGGCGGCCAGGCGGCTCTCGTACTCTTCCAGGCGCAGCTCACGCTGCTCGTCGGTCTCGTCCCCACCGAACCAGGGGGCGAGGTCGTTCCTGCTGCCCACCACGTGCACGGCGGAGAACGCCACCTGGGACTGCATCCAGAGCTGGTTCTCCACGAAGTCGCCGAAGCCGGGCTGGTCGGCCTGGGTGAGCACGCGCTTGGAGCGCCCGCCCAGCGTGCGGCCCGGCTGGGGGTAGAAGATGTCGCGCACCGCGTCCAGGCGCTCGGTGGGCAGGTAGCCGCCGGCTGCGGGACGGTGGCAGTCCGTCCAGTCGTTGTCGCCGGGCGTGAGGACGAAGGGATCCTTGAACGTGTCGTACAGGTCGCGGGAGAGCTCGAGGCGCTCGTCGGTGCACGGGCTGCTGCCGTTCTTGACGTCGCCCAGGTGGAGCACCAGGCGGACCTTGGGATCACCGTTGACGTCGTCGACCAGGTCAGGGAAACGCTCGATCTGCTCGGCCCCGTAGGGGGTGTCGCCGATCACCGCCATCGTCAGGGGGTTCTTGGAGCCGCCGTTGACCGGCTTGCCGTTGCCGGCCATCGCCGCGGCAGGCAGGGCCAGGACGGCCACCAGGGCCGCCACCTTCATGCCACGTCGGATCATCGTCGTCTCCTCATTCGCCGCGCAGCCCGGGGACCCGGACCACGATGAAGTCGCTGGGATCGGGGAGCTCGGGGTTGCGCCCCGTGGACCCGAAGTTGGTGTCGTTGACGATCGCCAGGCGCTGGCCGCCCAGCGGCAGCACGGCCTCGATGGTCACGTAGGGCATGGAGAAGGGATCGCCGAGGCCGACGTCGCCGGGCCGTCCGGGCTCGGAGATGAGCGCTGGGTCGCGCAGGTCGAGCAGGTCGACGACCTGGCGCTTGGCCAGCGTGCCGTCGGGGGCCGTCTCGCGCAGGTCGACCACGAAGCCCCGCTTGTGGACCGCCTCGGCTCCCTCGGTGTTGTCGCGCTCCAGGGCGATGAAGCGGTGGCCGCCCAGCGCCGTGAAGTCGGAAACCAGGTAGTTGGGCTCGGCCACCCGATAGTCGGGCAGGCGATCGGTATAGCGGCCGGTGCGCAGGTCGAACTCGTAGACGCGGCGCGTGCGCGGGTCGTCACCGGCCACCGGACCCTCCAGCACCGGGTACAGCGTCTTGCCGTTCTTGGAGATGGCCATCCCCTCGAACCCGTTGGAGCGCCCGAGGTTGGGCTCGCCCTCCAGCAGCGGCGAGTCGGGCGACTGCACGCCGGGCAGCGGGATCGGCGCCTCGAGCACCCTGCCGGTGGCGTCGGTGTGCACCAGGAAGGGGCCGAACTCCTCGCCGAACCACAGGGTCCCGTCGCGCGCGACGCGCATGGACTCCAGGTCGAGGTCGCCGCCGGTGAGCAGCCGATCCTCGGTGTCCTCGTTGACGATGTCGAAGGGGATCCTCTCGTCTGGGTCGCGCAGCGTGATCCAGTCGAGGATCTCGACGTCGCCGCTTCCGCCGCGCGCGGTCTCGAAGTCGGCGCGCACGCGGTAGACGCGCAGAAGGAAGGACTCCGAGTTGGCCTTGGAGCCGAACCCGTTGTCGGGCATGGCCCAGAAGGTGTCCTTGCCCTTGGCGTCGATCAGCGCGGAGAAGCCGCCGACCGGCTGGCTGGCGCCCGGCGAGGGGTCGGGCTCGGTGTTCGGCGCGCCGTCGAAGGGCGCGGGAGCCGACGCGTCGGGCGCCAGCAGCGCTCTGCCCTCGAGCGTGGGCTCCTTGACGGGGGCGGCCGCGACGGTAGCGGCGGCGGCCAGGGCGGCCGCGACCGCCAGAGCTGCCGCGAGAGGAAGGAGACGGCGGATCACGATGTACACCTCAGGCCTCCTCTGCACCCGGCACGCCGTCCTCGACGACGAACGACGCACGGGTTCTGATCGGGGCACCCGGCCGGGTGACGAAGTCGACGATGCGGAAGTCCGAGCGCCACTGCCCGCGGTCCAGCGTGCAGCGCACGTAGCCGCGCTGGCGGTTGACGAACTCGATGTGCGGGTTCTCGGCGAGCACCACCCGGTCGCCCGCCGACTGATCGACGCCGTCGCCGCCCGTGCTGATCGAGGTGGTGACGAACTCGGTGGCCACGAGCTCCGAGGACTCCGGCTCGCTGAAGTCGCGCTCGATGTTGGAGACGTAGTTCGCGTGCACGTCGCCGGTGAGCACGATCGGGTTGGTGGTATCGCGCTCGGCCAGGAAGCCGGTGATGCGCCGGCGCGCCGCCACGTAACCGTCCCAGGCGTCGTTGCTGTAGTTGGTCTCGGGGCCGGCCACGAAGTCGCGCTCGCCGAAGAAGACCTGCTGGGCCAGCACGTTCCAGCGCGCGCCGGAGCGCTCCAACCCGTCGAGCAGCCAGCGCTCCTGCGCCTCGCCGGTCATCGTCGCCTCGGGGGCGAAGCGCCCCTCGTCGCCGACCTGGTCGGAGCGGTACTGGCGCGTGTCGAGCACGTTGAACTCGGCCAGGCGCCCGTAGGTCAGGCGCCGGTACAGGCGCATGTCGGGGCCCTGGGGCTTGGCCGACAGGCGCAGCGGCTGGTGCTCGTAGTAGGCCTGGTAGGCGTCGGCGCGCCGGCGCAGGAAGCGCTCGGTGTCCCGCTCGTCCTGAGGGACCTCGTCGGCGTAGTTGTTCTCCACCTCGTGGTCGTCCCAGGTGACCACGAAGGGATGGCGCGCGTGGGCGGCGCGCAGGTCCTCGTCGCCCTTGTACTGCCCGTAGCGCTTGCGGTAGTCGGCCAGCGTGAAGATCTCCGCGGCCGGCACGTGCCCGCGGCCGATGGTCCCCTGACCGTCGCCCTCGTAGATGTAGTCGCCCAGGTGCACGACCAGGGCCAGGTCCTCGTCGGCGATGTGGCGGTAGGGCGTGAAGTAGCCGGAGGGGTAGTTCTGGCAGGAGACGAAGGCGAACTGCAGGAGGGCGAGGTCGGCGTCCGCGGGCGGGGCGGTCAGCGTGCGCCCGACGGGGCTCTCCTCGGGGCCCGTCTTGAAGCGGTAGAAGTACTCGCGGGCCGGGTCGAGCCCCTCGACCTCCACGTGCACGGAGTGGGCGAGCTCGGGCGTGGCGAACGTGTTGCCCTTGCGCACCACGTCGCGGAAGCCCTCGTCGGTGGCCACCTCGTAGCGCACCGGGACCTTGCGGGAGGGCATCCCCCCGTCGGCCTGGAGGGGCTCGGGCGCCAGGCGCGTCCACAGGACCACCCCGTCGGGCAGCGGATCGCCCGAGGCAACGCCCAGGCTGAAGGGATCCTCGGCGAAGAAGGGCTTCGCCCATGCCTTGCTCTGCGAGAAGCCGGCCGCGTAGAGGGCGAGGGCTCCCGTCCCGATGCCTGCCCGTGTCAGCAGGGTCCGGCGGCTGATCGGGCCGCGGTTCCAATTGCCTTCGATCGCCACGTGGGCCTCCCGACGGGGTTCGTTGCCAAGCGACCCGGGAGAGTGGCGATCGTTTCGCGTCGAGATGTGACCGAGGCGTTGACCTGCTGTGAAAGCAGTTAGCCGGTCCTGGCCCCGCCGCGCCCTACACGGCGGCGAGCGGAACCGGTTCGGGCGGCTCGACGGCGTCCTCGCCGGTCAGCCAGCACTCGCCGTAGGCGCGCATCCCCTCGATGATGGGCAGCAGGGCGCGGCCCTTCTGCGTCAGCGCGTACTCGACGCGCGGGGGGACCTCGGAGAAGGTGTGGCGCTCGACGACGCCCTCCTCCTCCAGCGCCCGCAGGCGCAGGGAGAGGGTACGGGGGCTGATGCCGGTCAGCGAGCGCTCGAGCTCGCAGAAGCGCGAGCGACCCTCGGCGAGGTCGCGCACGAGCAGCAGGGTCCACTTCCCGCACACGATGTCCGCGGTGCGGCAGACCGGGCAGGTCGGGTCGACGGCCATACCAGCACTTTACAACGTGAAGTATTCAGGCGGCCCGGCTCTCCTGCGCCGAGGCGACGTCCTCCATCGTGGTGCCCTTGCGCCCGTCGGCGGCCAGGAGCAGCTTGAAGTCGTGCGGGCTGGTGGCGGCCTTGACCGCCTCCTCGAGGGTGATGCGCTGCGCCTTGACGTGGTGGAACAGCGCCTGGTCGAAGGTCTGCATGCCGTAGTAGCCGCCCTCGGAGATGACCTCGGTGAGCTGGCCCGTCTTGTCGGGGTCCATGATCATGTCGCGCACCCGGCCGGTCATGCGCAGGATCTCGCAGGTGGCCACGCGGCCGCCATCGGCCGCGCGGACGAGGCGCTGGGAGACCACGCCCTTCAGCGTGCCGCCCAGCATCGCGCGCACCTGCCCGTGCATGTGGGGCGGGAAGAAGTCGATGATCCGGTTGACCGTCTCGGGCGCGTCGACGGAGTGCACGGTGGAGAGCACGAGGTGGCCGGTCTCCGCGGCGCTGAGCGCGGTGTGCACGGTCTCCTCGTCGCGCATCTCGCCGATGAGGATCACGTCGGGGTCCTGGCGCAGGACGCGGCGCAGCGCGCGCGTGAACGAGACAGTGTCCTCCCCCACCTCGCGCTGGTTGATGACCGAGCGCTTGTCGCGGTGGAGGAACTCGATGGGGTCCTCGATGGTCACGATGTGACGGGCCGTCGTCTCGTTCATGTGGTCGATCATGGCCGCGAGCGTGGTCGACTTGCCCGAGCCGGTGGTGCCGGTGAGCAGCACGATTCCGCGCTCCTCCTCGGCCAGGCTGCGGATGACCGGCGGCAGCGCGAGCTCGTCGATGCTCTTGATGGTCACGGGGATCGCGCGGCAGACCAGGGAGAGGGAGCCGCGCTGGCGGAAGGCGTTGACGCGAAAGCGCGCCACGCCGGACATCGCGAACGCGAAGTCGACCTCGCCGTCGGTGGCCAGCTCCTGGCGGCGTACGTCGTCATGCAGCAGCGCGTGGACCGCTGCCTCGGTGTCGGCCGGCCCCAGACCCGGCGTATCGGGGTCCAGCGGGCCCAGCAGGCCATCGACGCGGGCCAGGGCGGGGGCGCCGACCTTGAGGTGGAGGTCCGAGCCGCCGACCTCGACGAGCCGGCGCAGGGCGTGGGTGACGTCGAACATGACACCGGGTGCATCGGCGTGGGCTGCTGCGGACTTGAAGGCGGCCGGACGCGCTCTATCATGAGGTGCCTCATGAGCACGGGCAAGCTCACGACCGGCGGTCAGGTCACCATTCCGGCGTCGGTACGCCAGCGCTGGCGCACGAAGCGCGTGCGTGTCGAGGATCATGGCGATCACGTCGTTGTGCGACCGGCCGATGACGATCCCATCGCCTCCGCGCGCGGCGCCTTCGCTCATTACCCTGGGCCGACATCGGACGAGATGCGCGCCCGGATGCGCGAAGAGGACCAGGAGATCGAGGACCGCAAGCTCGGCCGCTTCGGTGACTGACGTGCTGGACGCCGCCGCGCTCGTCGCGTTCGTACGGCTGGAGCCCGCGCACGCGGAGGTGGAGAAGATCCTGCTCAGCGGATCCGCGGCGATCTCGGCGATCAATCTCGGGGAAGCGGTCGACACGCTGCACCGTAGGCACGGCGTGCCACGTGAGCGACTCGACGCCGTCCTGCAGCCGCTGCTCGACGATCCATTGTTGGTCCTCCCAGTGGAGGCCCGGGTTGCCTGGCGTGCCGCGGCACTGCGGCGCGTGCACTATCACCGAACCCGGCGGCCGCTCTCGCTCGCCGACTGCTGCTGTCTGGCCGGAGCGGCCGGGCACGGCGACGTCGTGGTCACCTCCGACCGCCCGCTGCTGGACGCGGCCCGCGAGGAGGGGGTTGCGGTCGTCGCCCTGCCCGACTCGCGCGGTCGACGCATCTGACCCTGGCCCCTGCAGGTCCGCGCCGGCCCGCAGGGCGTTGCGCGGCGGCAACGAAACCAAAGCGGCGAGCCGGCGGCGGGAATCGCAGCCGGCGTGAGATCTTGCGCGAGCTGCTGCGACAGCCGGTGGTCCGAGGGTTCCTGCTCATGGCCCCCTCCCCCTCACGCTGCTCCTGGCGTGGGTGGTCGCGATGCAGTCCATGTTCCCCAGCCTCTTCCCGGGCGGCGGCGGCGAGACCGCCCAGGCGGCCGGTCGCAGCGCGCCTGCGGCGGAGGCGGAGGACGAGCCGGAGCCCGAGGCCCGCTCGGTGACCATCGGCTGGGTCGGCGACACGATGCTCGGCCGCGGCGGGGCCCTGCCACCCGACGAGGGGCGCGGGCTGCTCACCGAGGTCGGGCGCAGCACCGTCGATCCCGCCGTCATGAGCGGCAACCTAGAGGGGACCCTGTCGACCGGCGGCGGGTCGAAGTGCGTCGGCGCGAGCGGCGGGAACTGCCACGCCTTCCAGGTGCCGCCCTCACACGCCGGCGCGCTGCACGCCGCGGCCTTCGACGTCATGAGCCTGGCCAACAACCATGCTCTGGACTTCGACGAGGACGGCCGCGCGCAGACCATCGCCGCCCTCGAAGAGCGGGAGATCGAGCACACCGGGCTGCCGGGCCAGGTCACCGTCGTGCAGCGCGACGGCGTCAGGGTCGCCGTGCTGGGCTTCGCTCCCTATCCTGGGTCTCGTCGCTGACCGACCTGGACGCCGCCGCCGCCCTGGTGCGTGAGGCCGGCGAGCAGGCCGACGTGGTCGTCGTGACCATGCACGCGGGAGCCGAGGGCACCGGCGCCACATACCGCGCGGCTGTGCGGCGCCGGCTCGGTGCCGACGCCGACGCCGAAGCCGAGTCTCGTTCAGGGATGTCGGCTCAGTCGACCGGTACGAAGGTGATTCCGTCGGGAAGGTTCAGCGGGCTGAGCGGGCTGATGATCAGCATGAGCGGCGCGAAAGCGACGATGGTGGTCCACCGCCACAGCCGTTCTCGCGTGAGCCCACGGATCGCGAAGACAAGCGACACCAGCAGGGTCAGCACCGGGTTGAGGACCGCCGCCACAAGACCCAGCGACAGCATCAACCCGGTCTGCAGTCGCACCCGCCACATGCTCTGCGTCGCCATGGTCATCGCAGTATGACGCCGTAGTGCCAGCCGTTCCAGTGGCTACGCATAGCGTTGCCACCAGTACCGGCCTCGTCGTCCACTTCTAGGTCTGGGTGGAGTCGCCCTCGGCCTCGACGCGCTGGACTCCGCGGCGCTGGGAGCGCGAGGTGACCCACGTGATGAGCAGCACGAAGACCGCCAGTCCGCCGATCACGCCGGCGCCGATGGCCATCCACGGCGGCGGCTGGGCCGTGGCGGCGCGCTCCACCCGGGCCGCGCGGCCGACGGGGACGGCGCGCGCTCCCTCCTCTGGGTCGGCGACCACGACGCCGACCGCGGCGCCCTGTCCGTTAATCAGCGGGCCGCCCAGGCCGTCGCCGGTGATGGGGCCGTCGAGCTCGATGCGCCTACTCGCGCCCTCGTCGCTGAGATCGTCGACCTCGAGCGCCGCGATGCGATCGGAGTAGCCCAGCGGGCGCCCGACCGCCCAGACGTCGTCGCCATCCTCGGCCGACGCGTTGGCCAGCGGGATCGTGCCCACCCGGACGCCGGGCACCGAGAGCACGGCCAGGCCGGCCGCCTCGTCGCGTCCGACGACCGTGCCCTCCAGCTCGCGGCCGTCGATGGTCGTGATGCGGGCGGTCTCGTCCGAGCGGACCACGGCGTCGTGAGTGATGACCTCGGCCTCGGCGCCCTCGAGCACGAAGCCGGCCCCGTTGCTCACCGCGGTGTGCACGGCGACGACCGCGTCGGTGGCGCCGAGCACGTTGTCGGGGGGGCGATTGCCCTGGCCCTGCGCCTGCGCGACGGCCGGCGCGCCCAGCGCCAGCACCACCGCGACACCGGCCAAGGCCCTACGTGACGTCGCGCAGCTTCTGCGCTTCGGCAAGCGACTGCAACTTCTTGAGGGACTGGTTCTCGATCTGGCGGATGCGCTCACGCGTGACGTTGAACGTGCGGCCCACCTCGTCGAGCGTGCGCGGGTGCTCCCCGCCCAGGCCGTAGCGCAGCTCGAGCACGCGGCGCTCGCGGTAGGAGAGGTTCTCCAGCGCCTCGCGCAGCGCCTCCTTGGTGAGGATCTCGGCGGCGCGCTCGTAGGGCGACTCGGCCCGCTCGTCGGCGATGAACTGGCCGAACTCGGACTCCTCCTCGTCGCCCACCGGCTTCTCGAGGGAGACCGGTGCCTGCGCGGAGCGCTTGATGGAGTCGACCTCGTCGGGCTCGATGCCGGTGACCTCGGCGATCTCCTCCGGGGTGGGCTCGCGGCCCAGCTCGGTGACCAGCTTGCGCTCCGCTCGGCCGATCTTGTTGAGCTTCTCCACGACGTGCACCGGGATGCGGATCGTGCGCGCCTTGTCGGCCAGCGCGCGGGCGATCGCCTGGCGGATCCACCAGGTCGCGTAGGTGGAGAACTTGAAGCCCTTGCGGTAGTCGAACTTCTCCGCGGCGCGCACCAGGCCCAGCGTGCCCTCCTGGATGAGGTCCAGGAACGGCAGGCCCTGGTTGCGGTAGTTCTTGGCGATCGACACCACCAGGCGCAGGTTGGACTCGACCATCTTCTGCTTGGCGTCGAGATCGCCGCGCTCGATGCGCTTGGCCAGGTCGACCTCCTCCTGCGCCGTGAGCAGGCGGACCTTGCCGATGTCCTTCAGGAAGAGCTGAAGGGAGTCGGTGGTCATGTCCGGGCGGAAGTCGATCGTCGTCTTCGCCTTGGCCCGGCGGGCCCCGCGCTTGTCGGGCGCGCGCTCGACCTCGTTGGGCGCCGCGGTGGCCGGGTCGATCTCCTCGACCAGCTCCACCTCGGAGCCTTCGAGGAAGCCGTGGAGGTCCTCGATGTCGGCCTCGTCCAGATCGAGCTCGGAGACCGCGGTGACGATCTCGGCGTAGGTCAGGACGCCGGTCTGCTGGCCCTTGGCCAGCAGGCCCTTGATCTCTTCGAGCTCTTGCAGTTCCACAACAGACATGTAAGTCGCCTTCGCGTTTCTCGGCCCTGGCCGAATCGGCCCCGACCACCCGATCGAGCGGTGGCCGCATCGTAGGAGGTCGGTCGCTTCGTCTCCGGGGCTTTATCTCAGCGTGGGGGTACCCGTGTAGGGCTCTTCCCTTACCCGTTTGCGAACACTTTGTTTCAGCCGTGATCCGTGGATCCCGGCTCTGCTCTGCCAAGATGCAGCGCACGATGGCCGATGAGCGCAACGACGGCGACCGCGACGTCCTCAACAGCCTGCCCAGCTCGCGCCCGGCGCGGCGCAGCGCCAGGCGCGCCGAGCGGGGCGCCTCCGATCCGGCCGCTGGACCGGGCACGGGCGCGCCCGGGCGCACGGCGCCCGAGCGGCCGCCCACCGCGAAGGCCGGGCGCCGCGTGCCCCCCGCCGGCTACGCGACCCCGGCGCCCGAGCGGACCTCGCCCGGCACCGGCGAGCTGTTGGGCGGCGCGGTGCGCGCGGCCGGCGAGGTCGCCCAGCTCGGCGCCGGCGTGGGCGGGCGCCTGGTCAAGGGCACGCTGCGCCGGGTCACCGGCCGCTGATCCGGCCCCGTGACCCTCTCGATCGACGAGGCCCGGCGCGTGGTGCTGGGCACCGTCGCCCCGCTCGCGGGGGAGGACATCCCCCTTGACCGTGCGGCCCAGCGGGTCCTGGCCGAGGACGTGGTCGCGACCGGCGACGTCCCGCCGTTCACCAACAGCGCCATGGACGGCTTCGCGGTCCATCCCGCGCCCGCGGGCACCGTGCTGCGCGTCACCGGCGAGTCGCGGGCGGGCGCCCCCTCCCCCGTTTCGCTGGGCGCGGGCGAGGCGATCGCCGTGGCCACCGGGGCGATGGTGCCCGAGGGGGCGACGGCGGTGGTGCCGATCGAGCGCGTCGAGGTCGGTGAGGGCGAGGTGCGCCTGGCCGCCGACATCGCGGAGGGGGCCAACATCCGCGGCCCCGGGGAGGACGTGCGCGCGGGCCAGACCGTCCTGCACCGCGGCACCCGCCTGGGCGCCGCGGAGGTCGGGGTCGCAGCGGGAGCTGGGCGCGCGACACTGCGTTGCACGCGCGTGCCGGCGGTGGCCATAGTGGTCACCGGGGACGAGCTGCGCGCGCCGGGATCGCCCCTGGGCCCCGGACAGATCCATGAGAGCAACGGGTTGACGCTTGCCGCGCTGGCTGCGGCGACCGGTGCCGTCGTCCAGCGCACGGACCCCGTGCCCGACCGCCGCGACGCGACCCACGAGGCGCTCCGAGCAGCGCTGGAGCACGCCGACGTGGTGCTGGCCTCGGGCGGCGTCTCCGTCGGCCCGCACGACCACGTCAAGGGAGCCCTGGGCGCCCTGGGCGTGCGCGAGCGCTTCTGGCGCGTCGCGCTGCGGCCCGGCAAGCCGACCTGGTTCGGGACGCGGACGGAGCCGGCGGACGGCGGGGCGGGGGCCGGCGGTGGGGCAGCCGCCGGCTGCGCCCGCCTCGTCTTCGGCCTGCCCGGCAACCCGGTCTCGGCCATGGTCACCTTCCTGCTCTTCGCCCGGCCCGCCCTCCTCGCCCTGCAGGGCGCCGATCCCACCGCCCGCCGGGTGCGCGCCACGCTCAAAGAGCCGATCGCCGCGCTGCCCGACCGCGCGCAGGCCGTGCGCGTGCGCCTCGAGGAGACGGCGACCGGGCGCACGGCCACGCCCACCGGTCCGCAGGGCTCCCACCAGCTTCGCTCGATGGTCGGCGCCCAGGGGCTGGCCATCGTCCCTGCGGCAGAGGAGGAGCTCCCCGCCGGAGCGAGCGTCACCGTCGAGCTCGTCTGAGCCCGGGCTCCCTCAGGCCGTCTCGAGGTAGCCGACCACGCGATTGGCCAGGGCCGTGAGCGTGGGCGCGGGCTCCTCGAAGGCCAGCGGTCGGTCCTCCAGGACGGCGTCGAGCTCGTCCGCGTAGGCGGCGTCGACGCGGCGCGCCAGGCGGGCGGCCGCGCGCGCGGCGCGGCGCGTGGCGCGGGGGTCGACCGTCCACAGGGACTCGAAGCGGCGGTTGGGGTCGCCGGCGGCCGGTGGGGCGGGATGCTCCCACGCCAGCAGGCAGGCGGCGAAGCCCGGGGCGTCCACGATGACCGCCCACTCGTTGCCCAGAACGTCGCCGCGACGCAGGGGCAGCTCGACGGGGCTGCCGGGCGCGCGGCGCACCCCGGCGAAGTCGGCGAACACGCAGGCGCTGTCGGCCACCCGGGCCATGCGGCGGTAGCGGTGCTCGACCGCGCGGTAGAAGCCCTCGCGCTGGAAGGCTCCCACCACGACGGGGCGGGTCCCGCTGGCCATCGTCTCGTGCTCGATGGCCCGGCTGATGGCCACCAGCGAGGCCTTGCGCAGCATCTGCGGGCGGGCCGCCGGGTCGCTGCCGGTCACCGCGGCGTAGATCGAGGCGTGAACCTCGCCCCCGTCGCGCGCCGAGGCGATCGCGTCGGCCACCGGGATGCCGCGCTCGCGCAGCGCGGCGACGCGGCGCACAGCCTCCACGTCGTCCTCGCAGTAGCGGCGATAGCCGGCCTCGGTGCGCTCGGGCGCGGGGAAGCCGAAGCGCGACTCCCACACGCGCAGCGTGGCCGCCGCGACGCCGGTCAGGCGGGCGAGGTCGCCGATCTGTAGATGGCTCATGGGTGGCGGCATCATGCCCTCATCGTCCTCCCGGGTACGGCGACGGGGCGCGGCGGGATGGATCGCCGGTGTGCCGGGCTCCGGAAGCCTCGGGCGAGCGCGTCGTCACGTAGGCTCCGCGCCGGATGGGCGTCCCCCTCGCCGTCATCGCGGCCCTCGCAGCCGTGGCCGCCGCCTGGTTCGGGGTCGTCCGGCGGCTGCTCAACCGCTCCAGGCAGGTCGCCCGGGCGACGATCGTCTCCCCCGCAGAGCACTCGACCATGAGCGAGGGCGGGGCGGTGCGCACCGTGCAGGCCGCCGACCTCACGATGGACGAGCACCAGCTCGAGGCCATCTGGAGCCCGCGCGACCTCGAGAACCTCGCGCGCACCTACTGGCGCTTCCTCACCCGCGCCACGCTGGGCCTCGTGCGGGTCAAGTACAGCGAGGAGGACCGCCAGGTGGTGCTCCTGACCCGGCCCTTCGCGCTGCTGACCTTCCGCGCGCCGGAGTACCAGATGGACGCCCAGCGCGGCATCGTGCGCTGGCGCATCGAGCGCGGCGTGCTGGTCTCCCGGCGGGGCCGCGACCAGGGCTTCCTGGAGATCGACGTGCAGCGCTGCCCCACGCAGGAGCCCGGCAAGGCGCGCATCCACGTCGAGGTCGAGGTGGCCAACTTCTACCCCGCGCTGGCCTCGGGCATCGCCACCTGGTTCTACGCCAACACCCAGTCGCGCATCCACGTGATCGTCACCCACAGCTTCCTGCGCTCGCTGGCCCGCCTGGACCTGGCCCAGTCGCGGGTGGGGCGCTACGCGGCAGTGGACGAGGTCCCCGACCCCGACCCCGACCGCCCGCCGCCCTCCGGCCGGGGTACGCCCAGGCTCAGGTGATCAGCCGAGGAGCTCGCCGGCGATCGCGCGGAGCTTCGCGCGATCGTGGCGCGCGTGCACGCGGCGCACGGTCCCCGAGCGCGAGCGCATGACCAACGACTCGGTGGTCGCCCCCGCCCCGGCCGGGTGAGGCGGATACTGCACGCCCTCCAGGACATCCCCGTCGGTCACGCCGGTGGCCGAGAAGAAGCAGTCGTCGGAGCGTATGAGGTCGTCCACGGTGAGCTGGCGCTCGAGGTCGTAGCCGGCCTCCAGCGCAGCGCGGCGCTCCTCGTCGTCGCGCGGCCACAGGCGCCCGACGAGCTGACCGCCCAGGCACTTGATGGCAGCAGCGGAGATCACGCCCTCCGGCGTCCCGCCGACGCCCCACAGCAGGTCGACCGGCGAGTCGGGGTCGACGGCCAGCAGGGCGGCGGAGACGTCGCCGTCGGCGATCAGGCGCACGCGCCCGCCGGCCTCGCGCACCTCCTCGACGCCCTCCTCGTGGCGCGGGCGGTCGAGGATGACCACCATCACGTCGCCCACGCCCACCCCGCGGCGCTGGGCCACGCGCTGCAGCGTTTCGCCGATGGGGCGGTCGAGGTCGAGCAGGTCGGCCACCTCGGGGCCGCCGGCCAGCTTCTCCATGTACACGCAGGGCCCGGGGTCGAGCATGCTGCCGCGCTTGCTGAGCGCTATGACGCTCAGGGCGCTGGGCATGCCCCTGGCGGTCAGCGTGGTGCCCTCGAGGGGGTCCACGGCGATGTCGACGCTGGGCTGGGAGCCGTCGCCGATCTGCTCGCCGTTGTAGAGCATGGGCGCCTCGTCCTTCTCGCCCTCGCCGATGACCACGAGGCCGTCCATGCGCACGGTCTCCAGGACGAGGCGCATGGCGTCCACGGCGGCCTTGTCGGCCAGCTCCTTCTCGCCCCGCCCCACCCAGCGCGCGGCGGCCAGCGCGGCCCACTCGGTGACGCGCACCAGCTCGAGGGCGAGGTTGCGGTCGGGCCGCTCGTCGGACGCGGACCGCTGGTCCAGGAAGTGGTGCTCGATACCCATGCGACGGGTTTCTACAGCACGCCGGGCGGCTTGCGTCGCCGGCCGGTCTGCGCCGAGCGCGGGATGGAGCCGCTCATGGCCAGCAGCGTGCCGCCCAGCGCGAGGAGATAGCCCCACTGGAGGCTGATTCTCACTCGTCGGCGAGCCCGGGCGGTCGATCGGGCCGCAGGAAGAGGCCGACGATCAGCAGCGCCCCGCTGACCACGGCGACCAGTTCTGACGTGCTCAGGCGCTGCACCCTCTATGCCCCAGCGCACCGGACGGTCGCCTGAGAGCTTGCGAACCAAATCTCAGCCTCCGGTCGCGGAGCGCCGCACCGCCCGGAACTGGCTGCCGAACAGGTCCTGGCCGCCGAACTGGTCCTCGCCGGTAGTCCACGCTGCGAGCGCCGAGCCGTCGGCGCCCACCGCGAGCGTGAGATCGTCGCCCTTCTCGCCCGGCGGCGTGAGCTGCCGACGCTCGCCCACGCGACCGCTGGGGGTGATCGCGCGCGCGAAGATCGCGTTGCGGAGGTTGTCCCCGCCGGGGTTGCCCCGCAGCCATGCCACCGTGGTGCCGCCCCGGCCGTCGGCGGCCAGCTCGAGGTCCATGGCGTCTGTGCCCGCCGCCGTCAGCGTCTCGGTCGGGCCGCCCAGCGTCACGAGCCGGACCGGGCCGGTCGAGAGCTCGGGTTGCGCCGCCAGGTACGCGACGCGCACGACCCCCTCGCTGGTGACGACCACGTCGAGATCCAGCGGATTCTCTCCAGGCGCGCTGACCTGCACCGGAGCGCCGAACTGACCACCCGCGGTGCGCACGCTGGCGAACGCCGCCCGGCCACCACCGTCAACGAACTCCGTCCACGCCAACGCCACGCGTCCATCCTCACCGACGGCGACGCGCGGATCGATCGCCGACGAGTTGCTCATGCTCACCCGCTGGGTCGGACCGAATAGTCCGCTTGGTGGCCGCTCGTTGATGAAAAGCCCGCCGTCGTTGTAGACCGCTAGCAGCGTGTCATCGCCCGTGGCTGCGAACCTGATGCCGTCGAGCCCGTAGTCCTCGTCGTCGGGGAAATCCTCCCGCACCGCCTCGCCCAACAGTCCGTCGATGGCCCGCGAGAGCCCCACGGCCAAGCCATCGGCTTCGCCGATGAGCCAGGCCAGAACGGGCTGGCTCCTGAATCTCCCAGCCGGCGTTGCTACGAACCTCGGGGGAAAGCCAATCTCGGCGATCGTCCTCGCGTCGGTGCGCGCTCCGCTGGGCCGCACGGTGCGCGACTGGAGGCGGTCCTCGCCCGGCACCCGAATCTGGTAGCCGACGATGGCGTTGCGCTGATCGTCGAACTCAACGTCGGTAGGGACACGCGCGCGTTCCGACGTGTCGATGGCGAACGGGGCACCGAAGCCCCGGGTCGGCGTGCGACGCGCCCCGTACACCCGCCGCGTGATCGTCTCCCCCGAGACCACACCAACACCGCGTACCCACGGTCATCGATCGCCGCGCTGGCCGGCGCCGGAAACCGGCTCACCGTCTCGACCGTCCCCCACTCGCCCGCCGCGTACCCCGTGGGCGGCAGCGCGAGAATAGCGCTCGCGACGGCGAGGGGGATCGCGAGTCGGCGCATCGTTTCCCGGCCGTGTAGGCCCGTCAGCGTGGTCACGGGGAGAGGGGTAGGTGGACGCGGCCCCGGCCGCTGGTGCCCCGACGCGTCATAGCCGTGCTCAGCCTCCGGTCGAGGAGCGCCGCACGGCCCGGAACCGGTCGCCGAACAGATCCTCGCCTGTGGTCCACGCGACGAGCGCCGAGCCGTCGGCACCCACGGCGAGCGTGAGGTCTTCGCCTTTCTCGCCGGGGCGCGTGAGCTGGCGGCGCTTGCCCACCCGGCCGCTGGGGGTGATCGCCCGCGCGAAGATCGCGTTGCGGACGAAGTCGTCGCCGGGGTTGCCGCGCTGCCACGCCACCGTGGTGCCGCCCCGGCCGTCGGCGGCCAGCTGGACGTCGATGGCGTCTGTTCCCGCTGCTGTGAGCGTCTCGGTCGGGCCGCCCAGCGTCACCAGTCGTAGCGGACCCGTCGAGAGCTCGGGTTGCGCCGCCAGGTACGCGACGCGCACGACCCCCTCGCTCGTGACGACCACGTCGAGATCCACCGGGTTCTCGCCGGGCGCACTGACCTGCACCGGAGCGCTGAACTGTCCCCCCGGCGGGCGCACAACGGCGAAGGCCGCCCGACCACCACTCTCGTCGACGAACTGCGACCACGCCAACGCCACGCGTCCATCCCGACCGACGGCCACGCGTTGATCGCTGACCGAGCGGGTGGTCAGCCGCTGAGCGGGGTCAAACGAGCCTTCCGGACCGAGTTCGTCGACGACCACTCCACCTTGGTCGTAGGCCGCCAGCAGCGCATCGTCGCCCGTCACCGCGAACCTGAGGCCGTTAACGTTCAAGACATCATCATCGTCGGGCAGGCGCTCGAAGACCGCCTCGCCGAACAACCCGTCGCTCGCGCGGGCAAACCCGACGATCGGACCATCCCCATCCCCCGTCAGCCAGGCCAGCGCCGGTCGCCGCAGATACGTTCCCGGCGCAGTCACAGCGAACCTCGGGATGCCTGACGTAGCAACCGACCTCGCGTCCGTACGCGCTCCGTTCGCTCTCACGGTGCGGGACGACTGAAGACTGTTCTCGCCCGGCACCCGAATCTGATAGGCAATGATCGCGTTGCGCTGATCGTCGAACTCCACGTCGGTCGTGACCTTCGCGCGTTCCGCCGCATCAATCGGGAACGGCTCGCCGAAGCCCCGAGTCGGCGTGCGACGCGCCCCGTACACCCGCCTCGTGATTGTCTCCCCCCGAGACCACACCAACACCGCGTACCCACGGTCGTCAATCGCCGCGCTGGCAGGCGCCGGGAACCGGCTCACGGTCTCGACTGTGCCCCACTCCCCTGCGGCATACCCCGCCGACGGCAGTGCGAGAAGGACCCCCGCGCACACGAAGGGCGCCGCCAGTCGGAGCATCGCTTCCCAGCCGTGCGCGGTCGTCACCATGATCATGAGCAGCCCGCCGTGGGGCCGCTCTCGGTTCGGCACCGGTAGGTCTGGTAGTTGCCGCGCAGATTACGACCCTCTGTCAGTGTACCCATTCAGGGGGTCAGGGCCCGGCGGGCATCAGTGATGGGCTGGGGGCGC
>JANDLV010000028.1 GCA_024330185.1 Candidatus Siliceabacter maunaloa
CCGGGGCCGTCGCCGCCGCGCCCGCCGCGATCGCCGCCGCGCCCCGGGCCGCCGCCGGGGCGCCCGGGGCCGTCGCTGCGGCGTCCGCCGCCTCGACTCTGCTCCTCGCGCACGGGCAGGGAGCCTTTGATCTCCCGCACCGGTGTAGCCGCGAGACGCAACCACGCGGTGAACTCGGGGTCGCCCGCCTGGCGGCCCTGCGCCGCCTCGCAACACACGAGCGCCCACTTCTTCCGCTCCCCCTGCTCGTCCATCTTGGGCCGCAGCGCCTCTTCGACGACCTCCGGACCGCCAACCCGCTGGACCGCCGCGGCAAGGCGGGCCTGGGAGACCGGTGGCGGGGGAGCGGCGCGGCACCCGCTCGCAGGCGGGTCGCCGGCGCGGGCGACGTCGACGCGGGGCTGTTCGACCTCGTCAGCGGGAGTCTCCCCCGCCGTCGGCTCTTCCGCGACGGGCTGGTGCGCCTCAGGGGTCTCGGCGATGGGCTCCCCTGTTTCTGGCGCGGCCGGCTGCGCCTCGGCGGCAGGCGCCTCGGCCGCCGTCATGGCGTCATCGGTCGGCGCACCCTCGGGCGCGGCCTCCTCGCTCCGTGTCGCGTCGGCCCTCCCATCGAGCTCGGCCTCCTCGCCCGTCGATCCGTTGCCGGTCTGCTCACCGCGCCGCAGCTCGTTCAGCCGCGCGAAGAACACCGCTCGGTGGCGCTCGGCGGCCGAGCGCTTGCGCCGCCGCGGCCGCTGGGGCTTGGGCTTGGGCGCAGCCTTGGCCCTGCGCGACGCGGTGGGGGGCTTGCGCTCAGGCTTGCCGCGCTCATCGGCGAGCACGACAGGGCCGCGGCCCGGGGGGGGCGCCTCGCGGGCGCCGCTCTCGTCCCCCGCCGGAGCCTCCTGGGCGCCGGCGGTCTCGGGCGCCGCAGCCTCCTGGGCGCCGGCGATCGCCCCCTCGCCATTGCCCGCAGGCTCGCGCGCGCCGATGGTCGGCGCGGCAACGTCCTGTGGCACGGAGGCCTCTTCGGTGGGGGTGTCGGACGTCTGCTCAGCCATGGATGGGGCCAGCTCACGATAGCTGCGCGGGCGCGTGAGGAGGCGCTCGGTCGGCGGTCCGCGCTTCTAGCCTTCCAGCGCCCGCGCGAACGCCTCGTGCGCGCGCGCGTCGAACAGCCAGAACCGAGCCTCCTCCACCGCGGGGTCGGCGTTGAGCGCGGCGCTCGTGGCCTCCATCGCCACGCGGGCCGCCCGATCGACCGGGTAGCCGTAGACGCCCGTCGAGATGGCCGGGAAGGCCACCCGCCGGCACCCGTGCTGCGCCGCCAGCTCGATCGCGCGCCGGTGGCAGGATGCCAGCAGCTCAGCCTCTCCTTCACCGCCGCCGCGCCACACCGGCCCGACCGCATGGATCACGCGGTCCACCGGGAGCAGCCCGGCCACGGTGACCTTCGCGTCCCCGGTCGCACACCCGCCCAGCGCCCGGCACGCCTCCAGCAGCTCCGGCCCCGCGGCCCGGTGGATCGCGCCGTCCACCCCGCCGCCGCCGAGCAGGCTCTCGTTCGCGGCGTTGACGATCGCGTCAGCGTCGGCGTCCCAGGTGATGTCTCCCTGATGCAGGGTGATGCGGGCCATCGAACGCCGGTCGCTAAACGTCCGCGAAGCGCTCAGCGACCGTCTGCCAGTTCACGACGCTGAACCAGGCATCGATGTAATCGGGACGGCGGCTCTGGTAGACGAGGTAGTAGGCGTGCTCCCAGACGTCGAGGCCCAGCAGCGGCGTCTGGCCGCCGGTGACCGGGTTGTCCTGGTTGGGGGTCGAGACGACGGCGAGACCGCTCCCGTCGTGCACCAGCCACGCCCAGCCCGAGCCGAACCGGTTGACTCCCGCAGTCTTGAGCAGGCTCTTCAGCTCGTCGGCCGACCCGAACGCAGTGGTGATCGCCTCCCCCAGAGCGCCGTCGGGCTCCCCGCCACCGTCAGGGCTCATGCTGCGCCAGAACATGCAGTGGTTGTACTGGCCGCCCGCGTTGTTGCGGACCGTGTCGCGCAGGTCGTCGGGCAGCTCGTCGAGGCGGGTCAGGATCTCCCGCGGGCGGACGTCCTCCCACTCGGTGTCCGCCAGCGCCGCGTTGGCCTTGTCGACGTAGGCCTGGTGATGCTTGTCGTGGTGCGCGCGCATCGTCGCCTCGTCGATGTGGGGCTCCAGCGCGTCGTAGGCGTAGGGCAGGTCGGGCACCTTGTAGGCCACGGCGGGTCCTCCTTCGTCAGTCGGCGGGAAGCGAGACGTCGAGGAAGATCTCGACGTCGTCGCGGACCTTCAGCGCGCCCATCAGGGCCTTGTAGGGCTTGATCCCCCACTCGCTCTGGACCACGTTCAGCTTGCCGGTGACCCGCCCGTCGTCCCCTAGGCCGACCTCGAAGTCCGCAGGGCGGCTCGTCCCGACCATCGTCAGCTCGCCTCCGACGGTCAGCCGCCCGTCGGCCTGTGCGACCGAGCTGGAGCGGAACGTGATCGGCTGCTTGCGCAGGACCTTGTCGTCGATGCCCTCGTGGATGTCCTTGAGGTCCTTGTCGCTGAGCGGCTTGAGGCCGTGCACCCCCTCGCGGACCCGCAACGACTCCGGGTCGGCGTCGAGCGTGATCGCGGCCGGTGCTCCGTCCTGACCCACCTCGACGGTGGCCTCCCACTTCTCGACTTCGATGATGAGGTCGTGGCCGACCTTCTGCGCCATGCCTTCGCGGAAGGTGTGCACCTGCAGCGATCCGTTGGAAGGGCCGACCTTGTGCGTACCGGGATTCAGTGACATGGCGGCGATCCTACAGAGCCTCCCGATAACCTTCTGCGCCGGACCGTCGTCCTCCTCGGCCACGAGCACAACGGCATCCCGACGACCTCGTCGAGGAGGCCGACACCTGCGGTGGTGGGCCGGGCGCCCGATGAGCTCAGCGCGCGGTCAGGTGCGGCGGTAGGCGGCGATTTCCTCGGCCGCTTCGCTTGCGAGCTCTGCGAGCTCGCGCAGGTGGTCGATGATGCGGTCGACCAGTGGCGGCGTCAGAGCTGCGGCATCGCCACCGACGAGTCGCACCGCCTCTTCGGCGTCCGATACGTCTTCGAGGTCCGAGCCCTCCAGCAGCAGCGCGAGGTCGAGTGCGGCAGCGACGGCGTCGGCGGCGCGCTCTTGGTTCTCACCCGGCTGTCCGCCTCCCGAGAGCAGCGACGCGAGCTTCAACGTGTTCCTCCCGTAGGCCCGTGGGCCGCGGCGAGTGGCGTAGGCGTTCCAGTGAACCTCCAGTTCCTCGACGAGCGGCTCGGTGAGGCTGGCGACGCGGCTCGCGGCGTACTTCTTGACGTCGCGGGCATCGACCATGAAGCAGTTGGCGAACTCAGCGACGCTGAACGCCGGCAGGCGGTTGTCGGCCGGAAGCGGGAAGCGCTCGAAGTCCTCCGTCGCGACAAGCTCGTGCCACTTCCCCTCTTCCACGACGGTCAGGGGCGCGAAGAGCAGACGGCCGCCGACGCTGCGCTTGTGGCGCCCCTGGGCGAGCGCGGTTGCGGTCAGGCAGCTGTCGCTGATGAGGATGGCTCGGTAGGTGTCCTCGTCAGGGCGAAACGAGGCGTGAGCGAGCGCGTAGCGCGTCTCGGGCTTCGGTGGGAAGGCGGGGCTGTACAGGTCGATGGGCCCCTGCTCCAGCTTCGTGCTCATCCAGGCCCCAACCTTCGGAGCGAGCGTCGGCGGCAGTGGTCCGCCTCCCATGAGCACCCCGTCCTCGCGGACGAAGATGTCACGCAGGAAGCCGGTCTCGAAGATGTCGCCGAAGACAACGTCCGCCTGAGGGTCCGCGTAGTGCGGACCCTCCCCGAGCTCCTCCAACAAGAGCGCTACCCCGCCGCCCCGACGCGCGTCATGGTACTCGCGCCGTGCCAGCGGGCGCGCCGCGGCTGCGAGCGCCGATACGGCAGCGGGTCATGATGGCTGGCCTCGGACTCTACGACGATGGTGGTCGTCGGCGCCGGCGCGGCCATCTTCGCGAACCAGTTCGCGAGCTCTCCGTCGTCGTGGTCGAGTGTGTTCTCCAACGGCATGACGTATCCGAGCTCTTTCGCCAAGACACTGACACGCTCCAGTGCTACCGCACCGCCTATCTCCATAGCCGCAGCAACACGTAGGCAGGGGACTTGCTCGACCCCGCCGGCATCGAGCGCGATGATGCACACGTCGTTGGCGATGCGTTCGATGACGCCGAATTCCGTCGAGAAGGAGATGCCCAGCCGCTCAGCGAGCTCGCGCTCAGCGGCCACAACCGCGGCGTCCCATTCGCGCACAGCGTCCTCCGCTAGCTCGACGACCCCCTCGACGAGCGCATCGAAGCGCCACACGTTCAGCGCGCACGCCACTTCGCGAACCGCAGCACTGACTTCCGTGAACGCCTCCGACCGCAGAGCGGCGGATGCCACGGCCTGCATGGTCTCGGGAGCTCGCGGGATGAGAGCGAGGTCTCGGACCAAGCCGGCCAGGACGAACCGCGGGAAGAGCGCGATGTTGAAGCGGCGCACCTTCCCCAGGTCGGCGGGCTCGGGCAGCAGCCGCGCCTTGCGCAGGCGCTGACGCTGACGCTGGCCGGCGTCGCCGCCGCCTAGGAAGAGGTCCAGCTCGTGATGTGTGACGAAGCACGGTGCGGTCGGCATGCGCCCAGTGTAGCTAAACCCGACATCATGTCGGGTATCTCATCAGCGGCCCCAGATGTCCGGCTTGGGGCGCAGCTGGTTGGCAGCGGCCACAACGTCGAAGCTCCACAACGTAACCGCGGAGGACGACGTCGCCGCGATTCGGTGCCTGCATCCATCTCCTCGGCGGGGCAGCCGTACAGGCTGCGCACGGCGTCCCGCTGACCGCAGCTTGGAACGGTCGTTTGGCCCACTGGGCTGACATCGCACCCGAGACCCTCCACGAATGGCTACTCGGCGGGCGAGAGCCTGTGTCGGTCTGATCCCGCCACGCCTCGGTCGATTCATCGCGAACGCCGACCGAGCCTGGCGCCTTGGAGGCGAGCGGTATCCGACGTGGTGACCTCCAGTGACCGACCGAGCAGCAGTGGACGCTCTGGGAACGACTCTCCAATCACGCCGGGCCAATCTGCAGAGCCGAGCGCGTGGATCTTCGTTAGGCCGTCCACTCCTTGCTTCTGCTTCTCGCGCAAAGCGGCAGTGCATCCTGACTGCCGCTGTTGGCTGCAAGCGACAGCCGTGCGGCCTCCTGCGTTCGAAGGAGCCGGCCGCCGTCATGCCTCGAGTCCGCACTGCGAAAGCTTCCGTCGACACGGGAGCTAACCGTGAGAGAGTTCAGCGGATGGCCGACACGCCGTACCAAGCGCCGCTCGTCGAGTTGCCCTACGGGACGCGCCAGCGGATCGTCGTCGTCCCCGATGACGTCCTTGAAGCCGAGAACGACCCGGGCGCCGCAAGTGACCGGGATCAACCTCGACGTCCGTGGGGCCTGATACGCGGCGATCCGCGGCATCCGACGCTGAAGGCGCTCAAAGAAGCCGATGACGACGGCCTGCGCCTGCTGCCGGTGAGGCAGTCGCACGTGGGTCAGCTCGACATGCCTATCGGGCACCCGCTTCCCAACGTCGTCTACATCGGCAGCCCAGCAGTCGCCGAGCGCTACTACCCGATAGCTGACTTCCACGTCCGCGTCTTCGAAGAGCGCTTCGGCGAGGCGATGCGGCTGCTCATGGCCCTTGGCGCCGAGCGCCTGACTGTCAGATCCGAGCACGGTTGGAAGCGTGACATCAGCGCGAACATCGAAGCCCCGATCAAGCGCCTCAAGAATCACGCCGCACTGCGCATCGGCAGCCGCCGCGACCGCTCTCTCGTCTTCGAGGCCGAACTCGTGCCGGCCACCATGCCCGAGGTTCCCGACGGCCTTGTGTGGTTCAACCACGAGCCGACCTGGCAGGCCGTTGCGGAGGGTCGCGCAAGGTACGGCCTGCGGGAGTTTCAACTACAGGTCACCTCACGCGAGGATTTCGGGATCAATGCCGATGTCGCGAGCAAGATCCGCCAGCGGAAGGTCCTCAGTCTCGGCGGCGGGTTCACGCAGCAGGTCGACACGTCGTGGCTACTCGACGGGACATTCGGTGAGGCGCCCAAGCGCGGATGGAGGCGCGGAGGGTGACCGAGCCCGGCAAGGTGATCACCGCCCGTGGCCTCGCCGCCGAGCTGGAGACCTCCTACCACCGCCTGTCGAAGTGGCTGCGCCAACAGCGCGACGCAGAGCATCCTGTCCTTGCCAGCTTCCTGGCGCGCAGCCCCTTTCGCTTCACGCGCTCCCAGGCCGACCAACTCGCGGCCGAATTTGCGGCCGCCGACTTCGACGGCCACGTCAGCGACTCGGCGGTGCAGCGTCGCGCGGAGGAGATCATCCGCGCCCTGCTGTCCCAGCGGCTCGGAATGCCGCTCGCCCCGCGCACGATCAAGCTCGCCGCCGGCGCGCCGGTGCAAGTCGATGCGGCCTCCGATGACGGGAAGGTCCTCGCGGAGATCTTCGCCCGCCAGGGCCCGCTCAAGGGCGGCCAGCAGAAGAAGGTCGCGATCGACACCCTCAAGCTCATCGCCGTCCATCGCGAACAACCCGCCGAGCGGCTGGTCATCTGCTTCGCCGACCGAGAGGCCTCCGCCTACGCTACCGGCGGCGGCTGGGTGGCCCAGGCGCTGCGGACCTGGGGCGTTCACGTCGAGATTGTCGACATCCCCGCCGACCTGCGCGCCGAGATCCTCGCCGCGCAAGCCGGGCAGACGATGGTCAATCCCGCGGCGGAGCGGACGAGCTGTAGCGGCCGGCGCGTTGCCCTTTCTCCCTGGCGAGTGGACTGTCGCCTCGGACAAAGAGCACCGCCCCCGCAGTCGCCCGCGTCGCTACTCCTATCGCGTGGAGGGGTTGGTCGCCCAGAGATCGTACAGCGACCACTCCAGCAACCACCCCTCTCGCTTCTGCATTCGCGTGAAAGCAGCAATGCAAGCGCGCCCGGCGCTTCCCGCTCGCACGGGTGCGGAGACTGGTGCGGCTCCGCCGTTAGCGGGTCAGCAACCAACAATGGAGACGGCGGGAATCGAACCCGCGTCCGCGGTCGCGTTGGGATGGCTTCTACGAGCGTAGCCGGCGCTCAAGATCTCGCTCCCCGGTCGCCGCGCCGGCGGGGTTCTGGGAAGCCAGCTCCCTGAAAGTCCCCGAGGCGGCGGGAGCAGACGCCTCAGGCAAGCCTGCTTTCTGATCCCGATGGTCACCGCCGCAGGCCAGCGGTGCTCGAGACCTCACGGCCTAGCTAGTGCTAAGCGGCGAGGGCGTACTCGTGAGAGTCCGCACGTATGGTTTTGCCGGTTTTTACGAGGCCTCCGGCTCCTCGACTCGCAACCAACCCTCCGAGATCGACCACGTCGAAGCCTGTCGTCCCCAGGGGTCTATGTACTCCGGGGGAGTCTAGCGGTCGTAGACCCGCGTCAGGGGACCCACGCGCTCGCTGCCGTCGGGCGCCGTCCAGCGCACGCGGTAGCGGCGGTCGCCGACGAACTTCGTATTGGTCTCCCAGAAGCCGCGGCTGTTGGTCGTGTCGGCCTTGAGGTAGCGCCAGTCGCCGCCCCTGGACGAGTAGTCGATGGACACGCGGGTGGCGCCCTCGGCGGGCCGCACCAGGCCCCACAGGTAGGTGCGCACGCGCTCACGGCCGACCTTCTTGGCCACCATGGGCACCGGGAAGGCCTTGTAGGAGCGCTTGAGGTCGCCGTTGTTGTTGCGCAGGCCCGACTCGAAGCCGCCGAAGCGCTCCGACTCGGGTGCGCCCTCGATCGGATCGCTGTCGCGCATCAGGTACTGGGAGAACATCCGCACGCGGGCGTTGTTCCAGCCCATGCGCTCACCGACCGCGCGCTGCTCGGCCTGGGCGGTCTCGCTCACGCCGTTGGGATCGGGGATCGACTGGATGCCGAACTCCGTGACCCAGATCGTCATGCCCCGGCGCAGGGCGTTCTGCTCGCCGGCGCGGGCCAGCGCACTGTTGAGGCGGTTGAGCGAGCCGATCGTGACGTGGTCGCGCTGGGAGGGTACGAACCAGGGGCCCGACTGCGTCGTGTACGGGTGGTGCGCGTAGGCGTGCGCGTCCAGCTCCTCGCAGGAGGAGCTCTTCTTCCAGCTCTTCGACATGCACAGCGTCTCGCGGAAGAACTCCAGCGGTGCGGCGACGTTCGTGTTCCCGCGGGGGGCGGTCTCGCCGATGAGCAGCCGCACGTCGGGGCGCACCTTGTCGCGTGCGTCGGTGGCCGCCTGGAAGAGGCGACGGTAGATCTTGCCCGAGGCGACCTCGCGGCGATCCCCCTGGCCGCTGTACTGCGGCTGGAGGAAGTCCGGGTGGTTGGGCTCGTTCCAGACCGAAAAGAAGCGAACGTTCGAGTAGCGCTTGAGGGTGGCCTCGAAGAAGCGCTCGAAGCGGGCGGGCTCCGGGCGGGTGACCTGGTCGGTCTTGAACTCGGTGGCCCACTGGGGCACGGGGCCGGTGACGGTGACCATCGGGTTGATGCCGCTCGCGCGCATCTCGTTGATCATCCGGTCGTACTTGCCCCACCCGGGATAGGCGTTGGGGTCTGTCTCGTCGAAGTCGGGAACCTCGCGCGAGTTCGGGTCGGGGGCGACATCGCGCCAGTAGACGACCACCCTCATCCAGTCGACGCCGAAGCCCTTGATCTCCTCCAGGGTCTGCGCGCGCAGCGCCGCGTCATCAGACTGCAGCTCGCGCGGCGCCTCGTACATCATGGACTGGCTCTTCGAGGCGTGGGCGGCCGCGGGGACGAGCAGAAGGCTGGTGATCAGGGTGACGAGCGGCACGAGGCGACGCACGGGCACCTCCAGGGGTCTCGGGGGCGGAGCGGGACGGACAGTGCGGACCCGGCTCGCGGTCTGTGCTGGTGCAAACGCCCCACGGACAGCGATGTTGCGCTGTCGCCCATGGTATGGCGCGAGGACCGACCGTAGCGACGTACTCCCTGCGGCCTCCGGCCGGGAAGTGTCGAAAGGCGGACACCTGACCCTCGACTTGAGGCTTAGGCTTGGCGGTGAGCGAGAAGCAGGAGGCTGTGCCCGAGCACCCGGGCACCCGGGAGGGAGCCGAAGCGGTCCAGCGCCCCCACGGCGCGCTGCGCCGCCGGCGGGAGGCGCCGCCAGACGTAGCTCACGGTGTGCAGTTGCGCCGTCAGGCCGGCGGCGCGCGCCCCACGGACCAGGCGCCGCGGCGAGAGCGGGATGTCGTCGGGCGTGCCGTGCACGCGCACGCCCAGGCCGAAGCGGTTGGCCGCCGCCAGCGCCGCCCCGACCGGGTACCAGAGGTTGGGCTCCACGGCCACCAGCGCGCCGCCGAGACGCAGGAGCCGCGCCGCCTCGCTGAACACGGGGGCCAGGGGCGCGGCGTAGGCCACGTGATGGAGCACGAGGCGGTAGAGCACCACGTCGTAGGAGGCGCCGGGCACCTCGTGCAGGGCGCCCGCGCAGCCGGTGAAGCCGGCGTCGGCCTCGCCGCGGTCCACGCAGGCGGCCGGCCGCGCCGGGTCGGCGTCGACGGCGACCAGGCGCCAGGCGGGCGCGGGCAGGAGGTGACGCCCCGGGTGCCAGCCACACCCCACCGACAGCGCGTCGCCGCCGGCCAGGCCCAGGTGGCGGTCGAGCAGCAGCCGCTCGCGGGCCTTGCCGCGCTCGTACTGGGCCTCGAGCGTGGCCGGGTCGCTCAGGCGGTCGAGCAGGTTGTCGGGCGTGTAGGTCTCGCTCACGGCGACGGCCTCGGGAGACGAGCGGCCGGGAACCTAGACTAGACCGGGTGGTCCGTCCTGTGAGTCCGTGCGCGTTTGGGCGGCTGCCGGCGCCGGCTCGCAAGGACGCAGTGAGGGAGTGGGCCTCCAGGCCCATGACCGAGCGAGGACGCCGCCAGCGGGTGATCGGCGGCCGATCCAAACGGGTGGGGGCTTGCAGGATGGGCCACTAGTGTCCGCTGGCCCAACGGACGTCTACGCCACCGCCAGGGCCGGCCCCCGGGCGCGGATCGCGTCGCTCGTCGCCAGCCGCGCCCGCGCCCGTCGCCACGGCCGGCTCTTCGCCCTCACCGGCGCCTGCGCCGACAGCCGGATCGTGGACATCGGCTGCGGCCGCCTGGGCCTGCGCGCACACGAGCCAGACCTCGACGTCACCGGCGTGGACGTGGCGCCGCGCCCGGAGTACCCGGGGCCCTTCGTCCGGGCCGACGCCACCGACCGCCTCCCCTTCGAGGATGGCGCCTTCGACCTCGCCTACTGCTCGAGCGTCGTCGAGCACGTGGAGCCCGCGCGCCGCGCGCGCTTCGCCGCCGAGGTGCGCCGCGTCGCCCGCGGCTGGTACGTGCAGACGCCGGCGTTCTCCTTCCCAGTGGAGCCCCACGCCCTGCTGCCCTTCGCCCACTGGCTCCCGGCGACCGTCAGGCGCCCCTACTGGCGCCTGGGAGTGGCCGGCGAGTGGGAGGACATCCGCCTCCTGCGCCGCGGCGAGATGGCCGCCCTGTTCGGCGACCCGATCGCCGAGCGGATCGGCCCGTGGGCCAAGAGCTGGGTCAGCGTGACTAGGATCGAGGGGACATGAGCACCCGCCCCATCTCCGCCGACGATGTCGCCTGGGACCTCGAGCCGCTCGTCGACGGCCAGGGCGACGCGGGCGTCGACCGCCTCCTCGACGAGGCGCGCCGGCGCGCCGACGACTTCGCCCAGCGCCACGCCGGGAAGGTGGCCGAGCTGGACGGGCCCGGACTGGTGGCCGCCATGGCCGAGCTCGAGGAGCTCAACGACCTCGCCGCACGCGCGGGGAACTACGCCATGCTGCGCTTCAGCGTCGACACCGCCGACCCGCAGATCGGCGCGCTGCTCCAGCGCGTGCAGGAGAAGGGCACGCAGATCGAGACGCGGCTGCTGTTCGTCGAGCTGGAGTGGGCGGCCCTGGACGACGCCCGCGCCGAGGAGCTGCTGCAGGCCGACGGCCTGGAGAACAGCCGCCACTTCCTGCGCGCCGCGCGGCGCTACCGGCCCCACCTGCTCACGGAGCCCGAGGAGAAGGTCGTCGCCGAGAAGTCGGTGTCGGGCTCCTCGGCCTGGTCGCGCCTGTTCAGCGAGCAGGTCTCGGCGCTGACCGTCGACCTCCCCGGCGAGGCGCAGCCGGTCGCGCTGGACAGCGCGCTGAGCCGCCTCATGGCCCCCCGGCGCGAGACCCGCGAGCAGGCGGCGAGCGCCATCACGCAGACACTGCAGCCCGGCCTGCGCACGCGCGCGTTCATCTTCAACACCCTCCTGGGCGACAAGGCCACCGAGGACCGCCTGCGCCACTACCCGCACTGGCTGGCCGCGCGCAACCTCTCCAACGAGGCCAGCGACGAGTCCGTGCAGGCGCTGGTCGACGCCGTGCGCGGCCGCTACGCCATCCCCCAGCGGTGGTACCGCCTCAAGGCGCGCCTGCTGGGCCTCCAGCGCCTCAAGGACTTCGATCGCATGGCCGCCGTCACCGACGAGGACCCCGACGTCGGCTGGGAGGAGGCCCGCGACACGGTCCTGGCCGCCTACCGCGAGTTCTCCGGCGACCTGGGCGATGCCGCCCAGCGCTTCTTCGACGAGCCCTTCATCGACGCGCCGGTGCGCCCGGCCAAGCGCGGCGGCGCCTTCTGCGCCTACGTCACCCCCAGCGCCCACCCCTACCTGCTGCTCAACTGGACCGACAAGCGCCGTGACGTGCTCACCCTCGCCCACGAGATGGGCCACGGCGTGCACGCCGCCCTGGCCCGCCCGCGCGGCATCCTCGAGCAGCACACGCCGCTGACCCTGGCCGAGACCGCCTCGGTCTTCGGCGAGACGCTCGTCTTCCGCCGCCTGCTCGACGAGGCTCCCAGCCCGGCGAGTCGTCTGAGCCTGCTGGCCGAGTCGATCGAGGGCTCCATCGGCACGGTCTTCCGCCAGGTGGCCATGAACCGCTTCGAGCACCTCGTCCACACCAGCCGCCGCGAGGAGGGCGAGCTGGCCGTCGAGCGCATCAACGAGCTGTGGGTCCGGTCCCAGGAGGAGCTGCTGGGCGACAGCGTCGAGATCACCGAGGGCTACGGCTCGTGGTGGAGCTACGTGCCCCACTTCATCGCCACCCCCGGCTACGTCTACGCCTACGCCTACGGCCAGCTCCTGGCGCTGTCGATCTACCAGCGCTACGAGGACGAGGGCGAGGCCTTCGTGCCCGCTTACGTGGAGCTGCTCAGCGCGGGCGGCTCGAAGGCGCCCGAGGAGCTGGCCGCCATCGCCGGCATCG
Organism: Candidatus Siliceabacter maunaloa; assembly: GCA_024330185.1. GTDB lineage: Bacteria > Actinomycetota > Thermoleophilia > Solirubrobacterales > Solirubrobacteraceae > Siliceabacter > Siliceabacter maunaloa. The sequence continues at coordinate 12,335 of JANDLV010000028.1, forward strand.
ACCTCGCCGACCCGGGCTTCTGGGATGCCGGGCTCGACCTCGTGGAACGCCAACTGACGGAGGCCGAGACGGCCGCCAGAGAGGTTCTCGATGCACGCGACGGCTGAGCCGGCCAAGGAGCGCATGGGCGCCTTCGGGCCCCTGTTGGGTCTGGTGGCGATCATGTGGATCGCCGAGATGGTCGACGTCGTCCTCGGCGGCCGGCTCGACGGGCTGGGCATCGAGCCCCGCGACGCCGACGGCCTCGTCGGGATCGTGCTCGCGCCCTTCCTGCACGCCGGCTTCGGCCACCTGATCGCCAACACCATCCCGCTGCTGCTTATGGGCTTCGCCATCGCGCTGAGCGGCCTGGCCCGGGTGGTCGGGGCGACGGTGATCGTCGCCCTGGTCAGCGGCCTGGGCACCTGGCTCATCGCGCCCGCGGGCACGGTCCACATCGGCGCCAGCGGCCTGGTCTTCGGCTACGCTACCTACCTGATCGCCCGCGGGATCTTCAGCCGCAACCTCGTGCACCTGGCGCTGGGCGCCGTCATCGTCTTGGTGTTCGGCACCGTGCTGCTGGGCGGCCTGATCCCAGAGGACGGCATCTCGTGGCAGGCCCACCTCTTCGGCGCCATCGGCGGCGTGATCGCAGCACGTTTCCTCACAACGCAGCGCCGCCCGAGGGCCAAGCCGACCACCGGCCTCTAACGAAGCGTCAGCGCAGCAGCTTGTCGGGCCTCCAGGTCGCCGATGTCCGCGCACGTGGCGATGTGGTACTCGGCGAAGTCGTGGTTGGAGCCGGGCATCCGGTACACCGGGTCGACGGCGCTGGCCACGCCGTTGCCCACCAGCCAGAAGCCCTCGCGGCGCACCCCCGGCGCGGGGTCGCGCCCCTCCCAGCCGAAGCGACGCGCGCCCTCGCGCAGGCACCCGACGAGGTCGCGGCTGGACCACGGCATCCCCGACTCGGGATCGACGGCCGGGTCGTTGCGGACGCGCAGCTCGACCGGATCGATCCCACAGGCCTGCGCCAGCTCGTCCATGGCCGGCCGCGCCTCGCGAAAACCGGAGCAGGGCCTCCGCAGCCGCGGTGGCACCCGAGCGCTCGGGGACGAGGCCCGTCGCGTCGCTAGCGGTACGCCTCGCGCACCGCGCGGTCCATCTCGCGCTTCTGCTCGCGGCCCTTGATCGCCTCGCGCTTGTCGAAGCGGTCGCGGCCTCGGCCCAGGGCGATCTCGACCTTCGCGTTGGGCCCGCGCCAGTACACACGCGTGGGCACCAGCGTGTACCCGCGCTCCTTCACCCGCCCGACCAGGCGATCGATCTCACGCCGGTTGGCCAGAAGCTTGCGGTCGCGCTCGGGCTCGTGGTTGGCGCGGCTGGCCGGCTGGTAGGGCGGGATGTGGACGTTGTGCAGCCACAGCTCTCCGTCGTGGATGGTCACGTAACCGTCCTTGAGCTGGACCCCGTTCGTGCGCATCGACTTGACCTCGGTGCCCTGCAGCGCGACGCCGCACTCCAGGCGGTCGCTCAGCTCGTAGCGGAAGCTCGCCTGGCGGTTGGTCGCGATATCGTCCGGATGGGCCTTGCGCTTCTGTCCCTTCTTGGCCATCGCGCCGATGAGCTTATGTGACATCAATATGTCTTGCTCGTATGCTCCCTGAGCATGCGAACCACCGTGCGCCTGGACGACCATCTCCTCGCGACCGCGAAGCTACGAGCGGCGCAGCGCGGCGTCACCCTCACACGCGTGATCGAAGATGCCCTGCGCGAGTCGCTGACACGCGAGCCGACACCGCAGGGCGAGCGCTCCGAGTTGCCCCGTCTGGGCGATGGCGAGCTCCAGGCGGGCGTCGACCTCGCCGACAACGCCACGCTACGGGACCTCCTGGACGACGGTTGCTCCTGATCGACGTCAACGTGCTCGTCTACGCCAGTCGCCCAGCCGACGAGCGGCAGGAGCGAGTGCGCGACTGGCTGCAGCAGACCATCGACGGACCCGAGGCCTTCGGCGTCAGCGAACTCGTCCTCAGCGGCTTCCTGCGGGTCGTCACCCATCCGCGCACGTTCAAGCGCCCCACCACCACGAAGGATGCCCTCCGTTTCGCGATGGCCCTCCGCGACCGTCCCAACGCGGTGACGATCCAAGCGGGCCCGCGGCACTGGGAGATCTTCACCGCGCTCTGCGAGGGAGGGGGCGTGAGGGGGAACCTCGTCCCCGACGCCTACCTCGCCGCCCTGGCGATCGAGTCGGGCAGCGAATGGATCACCGCCGACCGCGGCTTCGCCCGGTTCGCCGGACTGCGCTGGCGCGACCCGCTCGACTACTGAACCTTCGTCGCGCGCCGTGAGGCCCCTGGCTACACCTCTACCGGCAGCAGATCCACCCGCCCCCTCGGCGCCTCGACGCGCTCGACCATGACCCGCACGCGGTCGCCCAGGCGGATCGTGCGCTCGGAGCGGGTGCCGTGGAGGATCGTGCCCTGCTCGTTGAGCTCCCACCAGTCGCCGCGCAGGCGGCGCACGGGCAGCAGGCCCTCGTGGCCGTCGCCGAAGGACACGAAGGCGCCGGCGGAGATGAGGCCGATGATCTCGCCGTCGAACTCGCGGTCGAAACCGTGTCTCGCCCTCCGGTCGCCGGAACCGGCGACCTCCGGCGACGTCAGACCCCGGTCGCCGGAACCGGCGACCTCCGGCGACGTCAGACCCCGGCCGCCGGAACCGGCGACCTCCGGCGACGTCAGACCGAAGAGCTCCCGTTCGAGCAGGAAGGACCGCGCGACCCGGTCGGCCGCGCGCTCCAGCGCCATGGCGTCGCGCTCGCGGGCCGAGGTCCACGCCCCCGTCTCGGGCATGGCGCCGCGGTCGGGGGGCGCCTCGCCGCCGCCCACCGCGCTGAGCAGCGCGCGGTGGCAGACCAGGTCGGGGTAGCGGCGGATCGGTGAGGTGAAGTGGCAGTAGCGCGTCAGGCCCAGGCCGGCGTGGCCCAGCGACTGGGGCGCGTAGTGGGCCTGCTTGAGCGCACGCAGCACGAGTGTCGTCAGGCCCGCACGGCCGCGGCCCTCGTGGCGGCGCACCTCGCGCTCGACCAGTCGCGAGGCGTCGGCCACCACGTCGGCGGCCTGGCTGGGCGACATGGCCTCGGGCAGAGGCGGCGTGGGCAGCCCGAGCGAGTCGAGCTGGTCGACCAGCCGCTCCGCGGCCGTTGGGTCGGGCTGCTCGTGCACGCGGTGCAGCGCGGGCACCCCACGCTCGGCCAGCAGCGTGGCCACCTGCTCGTTGGCGACGATCATCAGGTGCTCGACCAGGCGGTGGGACTCGGTCTGCGCCCGTTGGGCGGAACTCGCCACGTGCCCGGCGGCGTCGAAGGTGAACTCAGGCTCGCTGCTCGACAGCTCCAGCGCGCGCGTGCGCGCGCGCCGGGCCTCCAGCGCGCCGGCCACATCCCGCGCGACGGCCAGCGGCTCGCCCCAGGGCTCCTCGGCGCGGGCGCGGCCGGCGAAGATCGCGTCGACCTTCTCGTAGGTCAGCCGCCGGTCGGAGCGGATGCGTGAGCGGTGGAAGGTGGTGCGCACCACCTCCTCCCCCCGCACCTCCATCTCCACGGTGACCGCCAGGCGCTCCTGCCCGGGCACCAGCGAGCATGCATCGTTGCTGAGCGCCTCGGGAAGCATGGGCTCGACCTTGCCGGGCACGTACACGCTCGTGGCGCGGCGCAGGGCCTCACCGTCGACCTGCGAGCCGGGCACGACGAACGCGCTGACGTCGGCGATGTGCACCCACACGCGGGCGTGACCCTCCCCCAGGCGCTGCGCCGACAGCGCGTCGTCGAAGTCCCTGGCCGTGGCCGGATCGATGGTGAAGGTGGGCAGTGCGGTCAGGTCGCGCCGCCCACCGGCCTGGTCGCCGACGGCTTCGCCACGGTCGCGCGCGGCGCGCGCCTCGTGCTCTACGGCGGGGTCAAAGCCGCGGCGCAGGCCGCGATCGAGCATGAGCGCCTCGATCACGTCCGCGGCAACATCGGGGCGGCCCAGGTGGCGCAGAACCCGCGCCCCGCCGCCCCTCTTGGGGCCCGGGCGACCACCCTGTACCAACACCAGGTCGTCCACGCGGACCCGCGCGTCGCGGCCCAGCGCGAGCTTGGCGCCGCCCTGCTCGAAGAAGGGCTCGGCCACCATGAACCGCCCGCGCTTGGCCACCACCCCCACGATGGCGTCCGGCGGCGCGGGCCGTGCCCCCTTCACAGCTCGCCGGCCAGGGTCTCCAGCGCCTCGTCCAGCGCCTCGTCGGGATCGGTGTCCGGGTCGTCGGACGCCTCGACGTCGGGGACGATGCCGGTCAGCCCGTCCTCGTCCTCGCCGTTGCCCGCGCCGCCGATGCGCCGGCCGTCGGGCGTCAGGTAGACCCCGGCGGTCAGATCGAGCGCGCCGCCGTTGGGCAGCTCGATCACCCGCTGGAAGACGCCCTTGCCGAAGGTCTCCTGGCCCACCACGGTGGCGTCACGACGGTCCTCCAGCGCGCCGGTGACGATCTCCGAGGCGGAGGCGCTGTTCTCGTTGACCAGGACCACCACGGGCAGGTCGGCGGCGATGGGGTCCCCCGTCGCCGACAGGGTCTGGGTGGGCACCGAGCGCCCGCGGGTGGTGACGATCGGCCCCTCGGCGATGAAGGCGCTGGCCACGAGCTGGGCCTCGCTGACCAGCCCGCCGCCGTTGTTGCGCAGGTCGAGCACGAAGCCCTCGGCCCCCTGCTCGAGCAGCTCGCGCATGTCCTCGTATAGCTGGGCGTGCGCGCCCGAGGAGAACGTGGCCAGCGAGACGACGCCCAGCGGCTCGCCGTCAACCCGCTCCAGCGAGGACTCGACCACGGGCACGCGGATGCTCGCGCGCTCGACCTCGCGGCTGATCTCCTCGCCGTCGCGGACCCACGTCAGCGGGACGGTGGTGCCCGCGTCGCCCTGGATGAGCGCCGCACCCGCCCCCTCGGGCAGGCCGCCCAGGTCCCGGTCGGCCGCGCGCACGACCACGTCCCCGGGCCGCAGCCCGGCGTCGCGCGCAGGCGCCTCCTCGAAGACGCGCACCACGCGCAGGCCCCGCTCCACGCGCGTGACGCTGATGCCCACGCCCTGGAACTCGCCCTGGCTGGTCTGCAGGAAGCTCTGGTACTCCTGCGGGTCGAAGTAGGCCGAGAAGGGATCCTCCAGGGAGGTGATCAGGCCGCTGATCGCCCGATCGGCGAGCTCGTCGTCCGACAGCTCCTCGACGTAGGCCTCGCGCACCGTGTCCACGGCGTCGTCGACGGTCCGGGTGGCGTCGTCGCCCAGCACCGCGGTGCTGATCGGGTCGGGCAGCCACTCGGGGTTGCCGCCCAGCCAGATGCCGCCCAGCGCCACGGGCACGAGCAGGCAGAGGACGGCGATCGCTGCGGTGACCTGGCGGGGCATGATCCGGCCGCAGGCTACCGGCGCGCCCGCGCGTGCTCTCGTGCCTCGAGCCTAGACGCGCAGAAAGCGCCGCAGGGAGAGGCCGGAGCCCAGGGCCGACACCGCGATGCTGGCGCCCAGCAGCACGGCGATCAGGAGCGCGAAGTTCATCGTCTGCGGGGCGGCGATCAGGGAGAACTGCGCGGCCAGCGGGTCGAGGAAGGCCACCTTGCCCACGCCGAGCAGCGCGATGGCCAGCACGCCCCCCAGGAAGCCGACGACGACGCCCTCGATGATGAACGGCCAGCGGATGAACCAGTCCGTCGCGCCGACGAGCTTCATCACCTCGACCTCCCGCTTTCGCGCGAACAGCGACAGGCGGATGGTGTTGGAGATCAGCAGCACCGAGGCGGCGATCAGCAGCGCCGCGAGGACTGCCATGGTGATCTTGACCACGTTGGTGGCCGACAGGATCTTGGCCGTGTCCTCCTCGCGGTCGCGCACCTCGTCGATGGCCGGGTCGACAACCGTGCTCCCGCCCCCCGGCGTGGCCGGCGACAGGGCGGTGCGCAGCTCCTCGATCTGGTCGGGCGTGGTCGGGGTCACTCGGAAGGTGTCGGGCAGGGGGTTGGAGCCCAGCAGCTCGTAGGCTTCGGGGTTGCGCTGGCTCTGCTGCGCGTAGGCCTCCTCCTTGGGCAGGAAGTCGATGCTGCCCACGTACGTGTTCTCGCGCAGCAGCGCGGCGACGCGCTGGGCGTCCTGCTCGTCGGCGTCGTTGTTGAGGTAGACGTCGAGCAGCACGCGACCGCGGACCTCGTTGGCCGCGCCGGTCGTGGCCTGGACGACCGGGATGAAGACCCCGAGGACGAGCATCGTGACCAGCACCGAGGCCACGGCCGCGAAGCTGGGGACCGCGTTGCGCTTGAGCGAGCGCCAGGCCTCGCGGAAGAAGAACCCGAGGCGCACGGTGCTGTCTACTCGTCGTCCGTGAAGGCGCGCTCGAGCATGTCGCCGAACTCGTCGGTGGACTGCTCCTTGACCGCGTACATGCCCGTCGGGTCGTCGCGCAGGATGCGCCCGCCGCGCAGCTCGATGACCCGGCGGCGCATGCGGTCGACCATGTCGTTGTCGTGCGTGGCCACCACCACGGTCGTGCCCGTGCGGTTGATGCGGTACAGCAGCTGCATGATCCCGATCGAGGTGTGGGGGTCGAGGTTGCCCGTGGGCTCGTCGGCCAGCAGCAGCGGCGGGTGGTTGACGAACGCGCGGGCGACGCTCACGCGCTGCTGCTCGCCACCCGAGAGCTGGTCGGGGTAGGAGTGCAGCTTGGTCGACAGCCCGGTCAGGCGCAGGATGTCGGGCACCTTGGCCCGGATGTCCTTGCGGGTGGCGCCCGTGGCCGACAGCGCGTAGGCCACGTTGTCGTACACGGTGCGGTTGGGAAGCAGCTTGTAGTCCTGGAAGACCACGCCCAGGTTGCGCCGGTAGTAGGGCACCTTGGAGCGCGACATCTCGCGCAGGGCACGGCCCGCCACGCGGATGTGGCCCTCGGTGGGCTCCAGGGCCTTGGTCAGCAGGCGTATGACCGTCGACTTGCCCGAGCCCGTCGCGCCGACCAGGAAGAGGAACTCGCCGCCGCGCACGTTGAACGTCGCGTCGGCCAGGCCGATCCCGCCGTCGGTGTAGTGCATCGACACCCCGCGGAACTCGATCACGTTGCGCGCATCGGGCTCGGTGGCCGCCGAGCGCGCAGGCGCTTCGACTGGCTGGCCCTGCGCCCGCCGGCGAGCGGAGGGCAGGTGCGCGGGGACCTGCGGCGCGGCGTGCCGCGCGGCGGGGGGACGGGTGCGTGGGTTCTTCGGGGCAGCGGCCATCGAGCGAGCAGACTAGGTGCGCCGGCGCGCGGGCCGAAGCGGCGCAACGGGTGTTGCACGGGCTAGTGGCCGCCCGCCGGGAATACGCACCGTTCCGGGGGTCGCCGATCACCGCCTGGCACCACCCGGCGACCGGTCATGTGCCGGAGGCACACTCCCGATCGCCGGGCGGCCCCAGCCGGCGCCGGCGACCCCCGGCGACAGCACGTATTCCCGGGGCCGACCACTACCGTCCCGTGCATGCCCCGCATCGACTCCTCCACCCTCGCCAACGGCCTGCCCCTGCACCGCGTCTCGATCGAGGGCACGCGGGCGGTGACCGCGATGGTCGCCTTCGACGCGGGCGCGCGCACCGAGCGCCCCGAGGAGAACGGCATGGCCCACTTCCTCGAGCACCTCGTGTTCAAGGGCGGCGAGAAGTTTCCCCACTACCGTGACGTCAACGAGACCGCGGAGCGTCTGGGCGGCGTGCTGAACGCCTTCACCTCGCACGACCTCGTGGCCTTCCACATCACCTGCCGCGCCGAGATGGCCATGGAGGCCATCGACCTGCTCACCGACTTCGTGGGCCGTCCGCGCATCGACGCCGACGAGCTTGACCACGAGCGCGGAGTGGTCATCCAGGAGATCCAGCGCTACAAGGACCAGCCCTCGGCGGTGGCCAGCGAGTTGATCGACGTCGCTGCCTTCGGCGACCACCCGCTCGGGCGCAGCGTGCTGGGACCCGAGGAGCACGTGCGCACGTTCTCCCGCGAGGCCATGGTGGCCTTCCGCGAGCGCCGCTGGGCCGGCCCGCGCGCCGGCGCCTTCGTGGTGGGCAGCCTGGAGCACGTACCCGCCGACGGGGCGGTGGGCGAGCTGTTCGAGCGCCTCCCGTCGCTGCCCGTGCCCGAGCCCTACGAGGAGGCGCCGGCGCTGCAGCCTCGTCCGCTTGTCGAGCAGCGCGACTCCAACCAGTCACACCTGCGCATGCTCTACCGGCCCGGCATGGAGGCCCGCGACCAGGCCTCCCGGGCGGCGCTGAGCATCTACGCCACGCTGCTGGGCGGCTCGATGGGCTCGCGCCTGTTCGACGAGATCCGCGAGCAGCGTGGCCTGGCCTACTCGGTGTGGGCCGTCGACCACGCCTTCGCCGACGTGCCCGTGCTGATGCTCGGCGCCGGCCTGGAGTCGGGCAAGTGCATCGAGGCCTACGCCCGCATGCGGGAGATCGTGAGCGAGCTGCGCACGGACGGACCGACCGCCGACGAGGTCGAGCGCGCCCGCGCCTACGCCGCCGGCCGGCGCGTGCTGGCCTTCGAGAACACCAACGCGGTAGCGCGCTACGCCGCCGCCCAGTCGATCGTCTACGGGGAGCCCATCGACCCCGACCGGGCGATCGCGGCGATGGACGCCGTGACCTACGAGGACGTGGCGCAGGTGGCCCGCGCGGTGGACGACGAGCTCGCCGTCGCCTGCGTGGGCCCGCACGAGATCGGCGAGTTCGCGTAGGCCACGCGCACCTGGTCGCCACCCGCGCCCTTGGCCGCGTAGAGCGCCGTGTCCGCGCGGTTGAGCGCGACGCCGGGCGTCTCGGCCCCGTCCAGTCGGGCCACGCCCGCCGAGCACGTCACGCCGGGCGGTGTCACGGCCCGCAGGCGGTCCAGGACGCCCCGAGCGGTGCACAGCCGGGAGTCGGGCAGCAACAGCGCGAACTCGTCGCCGCCCGTGCGCGCCAGCGTGTCGCCTTCCCGCAGGCGGCTCTGCCACGCCGCCGCCGTGGCTGCGAGCAGGTGGTCGCCGGCGGGGTGACCGTGGCGGTCGTTGTAGCCCTTGAAGCCGTCGAGGTCCAGGACGGCGACACACAGGGGCACACCGGCGCGGCGGGAACGATGCGTCTCGCGGCGCAGCGTCTCGCCCAGCGCCCGACGGTTGGCCAGGCCGGTCAGCTCGTCGGTGCGCGCCAGGGCCTGCAGCCGGCGCAGCATCGCCTCCCGGTCGAGGGTCAGCGCCGTCTCGGCGGCCAGGACGGCCAGGAGCGTGCTCGCGTGCTCGGACAGGCGGCGCACGGGCCGGCGCCAGCCGACCGCGAGCACGGCCACGCAGCGGTCGTCGAGCAGGGCGGGCTCGAAGGCCAGCGAGCGGCAGCCGGCCCGCAGGACCGCGGGACGGTCGAGCCCGGCGACGCCTTCGGTGTCGGGGACGAAGACGCGCTGTCCGCTGTCGCGGGCCCTGCGCACGCCTGAGGTGGCCGGGGCGGGCGCGAGGATCGGCATGTAGTCCAGCCCCGTCCAAGCGCGCGCCCGGAGCTCGAGCTCGCCGTCGGGCTCCCAGAGAACCGCCACCTCGGCACCCGCCAGCTCCTGCGCCGTCGCGCAGATCGCGGCACGGGGGTCCTCGGAGCGCCCGACGCTCTGGACCGCGCCCAGGAGGGTGCGCAGGTCCTGCGCCTCGGCCGCGCGGCGGCCCCACGGCCTCATTGCCAATCGCCATCCATGGCTCGGTGTTCTCATAGGACTCGTATCGACGTCCAGGAAACGCACCTTGAGCTCAAGGTCGGATCTTGTTGGCATTCTGCGTTGCGTATTGACTGCGGGCCGGTGGCGCGCGAGCATCGGCCCGTGACCCTGGAGCAGCCCGAGGCACTCAACCTCGCGGAGTTGGGCCGCTACCTGCGCAGGATCGAGGATCGCTGGCCGCTGGACCGCGCCGTGGTGGGCGGCGCCCGCGTGGCCGACGCGCGCGGAGCGGGCCCGCAGCGCGAGCGCGGGCCGGAGTACGTGGTGATTTTCGTCTCCGAGGGCTTCGACGGCGTGCCCTGGCTCGAGCGCGTCTACCAGGCCGGCCGGGTGTGGGACACCGCGGAGATGGGCGATCCGGTCGACGTGCACTGCTACACGGCGGCCGAGCTCGCGCGGCGGGTCGAGCGCCAGCGGATCGTGCGCGAGACGGTGCGGGAGGGGGTCGACCTGATGGCGGAGAGGACGTGAACGTATCTCGCCTCCGGTCCTCTCAAGTTCGGACCTGCGGGAGACCGGCTTTCGCCTCCGGTCCTCTCAAGTTCGGACCTCCGGCGACGTCACTGGAGAGACACCATGCGCTCGATCGGCACGCGGGCGCGCCGGGCGGTCTCCTGCGGCACCCTGACCTCGTGCACCCCGTCGCGCAGGGCGTCGCGCAGGCCCGGGAGGGTGATCATCTTCATGTAGCGACAAGAGGCGGCCTCGTTGGCGGCAACGAAGTCGACGTCGGGGGCGGCCATGCGCAGGGGGTGGAGCATCCCGGTCTCGGTGGCCACGATGGCCGTGGGCCGCTGCCAGGCCTGCGCCTCCCTGGCGTAGCCCAGCATCCCGCCCGTCGAGAGCATGTGCACGCCACGGGCCTCGATGTCGCCCGAGGCCACGTACTCCATGACCGAGGTGGAGCACCCGCACTCGGGGTGGATGAGGAAGTCGGCGCCGGGGTGCTGCGCGCGGGTGGCCTCGATGTCCGACGGGCGGATGCCGGCGTGGACGTGGCACTCCCCGTCCCAGACGTGCATGGGGACGCCGGTGGTCTTCTCCACGTAGCGGCCCAGGAACATGTCGGGTCCGAAGAGGATCTCGGTGTCGGCGCCGTGGGTCTCGAGGATGTGCTCCACCACCGCCACAGCGTTGGAGGAGGTCACGCAGTAGTCGGTCAGGGCCTTGATCTCCGCTGTCGTGTTGACGTACATCACGGTCACCGCGCCCGGATGCCTGGCCTGCCAGGCCGCCAGCTCCTCGGGGGTGATGGCGTCGGCCAAGGAGCAGCCCGCGTCGGGATCGGGGATGAGGACCGTCTTGTCGGGGCAGAGGATCGAGGCCGTCTCGGCCATGAAGTGCACGCCGCAGAAGACGATGGTGGACTCGCCGGCCTCCGCGGCCCGCTGGGAGAGGCCCAGCGAGTCGCCGACGTAGTCGGCCACGTCCTGGACCTCGGGCACCTGGTAGTTGTGGGCCAGGATCACCGCGTCGCGCTCGCGGGCCAGCGTGCGGACCTCGGCCTGCAGCTGTGGAATGTCGGTCAGCTCGAGCAGCGTCATGGGAGCGGCTCCAGGATCAGGGACAGGTCCAGGGCGGGGGCCGAGTGGGTCAGGGCCCCCACCGACACGAAGTCTACCCCCGTGTCCGCGTGGGCCCTCAGCGTTTCGAGGGTCACCCCGCCGCTGGCCTCGAGCTCGGCGCGCCCGGCCACCTCGCGGGCCACGGCGCGCAGCATGCCCGGGACCATGTTGTCCAGCAGCAGGCGGGGGGCGCCGGCCCCCAGGGCCTCGCGGACCTCCTCCAGGGTGCGGCACTCGACCTCCAGGGGCAAGTCTGGGAAGCGCTCGCGGCCGGCGCGCACGGCCGGTTCGACGCCGCCGGCCATGGTGGCGTGGTTCTCCTTGATGAGCACCATGTCGAACAGGCCGAAGCGGTGGTTGACCCCGCCGCCGGCGGCCACCGCGGCCTTCTCCAGGGCGCGCAGGCCGGGGGTGGTCTTGCGGGTGTCCAGGATGCGCGCACCCGTGCCCTCGATGGCGTGGACGCAGCGGGCGGTCAGGGTGGCCACCCCGCTGAGGCGGGCCAGGAGGTTGAGCGCGGTGCGCTCGGCGCCCAGCAGCGCGGCGGCATCGCCGGTGATCCGCAGCACCTCCCCGTCCTCACGCCAGAGGCGCTCGCGCGCGAGGCGCTCGACCTGTGCGTCGGGATCCAGCGAGCGGAAGGTCGCCTCGGCGGCGTCCAGGCCGTAGAGCACCCCGGGGGCCTTCTGGGTGACGGTCGCCCGGGCGCGGGCGCCGGGCGGAACGGTGGCCCGGGCGGTGACGTCACCGTCGCCCAGATCCTCGGCCAGCGCGCGGGCGACCACCTCGTCGAGCATAGACGTCAGGGTATGGCCTCAAGCGGATCAATCGATGCTCGCGACGGCCGCGGGTCAGGCGAACGGCAGCATTGAGGACACACCACCGGTCTGAGCCCGGGCGCCCGGGTCTTCTCGGGGTGCCGCGTAGACGATTGGTCGATCACCCCCGCTGAGAGCGGGTAATCGACCAACCGTCTCTTCGAGCGTCCGGAAAGGGCCGAGGTGGGCCGGGTGGCCCCGCTCACTGCCTTCCTCACTGCTGCAGTTCGCCGAGCCCGCCGCCACGGCCCGGCAGACCAACCGGTCGGCCGCCGCACCGCGCACCGCCCGGGCAAGAATCGCGATCGACCCGAGCTCACGCCCCGGCCAGCGCGGCCGCGGCGACGATGGCGTACTCGGCGAAGAAGAGCTTCCACACGCCCATGTAGAACGCGGGGAAGTCGCGCTGCGCGAGGGTCGCGTGCCAGCGCCACAGCACGACCAGGGCGCCCAGGTGGCCGCCGACGAGGACCACGGCGCTGAGGCCGGGCAGCAGGAACGGTCCCGCGACGGCCATGCCCCCGTAGGCGAGGGTCAGCGCGACCATGCCGATCCGGGTCACCCGCTCCGCCCCCAGGCGCACGCTGAACGTGGCGATGGCGTAGCGGCGGTCGCCCTCGATGTCGGGCACGTCTTTGAGGATCGCGATGGCGAAGGCGAAGGGGACGACGACGACGATCAACGCCCAGACCGCCGGCGCGACCGACGCGGCGCCGGAGAAGGCCAGGGCGAAGTGCAGGTAGACGCCCAGGTTGACCACGATGGCGCGCACCCCCGAGATGCACAGCGAGGCGGCGGTGGCAAAGCGCTTGAGGCGCAGCGGGGGCAGCGAGTAGACCGCTCCGACTAGCAGGCCGGCGGCCACGAAGCCCAGTTCGAGCGGACCCTGCGTGAAGGCGAGGACGACCGGGAGCGCCCCGGCCACGGCCACGATCCACGTCGCGCCGCGGGGCGAGAGGTCGCCGGCCGCGATGGGCAGGAACGGCTTGTTGACGCGGTCGATCTCCACGTCGGTGAGCTGGTTGAGCCCGACGATGAACACGTTGACGGCCAGGCCGGCCAGCAGGGTGAACGAGAGGTGGAGCGCCGCGGTGGCCGGGCCGGGGGGCTCGGGTAGGGCCACGGCCGCGATGGCGAACAATGCGACGACGCTGACCGTGGTGCCGATGACCGTGTGCGGCCGCGCGAAGCGCCACAGGATCCCGGCGCCGCGGGTGAGTGCGAGGGCGGGCGAGGACGCGGGCGCGCGCGCCACGCGTCTCAGCGCCTGCGCCGGCGGGCCAGGCGCTCGCGCGCGGTGAGGGCGGCGGCGATGGGCACGAAGGCCGCGCCCGCGGCCGAGCCGGCCACGAAGCGCCCCGCGAAGCGCAGCTTCTCGCGCCCGGTGAAGGGCGCGTCGAAATGCTCCGCGACGGGCGTCGCGCCGCGCTCGCCGGCGCCCGTGGCCCCCGCCCCCGTGGCGCCCGTGGCCCCCGCCCCGTTCGCTCGCCCGAACACCGCTTGCTCGCGCATCCCGGCGATCGCGATCCCGTAGGAGGCCGGACCGCCGCGGTGCCACTCGGGCGCCGCGTAGGCGGCCGAGACCTCCACGAAGCCGGCGGCGGCGAACCAGGCGCGGTATTGCTCGTCCTCGGGGAAGAGCATCCACGTGTCGGCCAGCAGGCGGCCGACGCGGTGGCGCGGGCGCAGCGGGCCGGCGACGAGCGCGATCCCGCCGGGGCGTAGCACGCGATGGGCCTCGGCGATCGCGCGCGCCGGGTCGGGCCAGTACTCGATGCTGCCCGCCGAGACGTAACGGTCGAAGCTCGCGTCGGGGAAGGGCAGGTCCTCGGCGTCGCCCTCCACGCGCCGGCACGCGGCGAGCCCGGGGCGACGGTGGGAGCGCGCCAACTGGTGGGGGCTCTGGTCGAGCATCGTCACGTTGGCGGCGTCGACGTGCTCGACGATCCCCTCGGTCGTGAACCCCGTTCCCGCGCCCACGTCCACGACCCTGAGAGCCCTGTCGTCCAGGCGCGCGGGCGTCAGCGCGACCGTTCGCATGGCCGGCGTCCAGAACAACGGGTTGATCCAGCGGTCATAGCCCAGGGAGAGAAAGCGGTAGAACCAGTAGGCCTCCCGCTTGTGCTGGATGAGGCGCATTGAGGGAAGACCCTAGGGGTGCCGAAGGCGAAAGGTAACGCCGCCTGAGGCGGGCCCCCGGGTCGCGACAGCTACACACTCTCCCCACCCCATGAGCCCTGAGGAACTCGACCGCTGGCTGCCCGGCGCGCAGGTGCGCACCCACCACCGTCGCTCGGCGCGCGCCGAGCCCGACGCGCTGTGGGCCGCGGCTGCCACCGTGCGCCTGGACCAGACGCGCACGCTGGGGCGCCTCGTGCGCTGGCGCATCCCCGGCACGCCGGGCGACCGCCCCTTCCGCGACCTGCTGCGCGAGTACCCGTTCGTCGTCCTGGACGAGGGCGAGCGCTGGTCGCTGTCCGGGCTGGCCGGGCACATCTGGACCCTGCAGCGCGACTACCCGCGGCTGAACGGCGCGCAGGACTGGTGCTCCTGGGACGAGCGCGGGACCGTGCGGGTGCTCTTCGGCCACTGGGTCGACGAGGGTGACGACGGCCGCAACGAGCTGGTCAGCGAGGCGCGGGTCGAGGGCTGCGACGTGCGCGCCGCCGCACGGCTGCGCGCCCTGTGGGCCGTCATCGGCCGCTTCGAGCGCCTCATCGGCGCCGAGCCGCTGGCCGCGGCCACCCGGCGAGCCGAAGCGGGCTGAGTCACCCTCCCCGGCCCAGCTCGAGGCCGGCCAGGCTGGAGGTGTCGTCGAGGATCGTGCGCCGCCCGCGGCGCAGGAGGACGCCCAGCTCCCCGGCCAGGTGCTGGGCCGAGCCCTCGGGCAGCTCGCGGCGCTGGGCGGGCAGGGGCACGGGGAGGCGCTGGGCATCGGCCGGCGCCGCGGCGCCCTCGAGCTCGAGGGTGTGGCGCCCCGTGCGCCCCGCGATGCGCCAGCGGCCGGGGCCGACGTCGACGCGCAGCAGCCCCGGCGGACGGGTGAGGCGCACGACCTCGCGCCCGGCGCGCACGACCACCGACGTGGCGGTCAGGCGCAGGGGGCCCAGACCGGCGCGGCCGCCGGCGAAGGCGACGGTCGCGTCCTCACGAGCGAAGCCGTGGGCCTGCCCCCACCACCATGCCGCCGGGAAGCCCCCGCCGCCCCAGTTCTTCTCGGCGTAGACGCGTGCGCCGTCGAGGTTCCACGTGCGCTCCCCCAGGCGGGCGCTGCCCCGCGCCACACCGTCGAGGAGCCACGGGTGCCAGTACTGGCTCAGCCCCGGCACGAGCTGCGCCGGCCCGATGCCGCCCAGCGCCCGCCGCGGCCAGCGCACCGGACGCTCGACCTCCAGGGCCAGGTGCGCGTCGTCGCCCAGGGCGAAGGTCACCTGCCGCGCGTCGGCGCGCACCCACGCGCCACCGTCGGCGGTCGCCCCGCAGACGGCCAGCCGGGCCGGGTCGCCGGCGGCGCTGTCGAGCGTCGCCCGGCGTACCACGCCGCCCGGGTGGCCGGCCAGCGCCGCCGTCGCCCACGAGCGGCCGTTCGCATCGCGACACACGCCCAGCAGGGCGATGACCACGCCGCCCTCGCCGGGATCAGTGACGCGCCAGAAGTAGCCCTCGAAGGCAACCGCGTGGTGGGCGCGGAGATCGCCGAGGGGCGGGTCCGCTCCCCGCGCCCGATAGGCCGATCGCACGCGCGCGACGCCTCAGCCCCGTTCGGCCGCGTGCAGCAGGTAGGCCCGCACGAACCCGTCCAGGTCACCGTCGAGCACGCGGTTGACGTCGCCCACCTCGTGCGCGGTGCGCAGGTCCTTGACCATCGTGTAGGGGTGCAGGACGTAGTTGAGGACCTGGGAGCCGAAGTTCACGTCCTGGGCCTCCCCCTTCTCGCGGGCGATCTCCTCCTGGCGCTCGCGCTCGCGCAGCTCGACCAGCCGGGAGCGCAGCATGCCCATCGCGATCTCGCGGTTCTGGGTCTGGGAGCGCTCGTTCTGGCACTGCACGACGATGCCCGTCGGCCGGTGGGTGATGCGCACGGCGGAGTCGGTCTTGTTGACGTGCTGGCCGCCCGCCCCCGAGGCGCGGTAGGTGTCGACCTGCAGGTCGTCGGTGTCGATCTCCACCGCAGCCGCGTCCGCGATGACGGGGGCCACCTCCACGCCGGCGAACGAGGTCTGACGGCGTTTGGCCGAGTCGAACGGGCTGAGGCGCACCAACCGGTGTACCCCGCGCTGCGCGGCGAACAACCCGTAGGCGTGGTCGCCGGCCGCGCGGAAGGTGGCCGACTTGATGCCCGCCTCCTCCCCCGGGCTGGCCTCGAGCAACTCCACGGAGAAGCCGCGCCGCCCGTCAGCCCAGCGCATGAGCATGCGCAGCACCATCTCGGCCCAGTCCTGGGCGTCGGTCCCCCCCGCTCCGGCGTTGACGGTGACCAGCGCGTCGCCGGCGTCGTAGGGACCCGTGAACAGACGCTCCTCCTCCAGGCTCGCCACGCGGTGCTCGACCGAGGCGAACTGCTCCTCCACCTCGCCGGCCACCTCCGGGTCGTCCTCGGCCAGCTCGACGAGCCCCTGCAGGTCGGCGGCATCGGCCAGCAGCGCCGCGAAGGAGCCGCGGCGGCGCGAGGCGCGTGCGTGCTCGGCGCTGACCCGGGCGGCGCGCTCCTGGTCGTCCCAGAAGCCCGGCTCGCCCATCGCCTGCTCGAGCTCACCGACGCGGCGGCCCAGGGCCTCGGGGTCAAGGCCCGCCTCGAGCTGGTCGAGGCGTGCGCGCAGCGCCGCGAGACGCTGGCCGGGGTCTGGGGACGGCTGGGGCATGTGAGCGGAGAGCCTGCGCCGGCCTCGCGGGCGGCGCGGTAGCCACTCGACTAATCGGCGCGGACCACGAGGGTGTCGGCGATGATGTCGTGCATGGCTCGGCGGCGGGCTGGGTTGAGGAAGGGCAGTAAGAGGTCGACGACGAGGTAGACGACGACGCGGGGTTGCAGGGGAGCCGGGCGCATCGCGCCCAGGGTATCCGCCATCGCTGTCTGGCGGGGGCCTATCGAGTCGGGTGGTCGGGCCCAGGGGCGAAGATGGGTCTGGGGGACGATGGTGGGAGTGCTTGGGTGGTGGGATCGTTGGGGATGAGGTCTTGGAGGCGACAGCACGGCCAGACGTCGGTGGAGTACCTGGCTGTGATCGTGGCGGTGGCTGCGATCGTCGGGGTGTTGGTGGCGGCTGCTCCGGGTGTGGGTCAGTTGGTGGCCGACAAGATCAAGGCGACGATCGCCGCGCCGGGAGTCGCACAGGGCGAAGGCCCGGAGGAGGGCACCTCCCGGAGGGGGAGGGCCCCGAGTCGGGGTCCGCCCCCCCGGAGGGCTCCCAGGAGGGTGGGGATGGTGCCGGCGGGAGCGACGATGGTGATGGAGGCAATTTCTTCACGGGGGCCTGGGAGGGCGTCAAGGACGTCGGTGGAGAGTTGAAGGACACGGCGGTAGGGGTGGGGCGCCATGTCAACGTGTTCGATCCGTCGGGGACCGCCGAGCAGTGGGGCGAGACCGTTGACACCGCGGAATACGTGGTCACCCATCCCGTGGAGTCCGTCCAGTCGGTGGCCAGCAGCTTCTGGGACCCGATCGCGGAGTCCTACGAGCAGGGTGGCCTGGACGAGGCGCTCGGACGGGGGACCGTGACCGCGGTCGGCACCGTGGTCGGCGGTAAGGGGCTGCCCAAGCTGAGCAAGCTGGACAACGCCGTACCTGACAACCCGCGCGCCCCCGACCGCCGCACCCCCGACACGCCCGAGGGTGCACCGTTCACGCCGCTGTCTCCCGCCCAGCAGCAGGCTGCACGTGAGTGGCGCGCCGGCCTTCCGTCGAGACAAACGCCGGTACGGACGCCAGCCGACCGCTACGAGGTCGAGCAGGCCGGCCCGGACAACTTCGAGATGCGTGGAGGCGACGTGAGGATCAACGCTGACGGCTTCCGTGAGACGGACGGCTCCGCGCTCGAGGTCAAGCATGTCGGATCGCCTGACAGGAGCCCGTACGTGCCCGGCTCCGGGGCACCGGATTTCATCCGTCAGAAGGCGCTGGCGGACATGGACTCGGAGATGGCGCGCTATCGCCAGGTCATCGAGGACGGCAGCAACCCGGTCCGTGGGCTCGAGGTCATCACCAACGATCGGCGTGCTGTGCCACAGTTCGAGGAGATGCTTCGCAAGCACGAGATTCCTGGACGCGTGGTGGTACGAGAAGGAGAAGCGCCGTGAGCGATTGGCTGGTGTCCCCGTCGAGCGAGACGGATTGGCGACTGGATCCCGACGAGTTCGTCGAGCATCTGCACGAGCGGTGGCCTGAGGCCAGCGTGGAGCGGCTCGACGATGCGGATGTGGCGGTCGGAGCGCTCGATTTCACCGTCCCGCTGGGGAACGGCCAAGGGGTCTGGGGCACGCTGCACAAGGACGGCCAGGCGGTCGGTCTGAACGGTGACGTGCCCGCATGCGCCGAGCCGGCGGCTTGGCTTCGCGAGATCGTGTCGACCGACCAGGAGCTCATCTTCTGGGACCAGGGCTACGAGGTGGTCGTGCCGCTGACACCCGGCATCACCCCCGCGGGGATCGACGCGGCGATCCGCGACCAACTCGGGTAGGCCTCGATCAGGGGCGAGTCGGGTGGGCGGGCCCAGGGGGCCACGCCAGATCCTTTCGGCAACCTGGTCTGCCTCTCGTTGGGGAGCGACGGCGAGACGGAGGGGACCTGTGGGATCACGAGACCGCCGACCCAACGCGGCTCACCGCAGCCTCGGCGTGGCCTTCGAGGAGTTCTTCGAGGGACTCGAGCTCCAGGACGAGCCCGGCTGAGCCCAGCGCCTGCTCGGGTCCCCCGGGGACGCGCGTGGGCGGGTGGGCCCTATCCTCATCGCGTGCTCGGTCCGCTCGCGCTGCCCCCGAAGCTGGTGCTGCGCGCGCTGGACGACCTCCATCGCCTGGCCATCGTGGCGCCGGCCCTCATCGGGATGGAGGCGCGCCTGGGCGCCCGGGCCGACGCGATCCTGGCCCTCGGCGAGCAGTTCCTGGCGCTGGGCGAGCGCCTCGAGGTCCGCTCCGAGGCGATCATCGACCTCGGGGAGCGCATCGACGCCCGCAGCGAAGCGATCATCGACCTCGGGGAGCGCTTCGACGCCCGCGGGGAGAGCATCCTGGCCCTGGGAGCGGAGATCGACGAGCGCGGCCGCGGCGTCCTGGACTCCGCGCAGCACCTCGACGCGCGCGGCGAGGAGATGCTCGACATGGCCCGCGAGCTGCGCGAGGTGGGCCGGGAGGTCGCCGACCGTGGTGGCGAGGTGGCCCGTTCCCTGCCCTCGCTGGCGCAGATGGGCCAGTCGGCGCAGACGCTGGCCACGGCGGCGGAACCGCTGCAGGGGGCGATCGAGCGCCTCGGGCGCATCGTCGACCGCCTGCCCGGCGCGCGCACGCGCTGAGCCCGCCGCGGCGGCGAAGGCGCCTCAGGCCTGCCTCAGCGCTGCTCGGCGGGCGGCTCGTGCTCGGCCGCACCGTCGCCCACTACGGGGAACTCCGCAGTGTCGATGGGCATCTCGAGCGGAAGGCAGGTCTCGCAGAAGTCCAGCCCGAAGGGCGTGAGCAGGATGCTGCGACGCACCGTCTTGGCACGCCCCGCGCGGCGGACGGCGTCGACCACGTCGGGCTGGGCCTCCAGGAGCTGGTAAGCGCGATGGTCGGGCAGCGGCTCGCGCGAGAACCAGACCGTGCCCAGGCGGAAGAGGTTGTTGAGGTAGGCGGGCAGGCGATCGGGATAGCGGCACCCGGCCTCCTGGGCGATCATCGACAGGCCTGGAGCCATCATCTGCGAGCCGACGTCGAAGGGCCGCCGGGTGCGCACGTCGACCGCGGGCTGGGGGCCCTGGGTGGCCAGCAGGCGCAGCACCCGCGCCTCGTCGGGGGCCATCTCGGACAGGAGACGCTCGTGTGCCGGGTGCTCTGAGACCTCGTAGGTGACGTCGGCCGAGCGGTTCAGCAGCTCCGCGCCGCGGTCGCTGAGGCTGGGGAGCACCTCAGTGGCGCGCCGGCCGGCGCCGTTGGCACTGCCTGCCCCGCCCGGGTCGGCCAGGGGGCCACGCACGCGCTGCTCGATGTCCACCACTCCCAGCACGATGCGGGCCTGCTCGCGCAGCGAGTCGCCCATGTCGGAGAGCAGGTCGGCTGCCGACTCCCCCCGCGCCGCGGCGCCCAGCAGGCGTCGGCTCGCACGCAGGGAGGATCCCGCGGTCCATTCGGCGGTCCGCCACCCTGCGCTGGCGGTCAGGCGCACAAAGCCCGGCAAGGCGCCGAGGACATGGCGGTCGCCCTGGCCGCGCGCCACCCCGAGCTCCTCGTCGGACCCCCGCTGCGCCGTCATCGTGGCCACTTCCGCATCGCCACCTGATGCTACCGCCGCGTCACACACCGGCGGCCCTCAGGCGCCCGTCGTCTAGGAGCGCCTCTTCTGGCGGCGCTCGCGCTTCTCCATCGCGCGGCGCTGGGCGCGGTTGAGCGTCGCGTCGCCGTTGCCCTCAGCGGGTGGCGGGCCGTCACCCGCTGAGGGCGCGGCCGCCGTGGCGGGCGCGCCACCCGCGGCGGCCGTGGCCAGCGCGCTGGGCTGCTGCGGGCCGCCCCCGGAGTAGGACACGCGGCCGATGGCCGTGCCAGCGCCCGGCGCCGCGTAGCGCTCGCGCGCCTCCTCCTCGCCGTTGCGCCCCTGCACCTCGACCTGGACGTGGAAGATCATCCGCGCGAAGTCCGACCAGATCGTGTTCATCAGGTCGGTGAACAGCGTGAAGGCCTCGTTCTTGTACGCGACGATGGGCTGGATCTGCGCGAAGCCGCGCAGGTGGATGCCCTCGCGCAGGTAGTCCATGTCGTAGAGGTGCTCGCGCCAGCGCCGGTCGATGATCGGCAGCAGCAGGTAGCGCTCCAGGGCGCGCATGAGCTCCTCGCCCAGATCATCCTCGCGGGCTTCGTAGCGCTCCATGGCCTGCTCGACAAGGCGCCCGGTCAGCTCGCTGCGGTCGAGCTGGTCGGCGGTCAGGTTCCCCGGCTCCAGGCCGGTGGGGAAGATGTCGTTGAGCGCCACGAGCATCGCGTCGAGGTCCCATTCCTCTATGAAGTCGCCCGGCGTGTGCTCGCCGACGATGCGCCGGATCACGTTGCCGATCTCCTCGGTGGCCGAGTCGCTCATGTCCTTGCCCTCGAGCACCTGGTCGCGGTAGGCGTAGACGATCCGCCGCTGCTCGTTCATGACGTCGTCGTACTCGAGCACGCGCTTGCGGATGAGGAAGTTCTGCTCCTCGACCTTCTTCTGGGCCTTCTCGATCTGCTTGGAGAGGATGCTGGCCTCGATGGGCTCCTCGTTGCCCTCGGCGTCCTCGGCGCCCATCTTGTCGAGTATGCGGTAGATGCGGTCGCCGGCGAACAGGCGCACGAGATCGTCCTCGGCACTGAGGAAGAAGCGCGACTCGCCCGGGTCCCCCTGACGGCCGGAGCGGCCGCGCAACTGGTTGTCGATGCGCCGTGACTCGTGGCGCTCGGTGCCCACGATAAACAGCCCGCCGGCCCCGACGACCTGCTCGCGGGCCCCCTCGATCCGGGCCTGGACGGCGGGGAGGACGTCGGCCAGGCGTTCCTCGTAATCGGGATCGCCCGGCTGCAGGCCCAGCTTGACGACCTCGAGCGCGGCGAGGTGCTCGGCGTTGCCGCCCAGCTTGATGTCCACGCCGCGGCCGGCCATGTTGGTGGCGATCGTGACCGCGCCGACCTGGCCGGCCTCGGCGATGATCTCACCCTCGCGCTCCGCGAACTCCGGCTTGGCGTTGAGGACGGTGTGCTTGACGCCCCGCTCGGCGAGCTGGCGGCCCAGCAGCTCGGAGACCTCGACGGAGATCGTCCCCACCAGCACCGGCTGGCCCGCCTCGTGGCGCTCGGCGATCGCGTTGACCACGGCGTTCCACTTGCCGACCTTGGTCTTGTAGACCAGATCGTTGTTGTCGGCGCGGACCATCTCCATGTTCGTCGGAATCTCGACCACCGAGAGCTCGTAGATCTTCATGAACTCCGTCGCCTCGGTGAGGGCGGTGCCGGTCATCCCCGCGAGCTTGTCGTAGAGGCGGAAGTAGTTCTGCAGCGTGATCGTCGCCTGGGTCTGGTTCTCGTCCTGGACCTGCACGCCCTCCTTGGCCTCCACCGCCTGGTGGAGACCCTCCGACCAGCGCCGGCCGTCGAGGATGCGCCCGGTGAACTCGTCGATGATCTTCACCTGGTCATCGACCACCGCGTAGTCGACGTCGCGCTTGTACAGCGACTCGGCCTTGAGCGCCTGCTGGAGGTGATTGACCATGTGGCCGTTCTCGGCCAGGTAGAGGTGGTCGATCTTGAGGAAGCGCTCGGCCTTCTCGACGCCGTCCTCGGTGACCGAGATGGTCTTGTGCTTCTCGTCGAACTCGTAGTCGTAGTCGGCGACGAAGTCCTTCTTGGCGCGGGGATCGAGTCCCTCGGGCCGCTTGCCGGGCGTCAGGCGCTTGGCCAGGCGGGCGAACGTCGCGTACAGGTTGGCGGCCTGCTCGGGCCGGCCGGAGATGATCAGCGGGGTGCGAGCCTCGTCGATGAGGATGTTGTCGACCTCGTCGACGATCCCGTAGGGGTGGCCGCGCTGGACCTTCTGCTCCAGCGAGGAGGCCATGTTGTCGCGCAGGTAGTCGAAGCCGAACTCCGAGTTGGTGCCGTAGGTGACGTCCGCCTGGTAGGCGGCACGCTTGTCCTCGATGGGCTGCCCGTTCTGCAGCACGCCGATCGTGAGCCCCAGGAACGCGTAGATCGGGCTCATCCACTCGGCGTCACGGCGGGCCAGGTAGTCGTTGACCGTCACGAGGTGGACGCCGCGGCCTGTCATGGCGTTGAGCACCACGGCCAGGGTCGCGGTCAGCGTCTTGCCCTCGCCGGTCTTCATCTCGGCGATGGCGCCGGAGTCGAGGACCATTCCGCCGATGAGCTGAACGTCGAAGTGGCGCATGCCCATCGTGCGCTTGGAGGCCTCGCGCACGAGCGCGAAGACCTCGGGGAGGACCTGGTCCAGGACTCGGGACTGGGCGTCGGGGTCCGGATCGTCGCGAACCTCCGCGACGAGCTCCTCGAAGCGTTCGCGCAGGTCCTCGTCGGCCTCATTCTCGAGATCCTCCTCGAAGGCCCCGACGCGGGCGACCCGCTTCTCGAACTGCTTGAACTGCTTGGCCTCTCCGAGGCGTAGCGCGCGGTCCAGGATGGACATGCGCCCAGGGTACAACGCGCGGGAACCGCCTCGGAGCAGCCACGTGACGGCCCTCGGCACCCGCGGACCAGGGGCTGGCCCCGCGTTCGGCTCGGGTACCGCTACAGCGCCGGCTGCTCGCCCGCGCGGCCGGCCTCGGCCCGGGCGCGCGAGGCGCGCCGGCCGCGGCGCTTCTCGCGATGGCGCTTGACCTGGCGGCTGAGCTCCTCCTCGCAGAGGTGGATGGCGTGGCGCAGGTCGTGCGAGGCGTCGCTCGCGCGCAGCGTCACGCCCTTGAGGTGAAGGGTCGCATCGGCCACCATGGGACGATCGATGGACGGGTTGCGCTCCTCGCGCAGCTCCACCTCGAGCTCGGCCAGGTCCGACACCTGGCGACCCACCTTGCGGAAGCGACGCACGACCTGCTCGTGCAACTCCTCGGGGACGGGGACGTTGCGACCCTTGACCTCGATGCGCATCCGCAGCTCCTTCCCGCCCCGACTCGGGGGCGACCGTGTCGGTGTAAAGCACACCAAGAGTGCCGCGGCGTGAAGAGGATGTCAACCGCCCGCTCGCAACTCAGGGTCCGGACAGGCCTCATCCCCGCAGCGTGCGAGCGTAGGCCAGGGCGACTACGCGGACCGCACCGCCCTCACGCAGCACGCGAGCGCACGCGTCGAGGGTCGCACCCGTGGTGTGGACGTCGTCGACGAGGGCCACGACAGGGGGAGCACGACCACGAACGCTCAGCGCGTGGCGGCCAGCCTCCAGGCGCTCGCCGCGCCCGGCGCCCACCTGCCTCGGGGCGGCCGCCCCCCCACGGCGGCGCAGGCAGCGCGCTACGGGCAGGCCGGTGCGCGCCGACAGCGCCCGGGCGAGGAACCGGGCCTGGTCGTGGCCCCGGGCGCGGCGGCGCGCCGGGTGGGCGGGGACCGGGACGAGGGTCGCGCCGGCCAGCAGATCCTCGGGCGCTCCCGCGGCGAGCTGGGCGCCCATGAGACCCGCGGCCGGCAGCGCCCCGCGCGCCTTGAGCGCGATGACCAGGTCGCGCGCAGGCCCTCCGTAGGCGACTGGCGACCACGCAGCGACGAAGGCCGCTAGTCGCGCCGGGCAGGGAGCGCAGGGCGCCGGCAGGGCGCAGCGCGGACAGCACGGCCCGGTCAGCCACGGCAGCGCGCGACGGCACGGGACGCACAGCAGCTCGTCTGCCGACGTGGGCGAGGCGCGGCATGCGAGGCATACCGGCGGGACGGCGAGCGCGACGAGGCGGGCGAGCACGTGTAAAGCGTCGCGCGCAGCGTGTTGCGCAGGACACGCGGAAGGTCACGAGTCTGCGACGAAAGCATGCCGGGCGACCGCCGGCGCTGGCCCTTCGCGACAGTGCGAGAATCGAACGGTGAGCCCGCCGGCATCCTGGTCCTTGGATCCCGTCGTGCTCCTGCTCGGCGCGGTCGCGCTGGGCGTCTACGCCCGGCGCTGGCGAACGGTGGGGGCGAGCCCCTGGCGGCTGGTCTCGTTCACGAGCGGCGTCCTGGTCGGCGTGCTCGCGCTCGTGTCGCCCGTCGACACGCTGGGCGAGCACCTGTTCCTCATGCACATGGTCCAGCACGTCCTGCTGCTGGACCTCGGCATCATCCTCGTGCTGCTCGGCCTGACCAAGGTGATCCTGCGCCCGGTCACCCGCCGCGTCCAGCGCCTCGAGCGCGCGGCCGGCCCGTTGGCCCACCCCGCCTTCGCCATCGTGCTCTACGTCGCCGTCATGTGGGCGTGGCACGTCCCTGCGCTCTACGACGCGGCGGTGCGCAACCCCTTCCTCCACGTCCTCGAGCACACAAGCTTCGCCACCGCCGGCCTCCTGTACTGGTGGCATCTGCTCTCCCCCATCCGCGGCCGCCATCGCCTGGGCGGCATGGGCCCCGTGGCCTACATGGCGGCCACCAAAGTGCTCGTCGGGCTGCTGGGCGTGGCGCTCACCTTCGCCCCCGAGGCCGTGTACCAGGTCTACATCGACCAGCCCGAGTGGTGGGGGCTGAGCGCCGCCACCGACCAAGCCGTCGGGGGCCTCATCATGGCCCTCGAGCAGTCCGTGGTCATGGGCGTCGCGCTGGTCTACCTGCTCGTGCGCGCGCTGGAGGAGAGCGAGCGCGAGGAGCAGCGCCGCGAGCGCTACGACGCGGTCGGTTGAACCCGGGCCACGCGCTCAGGCGGTGAGCACGGTGCCGGCCTCGACGTGCGTCGGCCCCTCGACGCGCACCGTGCCGCGCACGGCGACGCCGGCGCCGAAGGTGACGTCGCCGGCCACGGTGAGGCGGTCGCAGTCGCGCAGCGACGGCGGGCCGGCGGGGAAGCGCGCCTCGAAGTCGGCCAACAGCTTGAAGTGGTCGGGGTCGAGGTCGACCACCGGGTCGCCGGCGGGGCGAGCCGGGAGCACGACGCCCTGCCCGTCGAGGTCGTAGGCGTCGGAGCGCAGCACGAGCAGATCGTTGGTCGTCTTGACCGGGGCGAGGCGGGTTCGGGGCACGCACACGGCACGGGCGCCTTCGAAGACGTCGATGGCCGCCCCCATGGCCGACTCGATCTGGATGACCGGCGTGGAGCCCTTGTCGGCGGGGTCGACCGTCTTGCGGTTGACGATCATCGGGAGGCCCAGGACGCCATCGTGCTCGTCCAGCACGGTGCGCAGCGCGCGCAGGTCGATCCACAGCGTGTTGGTGTTGAAGAAGCGGTGACGCTCGATGTCCTGGAAGGCGTCCAGGTCCTCATCGGTCGTCTGGGCGACCTCGCGCAGCACGAGTCCGCCGTCGGAGCGCTGCGCCAGATGACCGCCCTTGCGGTCGGCCCCGGTGCGCCGGGCGACCTCCATGAGGAACGGGATCTCCTCGCGGGCGAACCAGGCGAGGATCCGCGGATCTACGACCGCGCCCAGGTTGTCGACGTTGGAGACGCACGCGTAGGCGTAGTCGTTGCGGGCAAGCGTGTCGAGCATCCCCGAGCCCAGCAGCGAGCCGTAGAGGTCGCCGTGGCCGGGCGGCGCCCACTCCAGCGACGGCTCGTCGGCCCAGTCCACGGGGCTCAGGTCGTCGGCGCGCAGCTTGGGCACCCGCCCCTGCAGGAAGTCGGGCGGCAGGTCGCCGGAGACGTCGCCGTGGCGGTCCAGCGCCTCCAGCGAAGGCGCGCGGGTGGCGAAGCTGTTCATCAGCACCAGCGGCAGCCGCGCGCCCGTGCGCTCGCGCAGTCCCTGCACCTGGCGGACGCTGACGTCCAGGAAGGTCAGCCCGTCCTTGAGCTCCAGCAGCGACTTGGGCCCGCTCATGCCCATGCTCGTCCCCAGGCCGCCGTTGAGCTTGATGACGACCGTGCGCTCCAGCGCCTCGCCGACTTGCCCCTCGTCCCCGCTCAGGTCGTCCAGCGCAGGCACCTCGTCCACCGGCGCGATGTCGGCCTCGCGCAGCAGTCCCTGCTCCCCGGCCTCCAGGCGCTCGAGCTGCTGGGCGAAGGCCGCCACGGCGACCTCGTCGAGCCCTTCGGCGCGCATCTTCTCCAGGGCGTCCACGACGGCGGATACTTACCGGAACGTGCGCAGGTACGCGCGCTGGTCGTCGTCCAGGGTGTCGATGCGGACGTCGAGGGAGGCGAGCTTGAGGCGGGCGACCTCGTGGTCGATGGCGCTGGGGACCGCGTGGATGGCGGGCTCCAGGTCGCCGCCCGTGCGCGCGAGATGCTCGGCGACGAGGGCCTGGAGGGCGAAGGAGACGTCCATGACCGCAGCGGGATGGCCCTCGGCGGCGGCGAGGTTGACCACGCGGCCCCGGGCCAGAAGGTTGAGGCGCCGCGGCGGGTCACATGCGATCTCGTACTGCTCGACCAGCGGGCGCACCTCGCGCGGCGGACCGGCGGCCAGGTCGCGCAGGGCGGGCAGGTCGATCTCGACGTCGAAGTGGCCGGCGTTGGCCAGCACGGCGCCGTCCTTCATCCGCTCCAGGTGCTCACCGCGCAGCGCGCCGCGGCCGCCCGTCACCGTGATGAACACGTCGCCGCGCGCGGCGGCCTCCAGGGCGGGCATCACCTCGTAGCCCTCCATGCGGGCCTCCAGGGCGGGCACGGGGTCGACCTCGCAGACGACGACCGAAGCGCCCAGGCCGCGGGCACGCTGGGCGATCCCGCGCCCCGTCCAGCCGTAGCCCAGGACGACGACGGTCTGCCCCGCCAGCAGGAGGTTGGTCGCCCGCAGGATGCCGTCCACCGTCGACTGGCCGGTGCCGTAGCGGTCGTTGAAGGACCGTTCGGCGCGCGCCTCGTTGACCGCCACCACCGGACAGGCCAGGCCGCCCTGGGCCTCCAGGGCGCGCAGGCGCACGAGCCCGGTGGTCGTCTCCTCGGTGGCCCCCAGGACGCCCCCGGTCTCGCGAGCGAGGTGCAGCGCCCCGATGAGCTCCGCGCCGTCGTCGAGGACGAGGTGCGGTCGCGAGGCGGCGACGGCGTCGATGTGGTCGCCGTAGGCCCCCGCATCGTCCCCGCGTGCCCCCCGCACGGCGACCGCGTGGTCGCGGCGCAGCGCGGCGGCGACCTCGTCGCGCGTGGCCAGCGGGTTGGCCGCGCACAGCGCGACCTGCGCCCCGCCCTGCGCCAGCGCGCGCACCACCCCCGCCGTCTCGGCGGTGACGTGCAGGCACGCCGCCACCCGCAGCCCCCGCAGCGGCTGCTCGCGTGCGAACCGCGAGCGGATCGAGGCGAGTACGGGCATCTGCGCGTCGGCCCAGGCGATGGCAGCGCGGCCCGCGGAGACCGCGCGGGTGGAAGAGGGGACCATGAGCGCGGTCGTACTAGGTCGCGAGGGCTCCTATCGACGAGAGGGGCCCTCGCGTGCCTAGTACCGGTAGTGATCCGCCTTGTACGGCCCCTCGACGGGAACGCCGATGTAGGCCGCCTGCTCGGCGCTGAGCTCGGTCAGCCTGACCCCGAGCGCGTCGAGGTGCAGGCGCGCGACCTTCTCATCGAGGTGCTTGGGCAGCACGTAGACGCGCTTCTCGTACTCGTCGTTCTTGGTGAACAGCTCGATCTGGGCGATCGTCTGGTTGGTGAACGAGTTGGACATCACGAAGGACGGGTGACCCGTCGCGTTGCCCAGGTTCAGCAGGCGCCCCTCGGAGAGCATGATGATCGAGTGGCCGTCGGGGAACTGCCACTCGTCGACCTGGGGCTTGATGTTGACACGCTCGATGCCCGCGGTGCGGGTCAGGCCGACGATGTCGATCTCGTTGTCGAAGTGGCCGATGTTGCCCACGATCGCCTGGTGCTTCATCCGCGCCATGTGGTCGGCGGTGATGATGTCCTTGTTGCCGGTCGTGGTGATGAAGACGTCGGCGGTCTCGATCACGTCCTCGAGCGTCTTGACGTCGTAGCCCTCCATCGCCGCCTGCAGCGCGCAGATCGGGTCGACCTCGGTGACCACGACACGGGCGGCCTGGGCGCGCAGCGAGGCGGCCGAGCCCTTGCCCACGTCGCCGTAGCCGCAGACCACGGCGACCTTGCCGGCCAGCATCACGTCGGTGGCGCGGAAGATGCCGTCCACCAGCGAGTGGCGGCAGCCGTAGAGGTTGTCGAACTTCGACTTGGTGACCGAGTCGTTGACGTTGATGGCCGGGAACAGCAGCTCGCCGGTCTGCTGCATCTGGTAGAGCCGGTTGACCCCGGTGGTGGTCTCCTCGGTCACGCCCATGACGTCGGCCGATACGCGGGTCCAGCGCTGGGGATCCTCGCCCAGCACGCGGGTGAGCACGCTCAGGACGACCTGCATCTCCTCGTTGTCGGTGCTGTCGGGCGACGGCACGGCGCCGGCCTTCTCGTACTCCACGCCCTTGTGGAGGAGCATGGTGGCGTCGCCGCCGTCGTCGAGGATCATGTTGGGCCCACCGTCCGCCCACGTAAGGGCCTGCTCGGTGCACCACCAGTACTCCGCCAGCGTCTCGCCCTTCCAGGCGAAGACCGGCACCCCCGAGGGCTGCTCCGGTGTCCCCTCCGGGCCCACGGCGACGGCTGCCGCGGCGTGGTCCTGGGTGGAGAAGATGTTGCACGACGCCCAGCGGACCTCCGCGCCCAGCGCGGTGAGAGTCTCGATCAGCACCGCGGTCTGGATCGTCATGTGCAGCGAGCCGGTGATGCGCGCGCCCTTGAGCGGCTGGCTGGCGGCGAACTCCTCCCGGGTCTGCATAAGGCCGGGCATCTCGTGCTGGGCCAGGCGGATCTCGTTGCGCCCGTAGGCGGCCAGCGAGAGATCGGCGACCTTGTAGTCGGTCGTCTGCAGGGCGGTCGTCGTCGTCATCGGGTCTCCATCAGGTCGGGGGTTCCGCGGCCGGCCACTGCGAGCAGCCGTTCGTGCTTGGTCTGCTCCCAGTGCAGCCAGTCGGCTGCGGGGACATGCTCGGGACGCTGGGGCTCGGCCTCGATCCACGCCTCCACCTCGCCGCTGAGGTCCTCGTCGCGGCGCATGCGTAGCGCGAAGCCCATCTCTCCCAGGCCCACCTCGTGGCGCGCCAGCAGTTCGCGCAGTGTGCGCAGCCGCTGGAGCTGGGGCGGGCCGTAGAGCCGGTAGCCCGCGCCGGAGCGGGGCGGCTCGACGAGGCCGATGCGCTCGATGTAGCGCAACATGCGGGCCGACCAGCCGGTCGTCTCCGCAGCCTCGTGGATGGTCAGGGCGTCCACGATCGCCAACCTTACCACGATCGTGTCAAGGTTTGAGGGTCCTGGCGCGTCAGCCCAGGCCGGCCAGGCGGCCCTTGAGCGCGTCGATGAGCTCGACCGGCCCGGGGTCGACGCCGCGCAGCACGGCCAGGTAGAGCGAGACGAGATCGCCAAGGAGCACCAGGGAGAGGATCCGCTCGATCGTCGTGTGCCCGCGTGACTGCGCGACCCACGTCCCCCCCGCCGCCGAGGGAGCGACGAGGTCGCGGGTGAGCTCGATGCGCGCCTTCACCCGCGGGTGCACGTCGGCGTCGTCGAGGAACACCGCGGCGAAGCGTCCCAGCTCTGCGGCCCCCGTCCAGCCCACGAGCTCGTTGTGGTCCAGCTCGGGCAGCTCGTGGGAGAAGGCCGGGATCTTCGCGTTCTCGTTGATCTGGGTCTTCCACCGGTAGGCGACCGGCGCGGTCAGCCCGGAGGCGCCCGCGATCACCGGCACCGTGCCCAGCAGCGCCCGGGCCAGGCGCTTGGCCTCGCCGTCCTCGTCGCCCTCCGGGCCCCACTCCTCCACGAGCTGCTCGAGGTGCTCGGCGGCCACGTCGATCTCCGACCCCATGCGCGGGCCGGCGCCGCAAAGCGCAGCGATCTCCAGGGCAGAGACCGTCATGTAGGCCACGGCGGCGCGCGGCTCGAAGCCACCGGCCACCGGGACGACCGGAACCCCGTCTTCGCGTGCCAGCTCGCTCAACCGGCCGCCCGAGGTGACAACTATGCGCCGCGCGCCCAGCGCGCCGGCCGCCTCATAGCAGGCCAGCGTCTCCTCGGTGTCGCCCGAGTAGGAGGCGCACAGGACCGTCGTGTCGGGCGTCGTCCAGGCCGGCAGGCCGTAGGCGCGCGCGAAGAGGATCGGCCGCGAGGCGTGGTCGCCCAGAGCGGCGCGGGCCAGCGCGCCGCCGATCGCAGAGCCGCCCATGCCGGCCACCACGAGGCCGCCAGGCGTGTCGGCCCTGCGCAGCCCAGCGGATTCGACCTTCCACAGCGCGTCGCGCAGGTGCTCCGGTAGCGCGAGCACGTCGGTGAGCTGGTCGGTCGGGTCGACCGCGGCGATGGCGGCACGGTTCAGGAGCAGTTCGGTGGCGTCGGGCACGGTGGCTCGTCCCTAGAAGCTGAGAGCGCCGTCGGGCAGGTCGACGTGGGGGAACACCTTCGCGCCGTTGGCGATCACGTTGTCGGCGCCGATCGTCACGCCCTCCCCGAGGACCGCGCCGTCGGTCACCGAGGTGCGGTCCCCCACCTGGGTGCCCGGCCCGACGATGCAGTCGCGCAGGACGCAGTCGGCGCCGATCTCGGCGCCCTGGAGGACGACGCTGCGCTCGACCACGCAGCGCGCACCGACGCGCACCCCGTCGCCCAGCACGACCAGCGAGCCGACGTGCGCGCCGGCGGCGACCTCGACGCCACGCTCGACCACCGCGGGCGGGATCACGCGGCCGTGGATGGTGGCCGTGCCGTCCACCGCCAGGTAGGTGTCGCCCAGGCGGTCGGCCACCGCGGTCCGCACCTTGCCCTCGATGATGTCGAAGGTGGCCTGGAGGTAGCGCCGGGGCGTGCCGATGTCCAGCCAGTAGGCGCCGCGGTGCGGGCAGCCGTAGAGCCCGGCGCCGACCAGGCGGGGCCAGACCTCGCGCTCGATGGAGACGTTGCGATCGGCGGGCACGAGGTCCAGGACGGAGCGTTCGAGGACGTACGCGCCGGCGGAGATGAGGTTCGTGTCGATCTGGTCGGCCGGCGGCTTCTCGACGAACTCGCGCACCGCGTTCTCCTCGGTGAGGCGCACCAGGCCGTAGGCGGTGGGATCGTCCACGGGGACCAGCGCGAGGGTGCCTGTGGCGCCGGTGCGCTCGTGCTGGGCGACCTGCTCGGTGAGGTCGAGGTCGGTCAGGACGTCGCCGTTGAGCATCAGGAAGCGCTCGTCGAGGAAGGACTCGGCGAACTTGAGCGCGCCCGCGGTGCCGCGCGGGTCGGGCTCCTCGACGTAGCGGATGCGCAGCCCGTGCTGGCTGCCGTCGCCCAGCACGTTGTGCACGCTCGTGGCCAGGAAGCCGCAGGACATGACGACGTCCTCCACGCCGTGGCGCTTGAGCCACTCGAGCATGTGGACGATGAACGGCCTGTCGACCAGCGGCAGCACCGGCTTGGGCACGGTGGAGGTCAACGGGCGCAGCCGCGTGCCCTCGCCGCCGACCAGGATCACCGCCTGCATACGCGCCCCCTCATCGGACGCCCACGCCGTCGTAGGCCAGCCCCGCGCCCCGGACCGCCGCGGCGTCCAGCGCGTTGCGCCCGTCCACGACCAGGTCGCCCGTCATCCGCACGCGCACGGCCTGCCAGTCCAGGTCGTCGAACTCCTTCCACTCGGTGACCAGCACCACGGCATCCGCGCCCGCGACGGCCTCCAGCGCGCCGTCGGCGAACTGCACGCCGGGCATCAGCGTCCGCGCCTCCTCCTCGGCAACGGGGTCGTACGCGCTGACTGCCGCGCCGTCGGCCAGCAGCCGCGCGGCCAGTACCAGCGACGACGCCTCGCGCATGTCGTCGGTCTCGGGCTTGAAGGCCAGGCCCAGCAGCGCGACCCGCCTGCCCACCAGCGACCCCAGGTGCTTCTGCAGCTTCGAGATGACGCGCCGCTTCTGCAGCTCGTTGACCTCGATCACCGCGTTGAGGAGCTGGAAGTGGTAGCCGGAGTTGCCGGCGAGCTGCTTGAGGGCGGAGACGTCCTTGGGAAAGCATGATCCGCCGAAGCCGATGCCCGGCTGGAGGAACTTGGGTCCGATGCGGTCGTCGAGGCCCATGCCGCGTGCGACCTCCATCACGTTGGCGCCGGTCTCCTCGCACACGTTGGCGATCTCGTTGATGAACGAGATCTTGGTGGCCAGGAAGGCGTTGGAGGCCAGCTTGACCATCTCGGCAGAGGCGACGTCGGTTCGCACGAGGGGCGCGCCGAGGGTTGCGTAGAGGTCCACGACGGCGTCGCCGGCCCAGTCGCCGTCGTCGCCGACGACGACACGGTCGGGCTTGAGGAAGTCCTTGACCGCGGAGCCCTCCTTGAGGAACTCGGGGCAGGAGACGTAGCGGAAGCCCGTCTTGCCCTGCTCGGCGAAGATCCGCTGGATCGACCGCCCGGTGCCGACCGGGACGGTGGACTTCATGACCAGCGCGTGGCGGTCAGAGGCCGGCATGGCGTCCACGACCGCGTGGACGGCGCTCAGGTCGGCGTCGCCCGAGTACGTGGGCGGGGTGCCCACGGCCACGAAGAGCAGGCGCGTGTGCTCCAGCGCCTCGTCCAGCGTCGTCGAGAAGTGCAGCCGCTCCGTGTTGCGGGCCACCATATCGGCCAGGCCGGGCTCGTAGATGGGGATCTCGCCGCGGCGCAGGCCCTCGATCTTCCCTGCGTCGATGTCGACGCAGTAGACGTCGCCGCCCAACTCCGCGAAGCCGGCCGCCGTGACCAAGCCGACGTAGCCGGTGCCGATGACCCCGATGGGCTCGCGAACGCTGCTCATGCCGAGCGCGGGACATTACCGATGGCCGCGGGTGCTGCCCGCCCCGGGGTCGGGCTCCGCTGCGCTCAGGTGATCCGCTTACGGATCGCCGCCGAGAGCTGGTCCACGGCGATGACCATCAACAGCACGATGAGGATGTAGGTGAACAGCTCGTCGAAGCGGAAGAGCTTGATCGACCCGTTGATCAGGAAGCCGATGCCTCCGGCGCCCACCAGGCCGAGCACCAACGAGGAGCGCACGTTGACCTCGAAGCGGTACAGCCCGAGGCCGACCCATTGGGGGGTCACGGCGGGAAGGACGGCGTTGGCCACGAGCTGCGAGCGGCGGGCCCCGCTCGTGCGCAGGGCGTCGACCGGCCCGGGATCGCTCTCCTCGATGGACTCAGCCCAGAGCTTCCCCATCACGCCGACGTTGTGGAACAGGATGGCCAGCACGCCGGGGAAGGGTCCCAGGCCCACGGCGGTCACGAAGATGAGCGCGAAGACGATGTCGGGCACGGCGCGCAGGAAGGAGAGCGTGGAGCGAGCCGCCTGATACACGGCGACCTTCGGTGTGGCGTTGTGCGCGGCGAGCACCGCGAGGCCCAGCGCAAAGGGGATCGAGAGCGTCGTGCCCATGATCGCAGTGGCCAGCGTCACCAGCGAGGCCTGGATTCCCGGGAGGACGACCTCGCTCCAGTTCAGC
Organism: Candidatus Siliceabacter maunaloa; assembly: GCA_024330185.1. Lineage (GTDB taxonomy): Bacteria > Actinomycetota > Thermoleophilia > Solirubrobacterales > Solirubrobacteraceae > Siliceabacter > Siliceabacter maunaloa. The sequence continues at coordinate 46,742 of JANDLV010000028.1, forward strand.
TCGGGAGGGATCGCCTCCGCCATGAAGCCGACCATGCCCTCGTAGCCGCCGGCCAGCGCGGGCAACGAGAACTCCGTGGCGATCCACGCGGCGACGTGGACGGCGACCAGCGCCGCGAGCGCCAGGGCGCCCGGGAGGGCGCGGCGGGAGCGCAGCGTCACGCGCGGGGGCGCCGCAGGGCGCGGCCGTGGTGCGGGGGCGGTGATGGCCATCAGGCGACCCGGGGCTCCTCGTGGGTGTACGTGTACAGGGCGCCCACCGTGGCGTCGTCGACCTCGGCTGGCGCACGGTTGAACGTCACCCTCCCGCCGAGCAGGCCGACGATGCGGTCCGAGTGGCGGCGCGCCAGGGCGGGTTGGTGGAGGACGACAGCCACCGCCAGGTGCTCCTCGTGGGCCAGCCGGCGCAGCAGCTCCATGACCTGCTCGGCCGCGGTGGGGTCCAGCGCCGCGACCGGCTCGTCGGCCAGGATGATCGAGGCACGCTGGCACAGCGCCCGCGCGACGGCGACGCGCTGCTGCTGGCCACCCGACAGATCGGCGACGCGGTCGCTCGCACGGTCGGCGAGGCCCACACGGTCCAGGCAGCCCATCGCCTCGTCGCGCAGCTCCCCCGGGAAGGCCAGGGGCGTCAGCGAGCGGGCGCCCCGCAGGCGACCCAGCGCGCCGCAGCACACGTTGTCCAGCGCCGTGCGCCGGCGCACGAGGTGGATCTGTTGGAAGACCATCGCCGCTTCGCGCCGCGCCGCGGCGAGCTGCGCGCCGCGCAACCCCGACACCATGCGTCCGCCGATGCGGATGTAGCCCTCGTCGGGCTCCGCAAGGCCGACCACGCAGCGCAGCGCGGTGGACTTGCCCGAGCCGTTGGCCCCGAGCACCGTCACGCACTCGCCGCGGCGCACCTCGAGATCGACGCCGCGCAGCACCGTGCGCTGCCCGAAGGCCTTCGTGAGCCCGCGGATCGAGAGCTGCGGCCCGGCGTCACCGGCGGGGGCCTGCTTGCCCCCGCCGGCCGCCGGCGCCGCGGACGTGGTCCTGACCGTGACGCCCATGGCTAGACGTCCTCCTCGGTGAGCCCGAGGGTCTGCGCGAGGTCGAACAGCGGCGCGTAGGTCTCGCGGGTGACCGGAGCCAGCGGGCCGGGCTCCTCGACGCCCAGGAAGCCGCCGACCTCCTCGACCGCCTGGGGATCCAGGTTGGTCAGCGCCTGCTGGACACGCTGCTTGAACTCGGGGGCGAGGTTGCCGCGGACGGTGATCGGGTCGTTGGGGACGGCGTCGGACTCCCAGATCTGGCGGAAACTGCGAGGGATCGAACTCGCCCTCCTCCATGGAGGTCTTGAGCTGCTGGGTGTTGATCTCGGCGGCGTCGACCTTGCCGTTGGTCAGCGCCAGTAGCGCCTCGGGGTGGCCGCCCGCGTACTCGAGCTTCACGTCCTGCTCGGGGTCCAGGCCCGCCTTGGCCAGGGCGAGGCGGGGAAGGGCGTCGCCGGAGGTGGACCCGGGCTCCGCCAGGGCCAGGGACCTGTCGCGGAGCTGCTGGATCGACTGCAGCGGCGAGTCCCCCGGGACCCAGATGCCCGCCTTGTAGGTGGTCAGCTCGCCGCCGGCATCGGCGAAGGACGCCACCGGCTGCGCGTCGGCACGCTGGGAGGCGAACACGAAGCCCAGCGGCCCGAACTGGGCGATGTCGAGCTCGTCGTTCTCCATGGCCAGGACCTCGGCCGAGTAGTCCTCGACGATGGTCAGCTCCACCGGACAGTCGAGCTCGCGCTCGAGCGCGCCGGCCAGCGTCGTGTACGCGAGCGCACCCCGCTGGCAGCGCACCGCCTGGCCGACGTCGTCCACGCCGCCGGCTGGCCCGCCGACGCCCTGGTGGTGCTCAGCGCGGACCCGGAGGCGTTCCTCGACGCGGCCCTGGGCCACGAGGCGGTGGAGGTCGTCACCTTCACCGGCGGCGTGGAGGTGGGTAAGCGGATCGCGCGGCGTCTGGGCTATCGCCGGGGTGTCCTGGAGCTCGGCGGCAACGACCCGCTCGTCGTCCTGGGCGACGCCGACCTCGACGAGGCGGCGGCCCTCGCGGTGCGTGGCGCGTTCCAGAACTCCGGTCAGCGGTGCACCGCCGTCAAGCGGATCCTGGCCGTCGAGGCGATCGCCGACGAGCTGGTCGAGCGCATCGTGCAACGCACCGGGGAGCTCGTGGTGGGCGATCCCTCCGATCAGCGCACCGACATGGGGACCGTCATCACCGAGCAGGCCGCCGCCGACTTCTGCGTCCGCGTGGGGGAGGCGGCGGGAGCCGGCGCGCGGGTGCGGTGCGGGGGTGCGGTGCGGGGGAACGCACGACGGCGCCCTGATGGCACCGACCGTCGTCGACCATGTCCCCCGGGACGCCCGGCTCATCGTGCAGGAGACGTTCGGCCCCGTGGCGCCCATCGTGAGGGTGCGGGACCTCGATGACGCCATCGCAGTGGCCAACGGCACGCGGTTCGGGCTCTCGTGTGGCCTGGTGACGAACGACTGGCGCGCCATCGCCCGCTGCGTGCGCGAGCTGCGAACCGGCACGGTCAACGTGCGCGAGGTGCCCGGCTTTCGCACTGAGCTGACGCCCTTTGGCGGTGTCGGCGACTCAGGGCTGGGCGTCAAGGAGGGCGTGCGCGAGGCGATGCGTGCCATGTCCACGACGCGGCTGTACACCCTCCCCTGGAGCTGAGACCCGCAGCGGTGCTGCCGCGGCTCCCGCTGACGACCCCCGCGAATGGGTACCACTGCTCACCATGGAGGTCCGGGATAGGCCGCGCCTGGCCAGCTGGGCGTTCAGCATCTTGGTAATCGCCTGCCTGGCGATGGCGCTGGTCGTGGCGGTGCTGGCGGTGCGCACGCCCGGCGGGCTGGGGGCGCCGTCCGTGCAGCAGCTCGGCCTCGTGCTGCTGGGCGTCCTGGGCGTGCTCGCGCTGGTCGCCGCGGCCGCATGGCGACGCGACGCCCTGGCCGCGGGGCGGCTGATCGAGGCCGAGCGCCGCACGCGCCAGCTGGCCGAGGATGCGGTGGACGGCGTGCGCGCCCGTGGAGAGCAGGAGGCCGAGCGCGCGCGTGCGGCGCTCGGCCTCGATCAGCCGCCCCGCGGCCAGGGCGTCGCGTCG
>JANDLV010000029.1 GCA_024330185.1 Candidatus Siliceabacter maunaloa
CCAACTCACACAAAGGAATCCCTAGCGCGACCACGACACCCCGTGACCGCCTACCTACCGGCGGCGGGTAACCAGCCTTGACCTTGCAGTAACGGCCGTGCCCCGGCGTGGCCGGGGCACGGGAACGTGGAAACGTCCGCTTGAGGAGGGTGTCAGCGCTGCTGTGTAAGGCGGTTGGGTGAAAGATAACAGTGACTTCAATTGGTGTGAAGTGCTGGGTGTCAGAGTGCGTCGGGGAGGCGGTCGCCGAAGACGTCCTAGGCCGCCTCACCGACGCCGTGATCACCAGCACCAACACCGACCAGACGCTGGAGCGCTTCGAGTACGCCTACGACAAGGCCTCCAACCGCACCCTTCAGGTCCACGACGACCAGCGCACCGACTACACCTACAACACCAACAACGAACTCACCCGCAGCGACGCCAGCCTGCTGGAAGGCTCGACGACCTACGACTACGACCCCGCCGGCAACCTCACCGCCAGCAGCGCGGGCTTTGAGGCCGACTACAACGCTCAAGGCCAGACCACACGCATGCAGGGCCCCCAGAGCCTCGTCGACCAGGTCCTGGGCACCGACCGCGAGGCGACCTTCGCCTACGCGGGCTCTGACCAGACCGAGCGCGTCCAGAAGAACAGCACCCTGTTCACCAATAGCCCCTTCGGGCTGGCCTCCGAGGCCACCGCCGGGGAGGCCGACTACTACACCCGCGACAACCAAGGCCGCCTGGTCTCGGTGCGCACGCCGGAGGGAAGCCACTACTACCTCACCGACAACATCGGCAGCGTCGTCGCGCTCACTGGCCCAGGCCCCGACGCCGACGTCACCGCCAGCTACCGCTACGAGCCCTTCGGCCAGAACCAGGACACGACCGGCGAGCTCATCCAGCCCTACCGCTTCGCCGGCGAGTACCTCGACAGCCAGACCGGCCACTACAAGATCGGCGCACGTTACTACAACCCCCAACTCGCCCGCTGGACCCAACAAGACCCGATTCCCGGCTACGACGACCCCAAGCGCATTAATCGCTATCCCTACGCCAACAGCGATCCGGTCAACACAGTGGATCCAAGCGGTCTTCACGGCCAAGGTACGAACGGATGTACCGGCGTTCCCGACTATCCGAGCGGCTTCAATTTTCATAGAAGCTGTGACGGTCACGACTCATGCTACGCAGCCCAGCGGGGAAGGTCCTACTGTGACGTAGGCTTCGGTCAGGATCTACTAAAGACCTGTACCGGATACATTAGGTTTCCGTCCTGCTCCCAAACCGCCACGACCTATTATCTTGGCGTTCGCGCCCTTGGCGCGCCAGCCTATTACCTGGGCCCCCTATTCTAGCTATGGGCTTAGTCCGTAAAGGCGGCGATACTGTGAAGCGCTATGTGTACAGGGCGCTTGTAGGCGCATGCTATTCGGCCTTGACAGCTTATCCATACTATCTCGCCGGCCGTGCCCCTGGCCAGCCCGTGGAGGTCGCTCCGGTCTTGGCCTACTTGGTGGCAGTCGCTGTTGCCTGTGGCATGGGCGCACTCGTGCGACGCCGCTGGGTTTGGCTACTGCCGTGGTTACCTGCCGCAGGACTTGTCTGGCTCGAAATTGTTATCAGGCTCTCTCAGCTCGATAGCCATCAGCGGCATGGCTTGTTCAATACGCCAGAGTTCTACCTACCGATTCTGCTGTTGGCGTCTACGAGCTTTGCAGCGCTCTTGATCGGTGAGCGGGTGGCGGGCGCGAGGACACATAGGGGTGGCCCGACTTCCTCGGGCTACAGCACATCGCGATGATCCATCTCACCGCCGGCAAGCTCAATGTCGCCAACACCCACTCGAAGTAGCGAGGAGCCTTTGAGGGTCCCTCGCCGTTTCGTGTGGGTAGCGGCGTCGTCGTGGTAGGGTCGCGCGCGCTCAGGGTCGTCGATGAGCGGAGCGCGTGATGCGAGGTGTCGAGTTGTTCCAAGCGGCGCTCAACACGCTGGGGCTGGGCGGGCCGTGGCGGGTGGTGGGGTCTTGTTTCGATGCTGATCGGCGGCGGTTGGACCCGACTTCCGACTTCCGCAGCTCGCGGCGGTTGTGACCCGCTTACCGTGACCCACGGAAGCAGCAGTAGCGCCCGATTTGTGAGGCGGGACGTGGGGCGGTCGTGGAGGCGCTCCTTGAGGCGTGGGCGGGTTCTTGCGCGGGTGACAGGGAAGGTCTGAGCCGGACTGGGTCTGCGGAAACCTGACCGGCATGGCGTCGCTTTCAGCGCCCGCTGAACTCCGGCTGGCGCTTCTCGGCGAAGGCGGCGGTGCCCTCGGCGAAGTCGGCGCTGCGCGCGCACAGCTCCTGCGCGACGACCTCGTGCTCCAGCGTCTCGGCCAGGGCGGGCTTGGCGGCGGCGTCCATGACGCGCTTGGCCAGGCCGACGGCCAGCGGCGCGCAGGCCAGCAGCTCGCCGACGAGCTTGTCGGTCGCCGCGTCGAGCTCGTCGGCGGGCGCGACGCGGTTGACCAGGCCGATGCGCTCGGCCTCGGTGCCATCGATCAGCTTGGAGGCCATGACCATCTCCTTGGCGCGCCCCAGGCCGATGACGGCGGGCAGGCGCGAGCAGCCGCCGACGTCCGGGATCAGCCCCACGCGGGTCTCGACCATGCCGATCAGGGCGTCGGCGGCCATGACGCGCAGGTCACAGGCCAGCGCCAGCTCGGCCGCCCCGCCGATGCACGCGCCGTGGAGCTGGGCGATGGTGGGCTTGGTCATCTCCTCGCAGAGGTTCCACGTGGCCAGGATGCCCTCTCGGAGCTCGCGCAGACGACCCGGGTCGGCGGCCACCGCGCCCAGCGACTGGAAGTCCATGCCCGAGGAGAACATCGCGCCCTCGCCGCGCAGCACGACGCAGCGCACGTCGTGGTCGGCGGCCGCGCCCAGGAGGGCTTCGCGCAGGCCGGCCACGAGCTCGTCGTTCATCGCGTTGCGCTTCTCGGGACGGTTGAGCACCACGTGGCGCACGGCCCCGCGGTCCCTGGTGGTGACGATGCTCATGGCGCGGAGCATACGTACGCGGTGAGGTCCTAGGCTCGGGCGCGACCATGCCTGCCCTGCGCCCCCATTCCGACCGCGGCGACGTGGTCGCCGCCGGGGCGGTCGTGCTCGCCCTGGGCGCCGCCGTCGCCGACCTGCGCCTGGGCGAGACCTGGGCGGCCGGGGTGCGCCTCGCGCTGCTCAGCGGCCCCGCCGCCCTGATCGTGCTGGCCATGGGCGTGCGGGCGCCGGTCCAGGAGCGCCCGCTGCCCCACGTCACCATCCTCCTGCTAGCGGGCCTAGGCCTCACCGGCCTCGCGCTGAGCGACCTGGCAGACGTGCTCGGCGACGAGGGGCGCCTGGCCTCGCCGGCGGCCACCACGTTCGTCAGCGGCTGCCTGGCCGCGCTGTGCCTCCTGCTGGCCCCGGCCAAGCGCTCGGCCACCGTCACGCTGGCCGGCTGCGTCGCGGGCGCCGCGACGCTGCTGGCCGCGGCGGACCTGGGCTTCGAGCTGGACGACCGCCTCGAGGCCTTCCGCTACCTGCTGTGCGCAGCGCTGCTGCTGGTCGTCCTGGCCGCCGCGGCGACCCGCGATCGCCAGCGCCGCCACGCGGTCACCTTCGCGGAGGCCGGTGGCCTGGCCCTGGTGGCCATCGGCGTGACCCTGGCGGCCGAGCGGCTGCCCGAGCTCGCTCCCGTCGGGCCCCTGGCTCAGGGGACCGGCGCGGGCTGGGAGGCGCTGCTGGTGCTGGGCGGCTGGGCGCTGCTGGCCTACGCGGCGGTCGACAACGAGCGCGGCCCGGCCTGGCTGGGCATCGCCGTGCTCGCCCTGTTCACCGGCCTGACCGGCACGGAGGAGGGCGCCTCGCTGCTGTGGTGGCCGCTGGGCCTGCTGGCGGCCGGCGCGGCCATCGTGGCCTTCGGGCTGCGTCCCGCGGCGCAGCCGCCACCCGAGCCCGAGGTCCGTCGTGAGGAGCCACCGGCGCAGCCCACGCCGATGCCACCGCGCCGGCATGAGCCCGCGCCGTGGGAGGAAGCGCCCGCGGAGCCCGTCGCGGCCGCCCCCGAGGGCGACGCCCCGCAGCCCCCGTCGCCGCTGTGGTCAGGCGGCGAGGGCGGCCACGAGCGCTGAGGCGCACGCCCTCGCGGCGCCTGGCCGCACGGGCGAGATCCGGGCCGTGCACAGCACTGTCCCGGGTCTCGCCCGCACGCCCAGGCATCCGCGAGGCCGGGCGCCTACTCGTTGCGGCTCGCCATCGCGACGAACGCGTCGAGCGCCTCGGGGTTGGCCAGGGACTCGCGCGAGGTCGCCCGCGAGGGGTCCTGGCCCATGAGGATCCGCTTGACCGGCACCTCCAGCGCCTTGCCCGACAGCGTGCGCGGCACCGCCGCGACCCGGCGGACCTCGTCGGGCACGTGGCGCGGCGAGCAGTCCTCGCTGATCCGCGTGCGGATCGCCCCGACCAGCTCGTCGTCCAGTTCGACGCCCTCTCGCAGGACCACGAACAGGGGCATCCACGTCCCGCCCTCGCCGTCGCCGTCGGGCACGTCGACCACCAGGGCGTCGACGACCTCCTCCACCGCGAGCACGGCACGGTAGATCTCGCCGGTGCCCATGCGCATCCCGCCGCGGTTGATGGTCGCGTCCGAGCGCCCGTGGATGATCACCGTTCCCCGCGAGGTGATCTCCACCCAGTCGCCGTGGCGCCAGACGCCCGGGAAGGCGTCGAGGTAGGTCTCGCGCAGGCGCGTGGCGTCGGGGTCGTCCCACAGGTACAGCGGCATGGAGGGCATGGGCTGGGTGACGACCAGCTCGCCGACCTCGCCGACCACGCTGCGGCCCTCCTCGTCGAAGGCCTCGACCGCGCAGCCCAGCGCGCGGGCCTGGATCTCCCCGCGGTGGACGGGCAGGATCGGCACCCCGCCCACCAAGGCGGTGCACACGGCGGTGCCCCCGCTGGTGGAGAAAAGCCAGATGTCGTGGCCCAGCTCCTCGTAGACCCAGTCGAAGCCCTCTGGCGACAGAGGGGATCCGGTGGAGCCGACCGCGCGCAGGCGACTCAGGTCGCGTCCCGCGGCTGGGTGCACGCCCTCCTTCCTGCAGGTGGCGATGAAGGCGGCGCTGGTACCAAAGGTGGTCACCTCGGCCCGCTCGGCCAGATCCCACAGCGTGCCCGGGTCGGGGTACGCCGGGTCGCCGTCGAAGAGCACGATCGCGGCGTCGGTGAGCAGCACGCCGACGAGGAAGTTCCACATCATCCAGCCCGTGGTGGTAAACCACAGCACGCGGTCGCCGGGCCGCGCGTCGAGGTGGAGGTGCATCTTCTTGAGGTGCTCGAGCAGGATGCCGCCCTGGCCCTGCACGATGGCCTTGGGCAGCCCCGTGGTGCCCGAGCTGTAGAGCACCCACAGCGGGTGGTCGAAGGGCACCGGCTCGAAGCGCGTGGCGGTGTTGTCGCCGCTGGCCAGGAGCTCGTCGAAGGGCAGGGCGCCGGGTAGCTGCGCCTCGGGGTCGAGGTAGGGGACCAGCACCGTGTGCTCGAGGCCCGGCAGCTCGTCGCGCAGGCGCGCGACGGTCTCGCGGCGGTCGAAGTCGCGCCCGCCGTGGCGGTAGCCGTCGACGGCCAGCAGCACCTTGGGCTCGATCTGGGCCAAGCGGTCGATGACGCTGTCGGCCCCGAGCTCCGGCGCGGCGCCGGACCACACCGCGCCGAGGGTCGCGCAGGCCAGGAAGGCCGCCACGGTCTCGGGGACGTTGGGCAGGTAGGCGACGACGCGGTCGCCCTTCTCGACACCCAGCGCGCGCAGCCCGGCGGCGACCCGCCCGGTCAGCGCGCGCAGCTCCGCCCAGCTCATCTCCTGCTGGTCGCGCAGCTCGGAGGCGTGGACGATGGCCACGGCGTCGTCTGCCTTGCCGCGGAAGACGTGCTCGGCGAAGTTGAGGTGGGTACCGGGGAACCACTGCGCGCCGGGCATCGAGCGGTCGCCGAGCACGCGGTCGGGAGCGGGGGTGCCGTGGACCTCGAAGACGTCCCAGATCGATCGCCAGAAGGCGTCGAGGTCGGTGACCGACCAGCGCCACAGGGCGTCGTAGCCGTCGAAGGTGAGGCCGCGCTCGCGCTCCAGCCAGCGCAGGTAGCGTGTCAGTGCGGCCTCCTCGACGAGCTGCTCGGGGGGCTCCCAGAGGACCGTGGCCTCGTGCGCGGGCATGCTCATCGCGGTACTCCTCGTCGGCGGGTGATGCGCTGCATGATCGCGCGTCGCCGCGACGGCTGCGGCGCCGTCGGGACGAGGACCGCGCGGTCCGGGTGGCGTCGACCGCGCCGAGTGGGGGAGGGGGCGGCGGCCAGCGCGGCCATAGGGTTGGCGCATGGCCGCCACCGAGGTCGACCTCGCCTTCGCCGGCGTCGCGCGCCAGGCTGCCTTCGTTCGCGACGGCGAGGCCTCCCCGCGCGAGCTGGTCGAGCTCGCGCTGGCGCGCATCGCCGCGCTGGATCCCCAGCTCAACGCCTTCCGCGTCGTCCTGGCCGACCAGGCGCTGGCCGACGCCGACCGCGCCGGCTCGGTCGCCGCCGACGACCGCGGCCCGCTCCACGGCGTCCCCGTGGCCATCAAGGACGACCAGGCCGTCGCGGGCCAGGCGCTCACCCTGGGCTCGGGCGCCCACCTCGACCAGCGCCAGCCCGCCGACAGCGAGATGGTTCGCCGGCTGCGTGATGCGGGTGGGATCGTGGTGGGGATCACCCGGGTGCCCGAGCTGACCCAGTGGCCGTTCACCGAGACGGCCACGGGCGGCATCACCCGCAACCCGTGGGACGTCAACCGCACGCCCGGCGGCTCCAGCGGCGGCTCTGGCGCGGCGGTGGCCGCCGGCATGGTGCCCGTCGCCACGGCATCCGACGGCGCGGGCTCCATCCGGATCCCCGCCGCCTGCTGCGCCCTCTTCGGGCTCAAGCCCCACCGCGATCGCATCCCGCTCGCCCCGGGCGACGAGGGCTGGCACGGCCTCGCCCACCTGGGCGTGCTCACGCGCTCGGTGCGCGACAGCGCCCTGGTCCTCGATGCGCTGACCGGCGAGGACTGGGCGAGCGAGCCCGACGTGCAGCCCGGCCGGCTGCGCATCGCGCTCTCCACGAAGATCCCGCCGCCGCTGCTCGCGCGCCTGGAGCCCGAGCAGCACGTCGCGCTCGAGGAGACCGCCGCGCTGTTGCGTGACCTGGGCCACGAGGTCGTCGAGCGCGACCCTGACTACAGCCCGCGGATGAGCATCGCCCTCGTCACCCGGCTGCTCAGCGGCGTGCACGACGAGGCGCGCGCGATGCCCTTCCCCGAGCGGCTGGAGCGCCGTACGCGCCAGCAGGCCTTCGCGGGCGGGCAGCTGCGCCGGTTGCTGGGCTGGGCGCGACGCAACGAGGCCGCCGACGCCGCCCGCCTCAACGCCCTCTTCGACGATGTCGACGTCCTGCTCACACCGGCGCTGGCCTCGCTTCCCCTGCCCGTCGGGCGCTACGAGGGGCGCAGCGGCCCGGTGACCTTCGACGGGGCGACGCGCTTCGTGCCCTGGCTGCCGGCCTGGAACCACGCCGGCAACCCCGCCGCCGCGGTCCCCGCCGGCTTCACGCCCGGCGGCGTGCCCACCGCGGTGCAGCTCGTGGCCGCGCCGCGCGGCGAGGCGCTGCTGCTGCGCCTGGCCGCACAGCTCGAAGCGGCACGACCCTGGGCGGACCGCCGCCCGCCCGTGTCGTGAGCTCCTCGCCGAGCGAGCTGTGCGTCGTAGCCGCCGACGCCGCCCGGGCGGCCGGCGCGCTGCTGCTCCAGCGCTTCGTCGCGCAGGGCGGGGAGGAGGTGCGCACGAAGTCGACGCCGACCGACCCCGTGTCCGAGGCCGACCTCGCCGCAGAGCGGGCCATCCGCGAGGTGCTGCAGGCGCGCCGCCCGGGCGACGCGATCCTGGGCGAGGAGGGCGGGGAGAGCCTCGGCGAGGAGACGCCTGGATCGCCCTCCCTGCGCTGGATCGTCGACCCGCTGGACGGCACGGTGAACTACCTCTACGGGATCGGGCAGTGGTGCGTCTCCGTCGCCGTGCACGACGACGACGGCGCGCTGGCCGGCGTGGTCTTCGACCCGCTGCGCGACGAGCTGTTCGCCGCCGAGCGCGACGGGGAGCCCACGCTCAACGGCCGGCCCCTCGTGCGCCCGGTGCGGGACGAGCTGGCCACGGCCCTGGTGGCGACGGGCTTCGGCTACGACGCCGCCGAGCGCGCGCATCAGGCCGTCGTGGTCGCCGCCCTGCTTCCGTGGGTGCGCGACGTGCGGCGCCTGGGCTCCGCCGCGCTGGACCTCGCCTGGACCGCCGCGGGGCGCGTCGACGCCTACTACGAGCGCGGCGGGAAGCCGTGGGACGTCGCCGCGGGCTCGCTGCTGTGCGAGCGTGCCGGGCTCGCCGTGCGCCGCATCGAGCCGTGCGGCGACCACGAGCCCCTGGGCCTGCTCGCCGCGCCGGCCGCCCTGGCCGACGCGCTCGAGCCGTTCGTCGTCTAAGGAAGCGGTTTCCCTACCGCGATCGCTTCCCAACCGGCGCTGGCGACCTTCACCTTGTCGGGGGCGATGCGCAGCATCACGCGCTCGTCGCCCTCGTCTACCCGATCTCGACCAGGTCCACGACGAAGACCAGCGTCTCGTCGGGCCCGATCGCGGGCGGGCTGCCGGAGGCGCCGTAGGCCATGTCCGGCGGGATGACGAGCTGCCGACGGCCCCCCTCGCGCATACCCACCAGGCCCTCGTCCCAGCCCTCGATGACCATGCCGGCGCCCAGCTCGAAGATGAACGGCTGGCCGAGATCCCAGGAGGCGTCGAACTCCTCGCCGGTGGCGTAGCTGACGCCGACGTACTGCATCGTCAGCGTGTCGCCCGCCTCCGCTGCCTCGCCCTCACCTTCCACGATGTCCTCGGTCTCCAACTCCGTGGGCGGCTCGCCCTCGGGCACCTCCACGGCCGGCTTGACCGAGGTGTCGGTGAGGTCGCCACCCTCCTCGGGAGGTGCGGGCGGGGTCTCGAAGGCCGGCGGGGTGGTCTGCGCGGCCTGGTTCTCGGAGCCCTCGTCGTCGCTCCCGCAGCCGGCGGCGATAAGGGCGGACACGGCGATCGCCGTCGCGGCGGCCTTGCGAAGAGGGAAGGAGGACATGGGCGGGGACCCTAGCCCGCGGGCGTGCCCGGGGTCACCGCTTTGGCCCGATGAAGCAGTCGAGGCGCTTGACAGCCGGGGATCTAGGCTCGGTTGGCGGTGCTCGCCTCCGATGTCCTCGCCTTTGTGCGCGCCGCGCTGCCGCCGCGCCCCGCTCGCCTGCTCGAGGTCGGGGCGGGCGATGGCGAACTGGCTGAGCTGCTGAGGCGAGACGGCTATGACGTGGTTGCCATCGACCCTGCTTCCGCGACGCCGACGGTCCGCGCTGCGGCGCTGCATGAGTTGCAGGAGCCGTCGGCGAGCTTCGATGCTGCGGTGGCCGTCGTCTCGCTGCATCACGTCGAGCCGCTCGGCGAGTCCTGTCAGCGGCTCGGCGAGCTGGTGCGGGCCGGGGGGACGCTGGTCGTGGACGAGTTCGACGTCGAGCGCCTCGACGAGCGTGCGGCGCACTGGTTGCTTGCGCACCGCCAGCCAGTCGGTCGCGAGCACCACGCCGAGCCCGCCGACTTCGTCGCTGATCTGCGCGACCACATCCATCCTCTGCGCCTCGTGCTCGAGGCCCTGAGCGAATGGTTCCGGCTCGAGGAGCCCGTGCGCGGCCCCCACCTGCACCGCTGGGAGCTACCGCCCGGCCTTCAGGCCGCCGAGGAGCACCTCATCGCGGCGGGCCGGCTGCCTGCCATCGGCGTCCGACTGGTCGGCACACGGAGGTAGCGGCCGGGCCGGGCCGGGAGGGGAGCATCTCCGCTCGCATAAGGCGGCGGATGCCCGGGGTGGGATTCGAACCCACACTGAGTCGGGTTTGAGCCGATTCCCTCTGCCAGTTGGGGTACCCGGGCGTGGCCGCGAAGCGTAGGGCTCGAGCGGGCGGTCAGGCCGCCCGGGGCACCGCACCACCGCGGTCATCGTCGACCCGGCGCTCGACCTCGGTCTGCCAGTTCTGGAGGAAGCCGAGCATTGCGAAGGCGATGAACGACCTGCACGCCGAGGATCACGAAGGTGATCAGGCCCGGGAGCAGGAGAGCACGACGAACCACTTGACGATCTTCGAGCTCGCCTTGCCGCGGTTGGGGTACTCGAGGACGGTCCCGCGCGTGGGTGCTGGCTGCGCCACGTGGCGGACCTTACAATCCCGTTGGGGCGCGCGTGGCGCTTCGTGCGGGCGTGGTGGAACCGGTAGACACGCCGGCTTTAGGTGCCGGTGGCGCAAGCCATGGGGGTTCGAATCCCTCCGCCCGCATCAACTCGAAGTGTCAGCGCTCTCTCTCAGCACGCCTGATATCCCACGCCCGGTGTCGCCGATCACCACCCGGACGCGGTCCTCGTGGTCCGGCCCCCGTGCGCCCCGGTCAACGCGGTAGACCTGCCCCATGATCAAGGCGTCTGACCCGGAGTGTTCGAGAGCATTGGCGAGCATCTCCCAAACGCCTTCGGCCATCGCCTCCAGTAGGTGCGGGTCAACGTGGTCGCGCAACTGCCTCCAGAGCAGATGCGACATGGCTTGCGCGCCACCGGAGGAAGCGCGGGCACGCGCGCAAACTACTTCTCCGGGCTTTCTGCTTTCTGGGCAGTGTCGAGCACCCCTGGAGATAGTTGCAGGAAGCGTGGTCCGGTTGGGACCCAAAGCGAACCCATGTTCCCAGTCGGGCCGGTCGAGACGGCTCTACACTTAGGGCCCAGCCCCGCTCGGGGGAGTGATCTAGCTGGCCCAAGAGCGCGGTCTCCAAAACCGTGAACCCGGGTTCGAATCCCGGCTCCCCCGCTTGACCGAGGAGGCCTCATCCTGGTCAACGACGCCGGCGGGCAGCACTTCGTCCCCTCCCCATCAGCTCTGGCGGGGATGGTCCATTCCAGCGGGGCTCGTGGCGCTCCCGGCCTCGCCGCTGGGACGGCCGTCCAGCGAGAGCACCATCACTCTCAACGGCGCCCGCGACAACTGGTCCGGCCGCTGGTCGCCGCCTGGCCTGGCCAAGGAGGACGGCATCGTCCCCATGGAGGTTCGACGCGCACCCGCCGCCTGGTAGGCGCCCGACCGTCGCGAGAGCCGTGCCGGCAACTCCGCGGTCGCGTACGATGGGCGTGATCCGCGCGGGCGTGGTGTAACGGTTGCACAAGACCCTTCCAAGGTCTCAGTGCCGGTTCGAGTCCGGTCGCCCGCTTGAGCCCGCTTGACGTAGACTCCGGACTCCTCGGGGAGTGGCGCAGTCTGGTAGCGCACCCGGCTGGGGGCCGGGCGGTCGCAGGTTCAAATCCTGTCTCCCCGATCAGGCGACGAGGCCACGGAAGGCCTGCATAGAGCGACCTGACCGCCTTGATGCTCCCTCGCGCGACCCCGCCGTTGGGGAACCTTTGCCGCCGGGAGACAGACGCGCGTCAACTCGGCGACCAGTCGGGTGCGCGCCGTTCTGCGTACCGAGGGTTCGAATCCCCCTCCGCTGAACCGCCAGAGGTGTCAAGGCCGGTTGAGATGCGGGTCACTCGCGTCGGGGTGAGTAGTGGGCCACGCCGCGCTGTGGTGGTCGACTGTCTCTTCGATGAGGTTGAAGGTTCCCCAGCCCGCCGCGAGCAGACCCAACTCTACGGTTGTACACTCGTATGCGTGCCTGGACTCACGCCTGAGCTGGCCGAGCTGGTGGCCCGTAGATTCGCGCTGCTGGGCGAGCCCTCGCGGGTGCGCCTGCTCGACGCGCTGCACGAGCGCGGGGAGGCCTCGGTGGGCGAGCTGGCCGACGCGGTGGGCGCCAGCCACGCCAACGTGTCCAAGCACCTCAACCTGCTCTTCGGTGAGCGCATGGTCGCCCGGCGGCGCGACGGGCCGCGCGCGGTCTACCGCATCAGCGACCCGACGCTGATCCGTCTGTGCGAGGACGTCTGCGCCGGCGTGCGCCAGGGCCTGCGCGAGCTCAACGCGCTCATCGACGAACCTGCGAACCATCAGGAGGCCACTCCATGATCTTCCGTCAGATAACGCACGACGACCTGGGCTGTGCCTCGTATCTCATCGGCGACGAGAAGGCGGGCTTGGCGGCGGTCGTGGACCCGCGCTTCGAGGTCGACGAGTACCTCGAGCTCGCTCGCTACATGGGCACGAGCATCGAGCACATCTTCGAGACCCATAACCACGCCGACCACGTGTCCGGCCACGGCCGCCTGGCCGCGGCGACCGGCGCGACGATCCACATCCACCGCGACGCCGGCGCCGACTACGACCACGAGCCCATCGACGACGGCGACGAACTCGACCTCGGCGCACTGAAGGTGCGCGCCCTGCACACCCCCGGCCACCGCCCCGAGCACACCGCCTTCGCGCTCGTCGACACCAATCGGAGCACCGAACCCTGGGCGATCCTCACCGGCGACACCCTCTTCGTCAACGACGTGGCCCGCCCCGACCTGGCCATCGAGAAGGCGCAGGGCGCGCGCGGCATCTTCCGCTCGCTGCACGGCAAGCTGCTCGGGCTGCCGGCCGAGACCGAGGTCTGGCCCGGGCACCTCGGCGGCTCGATGTGCGGCGGCCCCGGCATGGACATGAAGACCTCCTCCACCATCGGCTACGAGCGCATCAACAACCCGACGCTCGCGATCACCGACGAGGACGAGTTCGTCGAGCAGGCCCTGGCCAAGCTCGGCCCCCAGCCACCCAACTTCGAGGCGATCGTCGCGCTCAACAAGGGGCCGCTGGTCACCGAGGGCGTGGAGCTGCTGCCCCTCGCGCCCCGGCAGGTCGAGCAGAAGCACGCCTCCGGGGCGCTGCTGGTGGACGTGCGCACCGACCAGCAGTTCGACGACGCGCACATCCCCGGCGCTCTGTGCATCCCGATGCTCAACGCCGGGTTCGGCTCGAAGCTGGCCTGGCTGGCCGACCTCGACCAGGAGATCGTGCTCGTGGGCCGCGACGGCGAGGACGGGCGTCGGGCCGGCCGGCTGGCGGTCGCGGTCGGGATCCGCAAGATCGCCGGCTACCTGCACGGCGGCATGACGAGCTGGCGCCAGGAGCGCCGGCCGGTGGCGCGCATCGAGCGCCTAGCCCTCGAGGACCTCCCCGCCCGCGTCGAGGCCCAGGGCGAGCTGCAGCTGCTCGACGTCCGCGAGCAGGCCGAATGGGACGCCGGGCACATCCCGGGCTCCACCTTCACGCCCTGGCACGACATCATCGCGCTTCCCGAGGGGCTGGACGCCGCCGCGCCGGTCGCCGTCCTGTGCGGCTCCGGTCAGCGCGCGGCGACGGCGGCCAGCTTGGTGCAGCGGTTCGGCGTGGAGGCGGTCATCCACGTAGTCGATGGCGGCGTGCCGAAGTGGGGTCGCCTGGGCCACTCGGTCGAGCGCTCCTACGCGCCCGCGGGCGCGAAGGCCTGAGCGGATGTCGGCCGCCGACGACCTGCGGGGTGAAGTCATCGCCCGCCTGCGCGCCCTGCATGCCCTCAAGGCCGGCGCGCTGCGCATGTTCGACCCGATGCTCGCGTCCGTGGCCTCCGCGCGCGACGACGACGCCCTGAACGAGGTCAGCGACCTGCTGGGCCGCATGCACGGCGTCTTCGGCGCCCACCGCGAGGCGACGGCCAACGACGCCGGCAAGCTCGCCGTGCGCCTCACGGTGCTGGGCGCCGGCCGCTCGCGGGCCAAGACCGCCGCGGTGGGCGCCGGCTCCGCGGTCCGGGCCCGGGCAGGGGCGCTGGGTGGGATGGACTTCGGCGCCGCAGCCCGCGACGCGTTCGTCTTCGAGCACCTCGAGATCGCCCAGGCCAACCTGCTCGAACAGGTCGCCACCCGCGCCGGCGACGAGGCCACCGCGCAGGTTGCCCGCGAGATCCGGGCCTCCGACCAGGACATGGCCGCCACCATCGACCGCAACTGGACCAACGTCCTCACGCTCGCGCTGGCGACGCGGGGCCTGCCGACCCATCGCCCCCCCGAGGGCAGCGAGTGACCCGCCGCCGGCGGGCCTGAATGATCCTGCTGGCCATCCCCTTCGGCCTGGCCATCGGGCTGATCGTGGGCGCCGTCGGCGGGGGCGGCGCGATCCTCGCCCTGCCCGTGCTCATCTACGTGCTCGGCGAGCCGGTGACGCCGGCCTCGACGGCCTCGCTCATCGTGGTGGCGCTGGCGGCCGCCGTGGGCGCCGGCTCGCTCGCCCGTCACGGCCAGGTGTGCTGGCGCCTGGCGTTCACCTTCGCGGCGCCGGCCGCGGCGGCCTCGCTGCCGGCCGCCCTCGCAAACGAGGCGGTCAGCGGCGCGCTGCTCATCCTCGCCTTCGTCCCGATCATGCTCCTCGCCGCCGCGGCGACCTGGCGGCGCGCCGGGTCGGACGCCGCCGGCGAGGAGCGCGACTGCCCTTCTCCAGCGCTCGGGCGCGTGCTGGTGGCCGGGACGACGGTCGGCGTCCTCACCGGCTTCTTCGGCGTGGGCGGTGGATTCGTCATCGTTCCCGTGCTCAGCCTGTGGCTCGGGGTGACCTTCCGCCACGCCGTCGCCACCTCACTGGTCATCATCAGCCTCACCGGCGTCGCGGCGCTGGCCAGCCACCTCGTCGTCGGCGCCGGACTCGACCTCTCGGTCACCGCGGCGCTGGCCGTCCCCACCGCCGTCGGCGCGCTCGCCGGCACGGTCGTCGCTCGGCGCCTGCCTCAGCAGGCCCTGGCGCGAGGCTTCGCGGTGCTGGTGGCGGTGGTCGCCGTCGCGCTGCTGGTGGACACCCTCGCGCTCGGCGGCCCGCCCACGGGCTAGCGATCGGGCGGCTCGGGGTCCGACGGTCGCAGGGGTGGTGCATCCGGCCGCACAGTCGATGAAGGTCGGGCTGGCGCTGACAACGACTCCGTGGGCCACGAAGCCGAGCAGGCAGAGGATCCCCGGGGCTGGGCCCCGCCGACCGCGACGGAGAATCGCGAGCATCGCATCCTGCCGGGGCGACTACTACGCTCGCGCTGAGTCGCTCGTCTCGTGTGGGAGCGTCTGGGCGAGGGGGCCTCAGGGCTTGAGGTGCGTATCGAGCTGGATGGGTTGTGCACACAGGAGACGCCGGGCAGCCTCCCCAATCGCCAGCGACTGGTCACGCCGCATGTCCGGCGCGCACAACCTCGCTGATGCTCCCACGCCCGACCAGCCGGCCGGGCGGATGTGTAGAACGACAGTCGACTGACGGTATGACGGTGGTCCGCCGAGATCTCACCGCGGTGCGGACCACCTTGGAGATCGACGATGACGTCATCCTCGCCGCGCGAGAACTCGCGCGAGAGGAGAGGAGGTCGATCGGCGCCGTGGTCTCGGACCTCGCGCGGCGAGGGCTGGCGCCGGCCAGGGTCGAGCGCGAGCACGGGAGGCCCGTGATCCGGTCGCCCGCCGGCGCGCCACCCATCACGTCAGAGAGGTTCGCAGAGCTCTCGACGAGGATTGAACTAGAGCGTGGCCCTGCTGGACGTCAATGCGCTGGTCGCGCTCGCGTGGGACGTTCACGTCCACCACGACGCCGTCGCAACGTGGTTCGATGCGAGGACAGGCCGTGGGCGACGTGTCCGGTGTCCGAAGCCGCAGCGATACATCGTTGGTCAAGAAACGTGTGATCGCCCACATCGCGGAGGTCGCTTCAGGACGTACAGGCGTCATCAACGCTGAGGGCGCCTGACAGCGTCTTCGGATTGGACGAGATCCTCGCGAAGTAGGAGGTCGTGTACGTGGTGTCGTCGGCTACGTCGAGCTCGTGGTCGATGTAGAGGCGCAGAGTGGTGGGATGGTCAGGGCGCTGCGCGCGCACGGCATGGTCTGGCCGGCCGTCTCGCCAAGCCTCAAACGCCGGGCCAACCTCCGTTGTCTGATTTCGCGAAGGTGTCGACCGCCGGGCTCACGCTCTCGAGCCCACCTCCGCCAACACCTCCCTCAGGTCTCTCCGGGCGAGAACCTCGGATACGACACGCTGCTGCGCATCGCCAGACCAGCGGACCAGGCGCAGCTCGCCGCCTGCGATCTCGAGCCCGGTTACGTCACCGTCCCCGTAGGAGCAGCAGCCGGTGTTGAAGTAGCAGGGCGGCACGACGTCGATCGGCTTGCGCGCGTGTCGGCGCTCCTCGGCGCGGATGTACTCGAGCTCCGCGCTCAGTCGCCCGATCTGCTCCTGCGCAGCATCGCCGGATGCCCGCGCCGCCTCGAGCTCGCGCTCGACCTCCGCCTCGCTGCGGGGGATCTTCAGCGGCGCCTCGCTGGTCCCGAACACCGGCCGGTGGGTGTGGCCGGCGACAAGGACGGGTCGCGGACGTTGATTCTCCGCCCATTGGAACATCGCCTCCTCGTGGCGTCCGCGGAGCTCCCAGTCGATCGCCGGGGTGGTCGAGGCGAAGCCGACCTTGCGCTGCAGCGGGCGCCAGACATGACGGACGACGATGCGCGAGATCCACGAGAAGCGCTCGCTTTCGAATGTTCCCTGGTGGCCGTGGAGGAGGAGCAGCTCGCCCAGCTGTGCGCCGTCGTCAGTGACCGAGAGCTTGAGGGCCTCGCGCACTTCGAGGCCTGGAAACGCAGCGTGGAGGTGGGAGGCCGTCTTGGCCTTGTTGTTCCAGTCGTCGTCATGGTTGCCCCAGAAGCGCTCGAGGCATCCGTCGCGGTGGAAGGCCGACTCGAGCGCCAGCGTCTCCGCATAGGCCTTGATGACCTCGTCCGGGTCGTTCTCCCACAGCTCCTCGACGTCGCCGAGCAGCATCAGCGTGTAGCCGGTCTCCTGGTAGAAGGCGAGCGCGGCGTTGTAGGCGCGCTCGCAGCGCTGGAAGTCGTCGGCCCCGTCGCGGATCCCGCGGTGGTGGTCGGAGAAGACGACGATGCGCGCCGCGTCGACGTCGATCGGCTGCTCCTCGACGCTCCGGTCTCGGTAGGCGCGGGTGAGGCCGTCGGCAATCTCGCGCTTGTACTGCTCCGGGTCGGGCTTCTGGAAGGGAAGGCGCATCGCCGCGTCGTTCAGCGCGCCGGGGGTTGAGGATTGGCAGCCAAGCCGGGGCGAACCTTCTCGGTGGGCGTCACTGCCAAGCACACGCCGAAGCCGACGAGCGCGTTGACCGCGACCACGATTGCCGCGACTGCGTGCTCGTCGAGATCCACTAGCCCGGCCAACACGAGCAGCGGCGTTACGGACGCGACCAGTGTCCCGACGGCGGTCGGCTCGTTTCGCAGTAGCTGTAGGACCCTCTGTCCCATCGTCCCTCCCCGAGCTTCGGCTCGCGTTGTCCGGGAGCCGAGAAGCGATCAGGCCGCAAATAAGGCTGCCCGACGACTGTAACCCGGGATCGCAACGCGGGCTAGTAAAATTGACTCGCTCGTTTGGGCACGGGCCAGTACAACGAGGAATTGGTGAAGGCCGGCGTGCTGCTCGCCGGCGAGGGCTTGCACCCGAGCTCCAGTGGCGCGCGGGTCAGGTTCTCGGGTGAGCAGCGCACCGTGATCGACGGCCCCTTCGCCGAGACCAAGGAGCTGGTCGCCGGCTTCTGGATGATCCAGGTGAGGTCGATGGACGAGGCGATCGAGTGGGTCAGGCGCTGCCCCAACCCCCATGACGAGGAGACCGAGGTCGAGATCCGTCAGGTCTTCGAGGCCGACGACTTCGGCGACGAGTTCACGCCCGAGCTGCGGGAGCAGGAGGAGCGCCAGCGCGCGCAGGCGGCCGAGAACGGGTAGGAGCGGCTCGCGGTGAGCCGTCCCGATGCCCATCGCGCGATCGGGATCGAGTCCGCCAGGCCTCGGAGGAGGACGACCTCGACGCGGCGATCGACGACGACATCGGCGATGACCTGCTGCGCCTCGCGTTCACGACCTGCCACCCGGTGCTGTCCAGCGAGGCACGGGTCGCGCTCACGCTGCGCCTGCTCGGTGGCCTGACGACCACGGAGATCGCGCGCGCCTTCCTGGTCGCCGAGTCGACGGTCGCCCAGCGGATCGTCCGGGCCAAGCGGACCCTCGCGGAGGCGCGGGTTCCCTTCGAGGCGCCCGGCGGAGCCGACCGCGACGCCCGCCTGGCGTCGGTGCTCGAGGTGATCTACCTCGTCTTCAACGAGGGTTACTCGGCGACCGCCGGGGACGACTGGATGCGCCCGGCGCTCTGCGAGGACGCCCTGCGCCCGGGCCGCATCCTGGCCGGGCTCGTGCCGCAGGAGCCGGAGGTCCAGGGCCTCGTCGCGCTGATGGAGCTCCAGGCGTCGCGCTCGCGTGCGCGCGTCGCGCTCGCGTGCGCGCGTCGGGCCCGTCGGCGAGCCGATCCTGCTGCCCGACCAGGACCGCGGGCGCTGGGATCGCGTCCTCATCCGCCGTGGCCTCGCGGCGCTCTACGATGCGCTCGCGCAGATCTCGCCGTCACCGGTCGTGGAGCTCAACCGCGCCGTCGCCCTGTCCATGGCGTTCGGGCCGGCCGCGGGGCTCGAGCTCGTCGAGGCGCTGACCGCCGAGCCCTCGCTCAAGGGCTACCACCTCCTGCCCAGCGTGCGCGGCGACCTGCTCGCGAAGCTCGGCCGCTTCGACGAGGCGCGCGCGGAGCTCGAGAGCTGCATCACTTACGTCCAACACGCGCGAGCGCGAACTGCTTCACGAGCGCGTCGCGGCGTGTGAGCGCACGGGAGCAGAAGGACCGCGCTAGCGGTCTATCTCGAACCAGACGCGCGAAGCCGCCTCGCGCACGCCCCAGCGGTCGGCCACGCTGTCCACCAAGTGCAGGCCCCAGCCGCCGACCTCGGTGGGGGAGCGGTCGCGCGGGACGGCGACGAACCCGGCGCCCGCGTCGGCGACCTCGACCCACACGTGGCGCGGCCGGTCGCTCAACGCGCTCAGGCGGACGTCGCCCTCGCCGGCATACTTGACGCTGTTGCTCACCAGCTCGGAGACGAGCAGCTCGACATCGGCGGCCAGTTGCGGATCGAGCTGTCCGCCGAGCTCGCGAACGGCGTCGCGGGCGCGTGCGGGGGCGCGGCGGTCGCAGGGGAATTCGATGTCAAGACTCATGGGCACAGATCCGGAGTGTCGGGCTACAGGCCCAGGTTCCGCGTGTGAACGACGCCTAAACCACCCGCACGTACGGAGGTTCCAGCTGTGACAGTGACGGTGGACACACGACTGCGCCCTCGTTCAGGCCTTCGGGCCGATGAACTCGTCCAGGAGCGCGACGTCGGCCTTGCGGGAGACGTAGACCGTGTGCGGCGCGATGGTCCAGCGCACGCCGAACAGGTCGCAGGCGTCGCAGAAGATCCTGCGGATGTCGTCCGACAGGTTCCTGAACGAGTAGCGGGGCGAGCGCCAGTTTCGTCCGGTGTTCATGAACCGGCAGCCATCGGACTGGATCAGGCCTCTGAGCAGGCCCCGGGGATCGCGCTCGACGAGCTCGCGCTGCCATGGGGCGAGGACGATGCGCCGTTCGTGCTTCCTGCCTGGCCCGTGCTGGGGGAAGAGGCACGGCCAGCTCTTGGAGTAGGCCGAGACCTCCACGTTCGACGGCTCGTCGCGCTCGACGTAGTGGCTGAACTGGTGCTGCATGCCGACGCGGTTGCCAGGAGCGTGGTCTTGGATGGCGGCCACGCAGTCCGACACGATCCCTGGGTACCGGAGGTCGAGGAAGATGCGCATCCGGTGGACGCCGCGCGGGTGGGCGGAGATGCACCCGTCGCCCAGGTACAGGCCGAGCAGGTAGACGTACGACGCCGGGAGGGGCGTGATCGCGTGGGCTCCACCGCAAGCCTCGCACGGAAGACCGCTCGGGGTTGCGGGAGGCGGTGCCGGCCGAGTCAGCCAGTCGCGGACCGTCGAGCGCGGGAGCCCCGTGCTCCTCGCGATCTCGGAGGCGTTGCGCCCTTCCGCGCGGAGAGCCTCGACCGCTGCTACCTCCTCAG
The DNA here is from genome assembly GCA_024330185.1 of Candidatus Siliceabacter maunaloa. Classification (GTDB taxonomy): domain Bacteria; phylum Actinomycetota; class Thermoleophilia; order Solirubrobacterales; family Solirubrobacteraceae; genus Siliceabacter; species Siliceabacter maunaloa. Next base: position 20,034 of record JANDLV010000029.1, read on the forward strand.
GGCCGCGCATGGCCGTTCCACGGCTCCCATGCGGCTGGAGGGACTCGAACCCCCACGTCCTTTCGAACGATGCGACCTGAACGCATTGCGTCTACCAATTCCGCCACAGCCGCGGGAAGCGTGAAATCTAGCGCCTCTCGGCTCGGTACCGGGGGGTCATGGAACCGTCGCTTGCACACAAACAGATGTTCCCATAGAGGTCGGTCGTACCCATGGGCTGCGCGACCAGCCCTTGCTACCGTGTCGCCCGTCCGCCTGCCGCTATCGTCCAGGGGACTAGGACGCCGCCCTCTCACGGCGGAAACCCGGGTTCGAATCCCGGTAGCGGTATCGCCACGGCCCCCACTCGGGACCGGGGCGACTCGAGGACTACCGCCCCGCTCCACCGCTCCAAGTGGCGGAGCGGGATGGCCGCTGTGTCGCGGGCGGGATGGGAACACGTATGAGATCAGACGGGGAGGATCCGGACGGGCGACGCAAGCTGGGCAGCGAGCGGCGAGAGATCGTCCTTGTCGGAGCTCAGCACGCTTGCGCCGGAGGCACCGGCGACCAAGACGACGTGAGGTCGACGACATCCGCCGATCCGGCCGCACCGAGCAGCGCGCCAACCGCGTGGGCTTGAGCCGGGGTGAAGGCAACGATGTCGCAGCCCCGCAGCAGTCGACGCAGCTGGGCTTGTCGGCCCGAACGGCTGACCTGGGCGACGATCGGGGCGGTGGTCACCGGGACGGTCCCGAGCTCCAGCCGTGCCCGGTGGTCAGCCCAGACGGCACGGTCGTGGCGGTCGGCGGCGATCAGGACACCGGCGTCGTAGACGAATGTCATGGTGGCTTTGGTCCAGGCGAACCGCTGAGCGCGGCGGAGACGCGGGCGCGAGCGGCGGCGAGTTCGACATCTGTCAATACGCCCTGCTCCGCCTCCCACTCCGCGACCGCGTGGAGCCCATCGCGAATGAGCAGCGCCCGCCGGGCCGCGTTGGTCATCCACGCCGAGACGCTTGTCCCCTCCTCGGTGGCAGCGGACACGACCTGTGCGTGAACGTCGGGATCAACGGTGATGGCGAGCTTCGGTGACGGGTTCCCACGGGGCATGGGAAGACCATACTACGACAGTGGGAGGCTTTTGGTCGGAGGCTCGAACCCGTGGCGCGAAGCTGCTTCGCTCGCGCGTGGGCGTTGTCACCACGCGGCGACCAGCGCCGCGTAGACCGCCACCTCCACGAGCTTGCTCACCGCTCCGAAGGAGTCGCCGGTCACGCCTCCGAGCGCCCGGGTCATGAGGCCCCCCGCGACCAGCGTGACCGCGCCGGCGACGGCGAGGGCGAGCGCCCCGGGGCCTGGTCCGCCGGCCAGGAGCGCGACCGCGATCGCGAGAGCGCTCCCCGCCGCCAGGCCGGCCGGGTTCGCGCGCACGAGGGTTCCCGACGAGCCGTCGGCGCGCGCCGGGGACAGCAGCGACTGGGGGAGGATGGACCAGCGGCTCAGGACGTGGGCGCACAGCGCCGCGCGCAGAACCTCCTCGCCGGTCAGTGGCGCGAGCAGGGTCCAGGACAGCAACAGGACGAGGATGAGCGCGGCGGCGCCGAACGTCCCGATGCGCGAGTCGCGCAGGATCTCCAGCTTGCGCTCGCGCGGGACGTGGGCGCCGAGGCCGTCGGCGGCGTCGGCCAGCCCGTCCTCGTGCAGCGCTCCTGTGAGGGCGATCGCGGCAGCCAGCGCGAGCACGGTGGCCGCCTCGGGCGGCAGCGCCAGCTCGGTGAGCAGGCGGGTGCCTCCGAGGACGCCCCCGGCGAGCAGCCCGACGACCGGGAACCATGCCGCGGCGCGGGAGAGACGGGCCGCATCGAGGGGCGCGGTGTCGCCGACGGGGATGCGCGTGAGGAAGCCCAGCGCCGCGCGGGCGTCGGTCAGCGGGGTGGGGCCCCGGCGCGGTCCACGCCCGGCGGAGGCGGCGGCGCCCCCGCGGCGGGGCTCGCCCGACGGCGCACGGCGGCGTGGCGGCTCGGCCCCCGCCCCGGCGCTCACCCGCGTCCCACGACGCCCGCGTCGGCGAAGGTGGCCATGCCGTCATGGGCGGCGGCGGCCAGGCGCAGGATGGCCAGCGCCGCGGTGGCGCCGCTGCCCTCGCCCAGCCGCATGCCCAGGTCGAGCACCGGCTCCAGGCCGAGATGCCCGAGCAGCGCGTCGTGCGCCGGCTCGGGCGAGCGGTGGCCGGCCAGCAGGCGGGGAAGCAGCGCAGGCTCCAAAGCCGCGGCTACGGCGGCGCCCGCGGTCGCGATCACGCCGTCGCAGACGAAGCCCAGGCCGTGCTCGCCGGCGCCCAGGGCCAGGCCGCACAGCACGGCGAGCTCGCCGCCGCCCACGCGACGCAGCGCGCCCAGCGGGCCGCGCAGCCCGTCGCCGTGGAGGGCCAGCGCGCGCTCCACGACCTCGCGCTTGCGCTCGAGCCCAGCGGCGTCCACGCCCGTGCCCGGCCCGACGAGCTCGGCCGCCGGCCGGCCGGTCAGCGCGGCGGCCAGGCAGGCCGCCGGGGTGGTGTTGGCGATGCCCATCTCGCCGCCGACGAGGATGGTGATCCCGTCGGCGGCCGCCTGCGCGGCGAGCGAGCGCCCGGCGTCCACGGCCAGGGCCACCTCCTCCGCCGTCAGCGCCGCCTCGCGGGCGAGGTTGCGGCTGGGCGACAGGCCGAGTCGCATCGGCGCGAGGAGGCCGCAATCCGACTGCGCGGACGTCGCGGGCGACGGCGGTGAGGCGCCAGCAAGCCCGGGCGGGCGGGCACCGGCGCTCTCCTCGGGTTCCTCACCAAGCACCCCCGCGTCGACCACCACGAGCTCCGCGCCCGTCTCCCGCGCGAGCACGGACACCGCGCCCCGTCCCGTCAGGAACACGGCCAGCATCTGGCGCGTGACCGCCTGGGGAAAGGCGCTCACCCGCTCCTCGGCGACGCCGTGGTCGGCCGCGGCGACGACCACCCGCGCCCTCACGGACGGGCGAGCCGAGCCCGTCACCCCGGCCAGCCAGATCGCCAGCTCCTCCAGGCGCCCCAGCGCGCCCGCCGGCTTGACGAGCTGGGCCTGACGCTCGCGGGCCGCGCGCCTCGCGGCCTCGTCCAGCGGCGCGATCGCGAGCGAGGGTGGGCGGTGCGCTAGCGGTTCGCGCCCGGCTTCCACAGCGGCTCCTCGCCGGCGTTGGCGCCGCGACTGAGGATGAACAGCAGGTCTGACAGGCGGTTGAGGTAGCGCAGGACCTCGGGGTCGGCGTCCTCGACCAGCAGCGTGCGCCGCTCGGCGCGCCGGCACACGGTGCGGCAAACGTGCAGCGCCGCGGCGGCCGGAGTGCCGCCCGGCAGGATGAACGACTTCAGGGGCTGGAGCTCCCCGTTGACCTCGTCGCAGCGCTCCTCCAGCCACGCCACCTGCGCGGCGTCCACCCGCAGGCGCTCCTTCTTCTCCTCGCCCGTCGGCGGCACGCTCAGGTCGGCGCCCACGTCGAAGAGGTCGTTCTGCACCCGCGTCAGCCAGGTCGCGTACTGCGCGGGCAGCCCTTGGACGGTCAGGGCGACCCCGATCAGCGCGTTGAGCTCGTCGACGTCGCCGAAGGCCTCGATGCGCGCGTGCGTCTTGGGCACCCGGCTCATGTCGCCGAGGTGTGTCTCGCCCGCGTCGCCGTGGCGGGTGTAGATGCGCGTGAGGTTGACGGTCATGGTCGGGCCGACGAGTCTGCCAGACTCGGCGGCGTCCTGAAGGCCCTCCTCATCAGCGTCGTCGCGCTCGCCTCCCTGGCCGGCTGCGGGCCGGGTCCGGCCGCCTCCCCGGACGTCGCCCTCCTGGTCACCGAGGACTTCGGGGCGGGCCAACTCGTGCGCACCGAGCTGCCCGCGCAGGACGGCGAGACCGTCGCCGGCCTGCTCGACCGTGCCGGGCGCCCGGGTGACGCGCAGGCCGCCGGGAGCATCCACGTCAACGGCGTGACGTCCGAGGACGGCCCGCAGGAGCGCGTGCGCCCCGGTGACCAGGTCTGGATCGACGTTCACGGCGAGGACGTCGCCGCCCCGCAGCCCCCCGCCGTCGTCGGCGCGTTCCCCGCGCCCTTCACCACCGGCGTCGGCGCCGATCGCATCCCCACGCGCGTGGAGTGCGTGGAACCCGGCTCCGAGCCGTGCCGGGCGGTCACCGAGGCCCTCGTGAGCCTGGGCCTGCCCGCGGGCAGCGGCGCGGTGGGCAACTCCATGGCCGACGAGACCCTGCGCGTGCTCGTGGGCCCCTGGAGCCGCCTGCGCAACGCTGACGAGGCCGCCGACCTCATCGCGGCCGGGCCAGCCCGGTCCGGCGTCTATGCGCGGTTCGCCCGGGACGCCCGCAGCCTCGAGATCCTCGATCCCCGGGGCCGCCCGAGCGAGACCCTCGCCGCGGGCGCAGGCTTGGTCGCCGCCACGCAGGTACCCCTGCGCCAGCCGGTCTGGTTCGTCACCGGGACCGACGCAGCGGGCGTGCAGGCGGCGGCACAGGCCTTCGGCCCCCGGGCCCTGGGCCAGAAGCTCGCCGTGGTCATCGCGGACGGTCGCGCACTGCGTGTGCCCTCGGTCACACCCCCCCGGCCCGACGCTCGCCCGAACGCCTGATCGGGTAGCTTGCCCCGCCACATGAAGGTCGGCGTTCCCAAGGAGTCTGTGGCCGGCGAGCGGCGCGTGGCCCTCGTTCCCGAGGTCGTGCGCAAGATGGCGGCCAAGGACTTCGAGGTCGTCGTCGAGCCCGGCGCGGGCGAGCCGGCGGCGCTGCTGGACAGCGCCTACACCGACGCCGGCGCGACGGTCGGCGACGGCGCCTGGACCGCGGAGGTGGTGGCCAAGGTGGCCGCGCCGACCAGCGAGGAGATCGCCAAGCTGGGTCGCGACAGCGTGCTGATCGGCTTCCTGGGCCCGCTGACCCAGCCCGATACCACGCGCGCGCTGGCCGACGGCGGCGTGACCGCTTTCGCCATGGAGGCCATCCCGCGCATCAGCCGCGCGCAGTCCATGGACGCGCTGTCCAGCCAGTCCAACGTCGCGGGGTACAAGTCCGTCCTCCTCGCCTCCGAGCACATGGGACGCTTCTACCCGATGCTCATGACCGCGGCGGGCACGATCCCGCCGGCCAAGGTGCTCGTGCTGGGCGCCGGCGTGGCGGGCCTGCAGGCCATCGCCACGGCGCGGCGCCTGGGCGCCCAGGTCAGCGGCTACGACGTGCGCAGCGCGGTGGCCGAGCAGGTCGAGTCGCTGGGGGCGAAGTTCCTCGCGCTCGAGGCGGGCAAGGGCGCCGAGGGCGAGGGCGGCTACGCGCGCGAGCTGACCGACGAGGAGAAGGCAGCCCAGCAGTCCGAGCTCACCGAGGCCATCAAGGGCTTCGACGTGGTGATCACCACCGCGCTGGTCCCGGGGCGCCCGGCGCCGCGCCTCATCGCCGCCGGCGCGGTCGAGGGCATGCGCCCGGGCAGCGTCATCGTGGACCTCGCCGGCGAGTCGGGCGGCAACTGCGAGCTGACCGAGCCCGGGCAGGTGGTCGTCAAGCACGACGTGACGATCGTCTCGCCGCTGAACCTCGCCGCCACCATGCCCGAGCACGCGTCGTCGCTGTACGCGCGCAACGTACAGTCCCTGCTGGGCGTGCTCGTCGACGACGAGGGGGCGCTGCACCTGGACTTCGACGACGAGATCGTCGCCGGCGCCTGCATCACCCGCGACGGGGAGATCGTTCACGAGGGCGCCCGCAAGGCCACCGAGGCGGCACCGGCCGGGGGAGATCGCTCGTGACTGCGTCGCTTCTCCTCGCCGCGGTGGAGCAGGGTGAGCCCTCCCGCCTGGTCACCAACCTCGCGCTGCTCGTGGTCGCCGGGTTCGTCGGCTACGCCGTCATCTCCAAGGTGCCCAACACCCTCCACACGCCGCTCATGTCGGGCACCAACGCGATCCACGGGGTCGTCATCCTCGGTGGCCTGATCCTGCTCGCCGGGAGCGCCGACCTCGGCGTGGTCACCTCGGTGATCCTCTTCGTAGCGCTGCTCTTCGGCGCGATCAACGTCGTGGGCGGCTTCGTGGTCACCGACCGCATGCTCGAGATGTTCAAGGCCAAGCCCGCGCCGCCGCCCAAGGACGACGAGGCCGAGGGAGCCGGCTCGTGACGCTCCTTGGCTCCTTCCTGACCGACCCGAGCTTCAAGACGGTCCTCTACATCGTGGCCATCGCGCTGTTCATCTACGGGCTGACCGGCCTCACGGGCCCCCGGACGGCGGTGCGCGGCAACCGGATCGCCGCCGTGGGGATGGCCATCGCGATCGTCGCGACGCTGCTGGTCGACCCGTTCAACAACGTGGTGCTCATCGTGCTCGGCCTGGTGATCGGCACGGCCATCGGTGTCCCGGCCGCCCGCCAGGTGAAGATGACCGCGATGCCCCAGATGGTGGCGCTGTTCAACGGCGTCGGCGGTGGCGCGGTGGCCCTCATCGCCTGGGCCGAGTTCCGCGAGACCGACGCCTTCGCGAGCGAGGCCACCTACGTCGCGGTGTTCAGCATGTTCTCGGCGATCATCGGGTCGATCTCCTTCTGGGGCTCGAACATCGCCTTCGGCAAGCTGCAGGCGATCCTCAGCGGCAAGCCGGTCACGCTGGGGCCGCTGCAGCTCCCGGTCCAGCTCGTCGTGGGCGCGGCTGCGGTGGCGGCGGCAGTGGCCATCGTGGCCGGGGCGCAGGCCGAGATCATCGTCATCGGCCTCCTCGTGGCGGCGGCGATCTTCGGGGTCCTGCTCGTGCTGCCCATCGGCGGTGCGGACATGCCGGTGGTCATCTCGCTGCTCAACGCGTTCACCGGGCTGGCCGCCGCGGCCGCGGGCGTCGCGCTGGACAACCAGGCGCTGATCGTGGCGGGCATGATCGTCGGGGCCTCGGGCACGATCCTCACCCAGCAGATGGCGATCGCCATGAACCGCACGATCACCTCGGTGGTCGTCGGCGGCTTCGGCGGCGAGGTCACCGCCGAGGCCGGTGCGGGCGCCGGCGGGGCGGAGGGCGGCACGGTGAAGTCGACCAGCGCGGCCGACGCGGCGATCCAGATGTCCTACGCGCGCCAGGTCGTGGTGGTGCCCGGCTACGGCATGGCCGTCGCCCAGGCCCAGCACGCCGTGCGGGAGATGGCCAAGGTGCTCGAGGACAAGGGCGTGGAGGTCAAGTACGCGATCCATCCGGTCGCGGGCCGGATGCCGGGCCACATGAACGTCCTGCTGGCCGAGGCCGACGTGCCCTACGAGCAGCTCAAGGAGATGGACGAGATCAACAACGAGTTCTCGCGAACCGACGTCTCCCTGATCATCGGCGCCAACGACGTCACCAACCCCGACGCGCGCACCAAGCCCGACTCGCCGATCTACGGCATGCCGATCCTCAACGTCGACGAGTCGTCCTCGATCATCGTCCTCAAGCGCTCGATGAGCTCGGGGTACGCGGGCATCGAGAACCCGCTGTTCTTCAACGACAAGACCCAGATGCTCTTCGGCGACGCCAAGGGCAGCGTCGGCGAGATCACCTCCGAGCTGCAGGCCCTGTGACGTCGCCGTAGGTCCGAACTTGAGAGGACCGCAGGCGAAAGCCGTTCTCGACCCTCCGGCTGGCAGTATTCACGCTCGTGAGCCTGGTGCTGGCCGTCCCGCTCTCCGTCCTGCTGATCGTCTCGATCGGCTGGGCGTTCTTCGGCCCGCCGCCGCGCTCGCGGGCCTCCTCGGGCACCATCGCCGCGCTGGCCGGCCTGGGCGCCACCGCCTACGCCGCGGGCGTCCTCCTGGCCCAGCACTCGGTCACCGCCGCGGGTATCGCCATGGCCGTGGGCGTCGAGGGGCTGTGCGCTGCGGGGTGGCTGCGTCGTGGCGGCGGGGGAGGGGGCGGCGGGCCGCGCCGCGACCCCGGGTCCGAGCCGCCCAGCCATGACGGACCCGATCTGGACTGGGACGAGTTCGACCGTGCGCGGGGCGAGTGGGACGCCGGCCCGCGCGAGCCGACCGCCCACTGGTGACGTCACCGGAGGTCGCCGGTTCCGGCGACCGAAGGCGAAAGCTACCTCTTGGCCCCCGGGCGCAGCGCCGGATCGTGGCGGTGTGCGGTGAAGAAGCTGACCATGACGTCGACGTACTCGTGGAAGTGCGGGCAGCGCACGCCGGCCGGCTGGAGCACCGCCTGCGCGCGCTCGGTGTCGAAGCGCACTGAATGATTGAGATAGCGGATGGACTCGGGTGGCACGCCGACGAAGGTCGCGCGCACCGGCGGGAGGCGCAGCGAGGCCTCGAAGAGGGCCGGAGGGAGGCGGTAGGAGGGCAGCGCCCCGCCGAACCGCGAGGCCAGGAGCTCGACGAGCGCCAGGGAGGTCAGCGGCTCGGGGTCGGTGAGGTGCAGCGTCTCGCCACGGGCCGTCGGCGTGGCCACCCCGGTGGCGATCGCGTCGATCACGAAGTCCACGGGAACGACGTTGAACGGCGCATCGCCGCGACCGACCTGCGCGACGGGCTGGCGCAGGCGGCGCATCACGTCGAGCATCCGCAGCACGTAGTAGGGGCCGTCGAACTTCTGCGTGACGCCCGTGCGCGAGTCGCCCACGACGATGGCGGGGCGGTAGATCGTCGTCGGCACCTCGGCCATCGATCGGCGGACGACCACCTCGGCGTCGTGCTTGGTGGACTCGTAGTGGTTCTTGAACCCCGATCCGTGCTCCAGGTCGCGCTCGTACACGACGCCGTGGCGGCAGCCGGCCACGTAGGCGGTGGACACGTAGTGGTGGCGCTCGAGGTTCGGTGCGGCGGCGCAGAAGGCCACGACGTTGCGCGTGCCCTGGACGTTGACGCGCTCGGCCAGCGCGGAGGGCACCGACAGGTCGTAGATCGCGGCCAGGTGGTGCACCTGCGTGGCCCGGGCGGCGAGGCGGTCGTGGTCGGCCGCAGCGAGCCCGAGCCGCGGTGCGGTGATGTCCCCGGTGAGGATCTCCACGCGGTCGGCGTGCTCCAGGCCGGTGGCCACCTCCCGGGCGCGGACCGCCATCCGGTCCTCGACCAGCGCCGCGACGCGCAGATCGGGGTCGTCGGCCAGCAGCCGCGCGACCAGGCGCGTCCCGATGAACCCCGGGAAGCCGGTGAGCAGTGCGGTCCCCATGCGGCGGGGGACCCTAGCGAAGCCGTCAGGGCTCGAACTCGAACGGTCGAACTTGAGCGTTCGTGCGTTCTCGCTTACGACTCGCTGCACCTCGCCATCGAAGCCCTCCGGGCGACGGGCCTCGATCTCGAGAACGATCTCGACCTCAGAGCCGGCCAGGGCGGCGAGGTGGGTGACGATCTCCTGAGCCACCTGCCCTGCATCGCGACCTAGACGGGTGGCGCTGAGAGCCGTGCGAGCGTAGAAGCGCCGTGGAGGCTCGACCGTCCGTCGACCGTTCTGGTCACCGTCGTGTGGACGATCATCGCCCCATCCTCCCTCCGGCTTGACGGCCGGTGGCGGACGCTCTCTCCGTTCCGCCTCGGCCTGAGCCAGCGCGACGAGCAGCCCGTTCATCGACGCGCCGGCGGGCTCGCCATGCACGACGAGACCTGCGTAACGCTCGCGGTCTTGATCGGATGGCGTCGGCGTAGCCGAACCCCTCCGCGTCGAGGTCCAGCGTGTTGAGTCCGCGCGGAACGGTGCCCAGCAGCACCTCCGCGTCGCGCAACCGGGGCAGGTATGGGTAGCGCGCGTAGTCCTCCCGGATCCGGCCCGGTAGAAACGTGATGACCTCCCGCCAGAGCGGAAGCCCGCCCTTCGCCGAATCGACCACCGCCGTCTGCTGGGCCTGCGCATTGGTGCGGCGGGCCTGCTCCTAGAAGCGAACCCGTAGCAGTATTTGTCATCCGCGGTCGACGACCTCCGCCTCCTCGGCAGCGCCCAGCGATCCCAACAGGCAGTAGGCCGAGTCGAGCGCACGATAAGTGTCGTCGGTGCTGAACGGCTCGTTGCGCGCCCAGCGCCCGCGCACGTCGCGCAGCTCCGACGAGGGCGCGCTCGCCGTGTCCTAGGACCTTGCGAGAGACGATCCGCCACTCGCCGATCATCAGCTTGAGCAGCAGGTCATGGATCGCTATGAGGTCGGACGTTAGCTGTCGACGCTCGACGCGGGCACGGTAGGGTCCGCGGCGTGAGCCTCCAAGAGCCCGTGCTGCGAGCGGTCCACGCTGAGTTCGGCTGGTCGCTGGCACCAAGGTTCCCCGACATGCGCGGACAGATCACGGAGCTCATGACGATGCACACCGGGGCTCCCGACGCGTGGGTGTGGGATGCCGATCCGCCGCTCGTGCTCGCCTGGAACGAGGAGCGACACCTCCATCTGGCCGCCGGTGGTTCGTTCTTTGAGGTCGTTGCCGAAGATGCCAACGGCCCTGATGCCGGGTCGGCTGCCCATGGGCTGCTCTCACAGATCGCCAGCCTCCAGAACGTCTCAAGCCTCAGGGTGGTGGAGGTGACGTTCGTCTGGCTGCTGGCAGGGGAAAACAGGGCGCCGCGCAGCAGGCGCACGCGGCTCGCGCCGGCGACGGCGATCCCGGCGCGGACGATGGTCGCCACGGCGGTGCCCTTGGCGCGGGACAAGGAGTCGGAGCCGTGTCTGCGCGGTGGAGGGTGCGTTCATGTAACCGGAGCCGGGTCGCCCGACGGGGGCGAGTCTGACATGGGGCGAGGCGTGGCGCACGGCCGACGCGACCCTAGACTGCAGGCGTGATCGCCCGCTCGGACGCCCTGGCCGCCATGGAGGGCGAGCCGTTCGACATCGTGGTGGTGGGCGGTGGGATCACGGGGGCGGGCGTGGCCCTCGACGCCGCCAGCCGCGGGTACAGCGTGGCGCTCGTCGAGCGCGCCGACTTCGCCTCGGGGACCTCCAGCCGCTCCTCCAAGCTGGTGCACGGCGGCCTGCGCTACCTGCAGAACTTCGACCTGGGGCTGGTCCGCGAGGCGCTGCTGGAGCGCCAGCTCATGGTCGCCCTCGCCCCGCACCTGGTCACGCCGCTGCCTCTCGTGGTGCCGGCCTTCGACGGGGCGCGCCCCGACCGCCTGACCGGCGTGGGCCTAAACCTCTACGACGTCATGGCGCGCGAGCGCCTGCGCGGGCGCAGGGGCGCCGGCGCGGCGGAATGGAGCCCCGACCGCCACCGCACGATCCCCGGCGAGGAGGTCGTCGAGCTGCTGCCCGCGCTGGCCGCCCGGGAGCCCACCGGGGGCTACCTCTTCTACGACTGCCAGACCGATGACAGCCGCCTGGTGCTCACCGTCCTGGCCGAGGCCGAGCGCTTCGGCGCGGTGTGCGCCAACCGGCTGGAGGTGACCGGCCTGCACGAGGAGGCGGGCCGGGCCGCCGGGGTGCACGTGCGCGACCTGCTGGGCGGCGGCGCCTTCACCGTGCGCGCCGAGAACGTGGTCAACGCGACGGGGGTGTGGGCCGACCGCCTGCGTCCCCACGAGCTCCACGACGAGGCCGAGGTGCCGCGCATCCGCCCCAGCCGGGGGACCCACATCACCGTGCGCCACGATGACCTGCCGCTGGTCGGCGGGGCGATCGTACCCGCCGGCGGCGGGCGCACGATCTTCGCCCTGCCCTGGCTGGGGCGCACGCTGCTGGGCACCACCGACAAGGACTACGAGGGCGACCTCGACCACGTGCGCGCCGACGACGACGATGTGGACTACCTGCTCGAGGCGGCCAACGCGTTCTTCACCACGGACCTGGGGCCCGGCGACCTGACGGGCGCCTACGCCGGCGTGCGGCCCCTCATCACCACGGGGGACCCGCGCAAGTCGGTGGACATCTCGCGCAAGGCCGAGCTGTACGAGACCTCCAGCGGCATGGTCACCATCACCGGCGGGAAGCTCACCACGTGGCGGCGGATGGCCAAGATGGCCGTCGACCGCCTCGTGGAGCGCGAGGCGCGCGACGCGCCGTGCCGTACCCACGTCATCCCGCTCGGGGCTCCCGTCGACGCGGCCGCGCTGCCGCGGGTCGAGGGCCTGCCCGAGGCGACCTACGCCGCCCTGGCCGCACGCTACGGCCACATCGCGCGCGACGTGCTCGTGGCCGCGGGCGAGCGCGGGGAGCTCGCCCAGCCCATCGTCGCCGACCTGCCCGACCCGCTGGCCGAGGTGGTGCACGCCGCCCGCCACGAGCAGGCCAACCACCTGGGCGACGTGCTGCTGCGCCGCACGCGGCTGGGCCTGCTCGCCGCCCGCGACGTGGAGGCCGGCGGGAAGGCGGCGCGGCGCGTGGTACAGGCGATGGGCAGCGAGCTGGGCTGGGACGATGCGCGGCAGGCGGCGGAGCTCGACGGGTGGCGCGTGGAGGCAACTGCCGAAGCCGTCCTCGCTAATCCCTAGAGTTCCGGCCCGACCATGCGCCGCTACCTCCTCACCTTCGCTGTCGCGGCGGCGCTGGCCGCTCCCACGAGCGCCCAGGCCGCGTTCTTCCCGGGCGAGCCGATCGACGGGCCCGGCGACGCCATCACCGCGCTGGGCGAGGTGGAGCTGGCGCCCGACGGCACCGGCGCCGTCGCCTACCTCAAGCCCGACGGCGGGGTCGATCACGTCTTCGTCGCGCGCTTCGTCGACGGGCGCTTCCAGGCGCCCGAGCGTGTCGACGCGGGCCTGGACGCGGCCAGCAGCCAGCCCGTGGTGGCCGCCGACGACGAGGGTCGCCTGGCCGTGGCCTTCGTCAACGGCGGCACCCTCCACGTGGTCAACCGCATGCCGGGAGAGGGCTTCGGCACGCCTCAGGCCATCGCGGGCGCCGCCTCCAACCCTGACGTCGCGCTGGGCGTCGGCGCCAAGGGCTACCTCGTGTGGGTGCAGCCGGGCTCCAGCGCCGCCGACCTGCGCGCCGCCAGCGTCGACCGCGCGGGCACGTGGAGCGTGCTGCCGGGGATCCTGGACATCGCGCCCGAGCGCGACGCGGGCACGGGCACCGGCCGTCCACGGGTGGCGGTGGCCGCCGACGGGTTCGCCATCGTGGCGTGGGGCGAGGCGGGGGAGGTCTGGGCGCGCAAGCTGTTTCGCACCGAGGTGTCCCAGGCCCCGCAGCAGCTCTCAGGCTCGGCGGTCGACGGGTCGCCGGCGCTGACCGCCGATCTGCCCGAGGTCGACATGGAGTTCGACTCCTCCTTCGCGTGGGTGGCCTTCCGCCAGGTGGTCTCCGAGGGCGGCGCGCGCGACCGGGTGGTCGCCCGGCGCATGCGCGGCACGGAGTTCGACCCGCCGGTGGCGGTCGACGGGCTGGCCCAGGGCGTGGGCGGGGGCGCGACGGCACCGGGCATCGACCTCAACGGCCGCGGGGTGGGAATCGCCACCAGCGCCGGGGAGGGCGGCATCGTGCGCGCCGCCCGGCTGCGCTTCGATGCTTTCCTGCCGACGCAGACGCTCACACCCGCCTTCGGCGTCCCGCCCGCGCCGGTGCCCGTGCTCAGTGAGAACAACGACGGCCTGGTCGCCTACTTCACCGGGCAGGGCGTGAGCGCGCGGCCGTCGCTCGGCGGGGACCGCGACGAGGGCGACGGCCAGCCCGTGCTGGGCGAGGAGGCCGTGCTCTCGGCCGCCGGGTCCGGCCCGGTCGATGCCGGGAAGGGTCTGGACGCGAGCGTGGACCGTGCCTTCGGCGCCGTGGTGGTCTGGGTCCAGGGCCCCCCCGGCGCGCAGACGCTGACCTACGGCGTGCACGACCGCCCGCCAAGCTCCTTCCCGGGCTACACCGGCACCCAGTGGCGCCCGCTGGAGGACAATGTCCTGACCTGGGACGACACGTTCGAGCTGTGGGGCGCGGTGAGCTATCAGCCGCTGCTGGACGGCCAGCCGGCGGGCCCGCCGGTGGCCGAACGGCGCTCGACGCTCCCCGAGCCGATCCCCGAAGGCCGCCACGCCTGGTCGGTCGTCGCCACCGACATCCGCGGCCAGACCTTCCAGATGGAGGAGCGCCGGCTGCTCATCGACCGCACGGTCCCCGCGCTCGACGTGCGCGTCGTGGGCCGCCGCGAGGCCGGGGAGCGCCTGCGGATCCGCGTGCGGGCCAAGGAACCGGGCAGCGCCGGCCAGGCCTCGGGCCTGGACTTCGTGCGCGTGACCCCAGGCGACGGCGCGCGCATCCGCGAGGGAGAGGTGCGCAACGGCAAGCGCTTCGCGACGCGGACGATGACGGTCAACGAGGCCTACAGCGCCGGCGAGCACGAGCTCAAGGTCACCGCCTACGACCGCGCCGGGAACATGGCCGTCGAGCGGATCGACCTGCGCATCCGCCGGTGAGAGCGGCGCCACCGCGGCTTCTGGCCGCCGCCCGCGGGCGCGAGCTGCGCCTGGAGCGTCCCTGGCTCATGGGGGTGCTCAACGCCTCGCCGGACTCGTTCTCCGACGGCGACGCGGCAGGCGTGGACGCCCGCGTGGAGCGTGCGCGGGAGCTGCTGGAGGCGGGCGCCGACCTCATCGACATCGGCGGGGAGTCGGCCATCACGGGCGTGCCCGCGGTGTCCGTCGAGGAGGAGGTCGCCCGCGTGGTGCCGCTGATCGAGCGCGTGGCCGGCGAGCTGGGCGCGCTGGTCTGCGTGGACACCTACAAGCCCGCGGTGGCGCAGGCCGCAGTCGCGGCAGGGGCGGCGATCGTCAACGACGTCAGCGGCCTGCTCGACCTCGGCCTGGCCGACGTGTGCGCGCGGACGGGCGCTGCGCTGGTCGTCATGCACACCCGATCTGCGCCCAAGGTGCGCCGGGACGACCCGGGGCTCTACGACGACGTCGTGGCCGACGTGCTCGCCTTCCTGGGCGAGCGCATGGCGGCGGCGCGCGAGCGCGGGATGCGCGAGGAGCAGTTCATGGTCGACCCCGGTCCCGACTTCGCCAAGACCCCCGCGCAGACGGTCGAGGTGCTGCGCGGCCTGGGCGAGTTGCACGCGCTGGGCCGCCCGATCCTGCTGGCCGCCTCGCGCAAGGACTTCATCGGCGCGGTCACCGGGCGCAGCCCGCGCGAGCGCCTGGCCGGCACGCTCGCCGCGGTCGCGCAGGGCGTCGACGCCGGCGCGCACGTGCTGCGCGTTCACGACGTGCGCGAAGTGGCCGACTTCCTGGCCGTGCGGGGCGCGCTGCGCGGGGAGCGGGCGGTCCCCGGGGAGCTGCTCCTCGCGGGCGAGCTGCGCCACGAGCGGCAGGGACAATCAGGGAACCCGCAAAACTAGATCGGCTTTCCAGCCTTTGCTGCTAGCCTTGCGCATCGTCCAACGCAAGGCCCCGAAGGAGGATCGCGATGACCTACGTGATCGCCGAGCCCTGCATCGGCACCAAGGACAATTCGTGCGTCGAGGTCTGTCCCGTCGACTGCATCCATCCGACGCCGGAGGAGTCGGGCCACGAGGAGGCGGCGCAGCTTTACATCGATCCCGAGGAGTGCATCGATTGTGACGCCTGCGTCGAGGCCTGCCCGGTGGACGCCTGCTTCGCCGAGGACCAGCTACCCGGCGAATGGGAGAAGTACATCGAGATCAACGCCAACCACTACGCGAGCTGAAGCTCTGCGGCGATCGGCCGGGCCACGGGCCGCACCGTGGCTCCGCCGCGGCCTTCGGTAGCGTTCACGGCCAGTCGCCGGCCGCTGTCCAACGCGGTCGGGTGCCCACCGACGACCCACGGAGGTTCTCACATGCCCGTCCTCTCGCGCTCCGCGCTCGAGTCCAGCCCGCTCGCCGACCTGCACGCCGTCGCCGGCGAGTTGGGGCTCGACGGCTTCCGCCGCCTGCGGAAGGCCGAGCTCGTCGACCGCATCCTGGAGCGCCAGGGCGGCGGGGAGGAGGAGTCCGGCGGCGCCGAGGCCACCAGCGGGGGCGAGGCCCGCGGGGGCGAGGCCCGCGAGGGCGGAGGTCGGCGCCGGCGCGGCGGCCGCGGGCGCGGGAAGCGCCAGACCGACGAGAACGGCGCCACCGACGAGGATGGTGCGACCGCGGAGGCCGTCGAGGCCGCGGACGCTGCCGAGGCCGCCGAGTCCGACGACGAGACGCCCTCCCGCCCCCGGCGCGGGCGTCGCGGGGGCCGGTCGGCCGACAAGGCGGCCGCCGACAAGTCGGAGCGCCCGTCCGCCGGCAGGCCGGAGAAGGCGGCGCCCGACAGGCCCGCGCCCGACAAGCCCGACAAGGCGGCCGACGAGACCGTCGAGGGCGTCGTGGAGCTGCTGTCCAACGGCTCGGCCTTCGTGCGCCTGTCGCCGCCCGATCCCTCCGAGGACGACGTCTACGTCTCCGCCGCTCAGGTCCGTCGGTGCGAGCTGGTGTCCGGCGACCGCGTGACCGGGCCGATGCGGCCCGCGCGGCGCTCCGAGCGCTACCCCTCGCTGGTGCGCGTGGAGACCATCAACGGCCGCGACGCCGACGAGGTCGCCGAGGGCACGCGCTTCGATGACCTGCCCGCCGCCTTCCCGACGCAGCGCCTGACCTTCGGCGAGGACCCCACCCTGAAGGCCATCGAGTGGCTCACCCCGATAGGGCGCGGCTCGCGCGTGACCATCGCCGGCCCGCCCGCCTCCGGCAAGACCGAGGCGCTGCTGCGCCTCGCCGGTGCCCTGGCCGGCCAGGAGGGCCTGGAGCTGTCGGTCGTCCTGTGCGGCGCGCGTCCCGAGGAGCTGGGGCTGTGGAGGGCCGAGGGCCTTCCCGAGCCGACCGCGGCGTCGACCCTGACGGCGTCGGCCGATGCGCAGGCCGGCGCGCTGGAGCGGGCCGTGGAGACGGCCAAGCGCATCGCGGCGCGCGGCGGCCACGCCGTGGTGCTCGTCGACGGCCTGGGTACCGTGGCCCCCGCGGCCGCGCGCAAGGCCCTGGGCGCCGCGCGGGCCATCGTCGACGGCGGCTCGCTCACGGTGATCGCCACAGCTCCCGAGCCGGTGGGTGGCGAGACCACGGTCGTGGCCATGGATCGCGCACTGGCCTCCACGGGGCGCTTCCCGGCACTCGATCTGGCCGCCTCCGGCACCCTGCGCCCCGCCCTCCTGGTGGGGGAGGCGGGCGCCGAGGCCATCGCCCAGGCGCGGCGCAGCGCGCTGGACGAGGGCGGCGCGTAGGCCCTCAGCGCGGGAGGTAGGCCACCCGGCCCCAGGAGGGTTCGGGGGCGAGCTCGATCGGCTCGCCGTCGCGATCGGGCTGGACGTAGTGGAAGGCGTGGGACGCGGCGTCCAGGGCGACGTCGAGCTCCCCCTCCTTCACGCGCTGGTCCAGCCACGCGCCGCGGAAGACCAGCCGGCGCAGCCAGTGCACCAGTGAGCGGTCGGCCGGGCCGACGAGCTCGGGCCAGCAGTCGTTGACGTGCTCGCCCAGAGCCGAGGCGGGATCGTGGATCTCGCCGTTGACGGCGAGGTTGACCAGGTCCTCGCGCTCGCCGTCGCCCAAGCGCCCGTGCACGAAGCCCAGCTTGAGCGCCGCCTGCTCGCAGCGCTGGGTGAAGTCGTCCTCGTTGAAGGTGAAGCGCAGCTCGCCGTACTCGAGGACGAAGTCCTCTCCTGAGTCGTAGTTGCCACGTCGTTGGGTGTCCATGAGCAGAAGCGCCCCGGGGTGAAACACCCCCGGGGCGTCGGCATCTTAGGCACGGCTCCTGCCCGCTCGGACGACGTGCAGAAGAAGTTGCAGCCGCAGGGGGGCGAAAGGTGCGCGTCTCGTGCCTAGGGGAGGCATGAGCGACGCCGACACAGCCACCCTCCTGATCGTCGAGGACGACCCCGCGACGGGCGCGTTCCTCGCGGACAACCTGAGCGCCGACGGGTACGAGGTGCTCGTCGCCGAGCACGTGCGCGACGGGCTGCGCCTACTCGAGACCAAGTTCCCCGACCTGGTCCTCGTGGACCTCGGGCTGCCCGACGGGTCGGGCTTCGACCTCGTCGACCGGGTGCGTGAGGCCGACGGGCTGGCCAGCCGCATCGACCCGCGCACGCCGCTGATGGTCGTCTCCGGACGCGACGCGGAGATCGACCGGGTCCGGGGGTTCCAGAGGGGCTGCGACGACTACGTCGGGAAGCCGTTCTCCTACCCCGAGCTGAAGGGGCGCATCGACGCGCTGCTGCGTCGCGTCAACCACCGCCGGGCCCACGGGCGCCTGCGTGTGGGGCCGCTGGTGATCGACCCGCCCGCGCGGGAAGTGCGCCTGCGCGGAAGGCTCGTCGAGTTGTCGGCCAAGGAGTTCGCGTTGCTTCGCGCCCTGGCCGTGGAGCCCGGGCGCGTGCTGACCAAGGACGAGCTGCTGCGCGGGGTGTGGGGCTTTCGCTCCCTGGGCCAGACGCGCACCCTGGACTCCCACGCCTGCCGGCTGCGTCACAAGCTGGGTGTGGACGGCGACCGCTTCGTGATCAACGTGTGGGGCGTGGGCTATCGACTGATAGATGGGCCATTGCATCTGGAGGAAGATCGCAAGATGGGTGGAGGTCGGCTGGCCTGATCTGGCCTTCGGTGCTGGCGGCGGCCTCGGTGACGTATCGAGGCCGCATCCTAAGGCTGGCTCGCTCAAACGGGGGGCGGCGCGATGGGATCGCGCCGCCGATGTCGAGGCTGCTCTTGTCCGGGTGTTCGGCGAGGGCGTTCGGCCGTTGCGCCTCGAGAGCGCTCTGTTCGATGCCGTGTTGGCGGGATGGCGCTCGCAGCAGGCGGCGCGGCATCTGGCCGAGTCGACCAAGCGCGACCGCGAAACGCTGGTGCGCCGTTTCCAGGTGCACACCGGGCGATGGCCGTGGGAGTGGCGCGCCCTGGACGTCGACGAATGGCTGGAGGACCTCGGCAGTCCGCCGCGGCGCTTGTCGGTTTCGACGTTGCGTGGCTTTCAGGGCTCGCTGCGGGCCTTCTTCGATTACCTGATCGACGAGCGCTACCCCTGGGTGACGATCTGTGAGCGCGAGTTCAGCCGCCGGCCGGTTCAGTTGATCGATGAGCGCAACCGGATCGCGCACGTCACCGACTTCGAGGGCGATCCGGGGCGTCGGCCCTTATCGCGGGAGGAGCTGGTGATGCTCTTCGACTTCTGTGATGCCCAGGTGGGTCGCCGTCGTGCGCTGGGGCGCAAGGGATCGCTGGCCGCCTTTCGTGACGCGGCGCTGTTCAAGACGATCTACGCGTTCGGGCTGCGCCGCCAGGAGGCGGCGCGTCTGGACGTGACTGACCTCGGACGCAACGCGCACCGTCCGTCGTTTGGGCGCTATGGCACCTTGAGCGTTCGCTTCGGCAAGGCCTCGCGCGGCAGCGCGCCCAAGCGCCGCAGTGTGCTGACGGTGTTCGCCTGGTCGGTTGAGGTGCTCGAGCAGTACGTCGAGGAGGTGCGACCGCTCTACGGCGCGATGAAGAGCCTGGGCTGTGGCTGACCGAGAGGGGTGGACGGATCGACACGGTGGAGATCAGCAAGCGCTTCGCCGAGGCGCGCGACGCGCTGGGGCTTCCGGGTGAGCTGACGGTGCACAGCCTGCGCCACAGCTATGTCACTCATCTGATCGAGGACGGCTTCGACGAGCTGTTCGTGCGGATGCAGGTCGGCCATCGCTTCGCCTCGACGACCGCGCTCTACACCGGCGTCAGCGGTGCCTACAAGAACGACGCGATGCGCGCCGCGTTGCGCGGCCAGCTGTCGAGCACACTGAGCCTTGAGGAAGGCGGCTGATGGCCGAGTTCGACTATGAATGGCGCCTGCGGATCCTGCTGGCCGAGCGCGGGATCTGGAGTTCTAGCGACCTCGGCCCGCTGCTGGCCGAGCGCGGCGTCGGGCTGTCCAATACGCAGCTGTGGCGGCTGGTCACGGGCAAGCCCGAGCGGTTGAACCTTCACACCCTGATGGCCCTCTGCGACCTATTGGACTGCACGCCCAACGACCTCATCCAGCCGCGCGAGGCGCCCAGCAGGGCCCAGCCGGCCAAGCAGCGCGCGGCGGGCGGCGAGCGCGGCGTCGGCGACTTGGTGCCCAAGAAGGCCCGCATCCGTCCGGCCGGTGGTCGTGGTGGCCGGCGATGAGTCCGTCAGCCGGCTGGTCGCCGCCGGCTGCGATCTGCGCGCTGTGCGAGTGCACCCGGCCTTGCCATTACGCAGACAGCACCGCGCCGGTCTGTCAGTCCTGCGCCCGTGCACGCCTGTGGTCGCGGGGTCGCTGCGTGATCTGCGGCGAGCAGAAGCGCCTGGTGGGTCGTACCGCGCTTGGGGGCGAGTGCTCGCCGTGTCGCGCCCGCCGGCTGAAGGCGCGCCTGGACTGCCCACGGTGTGGAAGCCCGGGGCGACCGAGTGTCAGCGATCCGCGGATCTGTGAGCGCTGTGCCGGCGAGCCGGTCGTTCAGGTGTGTCGCGCGTGCCGAGCCGAGGAGCAGAACTACGCCGACGGGCGTTGCGCGCGCTGCATCCTCACCGAACGTCTGCAGGCGTTGACCGCGGGCGCCGACGAGCGGACCGTCGCACAGCTTGAGCCCTACCTGGCCGCGCTGCGCGACGGGCCCAAGCCATGGTCGGTGCTCAACTGGATGACGGTCAGTGCCGGCTACCAGACGATGACCGAGCTCGCCCGCGGGGAGATCGAGCTGTCCCACGAGGCGCTGGACGCCGTCGAACGCGGCCAGAGCACCACCTACCTGCGGGCGGCCCTTGTACGAGCCGGCGTTCTGGCCGTTCGCCATGAGAGCGCCACCCTCGAGGGTTTCATCCAAGGCCAGGTCGACCGGGTGCCCGAAGGCGAGGATCGCGTTCTCCTGCGCGCCTTCGCTGTCTGGCATGTCCAGCACGATCTCAAGCGGCGAGAGCGCCGCGGACAGACCTCCCGCGCGAGCCACAAGCTCGCTCGCGCCCAGATCAGCGTCGCCGTGGAGCTGGTCTGGTGGCTGCACCCTCAAGGCATGGTGCTGCGTGACCTGCGCCAGGAGCACCCTCGACCGTTGGCTGACGGAAGGCTCCACGAGCCGGCGGCGCATCCGCGCCTTCTTGGTCTGGGCGCGCCGGGTTGGGTTGCTGCCCGCGCTCAACGCAGCCCGCGCCCAGCCACGTGGCCACACCGACCCGCTCCACGCCGAGGAGCGCCTGCGCGTGGTCGGCTCCCTGCTGGCCGACGAGTCGCTCGATCTGCGCGACCGTGTCGCCGGGTGTCTGGTGCTGATCTTCGCTCAGCCGATTACTCGGCTGGACTGACGGTCGCTGACGTCGATGACCACGCCCGGCCCGTCCGCCTCCGCCTGGGCGTCGAGCCACTCGAACTGCCCGAGCCGCTTGGCGAGCTCGTCGTCCAGCTCAAGCTCCAGCGGCCGGGCCTGGCCACCACCGCAGCTGACGATGGCGCGCACTGGCTGTTTCCCGGCCTGCGGCTCGACGCCCCGCTGCACGCCGAGCACCTCCGACGGCGCCTGCGGAAGCTTGGTATCGCCGCCCGGCCCGCCCGAGCGGCCGCCCTGCTGCACCTCGCCCAGAGCCTGCCGCCCGCCATCCTGGCCGACCTGCTCGGGATATCCGAGGGCCGCGCCGGCGACTGGGCCCGCGCGGCGAGCGGCGATTGGGCCCGTTACGCAGGTGCTCGGGCAGCCTCCGCTTGACCGT
This sequence comes from Candidatus Siliceabacter maunaloa, assembly GCA_024330185.1. GTDB lineage: Bacteria > Actinomycetota > Thermoleophilia > Solirubrobacterales > Solirubrobacteraceae > Siliceabacter > Siliceabacter maunaloa. The sequence continues at coordinate 41,605 of JANDLV010000029.1, forward strand.
CGCGCCCCCGCCGTCCGTGGCGGTTCGCGGCGCGAAAGCCACCGGCGCGGACACTGAGTGTCCGCGCCGTGGCCAAGCGTGGGATCTCGCACGGCTGCGAACTAGGACTAGGGCATGGGGCGGATGACCGCCGAGCGACGGACGGTGCTCTGGACGCCCGAGCCGTTGACGAGGCGGAAGGTGAGCGTCACCTCCAGCCTGCCGTGGCGGCGAACGAGCTTGCGCCCGTAGTCGTTGATCGGCAGCGACACGACGGCGCGGGCCGGGGTGACGCAGGTGTAGGTGCCGGCGGCGGTGCCGCCCACCCGCCTGCCGCCGGCTTGGGTGATGGTCACGGTGGTCGCGGCGGTCTGGTCGCCGCGCACCTGGGCGCGGACGCGGCCGGTGTCGCGCAGACGCAGCGCCCGTGAGGTCAGCGCCGCCGTCGGGCGGTCGCCGCTTATGGTGGGGCCGTCCTCACCGCAACCGGAGTTGGCGGGCGGCCAGCTCGCGGCCGGGGACCCGGCCTGCCCGGTCCCAGCATGGGCGTCGGCTGGCGCGCTCACAAGCGCGGCAAGCGCCGCGCCGATCAGGATGGTCTTGCTCGTAGATCTCATCGGTCCTCTTCTCTCAAGGTCGTGTTAGATGGTGATGCTTGCAACGAACCGCCGGGTGCTTGGTGGCGCTCCTCGATTGACGGGGTGGCCTGGCGATCGAGGCAGGGCGCCGGTCCGCGAACGCGAACCGGCGCCTTTCCTCAGGTCGCTAGAGCCCCATGCAGGAGCGCCGCACGAAACCCGCTAGGGTTGTTCGAGGTCGGACGTGGTGACCCAGCCGGTCTTGTTGGCGGTTCCGTAGCCAAAGCCGTAGGCGTACTTGCCCGAGGGGCTGAGCCGGCGGATCTTGAACGTCTGGCCCGCGCTCAGGGAGCCGATGAACTCCTCGTTGGGCCGCTTGTTGATGAGCAGTTGCTCGACGCTGTCCTTGACGCGGACGCGCCGGCCGACCAAGTCGTCGTCGGCGTCACTAGATTCGGTGCCGTAGCAGCCCAATCGGTCGGCCGCTTGGAGTTCCCAGCCGCTCTCGGCGGGGCTCTTGAGGGTGACCCCGACGGTGTCGCGCACGGTCTGGCTGGTGGTGACTCCCAGGCGCCAGCGAGCGCCTTGCCTGGGTGTGGCGACGGGGCGGGGACGCTGCAGTTCGGCGACCCAGCAGTGCTTGGAGCTGTCGCCGATCCGGCTGGGTGGGTCACCGCCGAACACGCTGCCGGTGATGTCGTCGCCGGTGGACAGCTCGGGCGCCGTGGGGAAGCCGGTTCTGCTGGCGACGATGGAGCGGTCGAGGCGAACGACAGCCCCCAGGCTGTTGAAGCGTTCATCGCCCTCGCCGACCGCGACGTAGCGCACCGACGGGGTGCCGACGAACTGGGGCTCCTCGTCGGTGGCTGCCCCTGCGGGCGCGGCCGCCAATCCGGCGATCGTCGCGCCTATGAGGAGAGAAGGGATGAGGGTTGCTCTTGGCATCGCGATTTCCATTTCGTTCTGGATTTTGACCCAACCGTGTGCTTGCTCCGATTCGTCAACGGTGGGCGCGCCGGGGAGGTGGCGCACGGCCGGCAGGTTCCGGCCGTGCGCACCTCGTTCAGCTGATTGACGGCTACTCGCCGCTGAGGCAGCTATTGCTGAAGAACCCCCACCGGCCGTTCTCCCTCCCGCGCACGCCGCGGGGTCCGTAGCGGCGATAGCCTTGCCCGGCGTCGTCGCGGATGTCTGCCTGTTCGCCGTTGTAATAGACGTCGCCGTAGATGTCACGGAAGCGGTCTTCGGTGGGGTAGTAGTTGAGGTAGAACCTCGTCGACTGGCAGGTGATCGTCTCGCAGTGGGTGTAGGTGCCGTCGCAGGCGTCCTGGGTGCCGAAGTCGCCGCCGCTTGGTGCCGGGGCGGCTACGAGCTTGTTGCCCTCCAGGCGACGGACAATCGGGTCGCCGTCCACGTAGACGTCGCCGGTGGTCGGCTCGTACATGCCGCCGGTGAAGCGCACGTAGGTCTCGCCGGTGGCCTGCGCCTTGGCCTCCTTGACGCGCTGGACGAGCTCGCGATCGGACGTCGCGGCCTGAGCGGTCGGCAGGAGCGTGAACGCCAGCGCGATGATGGTCGCAAGTGCGGTCAGTGCGGCTGCCAGCTGAGCGGCCCGAGGGATGGTGAGGGTGCGGGGCATCAGTCGTAGGCCTCGCAGAGCATGTAGCCCTTGCGCGCCAGCTGCACCGAGTAGCCGTAGCACCACAGGGGCTCGCGGCTGTCGGCGAAGTAGACCCGGAAGGTGGATCCCTTCTTCATCGTCCCGAGGTTCGGTCCGTGAGGCGAGCACTTCGGCGCGTTGCTCATGACGTGCAGGTAGGAGTCGCGATTGACGCGCCGCTCGCGGACGTTGATCGTGCCGGCGTACTTCTCACAGCCGGCCGGTAGGTCGGCGGACATCGTGCCGACCTGAGGGGTCGCTGGTGGCCGCCGGGCCCACCTGGGCCAAAGCGGGCACCACGCAGACCGTCCCCACGGCCAGCGTGAGCAGCGACAAGCGCACTGCCCTCGAAGTGATGGACAAGAGGTTCCTCCCCCGATTGATTGCTCGGCGCTCTGATGGCCGAGCGAGACAGGCGGATCTTTGCCGGTGGCCCGCCTGTTGTCTGCCCGCCGCGCGGCTTGACTTTCGGTGACGCGCTGTGTCCCCCGAGCGGGGGACAGGGGTGTCCTCCCATGCGCGTCGTCCCGAAGTCCTCTAGCGCGGCGACCATCGGAGGCGGAGACTTCGCGCGTGCAGGGCAACTGGCTCATCGGCGCGGGCTCTGCGCTACAACACGGGACAGTGGCCGACGACGCCAAGGTTCGCGTGGTGGTCGGCGACGACCACCCGATGTACCGTCGCAGCCTGCGGTCGGCCATCGAGGACCATCCAGATCTCGACCTCGTCGGTGACGCCGCCGATGGCAACCAGGCACTCGACCGGGTGCGCGAGTTCGAGCCTGATGTGGCCCTGCTGGACCTGCGCATGCCCGGCCTCGACGGCTTTGAGGTGTTGGCGGCGCTGCGCGAGGACCAGCGATCGCCCCGCGTGCTGTTCCTGTCGGCCTTTGGTGATAGCGCCACGGTCCATCGCGCTCTGGAGGCCGGCGCTTCGGGGTTTCTTTCCAAGGATGCCGAGGAGAGCGAGATCTGCGAAGCGATCTTGGCGGTCGCGCGCGACAGTCAGATCGTGGTCTCGCCCCAGCTCCAGCAGGCCGTGTTTGATCGCATCCGCCAGCAGGCCAGCGGTAATCGCTTGTCGGCGCGCGAGAAGCAGATCCTCGCGGGGGTGGCCGCGGGCCAGTCGTTTGCGGCCATCGGCGAGGAGCTCTCGCTGAGCCCTGCGACTGTGAAGACCTACCTGCATCGCGCCTACGAGAAGCTGGGGGTCTCCGACCGGGCCGCCGCCGTCGCCAAGGCCTTCCAGCAGGGCATCCTATGACCGACCCATCTCCGGGCTGGGGGGCCCGGGGGGTGGCGCTGTTGCGCCTGCTGCTGGTCCCGATCGTCTTTCTCATCGAGCGCAACGACCCGCAAGCCTGGTCGCCCCAAGCCGATCTGATCCTGCTGGCCGCTGGCCTCTACGCCGCGGTGGCGCTGGCGCTGACCAGCCGTTCCTCGCCCGCGCCCCGGGGTGGATGGCGCCCATACGCGGTCGCCGATCTCACCTTCCTGGGGCTGTTGGCCTGGCAGTCGGGCGGCGCGTTCTCCGAGGTCCGCGCGGTCCTGGCCGCCCTACCCTTCGTCGTGGCCTTCGTCGGACGGCCACGCAGCACCGCCATCCTCGCCGCGCTGGGAGTGATTGTCTACGTCGTCGCGGCCGAAGCGCCGGCCGGCGCGCCCGACCGGGGCTACGTGGCCAGCGAGGCCTTGTTGCTGGCCTGGGGCGGCACCCTCGCTGTCCTGCTCAGTCTCGTCATCACCCGCGGCCGCGACCAGGTCCTCAGTCTCGCGGCAGAGCGCCAGCGGCTGCTCGCAGACACCCAGAGCGCCACCGATCGCGAGCGCCAGCGACTGGCCTACCGCCTGCACGACAACGCGATCCAAAGCCTCCAAGCCGCACGCCTGCAACTCAGTCGCCTCGAGCGAGGCCACTCCACCGCGCTTGATGGGGTCCGCGCAGCCATCACCGACGCCGTCGACGAACTACGCACCACCGTGGCCGACCTCCGCCCTGCCGATGTCGAACGCGTCGGACTGAGCAACGCGCTGCACCAAACCGCGCTTCGCCTCCTCGAAGACGCCGATGACGCCGCGCCCCAGCTCGACATCGCCGTCGCTCCCGACACCGAAGGCATCGACGACGAACTCTGCTTCGCCATCGCCCGCGAACTGCTGACCAACGCCATCGCCCACAGCCACGCCTCCCACATCACCCTCACCCTCGCCCGCGACAACGGACACCTCTCGCTCGAAGTCGATGACGACGGCCACGGCATCGCGCCCGGCCGACGTCGACAGGCCCGCCGCGAAGGCCACATCGGACTCGCCGCCTGCACCGAACGCGCAGCCTCCCACGGCGGCACACTCGACATCACCTCCCACCCCGACCGCGGCACCACCGTGACCGTCGCCCTGCCCCTCACCCGACCGTCCGACAGGCCACACGAGAGCTCGACGAGCACGCAGGACACCACAACCGCTCACGAGTGAGACGCCCGATGCCCGTCGCTGCGCACGCCGGCGACATGTCCTCAACGAGCTCGGGTTCGTAACCCCGGCGTCGGCGCTCAGCCCGTCCGGTAGTTGCTGACACCCTTCGGCTCGTTGGCCGAGCCGACGCAGCCCTATTGGCTTGCGCGGTCGGGGTCGCGAAACGTCGGCCACCAGGCCGGAGGAGAAGCGCTCGCGCAGGCACGCGGTCCTGCTGCCGCGTCCGGGGGGGCGAACTTTCCCGCGCCAGCCCTAGTGCCACTAGAGGCCGTCCAGCGGTGACGCGCGGATGGCGCCGAGCTAGCTCGGCGCCATCCAGATCACGGACGGGCAGTGACCCGCAAACTCGATCAACGACCCTCGAAGGAGGCATTCACCCATGAGGAATCGACCTACTGCGCCAGTAGTCGACGGGCCGGTGGCGCCATGAGCCTCCTGGTGCAGTCCGCCGGGTGGGCCGTCGCCGCGCCGGCCATGGTGGCCGCCGTGGCGCAGGGCGTGGTCGCCCGCCGCCGCCGCGTGCTGGTGGCGCGCACATGCCACGAGGTGCGTGGCCCGCTCACGGCGCTGGGACTGGCGGTGACGGGCATGGGCCGCCGCGGCGAGGCGCCGATGCCCTGCCTGACGGCGCTGGACGCCGAGCTGACGCGGGCCACCGCGGCGATCGAGGACCTTGTGTGCGCCGGTCGCGGGCGGCGGACCGTCGACCGTCCCGAGGCCGTCGAGCTCGGCGCGCTGCTGCGGGCGGCGGTGGCCGCCTGGACCGCTGGCGGGCACGCCGTGCGCCTCGAGCCGGTTCCCGAGACCTGGCTGCTGGCCGACCGCGTGCGCTTGGCCCGAGCGGTGGCCAACCTGGTGGCCAACGCGGTCGAGCACGGCGGCGGCGCCGTCATCGTCCGCGTGCGCAGCGGTGCCGGCCGCCTTGCCATCGAGGTGATGGATGAGGGACGGGGGCTCCCCGCGCCGGTGGCCACGCTCATCGCGCGGCGCGATCGGAGCGTGGCGCCGGGGAGCGGCGCCCGGCTCGCTCAGGTCGGCCGTATCCCACGTGATCCCGCCGCCCCGCGCGGTCACGGCCTGGCCGTCGCCGCGGAGACGGCCCGTCGCCACGGCGGGCGCCTGGTGGCCCGGCCGACCGATCGCGGCGCCCGGCTCGCGCTCGAGCTGCCCGCGCCCTCTCTGCCCGTCGGGGAGCCGGCGTGAACCGCCGCAGGCGGGCGCTCGTGCTCGCGGGCATCGCGCTGCTCCTGGGCGGCCTGGCCGCGGCGGACGTGGCTGGTCGCGAGGCGGCGCTCGCGCAGCGGCTGGGGCCCGAGATCCCCGTGGTGGTCGCGCGCGCCGACGTGCGCTCCGGGGCGGTCTTCGACCCGGCGCGACTGGGCGTGCGCCGTGTCCCCGCTCGCTTTGCCCCCGTGGCGGCGGCCGCCGCGCCGCAGGAGCTGGCCGGCCTGCGCGCGGCGGTCGACGTACCCGCCGGGGCTGACGTGGCGGTGGGCATGGTCGACAGCGGCGAGGAGGAAGCGGCGACCGGCGCCCCGGTACGCCCGGGTGAGCGGGTGGCCGAGCTCGTCGCGGCCGGATCTCCGGAGCTCGTGCAGCCCGGTGGCCGCGTCGACGTGCTGGTCACGCGCACGGGCGACGACGGTGCGTCCGGCGGCACGGAGCTGGCGCTCGAGGACGTCGAGGTCCTCGCGGTCGGCCCGGCCGACCCCGCGGCGGGCGGCGAGGACGTCGCCTCGGCCACAGGAGCGGTGCGCGTGGCGGCCTCGTTGCGCGTGACGCTGCGCCAGGCGGTCTATCTGGCCGCGGCGCAGGCCTTCGCCTCCGAGCTGCGCCTCCTGCCCCGCCCGGCCGACGATCGCGAGCGCGGCGACGCGGGCCTCACCGTTGAAGAGACACTGCGATGAAGGCGCACGAGGCCATGGAGGGGCTGGCCGGCACCCTGCGCGACCAGCTCCTGAACGAGGCGGGCGACGGGCCGGGGCAGGACGGCCGCGGGCCCGACGACCTGGAGGAGCGCATCAGCGCCCTCGTGGACCGCGAGGCCGGGCCGCTGGACGAGGCGGCGCGCGCCGACCTGGTCCGGCGTATCGCCCAGTGCTCCTTCGGCCTGGGTCCGCTCGAGTCGCTGCTCGCCGACCCCGAGGTCGACGAGGTCATGGTCAACGGGACCGGGCCGGCGTCTGTCTTCGTCGAGCGGGCGGGGCGGGTCGAGGCGGCCGACGTGCGCTTCGGCTCCGAGGCCGAGCTGCGCCATACCGTCGAACGCATTCTCGCGCCGCTGGGGCGACGCGTCGACGAGGCCCAGCCGCTGTGCGACGCACGCCTGCCCGACGGCTCGCGGGTCAACGTGGTGATCCCGCCGCTGGCCCTGGACGGCAGCGTCCTCACGATCCGCCGCTTCCGCCAGCGGGGCATGAGCCCGGCCGAGCTGGTGGCGGGCGGGTCGTGGACCGAGCCGCTGCATGCGCTTTTGGCCACCGCGGTGGCGGCGCGCTGCAACGTGCTGGTCAGCGGCGGCACGGGCTCGGGCAAGACCACCACCCTCAACGCGCTGGCCTCGTTCATCGGGCCCCGGGAACGGGTGGTCACGGTCGAGGACGCGGCCGAGCTGCGCCTCCAGCGCGACCACGTCGTGCGCCTCGAGGCGCGGCCGCCCGGGCTCGAGGGTCGCGGCCAGGTCTCGGTGCGCGACCTCGTGCGCAACGCCCTGCGCATGCGCCCCGACCGCATCGTGGTCGGGGAGGTGCGCGGGGGCGAGGCACTGGACATGCTCAGCGCTATGAGCACGGGCCATGACGGCTCGCTGTCCACCGTCCACGCGGGCTGCGCCGAGGAGGCGCTGCGCCGCGTGGAGACGCTGGCGCTCATGGCCGGCGTCGGGCTGCCCCACACGGCCATCCGCGCGCTGGTGGCAGGGGCGATCGACCTCGTCGTCCATGTGGCGCGCATCTCCGGCGGCGCGCGGCGGGTCGTGGCCGTGAGCGAGGTCACCCGCATCGCCGCGGGCCCGGCCACTCGCGAGTTGTACGGCCTGCGCGACGGGCGCCCGGTGATGCGCGCACCGCTGGGCGAGACGCTGGCCCGGCGGCTGGAGGGCCACGAGTGACCGGCTCGGCGCTGCTGGCCTTCGTGGCCGGCGGCTGCGCGGTGCTCGCGGCCTGGGATGCGCTGGCCTCGCTCGAGGGCCGGCTCGCCGCCGGGCGCCTGCAGCGCTGGGCGGCGGC
>JANDLV010000003.1 GCA_024330185.1 Candidatus Siliceabacter maunaloa
CGCCGCCCGCCTCCGAGCCCACCGCTGGCGGCGCGCCCGCCCGCGTCAACGGCTCCGGCACCGCGGGCGCGGGGGACGCGGGCGGTACCTCCGGCCCAACGCGGGCGCGCACGGCGCAGCCCGACCCAGCCGCGCGCACCGCGGGCGGCGACCTTCCCTTCACGGGCTTCACCGCCGGCCTCTCAGGTAGCGCCGGAGGCCTGCTCCTCGTCTTCGGCGCGCTCCTGCGCCGGCGCGACGTACAGGCGGCTCGCCGCCGTCAGGCGCTGGCCGTCATACCGCCCGACGAAGCGTCGCCGCGCGACCCCGGGGAGCGTTGCCGGGGTGGCGAACCCGTGCCGCCCGCCGCCCCGCCCGACCACTAGAGCTCGGGGGCGGCACGGGAGAGCGACGCCGCGGCCCGTGTGCTCCGTAGGCTGCAAGGGTGCTGCTGGGCGTCGACGTCGGGGGGACCTTCACCGACGCGGTCATCGCCTTCGACGGGCGACTTGTCACCGCCAAGGCGCCGACGACGCCGGATGACCAGTCCGAGGGCGTCCTGGCCGCGGTGGACGCGGCGCTGGCGCGTGCCGGCGCGCGGGCGCAGGACGTCGAGGCCTTCGCCCACGGGATGACCGTGGCCACCAACGCGCTGCTGGAGGGTCGCGGCGCACGTACCGTCCTGGCCGCCACCGAGGGCTTCACCGACGTCGTGGAGTTGGGCCGCCAGGCCCGCGCCGACCTCTACCGATTGTGTGTCGCGCACCCCGCGCCGCTCGTGCCTGCGGACCGGCGCGTCGCGGTGCCCGAGCGCATGGGCCCCGATGGCCCCCTGCGCGCGCTGGACGCCGAGGCCGCCGACGCGGTGGCCGAGCGCATCGCCGCGCTGGAGCCCGAGGCCGTGGCGGTGTGCCTGCTGCACGCCGACCGCCATCCGGAGCACGAGCGCGCGCTGGGCGAGGCGCTGGCCCGCCGGTTGCCCGGCGTGCACGTCTCCCTGTCCCACGAGGTGGTGGGGACCTTCCGCGAGTTCGAGCGCTTTGCGACCACCGAGGTCGACGCCGCGCTCTCCCCACTGCTGGCCGCCTACCTGCGCCGCATGGGCGAGCGCGCGGACGCGGTGGGGCTCCCCGCCCCGCTGGTCATGCAGTCCAGCGGTGGCCTGGCCGACGGCGGCCGTGCCGCCCGGCACGCCGCGCTGACCGTGCTCAGCGGGCCCGCGGGCGGCGCGGCCGCTGCGGCGCTGCTGGCCGCGCGCAGCGGGCGCGAGGACCTCCTGTGCTTCGACATGGGCGGCACCTCCTGCGACGTCTGCGTCGTGGAGGGCGGCTCGGTGCGCGAGAGCGCCGGACGCGAGGTCGGCGGCCGGCCGCTGGCGTTGCCCATGGTCGATGTGCACACCGTCGGCGCGGGCGGCGGCTCGATCGCCTGGCGCGACGGGGGCGGCGCGCTGCGCACCGGCCCGCGCAGCGCGGGCGCCGATCCCGGCCCGGCGTGCTACGGCCGGGGCGGCACGCTGCCCACGGTGACCGACGCCAACCTGATGCTCGGCCGCCTGGACGCTGACTCCCCGCTGGCCGGGAGCGTGGCACTGGACCGCCACGCCGCCGAGCGGGCGGTAGGCGGTCTGGCGCAGGGGCTGGGCCTCGACCCGCTCGCGTGCGCCGAGGGGATGGTGCGCGTCGCGAGCGCCGAGATGCTGCGCGCGCTACGGGTCATGACCGTGGAGCAGGGCATCGACCCGCGCGCCTTCGCGCTGCTGGCCTTCGGCGGGGCGGGCGGGCTGCACGCCGCCGCTCTGGCCGACGAGCTGGGCATGGGCACCGTGCTGTGCCCGCGCGCCAGCGGCGTCCTCAGCGCGCTGGGCCTGGCCGCCGCCGACCGCCGCGCGACCGCGCAGCGCACCGTGCTGGCCAGTGAGCCCTCGGCCGAGGAGGTAGCCGCGGTGATCGACGCGCTGGGCGAGGAGGCGGAGCGCGAGCTGGGCGTGGTGGCCTCGGCCCGGCTCTCCACGGTCCTCGAGCTGCGCTACGCCGGCCAGGCCCACGAGCTGGCCGTCCGCGACCCCGAGGCGGACGAGGTCCGTGCCCGCTTCGAGGCGCTGCACGAGGAGCGCTACGGCTATCGCGACGTGCGCGCCGTCGTGGAGCTCGTGACCGCCCGCGTGACGGCCTCGCTCCCGGGCGCCGAGCTCACGTGGGCGGTGGAGGCACGGCCCACGCGGCGCACGCGCCGTACGGTCGTCTTCGACGGCGCGCAGCACGATGCGCAGGTCGCTCGCGGCGAGCCCGCACCGGACGAGGCGCTGGCCGGCCCGGCCATCTGGGAGCTGCCCGAGGCCACGGTCGCCGTCCCGCCCGGGTGGCGCGCGCAGGCCGACGCGCTGGGGACGCTGGTGCTGGAGCGCGCGCGGTGAGCCTCGACCCCATCGCCCTCCAGGTGGTCACCGGCGCTCTGCGCGCCGCCTGCGACGAAATGGGCGCGACCCTCGTGCGCTCGGCGCACTCGGCCAACATCAAGGAGCGCCGCGACTGCTCCACAGCGCTGTTCGACCCGGCCGGCGAGATGGTCATGCAGGCCGAGCACATCCCGGTGCACCTCGGCGCGATGCCCGCCGCCGTGGAGGCCGTCCTGGATCGCGAGCATGTCCCCGGGCGCTCGTGGCTGCTCAACGACCCCTTCGCCGGCGGCACCCACCTGCCCGACATCACGGTGGTCACACCCGTCTTCGAGGACGAGCGCGGCGACGCGCTGCTGGGCTTCGCGGCCAACCGCGCCCACCACGCCGACGTCGGGGGCGCCGTCCCCGGCTCCATGCCCGCCGACTCGACCACGCTCGAGGAGGAGGGCGTGGTCATCCCGCCCACCGCCATGACCGAGGAGGTCGTCGAGGCTCTAGTGGCCCGTATGCGCCAGCCCGCTCAGCGCCGCGCGGACCTGCGCGCCCAGCTCGCCGCCAACACCGTCGGCGTGCGCCGCCTGGCCGAGCTGGCCTCGCGCATCGGTGCACAGGGCCTACGCGAGGCCACCGCCGCGGTGCTCGACTACGCCGAGCGGCGCACGCGCGCGTCGCTGGCCGCGCTGGCCGGGCCACCGCGCGGCGCGACCGACGTGCTCGAGGCCCGTGAGGGCGACCTCGAGCTGCGCCTGCGAGCCACGATCGACGGCGACGGTCTGACGCTGGACTTCACCGGCTCGGCCGCCCAGCACCCGGGCAACCTCAACTGCCCGCTCGCGGTCACCCGCTCGGCCTGCCTGTTCGCCGTGCGAGTGCTGACCGACCCCGACATCCCGCCCAGCGCGGGTGCCCACCGCCCCATCCGGGTGCTCGCGCCCGAGGGCCTGCTGCTCAACGCCGACCCCGGCGCCGCCGTGGCCGCGGGCAACGTGGAGACCTCCTCGCGCGTGGCCGACCTCGTGCTCAGAGCGTTCGGCCGCGCCGCCGGCCAGGGCACGATGAACAACCTGACACTGGGCAACGAGGAAGAACCCGGGCCGGTCGAAGGCAACCCCGCGACGGCCTCCGCCACCCCCTTCACCTACTACGAGACCCTCGGCGGCGGCCAGGGCGCGTGCCCGGATGCGGACGGACCGTCAGGCGTCCACGTGGCCATGTCCAACACCCTCAACACGCCGGTCGAGGCGCTTGAGCTCGAGTTCCCGGTGCGCGTCGTCGAGTACGCGCTGCGCCGGGGCTCGGGCGGGGCGGGCCGCCACCGCGGCGGCGACGGCGTCGCGCGCGAGCTCGAGGCGCTGACCCCGATGCACTTCTCCCTCATCACCGAGCGCCGCCGCCACGCCCCACCGGGCGCGCAGGGCGGCGAGCCCGGGGGGATGGGGCGCAACCTGCTCGACGGAGAGCCACTGGCGCCCAAGGCGTCGGGCGTTCTGCGCCCGGGCCAGCGCCTGCGCATCGAGACGCCGGGCGGCGGCGGGCACGGAGCCTGACCTCCATCCGGGTCCCGCCCGACATGCGTCCCGTGATCGTGATTGACCACGTTGACCAGGTCAGTTCGGACCGGCGAAGTCGAGATCGCCGAGGACTTCGACGAGCTGAGCGAGGAGGAGGCGCGCGCCTTCGGGCTTCGTGAGTAGGGATGGCAGCCGTGCTGCTGGACACGCAGGCACTGCTGCTCTGGACGACCGACGAGCGCGACGATGACCGAGCGTCACGCGCTGGCCGCCGCAGCGCTGCCGATGCACCACGCCGACCCGTTCGATCGCATGCTCGTCGCTCAGGCGCGCGCGGAGGGCCTGCCGCTCGTCGGGTCGGACGCGGCGCTCGCCGCCTACGACGTCGAGGTGATCTGGTGAGCGAGCCTCCCGGCATGAGCGATCGCGTCGGCTTCATCGGGCTGGGGATCATGGGCGGGCGCATGGCCGCCAACCCGGCGCGCGCGGGGTGGAGCTCACCGTCCAGACCCGGACGCGCGAGTGGGAGGGTCTGGCCGCTGAAAAAAGTCCGCGGCCGCCCTTGGAATCGGGCCATTTCTGTACTACGGTCACCCAGTCCCGCTGTCTGCGGTCTCCCTCGGGATGCCACGCGCGGGACTGTCTACGTAACCACGCCGTTCTCCCTCAGGAAGTTCCATGCCTATCGCGTTCAAGGAATGGGCGGTCACCGTCCGCGCGCTCGCCGAGGGCGAGCAGCTCGTCACGCTCCGAAAGGGGGGCATCCGCGAATCGCGGAAGCACTTCCGCTTGGAGCACAACCGCTTCTTCCTCTATCCCACGTTCGACCACCAGCACAACGACCTCGTCCGCGAATCCCACCAGCCCGAGCTGCGGCGCGCGCTGGAGGAGGGGGTGTGGGCCGACGGCGAGCCGCCGGTCCAGGCCCTGACGCGCGACGGCGGCATCGAGCAGCCCGAGCGCGTGCGCATCCGCGCCTGGGCCGAGGTCGCCGGGCACTTCGAGGTCACCGACCCCCGCTGTGTGGATGCCCTCTCCCCCTACTACGTGTGGACCACGGACTACGCGGAGAAGCGCCTCTCCTGGAAGCGCCGCCACCCGCTGCACGTCCTGCTCCTGCGCACGTATCGCATCCCGCGGCCGGTCACCGTCCGCGTGAAGGACGGCTACGGCGGATGCCGCTCGTGGCTGGAGATCGCCCGTGATCTGCCCTTCGAGGGCACGCCGGTGCTCTCCGACGACGAGTTCGGCCGCGCCCGGGAGCAGATCGAGGCGATCTGCGCGGACGCCGCGGTCCCCGTGGCGGCCTGAGCCCCTCCGGTATCGACGTACGGCTGCGCGCTGCCACGCGCGCGCTGTGCGTCGGCATCGGCGGGGGTGGCGACGTGGTCGGCGCCCTGGCGGCCTCCCAGCTCGCGGTCGCGCTGGGCTGTGAACGGGTGCTCGGCGGGCTCACGTGGGAGCGCCGGCCGGTCGATCCCATCCCCGGGCCGCGGCGCCTGGACGAGGCCACCGGCGCACGGGCGCTCAACGCCGCGGTTGCCCTCGCCGGGCCCGACACCGCCGGCCCGGGCGGCTTTCGCTTCGCCGAGAGCCACATGGCTCGCGCGCTGGGCGAGCAGACGGTGCTCGTGGACCCCAACCCGGGCCCACGGGCCGTCGGCGAGGCGCTCGCCGATGCGGCGGTGCAGCTCGGTTGTGACCTCGTGCTTCTGGTCGACGTGGGCGGCGACGTGCTGGGCCACGGGGACGAGGAGGGGCTCGCTTCCCCCCTGGCGGACGCCGTGCTGCTGGCCGCCGCCCCGGCCATCGAGGCGGCGGGCGTGGCGACCGCGGCGGCGGTCTTCGGCGCGGGCTGCGACGGCGAGCTGACGCCCGACGAGGTACTGGAGCGGGTGAGCGAGGTCGCGACCGCCGGGGGCCTGCTGGGCGCCTGGGCCCCGACGCCAGAGGGCGTGGCCGAGCTGGAGCGCACCGTTGCGGCGGTGCCCACCGAGGCCTCGGCCATGGCCGTGCGCTGCGCGCGTGGCGAGGTGGGCGGGGCGGCGATCCGTGAGGGCCGGCGGGTGGTGCGCCTGACGCCGGTGGGCGGGCTGACGTTCTTCCTGGACTGCGAGACGACGATCGGCTCGGCAGCGCGGTGTGCGGCCGCGGTGATGGGGGCTCGTGATCTGTTGGACGCCGATTCGCGTCTGCGGGCGCTGGGGGTGGCGACGGAGCTGGGGTATGAGTCGGGTTTGCCGTCTCCCTAACTGGTGCCGGCCGCAAACGAACGGCATCGCTCGTCGACAGCACGCGCCTACTTCAACTCGGGATGATCGACGCCGCGCAGCTGGCCGGCCTCACCGACCTGCGCGCGGAGAAGGTCATGTACTGGGCCCTGAGTCTCGTCGGCGACGTCTCCGGCGAGGATCCGGCGCTGCGCGACGCCGTGGCCCAACTGCGCGCCTGGGCGGTGGAGGTCCGTGGTCATCGGCCGCGGTAGGTACATGTGATAGTTTCATATCCGTGAGCCGTCTCCTCTCGGTCTCGGTCCCCGACGAGTTGCTCGAGCAGATCGAGGTGATGGCCGGCGAGCGCGGCCAGACCAAGAGCGAGTTCGTACGCGCGAGCCTGCGCGAACAGGTGCTCATGGAGCGCTGGCGTGATCTCCAGCGCGAGGGTCGCGCCCTCGCTGAGGCGCGGGGCATCGGCCCCGAGGACGTCGAGCGCATCGTCGACGCGGTCCGCGCCGAGCGCGCCTGACCCTGCGCGTCCTGCTCGACACGAACGTCCTGGTCTCGGCGAGCCTCACGGCGGGGCCGCCGGGCCGGGTCGTCGACGAGGTCGTGAAGGGCCGCCTGCAGCTCGTGCTCTCCGAGCCCGTCCTGGTCGAGCTGCGTCGGGTATTGACGGTCAAGATCGGCTGGGAGCCGAGCCGCTGGCGTCCGAGGGAGGCGTTCCTGTGCGAGCTGGCCGCCGAGAGACCCCCTGCTCCCAACGTCGCCGTTGCGCCGGTCACTGGCCATGGTCCCGACGACGAGATCCTCGCCTGCGCCGTCGCGGCTGGGGTCGATGTCCTCGTCACCGGCGACCACGAGCACCTCGTGCCCCTCGGCCAGCACGAGGGCGTGGGCATCCTCACCCCCCAGGCCGTTCTGGCCGAGCTTGCGGCGAGGTGAGCGGTGGCCTGGAGCGAGTCGGAGTCCGACAACTTCGCCGCCCGCCACGACGACGCCCAGGCGGGCGGCACCGCGCTGATCCTCGAGCTGCTGGAGGACACGCGCGCGCGGCTGGAGCGCCTGCTGCCGGCGCTCCCCGGCGAGGTGACCGTCGTGGTCCACGCGACCCCCGGGGAGCTCATGCTCGGCCAGCCCGCCGTCGCCCTCATGCGCGCCGCCACGGCTCCCGCCTCGCGGCGCTACCTGGTGGGCTGGGTAGCCCGCGACCGCATGGACGTCCTCGGCCCGGCGGCGCTCAACGCCCGGGCCTCGGGGGTGGAGGGCTCGCGCGAGATGTTGCGCCTGGCTCCCGCCGCGCTCTACGCGCAGCTCGCGGTCGCCGCCAACGGGCTGGCCTGGCCGCCGCCCTACCGCCCTGTGCGGGCCCTGCGCGCCGTGCGCTGGGCGTGGCTGGTGCTGGGCGGCCCGGCCTGGCTCGGGGGCCAGACCCCGCACGCGCGCGCGCCCATCGCCCGGCGCCTGCGCGAGGGCAACCGGCCCGCCTTCCCGCCCGCGCTGGGCGACGCGGCGCTGCTGGGGGGCACGATCCTGGATCTCCTGACCATCGAGCGGGGGCGCGACGCGGCGGTGACCCTGGCCTGCGCGCAGCCCGACGACACCGGGGCGCGCGAGATCATCGCGCGTGCCTTCGACCGCGACGCCGCCGACGTCGAGCGGCGGTGGCGGGCGCACCTGGACCGCGTCACCGGCCGCGAGGAGCGCGACGAGCGGCTGTGGTGAGGCGGTCCCGGCAACGGGTCTACGCTGGGCGGATGTGTCGCAACATCCGCACCCTCCACAACTTCGCCCCGCCGGCAACCGATGAGGAGGTCCGCTCGGCCGCGCTGCAGTACGTGCGCAAGGTCAGCGGCTCCTCCAAGCCGTCGCAGGCCAATGCCGAGGCCTTCCAGCGCGCCGTCGACACGGTCGCCGCCGCGACGTCCACGCTGCTCGACGAGCTCGTGACGGCCGCGCCGCCCAAGGACCGCGAGGTCGAGGCGTCCAAAGCGCGCGAGCGGGGACAGGCGCGCGCTGCGCGGGCCGCGTAGACGGCTACCTCCTGGCGATTGCGCGGCCGGGCCTCGGGGCAGGCCACCGTCATGAATCCAGGCACAACCATCCTCCGCGTGGTCGCCGGCGGCCTGCTGGCCGGCCACGGCGCCCAGAAGCTGTTCGGCTGGTTCGGGGGCCACGGCCCCGAGGGCACCGGGCAGTTCTTCGAGTCCGGCCTCGGGCTGGCACCGGGCCGTCGCCATGCGCAGGCCGCCGGCGCGGCCGAGTTCGGCGGTGGCCTCATGCTCGCCACGGGCCTGGGCACGCCCCTGGCCGCCGCCGCGCTCTCGGGCACGATGATCACCGCGATCCAGAAGGTCCACCTCGACAAGGGCCCGTGGGCCACCGAGGGCGGCTGGGAGTACAACGCGGTCCTCCTCGCGCTCCTGTTCGCGCTCACCGACGAGGACTCGGGGTCCGGCTGGGCCGTGGCGCAGCTCGCCGCGGGCGCCGCAGGCTCCTGGCTTGCCACCGGCCCGCTCAATGAGGCCGCCGGCGGGGGCGAGGCCACGGCCGCGCCCGCGGGCGACCCCGCGTCCACGGCCTAGCGGTCACATCAGCGCGAGGATCCGCGCCGGGCCGCCGCTGCCCGCCTCGAAGGGCGTCACGCCGACGACCAGCGTGGCGCCCGCCGGCGGCACAGCCTCCAGCCGGGCGAGGTTCTCGATGCCGTAGCGCCCGCTGGGCAGCCACGAGACATGCGCGGCGAAGTCGGTCGAGGCTCCCGGGTCGAGGCTCGCGGTGTCCAGGCCGATCGCGCGCACGCCGGGGCGCTGCGCCTTGAGGAACTCGGTCAGCTCGGCGGCCAGGCCGGGCGAGTGCAGGACGCCGGCGTCGTCGGCGTTGAGATAGGAGGCGGGGTCACCGGCGCGCTCGCCCCAGCCGGTCAGCACGGCCACCGCGCAGCGGCCGGGCAGCCGCCCGTGCCGGCGCTCCCAGTCGAGCACGTCGTCGGGGATCACCATGCCGTCGGGGTCGCCGCCCAGCCGGTCGCGCACGTCGAGCACCGCGAGAGGCAGCACCAGCTCTGTCGCCGGGATCGCGTCGACCGTGGCCGCACCCGTGGCGAAGTGGGCGGGGGCGTCGACGTGGGTGCCCGAGTGCTCGTCGAAGGCCCACGAGCGCACGTAGAAGCCGTCGGCCTCCACGGCGAACCTGTCGGCCACGCGCACCGGGTCGTAGGCCGGGAACATCGGCGTGCGCGGGGAGAGGACATGGGTGAGGTCGACGACCTCCATCCACTAGAACCCTACTTCGGTGCCCAGCCACACGACGAGGCCGACCAGGCCCACGCAGCCCAGCAGCGCGGCGGCCAGGCGGCCGGGCGGCGTGGGCCGCGCGGCGCTGGTGACCAGCAGGTCGGCCTGGAGGAGCACCTCGCGCGCGGTCTCCAGCCCCGAACGCGGGACGAGCACGTCGCGTGGGCCCGCAGCCAGCATCTCGGGGACGTCGAAGCCCCGCGTGCGCCGCAGCGTGGAGGGCACGCCCTCCTCCAGGAGGATGCCCTGGATCATCTCGGCCTCGGGCTGATGACGCGCCCCGGCAACCTGGACCAACTCGCCCTCGCTGAGCTGGGGCTTGACCTTGCGCAGGTCGGGGTGACGCTCCCCGACCGGGTCGGGCTCCTCTCCCGCGCCCGGGAACACCAGCGGGAGCGCGCAGCGCTCGCAGAAGCGCTCGTCGGCCGGGTGCTCACCGCCGCAGCCGGGGCAGACGAGTGGGCCGCCGGTCACCGGACCTCCAGCTCCACCTCGGTCACGCGGCCCTCCTCGATGCGGAAGGTGCGCACCTCGGGCTCGTCGTGCTGGGTGCCCACGATGATCCACTCGACGCCGGGCCACAGGGCCGCGAAGTTCACGTCGGTCTGCGAAGGCTCTGGCGCGCTGCGGGTGTGCGAGTGGTAGATGGCGCCCAGCTCGTCGCCGCGGTCCTCGATCTCGGTCATCAGCCGGTAGAGCTCCCGGGCGTCCACCTCGAAGCGCATGGGGCTGGCAGCGGCGTTGGTGGCCGCCCGCACCTCGGTGGCGGCGCCGTCGCGCACCGCCACCACCCCGCAGCACTCGTTGGGCGCGTCGGCGCGGGCGTGCGCGACGATGCGCCCAAGCTGCACGGGGGCGATCCTCAGGCTCAGCTCTTCGCCTCGGCGCGCAGCTCGCGGTCACGATCGTCGTCCTTCCCGCTGATGCCGGAGACGGAGTCCTTGAACTCGCGCATGCCGTTGCCCAGCGACTTGGCCATGTCGGGAAGCTTCTTGGGGCCTATCACGAGCAGGGCGATGATCAGGACGACGATGAGCTCGCCGGGGCCGATGTTGAAGGGCATGTCGGGGGTCAGCCTTTCGGTTCGTGTTCGCAGGTCACTACGGGCTCTACCACCACACGGTTGACTCGAGGTCCGCGATCTCGTCCACCGGCTTGGTGTAGACACCGGACGAGAGGTACTTCCAGCCGTCGTCGCAGACGATGAAGACGACGTTGCCCTCGTCCATCTCCCCCGCGATGCGCACCGCCACGCGGGCGATCGCTCCCGAGGAGACACCGGCGAAGATGCCCTCCTCCTTGAGCAGCTTCCGCGTCCATATGATCGCGTCGCGGCTGGTGACGACGATCTTGCGGTCCAGCACCGACAGGTCGATGATCGGCGGGATGAACCCGTCCTCCAGGGAGCGCAGGCCCTGGACGGGCTCGCCCTGCATCGGCTCGGCGGCGACGATCTTCACGTGGTCGCCCAGCTCCTCCTTGAAGCGCCGGCCGATGCCCATCAGCGTGCCGCCCGTGCCCAGACCGGCGACGAAGGCGTCGACGTGGCCGTCGAGCTCCTCGAGGATCTCCTTGGCCGTGCCGTGGTAGTGGGCGCCGGGATTGGCCTCGTTGCCGTACTGGTAGGGCATGTAGTAGCGCGGGTCGGCCTCGGCCATCGCCAGCGCCTGGGTCACCGCGCCGTTGGAGCCCTGGGCCCCGGGCGAGTAGGTGATGCGCGCGCCGTACATCTCCAGGAGCTGGGTGCGCTCCGGGGTGACGTTGTCGGGCATGACCACCTCGAGGTCGTAGCCCTTGCGCGAGCAGATCATGGCCAGCGAGATGCCGGTGTTGCCCGAGGTCGGCTCCAGGATGGTCTGGCCGGGGCCGATCAGGCCCTTCTCCTCGGCGTCCTCGATCATCGCGCGGGCGACGCGGTCCTTGACCGAGCCCGTCGGGTTGGCCGACTCCATCTTGGCCCAGATGCGCACGCCCGGCTTGGGTGACAGGCGCTTCAGCTCGACCAGCGGCGTATTTCCGATCGCCTGGACGATGTCCCCGTAGCGGCCCCCGCAAGGGCGGGTCTCGAGGGGCGGAAGCGCCATCGCTTCACGAAATATAGCGAGGGGCAGGCTCGTGCCCGCGCGTGTGCGCACCGGAGGTACCCGCGCGTGCGCGCACCACCACCGCGCCACGGACCCCGTGGCCGGCCGGCGCAAGGCGCCGGCCGGCCGGAAGGGGCCCGGTTGGGGACCGGGGCTAGCCGGTGGGGAGCTGGGGCTCGTCGGTCACGATGATCTTGGCGGTGCCGACCTCCAGGCCCTCCTCGAGGTCCTCGATGCCGAACGTCTCGTTGAGCAGCTCGGCGGCCTCGGCCTTGAGCTCGACGGTGGTGCCCTCGAGCACCGCGCGGCCGTCGTCGGTTGTGCGCAGCGGCTCCAGCGTGCTGCCGTCGAGGAAGAACACCGGAGCGTCCTCGGCGGCGAGCTCGTCGTCGGCGAACACGTCGGCCGTGGCGACCGATGCACCGGGATCGACGACGAAGTCGCGCAGCTCGACCACGGTGTCGCCCGCGGTGAGGCTCAGGCCGCTGCCCGAGTGCATGATCTCGCCCTGCACGTACGGGCTGACCGAGCCGGGCTCGAAGGCGCGCACGTTGCCGGCGGTGATGGGGAACGTCAGGGTGCCCTCATCAAGGGCGGCGTCGCCGAGCACGCCGGGGGTGACCTCGAGCATCTCGAGGGCCTCGACGAAGCCGCTGTCAAGCTCGACGCTGGTGCTCTGGCCCTCGAGCTCCATGATCTCCGCGACGGGCTCGGGCTCGGGCTCGGGCGGAGGCTGCTGTTGCTGCTGCGGGGCGGACGCGCCGCCCTCGGGCTCCTCCTCTTCGTCGCCACACGCGGCGGCGCCCAAGGCGAGGGCGGCGACGGTGGCCAGGGTGGCCGGGGTCCGGAGACGGTGGTTCATGATTCTTGACCTCCACTGGTGTCTTGGTGTCTTGCGGGCATGCCCTTTATTACGGGCCGGCGGCCCCGATCGGATGCCTGGCGCCCGGCCCCCCATCTGCGGGTGGACGTCCCTTCACCCTCGGGGTAGCGCAGGGGTAGCCCCATGGGGAAGATCGACTTCTACGACCTCCGGCGGAGAGTTCGTCAGGTTCCGACGGATGGTGATACGGACGCCGGGGTAGTGCGCAGACGCAGGTAAGCACAACGACGACGACGTGAGGAGCAAGAAGATGCCCTTCAACCCCGCTCCCCTGGGGCGGCGCAGGTTTCTCGCCCTGTCCGGTGCATCCGCCGCAGGACTCGTCATCGCCGGTTGCGGCGACGACGAGGAGCCCGCGCAGACCACGCCCACCGAGGAGCCGCCACCGCCCGAGCCCATGGCCGACGTGACGCTCGACTTCGCGACGACGGCCGGCGTCCTGAACTACGCCTACGCGCTCGAGCAGCTCGAGGCGGCGTTCTACGCGCAGGTGAATAAGGAGTTCGAGGCCGAGGGAGAGACCTTCCAGGCCCAGCTGCGGGACATCGGCGCCCACGAGCAGGTCCACGTGGACTTCCTGGCCGCCATCCTGGCCGACGACGCCATCCCCGCCCTGGAGCCCAACTTCGAGACGGTGGACTTCGCCGATCGCGAGTCGGTGCTGCAGACGGCCTTCACGTTCGAGAACCTCGGCGTGGGCGCCTACAACGGCGCGGCGCGCTTCCTGGCTCGGCTCGCGAGCCAGGGCGACGAGCTGGCCCCCACCGCGCTGATGGCCGCCGGCGACATCGTCGCCGTCGAGGCGCGTCACGCTTCGGTCATCGGTGCCCAGCTCGACCCCGGGCAGGACGACATGTTCGCGCCCAACGCCTTCGACCCGGCGATGCCGCCCGCCGAGGTGGTGGCGGCCGCGCAGCCGTTTATCGCCCAGCGCATCGCCGTGACCAACGCCGACCCGCAGGGAGGCTGACCCATGCCCCGTCTCAACCCCAACGCACTCGCGAACCTCGAGCCTGAGGTGGTCAACCAGATCGCGTCGCGCCGCGACGCGCTGCGGCGCATCGGCGGCACGCTGGCCGGCGCGGCTGGCTTCTCGGTCGCCTTCGCGGCCGCCTCACGTGAGGCCTTCGCCCAGAGCGGCGGCATGCCCGAGCAGGTCGTCGAGGTGTTGCAGTTCGCCCTGACCCTCGAGCAGCTCGAGGCGGCGTTCTACTCCATGGGCCTCGAGGAGGACGGCCTGATCCCCGGCGACGTGCGTCGGGTCTTCGAGGTCATCGGCGGCCACGAGGACGAGCACGTCGCCTTCCTGGAGGAGGCCCTGGGCGACGACGCCGCCGAGGCGCCGGAGCTCGACTTCACGGCCGGAGGGATGTTCGACACGTTCGAGAGCTACGACACGTTCCTGCTGCTGTCGCAGGCCTTCGAGGACACCGGCCAGCGCGCCTACCGCGGGCAGGCACCCAACCTGGTCGAGGCGCCCGACGTGCTCGAGCAGGCCCTGACCATCCACTCCGTCGAGGCCCGCCACGCTGCCGTCGTGCGCACCCTGCGCGAACTCACGGGCTGGATCCCCCTGGACCAGCCCGGCGCGCCGGCGGCCGCCATGCCGGTGTACGCCGGGATGGACCTGACCGAGAAGTACGGCGTGGACCTCACCGAGGTATCCTCGATCGAGGAGAGGCAGATCACCGAGTCCTTCGACGAGCCGCTGGACATGGAGGAGGTTCTGGCCATCGCCGGCCAGTTCATCGTGAGCTGACCCGCGCGCCTGCGGGGAGGATCTGCGGATACGGTTCCCGGCCATGGCCGGATGGACCACCACGCAGATCCCACCCCAGGGCGACCGCACGGTGCTGGTCACCGGGGCCAACAGCGGCCTCGGGCTGATCACCGCGCGAGAGCTCGCGCGGGCCGGGGCGCGCGTGATCGTCGCCGTGCGTGACACCAGCCGCGGCGTGGAGGCCGCAGGCGAGATCCGCCGCGTGGCTCCCGGGGCGGTGGTGGAGGTCGAGCGCCTGGACCTCGGGGACCTGGCCTCCGTGCGGGCCTGCGCCGAGGCGGTCTCCGAACGCCACGAGCGGCTGCACCTCCTGGTCAACAACGCCGGCGTGATGGCCCCGCCGCGGCGCGAGACCGTCGACGGCTTCGAGCTGCAGCTGGGCACCAACCACCTCGGCCACTTCGCGCTCACCGGCCTGCTGCTCGACCGCCTGCTGGGCGCCTCCGAGCCCCGCGTGGTCACCGTCAGCAGCGCCGCCCATCGGATGGGGAAGATGGACTTCGACGACCTCCAGGCGCAGCGCGGCTACAGCGCCTGGCCGCGCTACGGCCAGTCCAAGCTGGCCAACCTCCTCTTCTGCTTCGAGCTGCAGCGCCGCGCCGCCGCGGCGGGCGTCACGCTGCGCAGCATGGCCGCCCACCCCGGCTACGCGGCGACCAACCTGCAGACCAGTGGCCCGCTCCTGGGCTCGGGCGGCCCGATCGCCCTGGTCAAGGGGCTGGCCATGCGCGCGGGCAACCTGGTGGCGGCCCAGAGCGCCGAGAAGGGGGCGCTGCCCACTCTGTACGCGGCCACTGTCCCCGACCTGCCCGGCGCCGCCTACATCGGCCCCGACGGCCGCGGCGAGATGCGCGGCAGCCCCACGCCCGTGGGCACCAGCGACGCCGCGCTGGACGAGGAGTCCGCCCGGCGCCTGTGGCAGGTCAGCGAGGAGCTGACCGGCGTGGCCTACGAGGCGCTCTGACTGAGCCAGGCATCGTCGTCGCTGCCCTCGCCGGCGAGCGGGGACAGTGCGCCAGCACGGCCCCGCTCAGACGGCGACCGGCAGCGGCGGCGAGACCCGCTCAGCCGCCGGCCATGGCCGGGAGGATCTGCACGACATCGCTCTCGCCCACCGGCGTGTCCATGCCCTCGAGCACGCGGACGTCCTCGTCGTTGAGGTAGACGTTGACGTAGCGGTTGAGGTCGCCGCCGTCCGAGAAGAGCTGGGCCTGCGTGGAGGGGTGCTCGGCGGCCAGCGCCTTGAGCACGGCGCCGACGCTCTCGCCGGTGGCGTCGACCTCCCTGGCCCCTCCCGTGGAGGGGCGCAGGACGGGCGGGATGCGGACGGTGGCCATGGTGAACAGTCAGCCCGCGGCGGCGCAGAACGCCTCGTAATCGGGGAAGACGCCCATCTCCTCGTCGGAGATCTCGCTCGGGCGTGAGCACACGGGGCAGTCGGGGTCGCGGCGGACCTTCAGCTCGGTGAACGTCGCGCCCAAGGCCTCGTAGAGGAGCAGGCGGCCGATGAGCGGCTCGCCCGTGCCCACGACGAGCTTGATCACCTCGGTGGCCTGCAGCAGGCCCATGGTGCCC
Source organism: Candidatus Siliceabacter maunaloa (assembly GCA_024330185.1). GTDB lineage: Bacteria > Actinomycetota > Thermoleophilia > Solirubrobacterales > Solirubrobacteraceae > Siliceabacter > Siliceabacter maunaloa. The sequence goes on from JANDLV010000003.1 coordinate 15,726, forward strand.
GGCAGGACGCCCAGGACGCCGTTGGCCCCGCACGAGGGCGCCAGCTCGGCCGGCGGGGGCACCGGGTACAGGCAGCGGTAGCACGGCCCGTCGAAGGGCTTGAAGACCGAGAGCTGGCCGTCGAAGCCCAGGATCGAGGCGCTGACCACCGGGATGCCCAGGCGCACGGTGGCGTCGTTGAGCAGGTAGCGGGTGGGGAAGTTGTCCGCGCCGTCGACGATGACGTCGTAGCCCTCGATGATCTCCATGATGTTGGAGGCGTCCAGGCGCACGGGGTGCTTGACCACGTTCACGTCGGGGTTGAGCGCGTTCATCGCCTCCTGCGCGGAGTCGACCTTCGGCGTCCCGACCCCGGCGGTCGTGTGGATGACCTGGCGCTGGAGGTTGGACAGGTCGACCTCGTCGTCGTCGACGATGCCGATGGTGCCCACGCCCGCGGCGGCGAGGTAGAGCGCCGCAGGGGCGCCCAGCCCGCCGGCGCCCAGCAGCAGGACCTTGGCGTCCAGCAGCTTGACCTGTCCTTCGAGGCCGACCTCGGGCATGAGCATGTGGCGGCTGTAGCGCTCGCGCTGCTCCGCGCTCAGCGCCCGCGGGACCTCGACGTCGTAGCCGCGGTCCTTCCACAGCGTGATGCCGCCGGTCATCGACTGCACGTTCTCGTAGCCGAGGTCGTCGCGCAGGGTCTTGGCGGCCAGGGCAGAGCGCTGGCCGGAGGCGCAGTAGACGACGACGCGCTGCGAGCGGTCGGGCGCGGCGCCCTCGATGCGCGACTCCAGGTAGCCGCGAGGGACGTGCTTGGCGCCCGGGAGGTGGCCCTGGGAGAGCTCCTCGCTCTCGCGGACGTCGACGATCGCGACCCCGTTGTCGAGGTTGTCCTGCACCTCGGCGGGGTCGACCTCGTCGATCTGGCTCTTGATCTGGCGGATGTACTCTGCGCCGGAGGGGGTCACGGCGAATCTCCTGAAGACGGGTCCGGAATGGGCTGCTTCAGAAAGTGTAGTGAGGGTCGTGCTCGCGCCCGGGCGCGAGCCTTCACCGGTCCCTACCCTGCGTACGGTGAATCCGCGCCTGGTCGTCGCCGTCGCCCTGGTCACGGCCGTCACGATGTTCGCGGCCGGCGTGGCGCTGGCCCCGCGGGGCACCGACGGCGCCGGAGCCACCACCGCACAGGGCACCATCGCCGGCGCCCTGCGTCCGCCGGGCATCCCGCCGGCCGACTTCGCGCTGCGCGACCAGGACGGCGAGCGCGTCAGCGTCGCCGATCTGCGCGGTCAGGTGACCGTGGTCACCTTCCTCTACACGACGTGCGAGGACGCCTGCCCACTGGTCGCCCAGCAGATCCGCGGCGCGCTGGACCTCCTGGGCCGCGACGTGCCCGTGCTGGCCGTCTCGGTCGATCCCGCCGGCGATACGCAGCGCAGCGCGCGGTCGTTCCTGCTCGACCAGCGCCTGCCCGACCGCATGGACTTCCTCCTGGGCTCTAGCGAGGAGTTGCGCCCGGTGTGGGACGACTTCGGCATCCAGCCCCAGGCCACCCGCGAGGACGGCCCTCAAAGCGACCACTCCGTCTCGGTCGTGCTGCTGGACCGCGACGGGGTGCAGCGCATCGGCTACCCGATCAACGGGCTGACGCCCGACGCGCTGGCCAGCGACATCGCGCTGCTGGAGAGCGAGGGCGAGGGCACTAGGCGCTGAGCAGGTACAGCGCCAGGCTGGTGAAGCCGACCATCACGGCCAGCATCCAGTACTGGGAGCGCGTGGCCACCTTCTCCACCTTGCCGTCGCCGTAGAGGGCCAGGGCGCGGTCGTGGGCCAGCACGAGGCCCGCCACGTGACCGACGATCAGCGCCCCGAGCTGCACGTACCAGATGGCTGCGGCCGAGAGGATCGTGTAGTCGATGGTCGCCGTGGCGGTGCCGAAGAGGTCGGCGCCCGTGCCCAGCGGGTCGGAGGCCAGGTAGGCGGTGCCCTGGCCGGTGAAGGCCAGCAGGGAGAAGTAGTGGGCCAGGAGGTAGGCCAGCGCGATGGGCACCAGCGTGTGGGCAAAGGTGCCGGCCAGCGCGGATGAGGGCCGGGCGCGGTCGACGGTGCGAACGCCGGCGATGCCCAGGCGGTAGAAGCCGCCGACCGCCGCCACCGCGAGGAACAGGCCGGCCGTGAAGGCCAGCTCGAGCGCGGTGTCCTGGGCGAAGCCCAAGCCGGCGAACGCGTCGGTGAACGTGACCGCCAGTCCCTGCCAGCCGTCGGCGTCGCCGCCCGTCCAGATCGGTCCGCCGGTGAAGCCGTCGAAGGTCGTGGTGCCGATCATCACCACCAGCAGCGCGACCGTCCCCGGGAGCGCGACGATCTGGGCCACGCCAGCCAGCGGGCGTCGCACGTGCAGGCGCCCCGCCTCCCAGCGCAGCGGCGAGAGCCCGGCGAACAAGCCGAAGTAGACCGAGAAGGCGTCGGCGTTGCGCGTCCAGGGCTCGACCCCGAACAGGGTCATGCCCACGAGCATCACCGCGGCGTAGCCCAGCATGCACAGGGCCAGGGCGCTGGGGTCCTGGCCCCAGGGCGCGACGAGCTCGACCCACGCGAAGCCCGCGAGCCCGACGGCGGCGGGCCAGCGCCCCAGGCGCTGCGGGTAGGTCAGGGGCGGCGGCGCGTCGCCGCCCACGATGCGCGTCCCCAGCCACCCCGCGGCGCGGCCCAGCGCGTGCCAGGGATTGAAGGCGCGGAACACGTCGCCCAGGAACAGGCTGAGCAGCGGGATGCCCACCCAGAAGTGGACGTAGACGAACGTCGGGGTGATGTTCTCCTGCTGGTTCTGGGCCCCGGCCAGGCCGGCGTAGATCAGCAGCCCGAAGAGGCCGAGGCCGACCAGTCCGCACAGGATCTCCAGCGGGCGGCGCGGGAGCTGGGCCACCGTGCGCTCCCGGGGCTCCTGCAGCTTGGGTCGGCGCCAGAGCACCGCGAGGCCCAGGAAGGACAGGATGAGCACGAGCGCCGCGCCGAGGTTGAACAGCTCCACCGGGATCGGCAGGTCCTCGCGGCCGATGCTGACCCCGTGGGCGAGCTGGAGGAACGGCTTCATGGCGGCGCCGATTGTAGAGGTGCGCCCCGGCGTCAGAGCGATGACCGTGCAAGCTTCCGCGGGGGCACCGGAATCCGAGCAAAGAACCTGTTAGGGTCGCCTTAGTTAGGTTACCCTTACTTTCCGGAGGCCACCATCCGCGCCGCTCTCGCCACCACCGTCTTCGTCCTCGTGAGCCTCGCGCTCGGCGCCGTCCGCGCCGGTGCCCAGGAGGAGAGCGTCCTGCGGATCGCCATCCCGACCGACTACGCGAACCTGTCCGTCTACACGGCCGGCGCCAGCGACGCCGACCCCTTCGTCGGGCTGATCTACGACACCCTCTTCAGCAGCCCGTACGTCGACGAGCCCCAGCCGCTGCTGGCCACATCCGCCGAGGCCGAGCCCGGCAACCGCACCTGGACGATCGCGCTGCGCGAGGGCGTGCAGTGGCACGACGGCCGCCCCTTCACGGCGCGGGACGTCGTCTTCACCTACGAGCTCTACCGCGACGGGGAGCCCAACCGCTGGACCCACCACGCAAGCGACTCGCCCGACATGGAGCGCGTCGAGGCCCTGGACGAGTCCACCGTGCGCATCACCTGCGCGCAGCCGTGCCCGACGCTGCGCGACATCACCCTGGCCGACCTGCCCATCCTCCCTGCGCACGTCTGGTCGGCCGTGGAGGACCCGCAGACCTTCGACGGTGTGGCCGTCGGCACCGGGCCCTACCGCGTCCAGCGCTACACGCCCGGTGAGCGCTACCTGCTGGAGGCCAACGAGTCCTACCACAGCGGCGAGCCCGTGGCAGACCGCCTGGAGCTGGCGATCATCCCCGAGCCGTCGTCGGCCTTCCTCGCCCTGCGCTCGGGTCAGGTGGACGCCGTCAGCTCGCCCCTGCCGCCCCAGCTCGTCGAGAGCTTCGAGGACGACGAGGAGCTCGAGGTGCTCCAGTCCACGCCCTTCTCCGACGCCGAGCTGGTCTTCAACATGGACCGCGAGCCGCTGGGCTCCACGGCCTTGCGCCGCGCGGCGATGCTCGCGATCGACAAGGACCGCCTGCTGGAGACCGTCCTGCTGGGTCGCGGCCTGTCGGGCACACAGAGCTGGCCCCACCCGCAGTCCCCGTGGACGAGCGAGAACCCGCCGATGCCCCACGACCCCCGTGAGGCCCGCCGGCTGATCGACGAGGCGGGGCTCGCGGGAACCGAGATCGAGATCCTCGTCCCCCAGCAGCAGCCCACCGTCCAGCGTGGGATGGAGCTGGCGGCTGCTGACCTGCGCGCGGTCGGCATCGAGACCTCGCTGCGCCCGGTCGACGCGGCCACCCGCGCGGAGCTGACCGCCGAGGGCGACTTCGACGCCTACGTCTGGGTGGCCACGGCGCACGCGCTGGCCGACCCGACACAGCTCATCCAGAGCTTCGAGTCCTCTTCCTACCTGGGGACCTACGACAACCCCGAGGTCGCGCGCCTGCTCACGCAGGCCGAGGGCGCCGACACGGTCGAGGAGTTCCGCTCGCTCATCTCGAGCACCCACGGCATCCTGGCCGACGACCCGCCGGTGGTGCCCCTCTTCTATCCCGAGGAGCGCTACGCCGTCCGCCCCGCCGCCTTCGACGGCTGGGAGGGCTCCCCCGGCCTCGGCGTCGTGCACAAGTTCTCGCTGGTCGGCGAGGAGGGCTCGACGGCCGCCGTGAGCTCGGAAGAGTCGGGCGGACCGAGCACACTGGGGATCGTCATCGCGGCCCTGGCGGTGGCCGGAATCGCGGGAGCCGTGCTGCTGCGCCGGCGCCGGTCCGGGCGTGCGAACGCCTGAACCGGCGGCGGTAGCGCCCTCCCTCATGACCCGCCTGCTCAGCCGAAAGCTCACGCAGTACGGCCTCGTGCTCGCGCTCGTCCTGGTGGTCAGCTTCGCGTTGCCGCGTCTGGCCCCGGGCGACCCGGTGACCTACCTGCTGGGGCCCGAGGAGGCGGCGGCGCTGAGCCCCGCGGACCGCGATCGCGTCGCCGGGCAGTTCGGCCTCGACGCGCCGCTGCCCGCCCAGTTCGTCGACTACGTCGGCGGCGTGCTCAGCGGCGACCTCGGGACGTCGGTGCGTTACGGGGCGCCGGTGGCCGAGGTGCTGCTCGACCGCCTGCCCTGGACGCTGCTGCTGGTGGGCGGCGCCGGGCTGCTGGCCGCGGCGCTCGCGCTGTGGGCGGCCGTCGCCGGCGCGCGGCGGCCGGGCGCGCGGGACACCGACATCCTCGGGGGCGTCCTGCTGCTCAGTGCGATCCCGCCGTTCTTCCTGGGCATGCTCCTCCTCGCCGTGGTCTCCGCCGAGCTGGGGCTCCTGCCCGCCTACGGCGCGAGCTCGGCGGAGGGTGGCCTGCTGGGCCTCGACGTGCTCGAGCGCCTGCTCCTGCCCCTCGTGACGCTCACCGTCACCACGACGGCGGTCATCTACCTCATAGCCCGCACGTCGCTGCTGACCGAGCTGTCGCAGGGCTACGTGCGCTTCGCGCGGGCCAAGGGCGTGGGGGAGCGGGCGATCCTGCGCTCCCACGTGCTGCGCAACGCACTCCTGCCGATCGTGACGGTCTTCATGGTCAGTTTCGGCGACGTCCTGGGCGGCGCCGTCGTGATCGAGACGGTGTTCGCGTACCCGGGCCTGGGCAGCGCGATCTACGAAGGGGTGCTGGCGCGCGACTTCCCGTTGCTGCAGGGCGCCCTGCTGCTCGTCGCCGTGGCGGTGATCGCGGCCAATGCGCTGGCCGACGCGCTGTACGCGACGATCGACCCACGGGTGCGCCGCACGGGCGAGGTGCCGGCGTGACCGCGCGGCGCCGGGCGCTGGCCCGAGTGGGGGGCGGTGTGCTGGCCGCGCTGATGGTCGTCGCCCTGCTCGCCGGCCTGCTCGCGCCCCACGATCCGAGCGTCACGGCAGGTCCCTCCTTCTCCAGCCCGTCGCTCGCCCATCCCCTGGGGACCAACGACGTCGGCCAGGACATCCTGTCCGAGCTGCTCTACGGCGCACGCAACTCGCTGGCCATCGGCGGTCTGGCGGCGGCGATGGCGGTCGCCATCGCGACGATCGTCGGCCTCGCCGCGGGCCTGGGCCGCCCGCTGGCCGAGGCTGGGCTGATGCGCACCGCCGATCTTGTTCTCGCCGTCCCCGTCGTGCCGCTGATGGTCGTGCTGGGCGCGTTCTTCGGCGGCGGCGCGGTGACCCAGATCCTGGTCATCGGCGGCCTACTGTGGGCGCCGGCCGCCCGCGAGACGCGCGCCCAGGCGCTGTCGCTGCGCGAGCGCGGGCCGGCTCGGGCGGCCGTCGCCATGGGCGCCGGCCGCCTGCACGTGGCCCGCTGGCACCTGCTGCCCGCGCTCGTGCCGCTCGCCGCCAGCCAGTTCGTGCGGGCGGCGGCGCTGGCCATCCTGCTCGAGGCCTCGCTGTCGTTCCTGGGCCTGGGCGACCCGATCGCCAAGAGCTGGGGCACCATGCTGCACTTCGCGCAGGTGCAGGGCGCCGTCCTGACCGACGCCTGGCTGTGGTGGGTCGTCCCGCCCGGGCTGGCCATCGCCACCACGGTCCTGAGCCTCGCGCTGCTGGCCACAGCGCTGGACGGACGGCGCACGGCGCCGGCGCTGGGAACGCTGGCGACGGGGCGGCCGGCATGAGCGACCTGCTCGAGCTTGAGGGACTGCACGTCGCCTACGGCGACCGCCTCGCGGTGCCCGGCGCGAGCCTCACCGTCGGCGCGGGCGAGTCGGTCGGCCTCGTCGGCCCCTCGGGCTCGGGGAAGAGCACCCTGGTCGCGGCGGCGCTGGGCCTGCTGCCCGGAGAGGCGCGTGTGGACGGCGGGACCGCGCGCTTTCGCGGCGAAGACCTGCTGGCCGCGAGCCCGGGCCGTCTGCGGGCGCTGCGCGGCGCGCAGATCGGCTACGTCACCCAGGACGCGATGCGCGCGCTGAACCCGACGATGCGCGCCGGGCGCCAGGTGGCCGAGGCGATGACGGTGCACGGGGCCTCACCCCCGCGGGCCGCCGAGCGGCTGGGCGAGCTGCTGGCCCTCGTCGGCCTGGCTGCCGAGCACGCCGACGCCTACCCGCACGAGCTGTCGGGCGGACAGCGCCAGCGGATCGCGCTGGCCGCCGCGATCGCCAACGAGCCCGACCTGCTGGTGGCCGACGAGCCCACCACCGGGCTGGACGTGGTCGTGCAGCGACGGCTGCTCGACCTCCTGTCCGGCCTGCGCGAGCGCATGGGGCTCGCGCTGCTGCTCATCTCCCACGACGAGCGCGTCGTGGCCCGCCTGTGCGATCGCGTGCAGCGCCTGGGCCCCTGGGGGCAGCCGCCGAGCCCGGTGCAGCCGGTGCGACCGGCCGCGCCGCGCGCGGGCCGAGGTGACGCCCCCGCCTACGAGAACCCCCACGCCTCCGCCTACGGGGGCTCGCACCCCCCCGCCACCGCGGCCCCGCTGCTCGAGCTGCGCGGGGTGAGCGCCACCTACCGGCGGCGCGCGGGCCGCGGCCGGGCGGTGCCTGCGCTGCGCGAGGTCGATCTGACCCTCCGGCGCGGCGAGATCGTGGGGCTCGTGGGGCGAAGCGGGGCGGGCAAGTCCACCCTGGCGCTGCTGGCGCTCGGGCTGATCGCGCCGAGCGCGGGCGAGGTGCGGATCGAAGGGCGCCCGCTCGCCGCGCTGGGCCGCCGGGCGCGCCGGCAGCAGCGCTCGCGGATGCACCTGATCTTCCAGGACGCCTACGACGCGCTGCCCGAGCGCCTGACGGTGCAGCGTGTCCTCGCCGAGCCGCTTGTGATCCAGGGCCGGCGACCCGACCGTGAGGGCCTCGCCGACGCCCTCGCGCGGGCCGGGCTGCGGCCTGCGGAGGCGTTCCTGGGCCGCACGGCGGCCGAGCTCTCGGGCGGCGAGCGCCAGCGCCTCGCGCTCGCGCGCGCCATCGCCGCGCGGCCACAGCTGGTCGTGGCCGACGAGCCGACCTCGATGCTCGACCCCGACCTGCGCATCGAGCTGATCGACGGCATGCGCGCGGCGCGCGACCGCGACGGCACCACGTTCCTGTTCATCACCCACGACCTCGTGCTCGCTCGCCGCGTGTGCGACCGCCTCGTGGTGCTGGCGGAGGGGCGAGTGGTGGAGCACGGCCCCGTCGAGCAGGTGCTCGCCACCCCGTGCGCGCCGGAGACGCGGACGTTGCTCGAGGCTGCGCTATGAGCCCAACGAGCTTCCCGGTGACCATCGTCCAGCCCGACCGCGCGCCGCTGCCTGAGGCGGCGCGGCGCCTGGAGCAGGTGCCGCGAACGCTCGCCGCGCGTGCGCTGCACCGCCTCGAGCCCGAGCCCGGGCTGCTGGCGGTGCCCCGGCACACCGACCAGGAAGCCTTGTGGTGCGCAAGCGCACGGATCCTCGCGTTCCTGGAGGCCGGCGGCGTGGTGGCCTCGTTCGTCGAGCACTACCGGCCGTGGCTGCCGGGCGCGCGCTACCGCCACACCGATCACCGCCTCACCCGCTACACCGTCCACCGCGCTGCGCCCCACCCGGTCTTCGACCCCGTCGACGATCGCGAGCTCTACGAGTTCCGTGGCGTGGTCGGCTGGTTCGCCCAGGGATACCTCGAACCGTGCGTGGGGGCTGAGGTGCTCCTGCGCGACCCCGACGGCCACGCGCTCGCCTACATCGATCGCACCAGCACGCTGGGCACCGTCTTCGCAACGCCTGGGGCCGACCTGCTCGTGCTCGACCGCTGGCGGCGCGGTGGCTTCGTCGGCGCGTTCGCGCGGCTGGTTGCGTGGGCGCGCGAGGAGGCCTGGCGGTGAGACCGATCGCCTACCTGACCGGAGGCCACTGGTTCGAGCAGTCCATTCTCGCGCGCGAGCCCTACGCGAGCGCCCTGGATCCCATCTACCTGCCCGAGCTGACGCCGTGCGTCCTGGAGCCCCAACAGGTCGCGATCCTCGGCTCGCGCGCCGACGCCGACGCCCTCGCCGAGCAGGGGCCTGCGCTCCTGGCCTGGTGGCACACCGGTGGTGACCTGATCGCCTTCGACCAGCCGCCGGTCGACTGGCTGCCGGGAGCCGCCTTCGAGCCGCGCGAGACCAACTTCTGGTGGTGGTGCACGCCGGGAGCCGACCTCCCTCTGGAGAGCCCCGGCCTGGGCGACCCCGTGCTCGCGGGCCTCGAGCACGACGACGTCAAGTGGCACCACCACGGCGTCTACCACCCCCCGCGCGAGGCCCGCACGCTGATCGCCACCCCCGACGGCGGCGCGGTGCTCTACGTCGACCAGCGCCCCGGCTCCGGCCGGCTCATCGCCACCACCATGGACCCCGACTATCACACCGGCCAGGGCTTCATCCCCAAGGCCGAGCGCCTGCTCGAGCACCTGGTGGTGTCGTTCGCGGCAGGGATCAGGCCTCACCATCCACGTCGTACACCTCCGTCGCCGGGGCGGCCATCAGGCGGTCGGCCATCTCCTGCTTGAGGACGGCGAGGTGCGCCTCCTCCTCGGCGGAGCGTCCCTCCCTGCGGGCGAGCGCGATGAACTCGTCGAGCACGAACCCGTCACGGATCGTGACGGTCACCGCGCGATCACGGTAGCGCAGACGGAAGACGTAGCGCTCGAGCGTCGTGCCTCGCTGGGGCCGTTCGAGCGCGGCGTCGACCACGTAGCGGTCGCCGGTGACCGCGCGCGTGACCATCTCGCACGCATCGCGGGCGCCGGGCCCCCGAAACGCCGTCTCGATCGCGATCTCACGACGCTCCGGCGGAAGGTCGGGATCGAGGAGCGGGAAGGCGCGCTCCATGACCTTGAAGGCGTGCGCCACCCCGCCGGGAAAGGCCGGCCCGTGGTACTTCAGCATCTCCTGGAAGGAGATGACGATCCGCTGTCCCTGGTCCAGTACCTCGAGCGTGTCGCTCATAGATGGTCTCCTCTGTGGGGCCGTTTGCGAACATGGTGCCCCACGACGCCGGCCGCCGCCGCGCGGACGCGGTGGTTTGTCTCGCGCTAGCGTCACCGCCGGTGCGCGCGCCCGTGAACACGATCGCGGCGCCCCCGTTTCCCGGTGGGCTGCCGTGGGTCAACGTGGCGTCGCTGCGCATGGACAAGCAGCACGGCCGCCCCGTGCTCGTCGAGTTCTGGGACTTCGCTCGGGCGCTGTCGCTGCGCACCCTCCCCTACACGCGTGCGTGGCACGAGCGCTACGCCTCCCACGGGCTGCGGGTCATCGGCGTGCACGCCCCGGGCTTCGCCGTCTCGCGCGACCCGGACGCCGTGCGTGGCGCCTGCGCGCAGCTGGCGGTGGAGCACCCGGTGGTGGTGGACAGCGAGCTGAAGGTGTGGCGCCTGTACGGCAACCGCGGCTGGCCCGCGCGGTACCTCTTCGGCCCCGACCTGCGGCTGCACAGCTACCACCTGGGTCCGGACGGCTTCGCCGAGACCGAGCTCGCCGTGGCGGACCTGCTCGGCGTCGAGCGCGAGCCGCTGGCGCCGCTGCGCCCCCGGGACACCCCCGACGCGGTCCTGGTCACCCCCACCCCCGACCAGGAGGGCGCGTGGTCGGGGCCCGACGAGGCCGGCGCGGCGTGGGCGCTGGTGGACGGCGCGGGCGTGCTGGAGGTCAACGGGCGCGTGCTGGCCGTCCGGGGCCCCGCCTGCCTGCCGCTCGTCGAGCACGAGCGCCACAGCACCGGCGTGCTCGACCTCGCGCCCGGCCCGGGGGTCACCTGCCACGGCGTGCAGTTCACGCCGGGGGTGGCCTGAAGAGGATCGCTGCACCCGCGGTGGGAGGCTGTTTGCTAATGGACCCCCCTTGCGCCGTAGGCGGAGGACAGGAGATGCGTGCAGGTCGGATCGGTGATGATGCTCCTGTGGGTTCGATCTACGAGCGGCGGCCGGCCGACTTCGCGCGCCATGCCGCGGTCAGTCCGTACAACGCGTTGTACGACCGTCCCGCGATGCTCGCGCTGCTCGGCGACGTCGGTGGGCGGTTGGTTCTCGACGCCGGCTGTGGGCCCGGCCTCTACACGCCGAGGAGCTCCTGGCCCGCGGGGCGGAGGTGATCGGCTTCGACCAGAGCGTCGGGATGGTCGAACTTGCGCGGGCACGTCTCGGCGACCGGGCGACCCTCCGAGTCCATGACCTCGCTCAGCCGCTGGACTGGATCGACGACGCAACGGTCGACGCCATCGTTCTCGCGCTCGTGATCCATCACCTCGACGACCGCGTCGCCGCGCTGGGTGAGCTGCGGCGGGTGTTGCGCCCCGGCGGGCACCTCGTCCTCTCCACCCATCACCCGCTCGCGGACTGGCGGCGCCTGGGCGGCAGCTACTTCGCGATCGAGCCCGTCGAAGAGGTCTGGCAAGGCGACTGGGACGTTCGCTACTGGCGCCAGCCGCTCACGGCAAGCTGCGCCGAGTTCTTCGAAGCCGGCTTCCTGATCGAGAAGGTCGTCGAACCACGACCGGGGCCCGAGCTGGCAGCCTTCTTCCCACAGACCTACGAGAAGCTCTCCGAGCGACCCGGCTTCATCATGTTCAGACTGGTTCGTCCGAGCTGACCCGCTCGGCGAGGAGCCCCTACTCCTCCCGCGGCCCGTGGCCGGCCGCCGCCGCCAGCTCGTGACCCGGCAGGCCGCCCAGCAGGCGCTCCAGGCGCGGCGGGCCCTCGGCGTCCAGCGCCACCGCGCCGCCGGGCCAGTAGGGGCTCGTGCCCGCGGGGTGAGCGCCCATGAAGTGCGTCTCGTAGACCCAGTTGCCCGTGTTGTGCAGGCTGGTCGGAGGGACTCCCTGCCACTCTCCGTGGTCGTCGCCGTCCAACGGCCCCGTGCGGTGGGTGTGGCCGAAGACGAGATGGCTCGCCGCGATCCCCATCCGGCGCTGCACCTCGCCCACCGCGACCAGCGCGGAGCGCCGCAGTTCCGGGCCGCGCAGGTCGGCGCTCAGCGGGCCCAGGCCGGCGCGGTTGAGCGCGGCGACGACCAGCGGGAAGGCGGCGGCCACCGCGCGGTGCCTTATCGGCCGGCGCCCGCCGCCGGTCAGCAGGCGCCAGACCTTGATCGAGCCCCCGGCGCCCGCCGCGATGCGGCCGGCGTCGGCGCGCTGGGCCATGGCCTGGTTCCACGCGTAGAGCGGAGCCAGGCGGGCCTCGTAGTTCTCGGGCGTCATGTGGGGGGCGTCGTCGTCAGCTCCGATGAGGCGGCCCATCACACCGGCGGCGAGGCGCTCCACCGTGGGCACCCCGCCGTGCACGTCGAGATAGTGGCCGTGCATCGCGTACACGTCGTCGCGCAGCCATACGCCCGGGTAGGCCACCTCGGTGCGCGCAAGGCCCAGGGCGCGGCCCAGCCCCTCCGCCAGCGGCGAGGCCTGCCGCGGCGTACAGCGTTGCTCGAGGCCCAGCGGCACCAGGGGCCCGCGCCCGCGGCGCTCCGTCCACGCGTCGAGCAGAGGGTGGTCGTGGTTGCCCGGCAGCAGCAGCACCTGCGCGTCGGGCCCAAGCGCGCCGGCCAGCTCGGCCAGAACGGGCCTGGCCACGGCGAGCGCGTCCCGCGCGGGGCCGTGGCGAAGCTCCAGCGTGTCGCCCAGGAGCACGAGACGATCGACGCCGCCGGCCAGGCGCTCGCACAGCAGGTCGCGCGCACGCGCGCGACGCAGCACGTCCGCGTGCGTGGCGATCCCCAGGTGGAGGTCGGAGACGACGAGCGTGCGCACCGCGGCGGCACGCTACCGACCGCGCCGCGGACGCCGAGATTCAGGCCCTGTGGATCTTGTCGGGCTTGTGCACGGCGGTCCTACCCGACTTCTCGCTGCGCACCAGGTACTGGGGCTCGTCCTCCGAGGCCTTGACCTTGCGCCCGCCGGCCTCGGTGTCCGCAGTCAGCTTCTCCTCGATCGTTCCGACCGAGCTCTGGTTGCCGGCGTCCCACGTCACGCGGTCGCCCTTCTTGAACTCCTGCGCCATGGCGCCTCCTCTGGGTTTGCGGACAGCCATGAGTCTGCCCGCGCCGCACGGGTCCGATCGCGCCGCCGGCGGTCCCGGCGCGCGGTCGCTCGGGGAGGGGTGTTGTCCGGCGGGCAGGACCGACCGGGCGATTCCTGTACGGCGGGCGGATGCGCGGAGGCCGGCCGACGAGGAGATTGCCGTCGTCCGCCCCGAGGAGGCCCATGTCCGCCGTTCCGTCCGTCGTACCCTCTCTCGAGCCCGTCCCCGAGGAGCTCAGGCGCGAGTTCACCTTCCGCTCCGCCTTCGCGCTGGCGTTCGCGTTCATCTCGCCGATCATCGGCCTGTACACGATCTTCGCCCTCGCGCTGGGTGCCGCCGGCCCCGCCTTCTGGTGGGGCTTCGCCATCGTCCTGGGCGGTCAGGTACTCGTGGCCATGGTCCTGGCCGAGCTCAGCTCGGTGTGGCCGCTGCAGGGCGGGCTGTACAAGTGGACGCAGCGCCTGGCCGGACGGCGCGCCGGCTGGGCCGCGGGATGGGCCTACGTGTGGACGCTCGTGGTGTTGATGACCGCGCAGTGCTTCGCCGCGGCGCCGTTCCTGGCCGGGCTGCTGGGCGTCGAGGAGGCGGGCACCGCGCTGCTCATCGGGCTGGCCGTGATCGTGCTCGCGATGGCCACCGCGGCGAACCTCGCCGGGCCGCGCACCCTGAAGGTCTTCGTCGCCGTGTCGATCACCGCCGAGCTGGTGGGCAGCCTGGTCATCGGCACCGTGCTGCTGGTGTTCTTCCGTGACCAGCCGGTCTCCATCCTGCTGGACGGCGCCGGGCAGGCAGCGCCCGCGCTGGGCCCGATGCTGGCCGCCGTCGCCCTGATCGGGTGGAGCTTCATCGGCTTCGAGAGCGCGGGGGACATCGCGGAGGAGGTCCGCGACCCCAGCCGACAGGTGCCCAAGGCCCTGCTGTTCTCGCTGGTGGTCGTGGCCTGCATCGTCATGTACGCCGCGCTCGCGCTGCTGCTGGCCATCCCCAACCTCGGCGCGGCGATCGCCGGCGGCGCCGACGACCCGATCATCGCCACGCTGACCGCCCAGCTGGGCGCAGGCGTGGCCACGCCGCTGTTCGCGCTGGTGGTGCTCGCCTTCGTGGCCGGGATCGTCGCGGTGCAGGCCTCCGTCTCGCGGGTGCTCTTCGCGCTGGGTCGCGATGGGGAGCTGCCCGCGGCCAGCGTCCTCAGCCACCTCTCGGGGCGTGAGCGCCTCCCCCGCCGCGCCATCGTGCTCTCGGCGGTGGGCGCAGGCGCGCTGCTGGTCGTGGCCACGAGCGAGAACGCCTACGGCACCCTCATCGCGATGGCGACCGTGGGCTTCTACATCGCCTTCGCCTTCCCGGTCTTCGCCGCGCTGCGAGCACGGCTGCTCGGGCGCTGGGAGCCGGGGGTGTGGAACCTCGGGCGGTTCGGCCTGGCCGTCAATGTGGCCGCAGCGGCCTGGCTGGCCTTCGAGATCGTCAACATCGCCTGGCCGCGGCTGCCCGAAGCGCCGTGGTACGTCGAGTGGGGCGCGGTGCTGATGGTCGCCGTCGTGGCGCTGGCCGGGCTGGCGCTGCGCGGGGGGCAGGCGCTCAGCGGCCGGCTGCCGCTGGCTCGGCCGCCCCTGGCCACCGACGCCATGCTGCGGGGGGTACCGGTGGCCAACGCCGTGCTCTCCCGTCCGGCCCGGGCGGCCACCGCCGCCGGACTGGTCCGGGAACGCGCGTGATGGCCGCCGCCGCGCCGGCCCGCCGCCGCCTCCCCGGCGGCGCCACCTGGTCGCATCGGTTGCACCGGGGCGAGGCGCTGGAGGTCGAGGACCTGGAGGGCGGCGCGAACGCCGCCCTCCTGCTGGTCAACCCCCACGAGCCAACCGAGCGCCTCAACGTGCCCGACACGCTGAAGGCCCAGCACGTGGCGCGCGTGACCGCCGGTGTGGCCCTCTTCTCGGACATGGGCCGCGTCATGGCCTCGGTCATCGAGGACACCTGTGGCTGGCACGAGCCGCTGGCCGGCCACGCCCGCACCGCCGAGCTCGAGGCGATCCACGGGCCCTCGAGCTTCGCGGCCCACGGCAACGACGCGCGCCGGGGTGCCCGCGAGGAGCTCCTGCTGGAGCTGGCCAAGCACGGCCTGGGCGCGCGCGACCTGATGGCCACGGTGAACCTGTTCGCCAAGGTCACCGTGGACGGCGACGGGCGCCTTGCCTTCCACCCCGGCGCGTCGCCGCCCGGCGCCCGCGTCGTGCTGCGCGCCGACATGGACGTTCTCGTGCTGCTCAACACGTGCCCGCACCCGCTGGCTCCCGGGCCGTGGGCGCCCCGCCCCGTCGGCCTGGCCGTTCGTGAGGTCGGCGTTGCCGGGGCCGACGACCCGGTGCGCCTGGCCTGCCCCGAGAACGAGCGCGGCTTCGCGGCCACCGATCGCCAGCACTCCTAGTAGGAGCCCGCGATGTCCGAGACCGCCGCCACCGCCCCGCCCACCCTCGACCCGGCCGATGCCGTGCTGGACCGCACGGTCCAACCGGGCGACGGCTGGATCGGCGAGGTGCCCGCCGGTGGCCACCTGCGCATCGTCGACCTGCACGGCAACCAGGCGGTGGACACCCTGCTCTACGACGCCCACGACCACGCGCACCGCTACAGCGCGCAGGACACGATCCGCGGCCAGGGCGCGATCTACCTCACCACGGGCTCGCGGCTGCTCACCGGGACGGGGGCCTCGCTGGCCACCATCGTGGCCGACACGTGCGGGCGCCACGACACGCTGGGTGGCGCCTGCTCACAGGAGAGCAACGTGGCCCGCTACGGCGAGCACACGCGCCACATGCACGCCTGTCGCCAGACCTTCCTGGCCCAGGCGCTGGCCTGGGGCCGCGGGCTGGAAAAGCGCGACCTCACCCACAACATCAACTTCTTCATGAACGTCCCCGTCACGCCCGGGGGCGGCCTGACCTTCGAGGACGGGCTGTCGGCGCCCGGGCGCCACGTCGAGTTGCGCGCCGACCGCGACGTGCTGGTGCTCATCAGTAACTGCCCGCAGCTCAACAACCCGTGCAACGGCTACGACCCGACGCCGGTGCGACTGCTCGTGTGGGAGGCGGGCCGGTGAGCATCGAGGTCGTCAAGCCGGGCCCGATGACCACCGTGCAGGAGTGGCCGGGGCGCCTCGGGCTGTGGCCGGTGGGCGTGCCCCCGTCGGGCCCGATGGACGACCGCTCCTTCCGCCTGGCCAACCGGGCGGCGGGCAACCCCCGGGGCGCCGCCGCGCTCGAGGTGACCGTGGGCGGGCTGCACGTGCGCTTCGACGCTCCGGCGACGATCGCCCTGGGTGGCGCCGACGTCGGTGCGCGGTTGGACGGCGTCGATGTGGCCCTGTGGGAACCGCTCGCCGTGGCGGCCGGCCAGGAGCTCAAGCTGGGCTGGGCGAAGGGCACGGGCCTGCGCGCCTACCTCGCGCTGGCGGGCGGGATCGGATGCGCCGCGGTGCTGGGCAGCCGGGCGACGTTCCCGCTCGGGCGCTTCGGCGGCCACGAGGGCCGGGCGCTGCAGCGCGGCGATCGGCTCGTGGCGGCCGGCCCGCCGGCGGGGGCGCCCATGGTGATCGAGCCGGCTGAGCGCCCCGCGCTGGTGCACGAATGGAAGCTCGCGGTGCTCACGGGACCGCACGGAGCCCCGGAGTTCTTCACCCCCGAGGACCTCGGGACGCTGTTCTCCCACGCCTGGGAGGTGGGCGCACAGTCGGACCGCACCGGCGTGCGCCTGGCCGGTCCGGCGCCACGCTGGGCGCGACCCGACGGCGGCGACGCGGGCCTTCACCCCTCCAACCTCCACGACAACGCCTACGTCGTCGGCTCGCTCATCCTCACGGGCGACACGCCGGTTTTCGTCGGGCCCGACGGCCCGAGCCTGGGCGGCTTCGTGTCCCCGTGCGTGGTCGCGCGGGAGGAGCGCTGGAAGCTCGGCCAGCTCCGCGCCGGTGATCGGGTCCGCCTCGTGCCGGCCGGCGACGCCGCGACGCGAGAGCGCCCGGCGTCGCGCACGCCGACTGAGGCGCGTCAGGAGACCCCCGGCTCGGGACGGATCGGGGCCCTGTGGGCACCGAAATGCGCCCCCGCCCCGGCGGTCACCGTGGACGACGACGTCCTGGTGCGCCGCTGCGGCGACGGGGCCCTGCTCGTCGAGTTCGGGCCGTGCACGCTGGACCTGCGCCTGCGCCTGCGCGCCCACGGGCTGCAGCAACGCGTCGAGGAGGCGGGGCTCGCGGGCGTGCGCGACCTCACACCGGGCATCCGCTCGCTGCAGGTGCAGTTCGATCCCACGCAGGTGGCGGGCGCCGACCTCGTGGCGGCGCTGCTCGAGCTGCAGCGTGGCCTGGAGTCGGTCGACGACCTGGCAATCCCCGGGCGGGTCGTGCACCTGCCGCTGAGCTGGGACGACCCGGCGGCCCGCGAGGCCGTCGAGCGCTACATGCGCAGCGTGCGCCCGGACGCGCCGTGGTGCCCGGACAACATCGAGTTCATCCGGCGGATCAACGGGCTGAACGAGGTCGACGAGGTACGCCGGATCGTCTTCGACGCGAGCTATCTCGTCATGGGCCTGGGCGACGTCTACCTCGGCGCGCCGGTCGCCGTAGCGCTGGACCCCCGCCACCGCCTCGTGACCACGAAGTACGACCCCGCCCGCATGTGGACTCCGGAGAACGCCGTGGGCATCGGTGGCGCCTACCTGTGCGTCTACGGCATGGAGGGCCCCGGCGGCTACCAGCTCGTCGGCCGCACGCTGCAGGTGTGGAACCCAAGCGAGATCGCCTCGGGGACGCCGTGGCTGCTGCGCCCGTTCGACCAGCTTCGCTTCCACCCGGTCAGCACCGAGGAGCTGGACCGCCTGCGCGCCGGGCTGCTGGCCGGCGAGGTGGAGCTGCACACCGAGCCCACGACCTTCCGCCTGGGCGAGCAGGAGGCCTTCGCCCACGAGCACCGCGAGTCCATCGCGGCGTTCCGCGCGGGCCGGCAGGCGGCCTTCGCGGCGGAGCGATCGGCGTGGCAGGCGCTCGCGACGTGAGCGCGGGCGTGCTGGAGCCCACCGGCCTGCGCGACGGGGTGCGCGCGCTCGCGGCCGCCCATCGGGAGGATCGACGGACCGTGGCCGACACCGTCGAGGCGGTGCTCGCGGGTCTTGACGGCGCCCGCGACCCGGCCGTATGGATCCACCGCGAGCCGCCCGAGCGGCTGCGCGCCCGCGCACGGGAGCTCGCAGTCCGGCCAGCCGACCTGCCCCTGCTGGGAGTTCCCTTCGCGGTCAAGGACAACATCGACGTCGCGGGGCTGCCCACCACGGCCGGCTGCCCGGACTTCGCCTACGTGGCCGAGGCGACCGCCCCCGTGGTCGCACGCCTGCTGGAGGCGGGCGCGATCCTGGTGGGCAAGACCAACCTGGACCAGTTCGCGACGGGCCTGGTCGGCACCCGCACGCCCTACGGCGCGTGCGCGAGCGTCTTCGACCCGAAGCACATCTCGGGCGGGTCGAGCTCGGGCTCGGCGGTGGCTGTGGCCGCCGGCCTCGTCGCCTTCGCCCTGGGAACCGACACCGCCGGCTCGGGCCGCGTGCCCGCCGCGTTCAACGAGCTGGTCGGCCTCAAGCCCACCCGCGGGCTGCTGAGCACCGCTGGCGTCGTGCCCGCGTGCCGGTCGCTGGACTGCGTGTCCATCCTCGCCCGCGACAGCGCCGACGCTGCGGCGGTGCTCGCCGTCGCAGCCGGCTACGACCCGGGCGATCCGTACTCGCGCCGCGCGCTCGTGCCCCCCTCGCCGGTCCGACCCTCCCCGGTCCGACCCTCCCCGGTCCGACCCTCCCCGGTCCGACCCTCCCCGGTCCGACCCTCCCCGCCGCCGTCCCCCTCCCCCGCCGGGCGCCCTGCGCCCCTGCTCCCCCCCGCCGCACGCCACACGACAGTTCTCGGCGTGCCCACCGCCAGCGGCCTGCGCTTCTTCGGCGACAAGGCGGCGCAGCGCGCGTGGGAGCACGCCGCCGCCCGGGTCGCCGCCTTGGCCGACCGGGTCGTCGAGGTCGACCTCACCTTCTTCGACGAGGCCGCGGCACTGCTCTACGGGGGACCGTGGGTCGCCGAGCGCCACGCCGCGGTCGGGCCGTTCCTGGAGCGCGAGGACGTGGTCGCCGACCCCACGGTGCGCGCGGTGATCATCGCCGGAGCGGACTTCACCGCGGCGCAGGCCTTCGCGGCACAGCACCGCCTGGCCACGCTGCGCCGCCACGCCGAGGAGGTCTTCGCGGGCATCGACGCCCTCGTGACGCCGACCGCGCCGACCTTCCCCACCCACGCCGAGATCGCCGCCGAGCCGTTGGCGGCCAACGCCCGCCTGGGCACCTACACCAACTTCGTCAACCTGCTCGACCTCGCGGCGATCGCCGTGCCCGCCGGCCGCCGCGACGACGGCCTGCCCTTCGGCGTGACCTTCGTCGGGCCCGCCTTCACCGACAGCGCGCTGCTGGCCCTCGCCGCGGTCTGGGAGGGCGGGCCGCCGGAGGACGTGGCGCAGGGCCCCACGGCGGAGGGCGTTCCCGGGCCCGGCGAGCTCGACCTCGCCGTCGCGGGGGCGCACCTCTCCGGGCTGGAGCGCAACGGCGAGCTGGTCGAGCTCGGCGCCCGCCTGGTGCGCGCGACGCGTACCGCCCCGCGCTATCGCCTCTTCGACCTGGCCGACGGCACCGGGCGGCCCGGCCTCGTGCGCGACGGGGAGGGCGGCGGCACGGCCGTCGAGGTCGAGGTCTGGCGCCTCGACCACGTCGCAGCGGGCGCCTTCCTCGCCGGCGTCGCGGCGCCGCTGGCCATCGGCTCAGTCGAGCTGGAGGACGGCACCACCACCCACGGCTTCCTCTGCGAGGCGCATGCGACCGCCGGAGCGCCCGAGGCGACCGCCCACGGCGGCTGGCGCGCCTATCGGGCCGCCTCGTGATCGACCCCGCGCGGACGGCCCTGCTGGTCATCGACGCCCAGGTCGACTTCCTGGCCATGGTCGAGGACGGGTCGCACTACACCTGTGGCGCCCACGAGGCCCTCGCCGGAGTGCTGCGCCTCGTCGAGGCGGCGCAGCGGGCCCACGCCCCGATCGTCCTCACCCAGGAGGTTCACCGAGCGTCAGGCGTCGACTTCGGGCGCGAGCTCGACGGCGACGAGTCCGTCCACTGCCTAGAAGGCGCGCCGGGCACCGAGCTCGTGCCGGCGCTGCGCGGCCTGGCCGGGGTCCACATGCTGCGCAAGCGCCGCTACAGCGCGTTCTTCGCCACCGACCTCGGGCTGCTGCTGGGAGGCCTGGGCGTGGACACCGTGGTCGCCTGCGGCTTCCTCACCGACGTCTGCGTCCATTACACGTGCGCCGACGCCCACCAGCACGATCTCCACGTACGCGTCGCGCGCGATGCCTGCGCAGGCTCGTCGGCGCCCGCCTCCCGGGCCGCCCTCGCCGCCGTCGACTACCTGCAGCGCGGCGCGGTCACGACCGTCGACCGGCTGGCCGAGGCCTACGCCGTGGCCGCGGCGGCCTGATCGACGCGGATCTGCTTGGGCAGCATGAAGCGCACGTCCTCGCGGACGACCTCGTACTCCTCGACGTCGGTGACGCCGCGGTCGCGGAAGAACTGCACGAGGCGGCTGACCAGCTCCTCCGGGGCGCTGGCGCCCGAGGAGATGCCCACGACGCGCTTGCCCTCCAGCCAGGGCTCCTCGATCTGGTCCTCGCGGTCGATGAGGTGCGCCTCGGCGCCGTGGTCGCGCGCCACCTCCACCAGGCGGTTGGAGTTGGAGGAGTTGCGCGAGCCGATGACCAGCACGAGATCGCACTCGGGAGCCATCTGCTTGACGGCGGCCTGGCGATTGGTCGTGGCGTAGCAGATGTCGTCGGTGCGCGGCCCGGTGATGTTGGGGAACTTCTCGCGCAGCCGGGCGATGATCGCGGTGGTCTCGTCGACCGAGAGCGTGGTCTGGGAGATGTAGGCGACCTTGTCGGGGTCCTCGACCTCGAGACCTTCGACGTCGGCCTCGGTCTCCACGAGCACGATGGCTTCGGGGGCCTCGCCCATCGTGCCCTCGACCTCCTCGTGGCCCGAGTGCCCGATGAGCACGATCGTGTAGCCCTCGGCGGCGAACTTGACCGCCTCGCGGTGCACCTTGGTCACCAGGGGGCAGGTCGCATCGATGGTCTGCAGCCCCCGCTGCTCCGCGTCGGCCTGGACGGCCGGGGAGACCCCATGGGCGGAGAAGACGGTCACCGCGCCCTCCGGGATCGCGTCCTCGAGCTCCTCCACGAAGATCGCCCCGCGGCCGCGCAGAACCTCGACCACGTGCTTGTTGTGGACGATCTCCTTGCGCACGTACACAGGCGCCCCGTAGAGCTCCAGCGCGCGCTCGACGGTCTGCACGGCGCGGTCGACGCCGGCGCAGTAGCCGCGGGGCGCCGCGAGCCACAGCTTCTCGACGGTGAAGGCCATAGGGCGAGTGTAGGGATCGCCTGGCGGGCCGCCGGGACGGCGGTAGGACGGGTGGTACGATGACCGCATGGCGGTCGTCAAGCGATCCATTTCGTTCGATCCCGAGGTGCTCGCAGAGGCCGAGGCCGCCGCTCGCACGAACGGCTACCAAGGGAACCTGAGCGCCCTGGTCAACGATGCGGTCGCCCATGAGATGCGGATGCGGGGCCTGGCTGGCGCGCTTGCCGAGTGGGAGGCCGAGTTCGGGCCCATCACGGACGAAGAGCGCGCCCAAGCCGACCGCGAGCTGGATGACCCTCGATAGCGGCGCGCTGATCGCCTACGAGCGAGGCGAGCGCCGCGCCGGCTCGCTGATAGACGCAGAACGCCGCCGCCGTCGTGCCGTGACCGTTCCCACGGCAGTGCTCACAGAGGTCTGGCGCGGAGGCCCACGACAGCACTGCCTCCAGCGCCTGCTTGCCGACTGCGTGATCGCGCCGCTCGACGAGCGCCTCGCTCGGCACGCCGGCGAACTGATGGGCCGAACGGGCACCGACGACCCGGTCGACGCGATCGTGGCGCAGAGCGCCGCGCGCCGCGGCGACGTCGTCCTGACGTCGGACCCCGACGACCTCCAGCGCCTCGCCGACGAGCTGGGCACGATCCGCGTGCGCGGGGTGTAAGCCGGTCTCCCGGCTGCCACGCTCCGGCCATGCAGCTCAACCACGTCGCACTGACGGTGCGCGACCGCGAGCGGTCCGCGAGCCCGGACGAGGTCCACGCGGCGCGGCGCCGGCTGCGCGACGCCGGCGTGCCCGAGACCGAGTGGCAGGACGACGGCATGACGCGCGTCCAGGTCGCCGACCCGGACGGGTACCGGGTCGAGCTGTTCGCCTACTGAACGGCAGGACGCAGCACGCGCAGGACGCAGGACGCAGGAGCGCAGCACGCAGCACGCAGGGCGCAGCACGCAGCACGCAGCACGCAGGGCGCGGGGCGCGGGGCGGGGGCGCAGGGCGCAGGAGCGAGGTGGTCGCCGTCGAAGGGAACGGTCGGCCGCTCGCGACCGGTAACAATGGTCACTGACTTACGTCAGTAACGTTTGTTAGCCATGAACACGCGAGAGAGGCTCCTGGAGGCCGCGATCGGATGCCTGCAGACTCGTGGGTACGCCCGCACGACCACCCGCGAGATCGTGACCGCGGCCGGCTCCCACCTCCCCGCTGTGAACTACCACTTCGGCTCCAAGGAGCGGCTCCTACACGAGGCGACGGTGCAGGCGCTGCTGCGCTGGTCACGGACGACGCTGGCCTCGACGCAGGCTCCCGCGACGCTCGATCCCCGCTCCCGCCTGCAGGCCAGCATCGAGCGCCTGCTGGTCTCGGTCCGGGGGGACCGGCCCGGCCTCGTCGCCGCGGTCGAGGCGTTCGCGCAGGCCGAGCGCGACGACGTCCTGCGCGATCGCATGGCCGCCGCCTACGAGGACCTGCGCGGGGCGATCGCGCTCGGCGGCGACGACGAGTCCCGCGCCGTCGCGTCGGTCCTCATCGCCCTCCTCGACGGGCTCGCCCTGCAGTGCCTGCTCGACCCGCAGCGGGCGCCGACCGGCCCGGAGGTCGTACACAGCCTCGACGCCGTCGCCCGCGTGCTTGCCGCCGCCTGACATCCGGCGCCGAGCCTTGGTGCGCGGTCCTCGTCCACCGGGTCCCGCCCAGCAACCGGCATCGCGTTCGTAGGCGCTCCTTACGACCGACCGACCGCCCGGCACGGCTGAGGGCCGCCGGCGCCGACGCGTCGCCCGGCTTCCGTCCAGCCCGGGGGCTACGGTTCCGCTCATGCCCGGCCCCGCTATCGTCCAGAGCGACCGCACGGTGCTGTTGGAGGTCGCCCATCCCGGGTTCGAGGAGGCGCGGGGAGCGCTCGCCTCCTTCGCCGAGCTCGAGAAGAGCCCCGAGCACGTCCACACCTACCGGATCTCGCCGGTCTCGCTGTGGAACGCAGCAGCCGCGGGCCACACGGCCGAGGCGATCGCCTCGACGCTGGTGGAGCTCTCGCGCTACGAGGTCCCCCAGGCCGTGCTGGCCGACGTGCGCGACCTGTGTGGCCGCTACGGGCGCCTGCGCCTGCTCGAGGGCGACGGGGGGCTGTTGCGCCTGGTCGCCGACGAGCCGGCGTTGCTGGCCGAGGTCACCCGCGCCGATTCGGTGGCCGAACTGCTGCGTGGCCGCCCCTCCCCCGGCGAGGCGACGCTGGCCGGGCCGGCCCGCGGGCCGCTCAAGCAGGCGCTGATCGGGCTCGGCTGGCCGGTCGAGGACCTGGCTCCCTACGAGGACGGCGACGCCCTGGAGCTCTCGCTGGCCGACGACGTCGACCTGCGCCCCTACCAGGCCGATGCGACCGCCGCGTTCGCGGCGGCGGGCGCCGGAGTGATCGTGCTTCCCTGCGGCGCCGGCAAGACCGTCGTCGGCCTTGCGGCGATCGCCCAGCAGGGCACGGAGACCCTGATCGTGACCAGCAACGCGGCCTCGGTCACCCAGTGGCGACGCGAGCTGTGCGACAAGACGACGGTGGCGCCCGAGGCCATCGGCGAGTACTCGGGGCGGCGCAAGGAGATCCGGCCCGTCACGGTGACCACCTACCAGATGCTCACCCACCGCCCGCGCCGCGATGGCGGCTTCCCCCACCTCGACCTCTTCGAGCGCCGCGAGTGGGGCCTGGTGATCTACGACGAGGTCCATCTGCTGCCCGCGCCGGTCTTCCGGGCCACGGCGCGCATCCAGGCGCGCCGCCGCCTGGGCCTGACCGCCACGCTGATCCGCGAGGACGGCGCGGAGCCGCTCGTCTTCTCGCTAGTCGGTCCCAAGCGCTACGACACGGCCTGGCGCGAGCTCGAACAGGCGGGCTGGATCGCCGGCGCGGAGTGCGCCGAGGTCCGGGTACCGCTCGGCGCCTCGCTGAAGATGGAGCACGCCGTGGCGCAGGAGCGCGAGCGCTTTCGCCTGGCCAGCGCCAACCCGGCCAAGGATGGGGTGGTGAGCACGGTCCTGGAGCGCCACCCGGGCGCACAGACCCTGGTCATCGGCTACTACGTCGACCAGTTACGCCGGATCGCGCAGCGGCTGGGCGCTCCGGTCATCACCGGCAGGACGCCCGGCCACGAGCGCGAGGCGCTCTACGACGCCTTCCGGGCCGGCGAGGTTCCCGTGCTGTGCGTGAGCAAGGTCGCCAACTTCGCGCTGGACCTGCCGTCGGCCAGCGTGGCCGTCCAGGTGTCGGGCACCTTCGGGTCGCGCCAGGAGGAGGCGCAGCGCCTGGGCCGTCTGCTGCGTCCCAAGCCCGGCGACAACCGCGCCTGGTTCTACACGCTGGTCTCCCACGAGACGTCGGAGCAGGAGTTCGCCCACAAGCGCCAGCTCTTCCTGGCCGAGCAGGGCTACCGCTACACAGTCCTCGACCCCGACGAGCTGGCCGCCGCCCCCATCCGCCGCGCCGCCGCATGACGACCCGGACCCGGGCGTGAGGCTGCGCGAGCTGCTGGCCGGCTCGTCGGCGCCCCACCGCCACGCGGTGGCCCGGGCGCTGGGCCTGGACGCCGACGCCCCCGCGGCGCGGATCGCCGAGACGCTGGGCGACGAGGAGCACCTCGCCTCGGTCGTGGCCGAGCTGTCCTCGCAGGGGCGTGCGGCCGCCACGGCGGGGGCCTTCGCCGGGCCCGGAGCGGTCTTTCACACCTCACCGCGAGCGGACGCGACGGGCGTGCTGGAGCTCGAGCGCCACGGGCTGGCCTACGCCTTCGGGCGCTCGTGGGCGCGCCGCCACGTCCTTGCTGACGACCTGCTGGCCCCCCTCCAACGAGTCCGCGCTCAGGCCCACGCCGCCCGCGTGCCCGACGAGCCCCCGGGTCAGGCGCGGTTCGTCGGCGCCCCGCTGCAGCTCGCCCACGACGCCGCGGTACTCAGCGCCTTCATGGCGCGCGAGCCGGTGCGCGTGAAGGCCGACGGCGACATCTACGCGCGCACCCGCCCGAAGCTGGAAACCGCGCTGGGCGAGATCGACGGCCTGAACGAGACCGCTCTCCTGCGTGTCGACCTCGCGCTGGACTGGCTGCGCGACGAGGGCCTGCTGCGCCTGCGCGTCGACGACCTCGCGGGACGCGAGGCGCGCCGAGAGCTCGTGCCCGCCGGCGCCCCACTCACCTCGCTGTCCGACCACCCCGCGGCGCTGTCCGAGCGCCTGACCGGCCATCTCGTCCGCTACGACGAGGTCCGCTGCCTGCTCCCGCTGGTCAGGGCGCTGGGTGACCGCGAACGCTCGCTGCCCGTGCTCGGCGAGGCGCTGGAGGCGATGCTCGGCGAAGCCGGGATGCTCGGTCACCACGCCATGGAGAGCGCGCAGCTGGCCCTGAGCTGCGCCGTGCCACTGTGGCTGGCCGGCGAGCTGGAGCTGGGCCTCGACCCGGTGGGCGCTGTGGTCGCCGTGCGTCGCGCGCGGCCCGAGGCGCCGCCGGCCGACCAGGGCCCCCTGGGCGTCGCCCAGGGCAACTTCGAGCTCGTGCTGCTGCGCCGCCCGTCACCCGGTGAGCGGGCGCTGCTGGAGCTGTGCTGCGAGCGCACCGCGGGCCAGGAGCACGTCTACACCGTCACTCGCGCCGCGGCCCGAGCCGCCCAACGCGCGCCCACCGGCCCACAGTCCGTGGCCGACGCGCTGGCCGGCCTGGTCGGGGAACTGCCCCAGAACGTCGAGCGCTCACTGCGCGACTGGACGCGCGACGTGCGTGCGCCGCTGCGCCTGCGCTCGGCGATGCTCGTCGACGTCGGCGACGGCGCGACAGCCGAGGCGCTGGCGGGCGGAGCGCTGGACGGCCTCGTCGTGGAGCGCATGGGCGAGCGCATGCTCGCCGTGCCCGCCGACCGCCTCGACGAGGTCGCCGCGGCGCTGGAGGGGGCCGGCGCCGCGCTGGAGCCCGGTCTGGAGCGGGTCTCGGGAGCCTGGGAGGAGCGTGTCGAGGGCTCCTTGCCCGCTCGGGCCCGCTGGGACCCGATCGCGCCGCCCGAGCCCATGCCCCACGCAGTGCAGGTGTCGACTCTCGAGGACGGTCCGCCGCCCGGCGCGCCCGACGTTGCCCCGCAGCTCGACCCGACCGTGCCGCTGGAGGTGATCCTCGACGCGCTGGAGCGCGACATCGACGTGGCCATCGTGTACGCCGGCGCGCGGGGCGTCACCCACCGGGTGGTCACGCCCATCGAGGTCGATGCCTCGCGCGTGCACGGCTACTGCCACCTGCGCGACGACGAGCGCTCCTTCTGGCTGGCGTCGATCCTCGTGGCCCAGGCCGTCGAGGTGTGATCGCCATTCACGCAGCGCGGCCGAGCCGAGGTCAGCCTCGCCGGCGCATCTCCAGCGCCAGCGACAGCACCGTCTCCCCCACCGCGTCCAGCGAGCGGGGGCTGATCTTGTCCAACGTGTCTTCGAGGGTGTCCCGCGGCTCGTAGGAGAAGTCGATGAGGTCGATGGCCGTCACGCCCTCCTCGATGAAGGGGATGTGGTCGTCGACGATCGAGTAGCCAGCAGGGAAGGCCGGGAAGTAGTCGAGGCTGCCCACCCGCCGGGCGGCCGCCCGCAGGCGATCCCACAGCTCGCGGTCGGAGTTGCCCTCGCGCGGCAGCGTGAGGTCCTTGTTGCCCACGTAGTCGAGCAGGATCATGTCCCCGATCTCGTCGGCGTGACGCTCGGCGTAGGCCTTGGAGCCGCGCAGGCCGCAATCGATGAAGGGTTCGCAGCCCGCGGGCTCCTCCTCGCCGTCGAAGAGCACGAAGCGGATCTCCCTGCGGCGGTCGCGGTCCTCAGGGTCCGAGCGGCGGTCGAGCTGGCGCGCCAACTCGAGGACCACGGCGGAGCCCGCGGCGCCGTCGTTGGCGCCGAGGTGCCCGACCGGGCGCGCCTCGGTGTCGTAGTGGGCGCCGATGAGGATCGCGGGCTTGCGACCGGGGATGTGGCCGACCACGTTGCGCAGCCCGGGGTGGTCGGGGATCGACTCGGTGCGCCCCCGCGGCACGCGCTCGACGAGGAAGTCGCGCAGCCTCCGCGAGGCCTCGGAGCCTGCCGGCCGCGGCCCGATCTGCTCGGTCTGGAAGGCAGTGACACGGAACGCGCGGTTGGCGTCGAAACGGTTCACCTTCCACTCCCGCGTCGTGGCCGCCGAGGCCTGGCCGCGCTCGTCGGCGCCCCCGCCCGGCAGCGGGAAGCCCTGCAGCCCCCACACGACCAGCCCGATCCCGATCAGGATCTGGACGCCCAGCACGACGACGAGCGGGCGCAGGGACATCAGTCGTCAGCCGCGATCTCGTGCATGAGCCGCAGGTCGGGGTTCCGTCGGGAGATCCCACGCCATCCTCCGCAGGATGGCAGGAAAGGGTCCACCCCCCGGCGGGTCCGGCGGCCCCGGCCCGCGAGCGCGGGCCGGGGCCGTTCACGATGGTCAGGCCGCCTCGCCCTCGATCGCGGCGGGGCGCTCGCACACGCCGATCTCGATGCGCCGCGGCGTGCGCTGCGCGGGCTTGGGGATGCGCACCTCGAGCACGCCGCGGTCGAACGATGCCTGGATGCCGTCGGGCTGCACGCCCGCGGGCAGGTGCAGCGTGCGCCGGAACGCGCCGGTCGAGCGCTCGAGACGCAAGTAGCCCTCCTTCTCCTCGCGGTGCTCGACCTTGCGCTCGCCCGACAGAGTGAGCGTGTCGCCCTCCACCTCGACCTTGACGTCGCCCTCGTCGAGACCCGGAAGGTCCGCGCGCAGGACGTAGTGCTCGGACTCCTCGACGAGGTCCATGGCCGGGACCCAGTGACGACCGCGGGTGGACTCGTTGCCCGGAGCCTCGACGAAGGTGTTGAACAAGCGGTTCATGTCGCCCTGCAGCGAGGCGATCTCGCGAGCGGGCTCCCAACGGATCAGTGCCATCTCTGCTCTCGTTTCTCGTCAATCATCTTAGTGATGACGACTAAGATATTAGGACCCGGTGGCGTGGCGTGTCAAGCGGGTTGCGCAGCCGACGGCTCGGGTAGTTCAAGGTTCGTGCGGGTGGCCGTGATCGGCGCGACTGGGAACGTGGGCACGAGCGTGCTCGCCGCCTTGGAGGCCGAGCCGCGGGTGGAAGCGATGACCGGGATCGCGCGGCGTATTCCGGCCGGCCCTCCCCCACCCAAGGTCACCTGGGCGTGCGCCGACATCGCTCACGACCCGCTGGAGGCGCTGCTGCGCGGCGCCGACGCGGTGATCCACCTGGCCTGGCTCATCCAGCCCTCGCGCGACGAGGTCCGGACCCACGAGGTCAACGTGATCGGCTCGCAGCGGGTCTTTGAGGCCGCCGCGCAGGCCGGCGTGGGGACGGTGATCCACGCGAGCTCGATCGGGGCCTACGCTCCGGGCCCGAAGGATCGCCGGGTGGACGAGTCGTGGTCGACGGCCGGGATCCCCACCTCGTTCTACTCACGCCACAAGGCGGCGGTGGAGCGCATCCTCGACGCCTTCGAGGCCACCCATCCGGACGTGCGGGTGGTCCGCCTGCGCCCCGGGCTGATCTTCAAGGGTGAGGCGGCCAGCGAGATCCGCCGCCTCTTCGCTGGCCCCTTCCTCCCGCGGGCGCTCGTGCGTCGTGAGCTGGTGCCCATCGTGCCGCGCACCCCGGGCCTGGTCTTCCAGGCCGTGCACAGCCACGACGTCGCGCAGGCCTACCGCCTCGCGCTCGTCGACGGGACCGCCCGGGGCGCCTACAACGTCGCCGCCGAGCCGGTGCTCGACGCCGACGTGCTCGGGCGCCTGCTGGGCGCCCGTCCGGTCCCGGTCCCAGCCGTCGCGCTACGGGCTGCCGCCGCCCTGACGTGGCGGGCGCGCCTGCAGCCGACCGAGCCCGGCTGGGTGGACATGGGCCTCGGCGTGCCGCTCATGGACGTCTCGCGGGCGCGCGAGGAGCTGGGCTGGGAGCCGCGTCATGGGGCCGGCGAGGCGTTCATGGAGCTCTTCGACGGCCTCCGCGAAGGCGCCGGCGGCGCCACACCGCCACTCGCGCCGGGCGCGGGCGGCCCCGCCCGCCTGCGCGAAGTCATGCAGGGTGTCGGGGCGCGCAACGAGCCCTGATCGCGCTTGGCCAGGGTGGCCAAGCTCGGTACGCTTCGCCCTATGAGCAGCTACTCGATCGGTGAGGCCAAGACGCAGCTCTCACGCCTCATACGCGAGGCTGAGAGCGGTGAAGAGGTGGTGGTGCGTCGCGACAACCAGCCGGTCGCACGCATCGTGGCCGTGAAGCCCGAGGCGCCGACGGTCAAGCGTGAGCCCGGCAGCATGCGAGGCCACATCTGGATGGCCGACGACTGGGACGAGTGGCCGGACGACATCGCCGAGGCGCTTGGCATGCGCGGTTGACCCGCGCGCTCGTCGACACCCACGCCTTCATCTGGTGGCTGCTCGACGATGACCGACTCTCTGAGCCGGCCCGCGAGACCCTGGGCGCGATGGACACTCCGATGTTGAGCGCAGGCACTCTGGTCGAGATCGCGATCAAGCGCTCGATCGGCAAGCTCGGTTTCCACCGTGACTGGACGGAGCGCGGTCGGAGCGAGGGCTTCGAGCCGCTGGCCGTCACATGGGAGCACGCGGTGGCTCTGGAACGTCTCCCGTTCATCACTGCTTCGGGCCGCGAGCACCGTGACCCCTTCGACCGTCTCCTTGTCGCACAGGCCCAGGTCGAGCGGCTGCCCGTGGTGACCCGCGACCCCGCGATCGCCGCCTACGGCGTCCCCGTGATCTGGTGAACGCCTCCCGGGCCACCACCCCGCACCGTCGCTGGGCCGCGAAGGGGTAGGGTCGCTCCCAGGAGGAGGAGACCATGGGCCAGCAGCATCTCGACCGCCTCACCGCCATCGACGCGGGCTTCCTGCACAACGAGGGCAGCTCGTCGCACATGCACATCGGGGCGGTGATCATCGCCGAGGGGCCGCCCCCGCCCCACGCCGATCTCCTGGACGGCATCCGGTCGCGGCTGCACCTCGTGCCCCGCTACCGCCAGAAGCTGGCCCTGGCGCCGGCGCACAGCGGCCGGCCGATGTGGGTGGACGATCCCTCGTTCAGCCTGGAGTACCACGTCCGCCAGAGCGCGCTGCCCCGGCCCGGCTCGGAGGAGCAGCTCATGCGCACGGTGGCACGCATCTTCTCCCAGCGCCTGGACCGCTCAAAGCCGCTGTGGGAGATGTGGGTGGTCGAGGGCCTCCAGGACGGGTCCTTCGCGCTGATCTCCAAGAGCCACCACGCGCTGATCGACGGCGTGAGCGGCGTGGACCTCGCCCAGGTCCTGTTCGACCTCGAGCCCCAGCCGGCCGAGCCCGACCACCCCGAGAAGGCGTGGCAGCCCGCGCCCGAGCCCAACCCCGCGGAGCTGGCGGGCGCCGGGATGGCCGGCGCCGTGCGCGCCAGCCTGAAGATGACGGCGGGGACCCTGGCCGCGATGGCCGATCCGCGCCGGGCGCTGCAGGAGGCGCGCGGAGCCGCGGAGGGCCTTGGCGAGCTTGCCTGGGCGACGCTCAACCCGGCGCCGTCCACCCCGCTCAACCAGCCGATCGGCCCCCACCGGCGCTTCGTCGGCGTGCGCCACGACCTCGCCGATCTCAAGCTGATCAAGGACGCGTTCCAAGGCACTGTCAACGACGTGATCCTGACCGTGGTCAGCGGCGCGCTGCGCGGCTGGCTGCGCTCGCGCGGCGTGCGCACGCAGGGGCTGGAACTGCGCGCGCTGGTGCCGGTCTCGATCCGCGTGCAGGACGGCGCCAACACGCTGGGCAACCGCATCGCCGCCATGCGCGGGCCCCTGCCCGTCTACGTCGAGGACCCGCTGCAGCGCCTGCGCACGGTCTCGGCGGCCATGCGTGAACTCAAGGACTCCAAGCAGGCCCTGGGCGCCGAGGTGCTGGCCAGCGTGCAGAGCTTCGCGCCCCCGACCGTCCTGGCCCAGGCCGCGCGCATCAACTTCTCCACGCGGCTGTTCAACCTGATCGTCACCAACGTGCCCGGGCCCCAGTTTCCCCTCTACGTGCAGGGCCGGCGCATGCTCGACGTCTTCCCCGTGGCCTTCCTGGCGCGCGACCACGGGCTGGCGATCGCGATCATGTCCTACGACGGGCGCATCAACTTCGGCCTGCTGGGCGACTACGACGCCATGGCGGAGCTTGCGGCCATCGGCGAGGGCATCGAGGCGTCGGTGGCCGAGCTGGTGGCGCTGGCGCGCCGGCAGGGGAGCACGACGGCTGCGAGCGTCTGAGCTGCGGTCAGCGCGGCGGGCTCAGAAGCCGAGGGCGAACTTGGCGTCCTCGCTCATCTTGTCCGGCGACCAGGGCGGCAGGAACGTCATCTCGGTCTGCACCGAGTTGACCCCCTCCAGCTCGCCGACGAACTCCTCGATCTGCTCGGTGACCTGGGGGCCGATCGGGCAGGCGGGGGTGGTCAGCGTGAAGGTGACCTTGACGTCGCCGTCCTCGTCCGCGATCCCGTAGATCAGCCCCAGCTCGACGAAGTCGAGTCCGAGCTCCGGGTCGATGACGTTGGACAGAGCGCTTTCGATGTCCTCGAGCGAAGGCATGGCCCCAGTGTAGGCGTCTACCCTTCCCCGCGATGCCCCTCCTGCTCGCCCTGCTGTTCATCGTCGTGCCGATCGCCGAGCTGTACGTGATCTGGCAGGTCGGCGGGCTCATCGGGATCCTCCCGACCGTCGCGCTGCTGCTGGCGGCCTCGATCGCCGGCGGCGTGCTGCTGCGCTCTCAGGGCCGCGCGGCGTGGCGGCGCTTCGTCACCGCGCTCCAGTCGGGCCGCCCGCCGGCGCGCGAGGTCGCCGACGGCGCGCTGATCATCTTCGGCGCCGCGCTGCTGCTCACGCCAGGCTTCATCACCGACACGCTCGGCGTGGCGCTTCTACTGCCGCCCACGCGCGCGCTGGTGCGCGGCACCCTGGTGCGCACGCTCGCGCCGCGGCTCGTCGCCGGCGCCGCCGGGCGATGGGGACGGCCCGGGGGGGCGCGCAGGCCCCGGGGCCCGGCCCAGCCGGGAGGCCGATCGCGGCATGGGTCCGACGCCGACGTCGAGGGCACCGCGCACGAGGTCGACGACGGGCCGCAGCGGCCGCGCCGCCCGTGACGGTCACCGCGGCCGACGAGCAGCCACGCCTCGGCGATGCGCCGGGCTCCTCCGCTGCCGTGACCTTCGCCTTCGGCGACCAGCGCAGCGGCGTCTTCGCCACCGCCCGCCTGGGCCTGACCGCAACGGGCGCCAGCGGCCTGCTCATGGTCTTCGCCGGCGGCGAGGTCGCCGCGGTGCGGGCGGAGAGCGCGGAGGCACCTTCCGAGGACGGCTGGGAGGCGGTGCGGGCCGCCGGCCTGCGCACGACCGTCGAGGAGCCGCTGGGCGCCTGGACGCTGCGCGGCGAGGCCGAGGGCGTGGAGCTCGACCTGCGCTTCACGGCCTGTTCGGCGGCAGCGCACCTGGAGGCCGACCGCCCGGCCGCGCGCGCCGGCGGCCTGGAGGGCTATGAGCACCTGTGCGCGGTGGAGGGCGTGGTCGCCGTCGGCGGGAAGCGACACGAGCTGCGCTGCCTGGGCCAGCGCGGGCACTCTTGGGGCGCGCCCGACTGGGAGCGCCTCTCGCTCACCCGCACCCTGACGGCGTGGGTGGGCGAGGACTGCGGGCTGTCGCTGGTCGCTGCCCGCCCCGCGAAGGCCCGCGCGCACGCCGACGAGCTGATCGACGCGATGCTGCTCGAGGGCGGGCCGGACGTGCCCGCGACGGTGGTCGACGAGCCGCGCCTGTCGACGACCTACGACGCCGAGGGTCGCATGCGCCGCGCCGGCCTGGAGCTCTACGCCACGCCCGAGACCGAAGCTGCCCGCCGCTTGCACGGTGAGTTGCTGTGCGGCACGACGGTCGACCTCGGGCGTCTGCGCCTTGACGCGAGCTTCTTCCGCTGGGAGATGGACGGCCGCGAGGGCGTCGGGCGCTACGACATCGTGCGCCGGACCTGAGCATGGGCGCCGCCTCCGCCCGCTTGGCGAGACCGCCGATGCCGGTCTCCCGGTAAGGGTCCGTGCAAGAACAAGTGCTCGGGTTGGGGTGCCGGATCGTGGATGCCCGGGGTCGCACGATTCCGCCGTCGATACTGGTTGTATCGACAAGGAATCGGGTGGCTCCGGGCGCCACGAGACGGTGTCCCAACCCCGCAGTTGTTCTTGGACGGGCCCTAAGCGGAACGATCTAGTTGTCGCTTCCCAGCCGGTCCCAGAGATACAGCTCCACGCATTCCTGGGCCAGCGCCTCGCAGCGCGCGCGGGACAGGCGGGGGAGCACGGTCTCCATGGCCTGCTCCTCGGCCACGCCGGCGTCGAAGGCCTCGTCCCCGCGAAAGCCGGCGGCGATCTTGAGCGCCTCGCGGCGGTGCTCGCCCAGCGAGGGGAACACGCCGACCAGGAAGGCCCGGTTGGCCACGGGCTGGCCGACCTCCAGCGACGCGTGCCACGCGGCGAGCATCGACAGGTCGTGCTCGTCGAGGTCGTCGATCGCCTTCTGGTAGTGGAGCGTGAGCTGGGCCTCGGGGATCTCGTCCACCCAGGCACGCACGACCTCGCCCAGCAGCTGACGACGGGCCTCGCGTCCGACCGACTCCGCGATCACGCGGATGGCATCCTGGGGCTCGATGAAGCAGAGGGGCACTAGGCGTCGCTCCGGTTCGCTCGTGAGTTCATCGGGTCGCGCAGCACCGTAGGGCCCTGACCGGACGGCACGCCTGCGCGGGCCGCGAGGGCTCAGGAGGGCGCGCCGGCCTCGCGCGCGGCGCCGAGCGCGACCCGGGCGCGACGCCCCGCCCGGCGGCGGCGGATGGCGCGGGCCGCCAGCCCGTAGCGCGGGCCGGCCAGGAGGGCGAGGACGAAGCAGCCCGCGGCCACCACGCCCATCATGCCGGCGATCGAGGCGTCGGCGGCGCTGGCGAAGGAGAGGCCACCGATCGCGCTGGCCCAGCCGATGGCCACCGTGATGGCGATCATGGCCGTCAGGCGGTCGGTGAGCAGGTGAGCCGCGGCCGCGGGAACGATGAGCAGTGTGACCACGAGGATGGCGCCCACCGACTCGAAGGAGATGACCGCCGTGATGGCCACCGCCACCAGCAGCAGCCGTGACATCCGGGCCGGCGACACGTCCACGGCCTGCGCGTACTGGGGATCGAAGCTCGTCGTCTTCAACTTGCGCCACAGCAGCGCCACGAAGGCCAGGTTGGCGGCCACCGCCGCGAAGCCGAGCACGACCGTGCGTGGCAGCTCGGCGCCCAGCACGTCGAGCGAAAGGAAGGGCGCGAAGGCGATCTCTCCGTAGATCGTCGAGTCGAGGTCGAGGTGCACGCCGGAGGCGTAGGTGCTGATCCCGATGACGCCCAGCGCGAACAGGGCCGGGAAGACGAGCGCGATGGCCGCGTCCCACTTGACCAGGCCGGTGCCGCGCAGCGCATCGATGCCCAGAACGCAGATGATCCCGAAGACCGCCGCGCCCGCGACGATGGGCAGCGGGGCGCGGGTCTGGAAGATCAGGTAGGCCACGACGATGCCCGGCAGGACGGCATGGGCGACCGCATCGCTCATCAGGGCGTTGCGCCGCAGCACGAGGAACGGGCCGAGCAGGCCGCACGCGGTGGCCGTGAGCCCGGCCGTGAGGAGGATGATGAGGTCGCTGCTCACGCGCGGGCCTCCGCGGCGAGCGCGCGCAGGCGGTCGGCGTGCTCGTCGCCCAGGCTGGCCCGCAGGTCGCGGGGGTCGGGCTCGCGGGCGTCGGGCAGCTCCAGGCGCCAGCCGTGCTCCAGCCACGCCGACCACAGGTCGCGGCGCTCGAGCACCGCGTGCACGCTTGCCGCGCCGCTCTCGCTGAGGTAGATCCGCTCGCCGTCGCGGGCCAGCGCCCCGGTGCGCTCCAGGTCGCCCAGGGCGCGGCGCAGCGCGCGGCGCGGGCGCCCGCTGGCCAGCGCCAGCTCGTGCTGGGTGGGCGGGGGGCCGCCGTGCAGGGCGGTCTCCAGGTCGATCAGCACGCCCTCCACGAGCAGCCGGCGGCGGTCGCGGGCCAGCTTGCGCGCGCGCCACAGGATCCCGCGGCCCGGAGCGAGCAGCAGGCACGCCAGCACCACGAGGAAGCCCACGAGCACGATGACCGGCCCGGTCGGGAGGCCGGACTGCGCGGACAGCAACGCCCCGGTCACGCCCACCGTCGCGCCGATCAGCCCCGCCAGCACGAGCACGCCGGCCAGGCGGCCGGTGAGCTGGCGCGCCGCCGCCGCGGGGACGACGAGCATGGCCACCATGAGGATCGCCCCCACCGTGCGCACCCCGATCACAATCGCCACGACCAGCAGCGCGGTCATGACGACCTCCAGGGCGCGGATCGGCAGGCCGCCCGCGGCGGCGTGATCGGCGTCGAAGAGGGTGGACTTGAGGGGCCGAAACAGCGCGGCGACCACGGCCAGGGCCCCGAGGCCCAGCGCGGCCATGATGGTCACGTCGCGCTCGACCAGGCCGGCCGCCTGGCCGAAGAGGTAGCTCTCCAGGCCTGCCTGACCCGACTGGTTGAGGCTGCCGATGTAGGTCAGCAGCACGATGCCCAGCGCGAAGAAGCTCGACAGCATCACGCCGATGGCGGCGTCGGGCCGCGTGCGCCCGCTGCGCTCCAACCCTACGACCAGCAGCGCGCCGATCAGGCCGAAGGCGCCGGCGCCGACGAGCAGCGTCGAGGCGTCCTTGGCGCCGGTGGCGATGAAGGCCACGCAGACCCCGGGCAGGGTCGCGTGGGCCAGCGCGTCGCCGACCAGCGTGCGCTGGCGCAGCACCGCCAGCGTTCCCAGCACTCCGGCGGTCAACCCCAGCACCGCGGCGCCCAGCGCGATGACCGAGACCGTGTAGGAGAAGGGCAGCGCGTCGATCAGCGGACCCATCGCAGCTCCCCGTCCTGCGCGCCGTCGTTCACCGCGTCGGTCCCGTAGGCGCGGCGCAGCGTCTGCGGGACGATGACCTCGCCCACCGGGCCGCAGGCCACCGCGCGGACGTTGAGCACCAGGGCCCAGTCGAAGGAGGCGCGCACCGTGCCCAGGTCGTGGTGGACGACCACGATCGACCGACCCTCCGCGCGCAGCTCGCGCAGGAGATCCAGCAGCGTGGCCTCCGTGCGTGCGTCGATGCCCGCGAAGGGCTCGTCGAGAAGCATCACGGGTGCCTGACGGGCCAGGGCGCGCGCGATGAACACCCGCTGGCGCTGCCCGCCCGACAGCCGCCCGATCTGCCGGCGCGCGAAGGGCCCCATGCCCACGCGCTCGAGCGCCTCGTCGACGATCGCGCGGTCCTCGCCCGTGAGGCGGCGCAGCCAGCCGCGCACGGGGTAGCGGCCCATCTCCACGACCTCGCGCACGGTGATCGGGAAGTCCCAGTCCACGGCGTCGCGCTGGGGCACGAAGGCCACCCGGTCCAGCGCCGAGCGCGCCGGACGGCCCTGGACCAGGGCCTGGCCGGCGTCCGCCGGGATGAGGCCCAGCGCGGCGCGCAGCAGCGTCGACTTGCCCGCCCCGTTGGGGCCGACGATGGCCGAGAGGGCCCCGGTGGGAAAGCTGGCGTCGACGTCCCACAGCACCGGCCGCGTCTCGTAGGAGACGGTGAGGCGGCGGACCTCCAGGGCGGGCGCCCCACCGCTGTGCACAGGAACCTCGTCGACGCTCATGACAGGCCGTCCGCGATCAGGTCGATGTTCTGGCGCAGCGCGCCGATGTAGGTGCCTCCGGGCGTGCCGCGGTCGCCGGCGTTGTCACCGAAGAGCTCGCCGCCGACCTCGACGGGCTGACCCTGCTGCGCCGCGGCGGCGATCACGGCCTCGATCGTGCGCCGCGGGACGCTTGACTCCACGAACACGGCGTCGAGGTCGCGCTCCGCGATCGTCGCGGCCACGCGCTCGATGTCACCGGGCGTCGCCTCGTCCTGGGTGGAGATCCCCTGGATGGCCACGACGTCGAAGCCGTACTCGTCGCCGAAGTAGGTGAACGCGTCGTGGGAGGTCACCAGCACGCGGGATTTCTCCGGGATCTGGGCGAAGCGCTCCTGCGCGTAGGCGTCGACCGCGTCGAGCTGCGCCAGGAAGGCCTCCAGGTTGGCCTCGTAGGTCGACGCGCCCTCTGGGTCGGCCTCCGTGTAGGTCCGGGCCATCGCGGTGGCGACGGCCTTCCAGCGGTCGGGGCTGAACCACACGTGCGGGTCGGGCTCATCGCTCTGGTCGGCCGAGGACAGCAGGGCCTGCTCGGGGATGGCCTCGCCGACGGCTACCACCGGCTTCTCCTCGCCGATGGTCTCGAAGACGTCCTCCATCTGGGCCTCGAGGTCCAGGCCGTTCCAGAAGGCCACGTCGGTCTCGCGCAGGGTGTCCACGTCACCGGCGCTGGCGTTGTAGAGGTGGGGGTCCACGCCCGCGCCCATCAGCCCGGTGACCGCGACCCGATCGCCGCCGATCTGCTCGGCGGTGTCGGTGATCCAGTTCGT
The DNA here is from genome assembly GCA_024330185.1 of Candidatus Siliceabacter maunaloa. Taxonomy (GTDB): domain Bacteria; phylum Actinomycetota; class Thermoleophilia; order Solirubrobacterales; family Solirubrobacteraceae; genus Siliceabacter; species Siliceabacter maunaloa. The sequence goes on from JANDLV010000003.1 coordinate 53,815, forward strand.
GGTGGTCACGGCCTGGAGCCTGCCGTCGGCGGCCTGCACGCCCTGCGTGGCCTCGTCGGGCAGCGCGCCGCAGCCGGTGGCGGCCACGGCGGCGAGGGCCGCGAGGAAGGTGACGAGCCGCAGCCTCATCGCGCCACCTCCACCCGCATGGCGCGGGCCAGGCCGCCGCCAAGGGCGACGGGATCACGGTCGGGGTCGGCGCCGAAGCGCGCGAAGACCGGACCGTCGAAGGGCTGCTTGTCGATCACCTCGAGGACGTCGCCGGGGGCGATCCCGCGGTCGGAGAGATAGCGCAGCATCTCCGAGTCGGCGTCCGAGACGCGCACGAACGTGCCCCGATCGCCGGGCGCCAGCGCCTGGAGGCTGCTGGTCTGCCCCTCGTCGATGGTCAGGTCGGCCGAGGGGATCGGGTCGCCGTGGGGGTCGTGCGTCGGGTTGCCGAGCTTGGCGGCGATAAGGGCCTCGAGGTCCTCGGAGAGATGGTGCTCGAGCACCTCGGCCTCGTCGTGGACGCGGTCCCAGGGCACGTCGAGCGACTCGGCCAGCCACAGCTCGAGCAGGCGGTGGTGGCGCAGGACCTCCAGGGCGAGGCGTAGCCCATCCTGCGTGAGCACCACGCCGCGGTAGGGCACGTGCTGCGCGAGACCCAGCCCCGAGAGCTTCTTGACCATGGCCGAGGCGGAGGCGGGCGTGACACCCACCCGGTCGGCCAGCGCGGTGGTGGTCACCGTGCCGTCGCTGCGGCGCTCCAGGGCGTAGATGGCCTTCGCGTAGTCCTCGATGGCGACCGTGTGCGGCACGAATCAGAGTTTAGACATCCCACAACCTTGGGTTCAAGCGGGTACGTGGCAGGTTCAGGGGCCGAACTCGCCGCTGTCGAACTCGCCGCTGCCGCCTGCGCTCCCACCTCCACTCCCGCCTGCGCTCGAGCCGCTCGACGGGGCCGGCTCGGCGGTGCCGCCACCCGATGTGGTGCTGGAGCGGGTCGCGGGCGCCGACGGGGCGGCCTCGAACTCCGCGGCGCCACTCCACTCCCCGCCGCCCCTGGACGCGGGGCTCGCGGGCGTGGGAGCGGGCTGCGCGGGACGATCGAACTCGCCGGCGAACTCCCGGCGGCGGGGCTGCGGCTTGGGGGCGGGCGCGCGTGCAGGAGCCGCCCCCACGGCCCGCGCCTCATCGGCGCGGGCGACGAGCGGGTCGCCGCCGCGGCGGGCCGCCGGCACCCGTGGGGGCAGCGTGGCCAGGCCGGGGCCGGCCGCGAGGAGCGCCTCCTGCGCGCCGGATCGCCGCTCCGCACGCTCCTTGCCGGGCGCGGCGGCCTCGGCGCGCTCCTGCCCGCCGCCGGGCAGGTCGACGGTGTCGACGGCCACGGCTCCACCGCCGGCCAGCGCCGCGGCGGACGCGGCCACCGCCGTGACCTTGCCCGCGCTCGCCGCCTCGAACGCTGCCTGCACCTTCATGGCCGAGGCGGCCGCGCGCTCCTGCATCGCCCCGGCCAGCGCCTCGTAGGCACGCACGAGCAGGTTCGTCGCGGTCTCGCCCTGGTCGCCGGTCGTGCCGGCCAGCCCGATAGGGAAGACGACCTCCAGCGGACCGCGGGCGGCACAGATGCCCTCCAGCCGCCGCTGGCAGCCGGTGCAGTTGCGCAGGTGGGCGCGAACGTCGCTCAGCTCCCGCGCGCCGACCTCCCCGTCGGCGAGCGCGCTGAGCACCGGCTCCCAGCGCAGGCACTCCTCCCCCGACTCGATGCCCGCGAAGCGCGCGAGGAAGGCGCGCCGTCCCTCGGTGATGCAGCGGTTGACCTTCGTCCGCGACCAGGACTGCCGTACGGCGATCTCCTCGTAGGAGAGCCCCTGCATCAGCAGCCACAGCGCGGTGACCTCGTGGGGCTTGAGCTCGCGCAGCGCCTCAGCCGAGCGGGCGACGCGCTCGAAGCCCGCGGCGCGCTCGTCGGGGCCGGGCAGGTGGCGCGCCTCCTGGCGGTCCAGTGCCGCGGTGTCGGAGGCGCGCTCGCGCTGGCGCTCGCGGCGCACGGCCAGCGCCTCGTGCTTGACCACCCGGACCAGGTAGGCGCCGGCGCGCTGGGGATCGAGATCGTGCGCTCGTCGCAGCAGGATCTCCAGCGCCCGCGCGTAGGCCTCGGCGGCGTCGTCGTGGCAGTAGGAGTAGCGGTGGGCGACACGCAGCATCGCCTCAGACTCGCGGCGGACGAGGTCGGAGACGAAGTCGTCATCGCGCACGCCCGCGCCCCGGGGGCGCAGCTTCGCGCGCAGCCGCGACCGTCGGACGGCGCGCTCGGCCTCCCAGCCGCCGCCCTGCGCATCCCCGTCCCCGCCGACGGCGACGAGCTCGCCTTCGTCCACTCACCACTCCCCTTCGTATGATCGCCTGCCTGCGACTAGGCAATCTACGGCTGGACTCACCCCCTCGCCACGCACGAACTTCACGCACTTTGCGGCAAAGGGGCGAGACAGACCCCTCTGGAGGGTGGCTTTATCCCGGCCTACAGCCCCAGTGCCTCGCCCAGCAGCTCGCGCAGGGCGGGGTCGGGCTGGGCGGAGGACCCCATGGTGGCGCGCTCGCTGACGGGCTGGGCCCAGTTGAAGAGGGCGAGGTCGAGGGCGGCCATCGGGACGTCGAGGCCCTCGGCCAGAGCAGTGGCACGGCGCTCGAGGTTGATGCGGTCGCCGATGCCCAGGAGGCGCTTGGCGGCCATGGTGGTGGCGTCGCCGTCGACGTGCAGCGCGGCCGGGTGGAGGTCGTAGAGGCCCAGGCGGCCCAGGACGACGAGGAGCTCGTAGCGCCCGGCGCGGCCCAGGCCGGGGAGCGCGAGGCGCTCGAAGATGCGCGCGAAGCGCCGGTCGGGGCTCCAGGCGCCGTCACCGGTGACCGCGACCTCCTGGCCGCCGTTACGAGCCGCCCAGGCTCGATAGGCGCGCAGGGTCTCGTCGCGGCGGGCCGGATCGTGGGAGGTGCGCGGGCCGAGGGGCAGGTCGGTCAGATCAGGGATCGCACCGCTCGCCCACGACGCCTGGGCAGCCGCCGCGGCCGGGCCCGCGAAGGGTGCCTGCGCGGCCGGCGACAGGTAGGTGATGAGCAGGGCCAGCCACGTGCCCTCCTCGCGATCGGACGCAGTGGCCACCTGCGCGTAGAGGCCGGGCGGGTCGAGGGCCAGCTCGCCCAGGCGCGCGACCGCGAAGGCGATCTCGTCGGCCAGCCGCTGCGCGTCGGCGCTGGCCCTGGCGCCGGGGAGGAGGTCGCTGGCGTAGCCGTCGTCGACGGAGCGGACGTTGCGCCGCACGACAAGCCCACCCCGGCGCGGGCGCGACGCGCCGGCGGAGCGCCCCGAGCGCTGCGTCGGGGCCGTCCCCGTCCCACCCGAGCGCGCCGAAGCGCCCTGCGCGGGCGGCGAGCAGATGCGGCAGTTCTGGACGAAGCGGCCGTGGCGGCAGAACTCGGGCACGCCTTGGGATTCTAGTGGTGGTGTTCGGAAATACGTGCCGTCGCCGGTGGTCGCCGGCGTGGGCGGCAGGTGATAACGAACGCCGCGGTGGTGGCCAGGGTGACCACGGCGGCGAGCACGAAGGGCAGTGGCGCCAGTCGTCCTCCTCGCCTTCGGTCTTGTGGACTGCCGGGTGCTGCTGCTTACGTCACGCAGCGCTGGGTAAGGGTCGGGACATGTTCACCATCCTCCTCAAGGCCGAACTGCCGATCCTCGTCGTCTCGGGCATCGTCAGCCAGAAGATCGCCGCGAAGATCTGGAGCCGGATCTTCGACGAAGCCGTACCCGACACCGCGCAGCAGAACGTCCGTATCGGCATGCTGATACCGGCTGCCGTCGTCGAGGGCACGATGTACAAGCTCGTCCGCATGGGCGTCGACCGCGGCCTGCGCGTCGCGGCCGCGAGGTCCGAGGGCACCTGGATCGGCAGGACCGGCGAGGGCGAGTGACCACCCTGGGCCACTGAGCCCGGTCCCGCATCGCGCCGCATAGGAGACGATCGTGGAGAGGTAGACGGTGCTTGAGCCTGATGAGAACGGGCAAACTCACGCGGGGCGCAAAGCGACTCTGGCCGGGCGACTGATCAACCAACACGAACGGCGAGCGAGGACGACTCAATGGCCAAGCAAGAGCATCGGGACGAGCGCGAGACGGTCGAGGCCAAGCACGAGCCCCGGGGGGCTGGCGACGGTCGCGCGCCCGACAGCCCGGGCGATCTCGGCGGCACCTCGAAGAAGGCGACGCTCAAGCGCACCTTCAAGGAGTTCTCGGCCGACAACATCACGGACTGGGCCGCGGCGCTGACCTACTACGGCGTGCTCGCGCTGTTCCCAGCGCTGATCGCCCTCGTCTCGATCGTCGGCCTGCTCGGCAGCTCGGCGACCGACACGCTGATCTCCAACGTCCAGCAGTCCACCCCGGGCCCGGCTCGCGAGATCGTGGTCGGCGCGCTCCAGGGCTTGGCCTCCAGCCCGGGCGCGGCGGGCATCGCCTTCGTCATCGGCCTCGTACTCGCGCTGAACTCCGCCTCGAGCTACGTCGGCGCGTTCTCGCGCGCGTCGAACTCCATCTACGACGTCGAGGAGGGCCGCCCGATCTGGAAGCTCAAGCCTCAGCAGATCGGCACCGTCCTCGTGCTGATCGTGGTGCTCGTCCTGATCGTGCTCGGCGTGGCGATCTCGGGGCCGGTGGCCACCCAGGTCGGCAACCTGGTCGGCGCCGGCGACTCGGCGGTGCTGGTCTGGGACATCGCCAAGATCCCGGTCATCCTGCTCCTCGTCTCGTTCCTGTTCGCCTTCCTCTACTGGGCGGCGCCGAACGTCAAGCAGCCCGGGTTCAAGTTCGTCTCACCGGGCGGCGTGGTGGCGCTGGTGATCTGGATCGTCGCCTCGCTGTTGTTCGCCTTCTACGTCGCGAACTTCGGCTCCTACAACGCGACCTACGGTTCGCTGGGCGGTGTGATCGCCTTCCTGGTATGGCTGTGGATCACGAACATCGCGATCCTCTTCGGCGCGGAGTTCAACTCCGAGCTGCAGCGCAGCCAGCAACGCGAGGGCGGCCAGGCGGCCCCGCTCGACGAGCCCTTCCTGGAGCCGCGGGACACCAGCAAGCTCGAAAAGTAGGACGGAGACAGGGATTGACCCGGGGCAACTCCTCGTCGGCGCTCAGGCGATCCTCAGCGTCCGCGCGACGGCGCCGCTCGCGGCTTTCGCCAGACGACGCCGAGCTCATGGCCGCGTCGCCGGCGAGCGGTTGTGTCAGCCATGAGCCTCCTCAGGTTCTATGTGCTCAAAGCGGGGGCCTTCGGGTAAAGCGGGCCAGCGATGCTCGACTGTACGTCGACCGTGCTCATCGCCTGTCCCATCCCGGCCACGCCCGGCGGCGGACACCAGCGGCCATGACCTCCGCGGACGAGGGGGCCGTCGCACGGCGGCGGCCCCAGACCGGCGCGCGCTCGCACCACGAGACGCAGGGCGGGCGCCGCCTCAGCGGGGACGAGCGGCGGCGCATCGCCATCCTCGCGCTGCCCACGGTGGGCTTCGCCCTCTCGATCACCGTCGTCACGACCTACGTGCCGGTCGTCGTGTCGGAGTTCGTGAGCTCGAGCGCCGTCATCGGGGTGCTCATCGCGATCGAGGGCCTGCTGGCACTCGTCCTCCCGCCACTGGTCGGCGCCCGGTCGGACAGCCTGCGCACCCGGCTGGGCGGGCGGCTGCCGTTCCTGCTGGCCGGCACGCCCTTGATGGCGCTGGCCCTCGTGATGCTGGGTGTGGTGGGCGCCTTCACGGGGGCGGTCATCGGCGTGACGGCCTTCTTCGCCGGCTACTACCTCGCCTACGAGCCCTACCGCGCCCTGTACCCCGATCTCGTCGATGACGAAGCCGCCGGTCGCGCCCAGAGCGGGCAGGCCGTCGCTCGCGGGCTTGGCACCGCCGTGGCCATGGTCGGCGGTGGGGTGCTACTGGCCCTCGGCCAGGCCGTGCCCTTCGTCGCCGCCGCGATCGTGGTCGTCCTCACGACGGGCGCCATCACCTTCGCCCTGCTGCGGCGCAGCGGGGTCCCCCAGCAGCCCCCGGCGGCGGGTGCCAGACGGGCCCGCGAGGCCTTCGGTGAGCTCTGGCGCACGGTGCGATACCACCCGCCCCTGCGCCGCTACCTGGTGGCCAACGCCCTCTGGGAGGGCGGCGTGGGCGCGATCAAGACCTTCGTGATCCTGTGGATCACGGTCGGGCTGGGCCTCAGCCTCACCGCCGCGGCCGGAGTGCTCGGCGGGGCGGCCGTGTGCATCCTCGCCGGCGCGGCGCTGGCGGGCAAGCTCGCCGACCGCTTCGGCGCCGCCCGGGTGATGCAGTTCGCCGCCGCCGGCTTCGGTGCGCCCATGGTCATCCCCTTCCTCTCCCGGGAGCCCGCCCTGCTCGTGCCCGCCGTCCCGGTGATCGCCACCTGCGGGGGGATCGTCATGGCGCTGCCCTACGCGCTGCTGATCCCCATGATGTCGGCGTCCGAGCACGGGCTGCTCAGCGGCTTCTACAGCCTGTCGCGCGGGCTGGGCCTGATGATCGGACCGCTGTTGGCCGGCGCGGCCATCGAGATCCTGCGCGCCTTCGGCGACCCCACGGGAACGCAGGGCTACGCGGCGGTGTGGGTGGTAGCGGGCGGGCTGCTCATCGCGAGCATCCCGCTGGCGCGGCGCCTACAGACTCCCGGGCCGTGAGCTGCCCGCCCGCTGGTTGAGACCGTCGGTCTCCGTGGATCTAGCGGCGGCTGACGGGCTGGACCTCCTCAGTGGCGAGGGCTCCGTCAGCGCGACGAACAGCGCGTCGGCCACGGTCAGGACGGTCACTCGCCGCCGTCGCGCAGCCGGCGCACCGAGCGCTCGCTCGACTCGTCACGGATCACATGGCCGCGCGCCCTCACTCGCCCCGCCAGCTCTTGTGGCGTCGGCCGCTGCGCGGCGCGGGCGAGCACTGTGCGCAGGTAATCGGACAGCGAGGTGCCCGACGCGGCAGCGCGAGCCTTCAGCGCTCGATGGACATCCTCGGGGACGTCGCGGACCTGGACGAGCACTCCCATGCCTGGCTCAGCGTCCGGCGGGCACGGCGCCCGCGATGTGGCGGGGAGGGCCCTCTGGGCCCGAGTCGGCGGGCTGGGTGTTGCCCGACCCCACCTCGCCGCGGACGGCGAGGGCATTGAGGTGGCGGTCGACCATGCGCGCGCACTGGCGCCCCTCGTTGATCGCCCACACGATCAGCGACTGGCCGCGGCGCGCGTCGCCGGCGGCGAACACGCCCTCCATCGAGGTCCCGAACGTGGCGGCCTTCACGTTGCCGCGGCGATCCTTCTCACAGCCGAGCTGGTCGATGAGCTCCTGCTCGGGGTGCAGGAAGCCCATGGCCAGCAGGACGAGATCGGCCTTCAGCTCGCCCGCGGTGCCCGCCACCGGCGAGAACGGCGGCGCGGGCTGCGCCTGGGCGTAGTGCAGCGCCGTCACCCGCCCGTCCTCCCCCGACAGGTGGGTGGTGGTCACCGCGTAGTCCTGCTCGCCCACCGCGGCGGTCCGCGCCTCCTCCATCGCGTAGCTGAGACGGAACTTCTGGGGCCACAGCGGCCACGGCGTGCGCTCGTCCGGCCGGTGCGCCGGCGGCTCGGGCAACAGCTCGAGCTGGGTGATGGACGCCGCGCCCTCGCGCATCGAGTTGCCCACGCAGTCCGCGCCGGTGTCGCCACCGCCGATGACGATCACGTGCTTGCCCCGCGCGCTGACCGCGGGCCGAAAGCCCTCGTCAGCCACCCAGCGGTTGCGCCCGTAGAGGTACTCCATGGCGAAGTGCACGCCGTCCAACTCGCGGCCGGGGACGGGCAGGTCGCGCGGCACCCGCGAGCCGGTGGCCAGCACGACCGCGTCGAAGCGCTCGCGCAGCTCGGGCACCGTGACGTCGACGCCGACGTCCACCCCGCAGCGCACGTCGACGCCCTCAGCGGCCAGCTGGTCCACGCGCCGCTGCACGACCCACTTCTCGATCTTGAAGTCGGGGACGCCGAAGCGCACCAGGCCGCCGGCCGACTCGTCGCGCTCGAAGAGGGTCACCGCGTGGCCGTTGCGCCGAAGCTGCTGGGCGGCGGCCATGCCCGCGGGCCCCGAGCCCACCACCGCGACCGCGTAGCCCGTCTCGGCGCGCGGCGGCTGGGGCGCCACCCAGCCCTCCTCCCACGCGCGATCGATGATCGCGTTCTCGAGCTGCTTGATGGACACCGCGTCCCCCTCGCGGATCTCCAGCACGCAGGCGGCCTCGCACGGCGCGGGGCACAGGCGCCCGGTGAACTCCGGGAAGTTGTTGGTCGCGTGGAGCTGGCGGATGGCGTCCTGCCAGCGATCGCGGTAGACGAGGTCGTTCCAGTCGGGGATCAGGTTGCCCAGCGGGCAGCCGTTGTGGCAGAAGGGCACGCCGCACTCCATGCACCGCGCGCCCTGCTCCGCCAGCTCGTCGTCGGGCCGGCGCTCCAGGAACTCGTGGTAGTCGCCCGAGCGCTCCGCGGGATCACGGTAGACGAAGCCCTCGCGCTCGATCTTGAGGAACGCCCCCAGCTCACCCATGGCTACTCGCCGTCCTCCTGGCGCACGGGGGGAGCACCGACCACGTCGACGACCTCGCCCTCGAACTCGTCCGCACGCGGAGGCCTGCCGTTGGTGGCGGCCGACTCCTGCGCGGCCAGCTCGGCCAGCACGCGCTTGTAGTCGGTCGGGAAGACCTTGACGAAGCGGGGCAGGATCGCGTCCCAGCCGTCGAGTAAGCGCCGTGCGACCGGCGAGTCGGTGCGCTCCAGGTGCTCGGCCACGAGCGTGCGCAGCTCGATGGCGTCGGCCTCGTCGAGCTCCTCGATCTGGTCGGCCATCGCACGGTTGATGCGCGAGCGGAAGAGCCCGTGCTCGTCGAGCACGAAGGCCAGGCCGCCGCTCATCCCCGCGGCGAAGTTGCGCCCGGTCTTCCCGAGCACCACGACGCGACCGCCGGTCATGTACTCGCAGCCGTGGTCGCCCACGCCCTCGATGACCGCGCTCGCGCCCGAGTTGCGCACGGCGAAGCGCTCGCCTGCCATCCCGCGGAAGAACGCACGGCCGCTCGTGGCGCCGTAGAGCACGGTGTTGCCGATGATCACGTTGTTCTCGGCCGCGAAGCCCGCGCCGTCCGGCGGCACGACCGCCAGGGTGCCGCCCGACAGGCCCTTGCCCGTGTAGTCGTTGGCCTCACCGTGCAGGGTGAAGGAGATGCCCGGGGCCAGCCAGCCGCCGAAGGACTGCCCGGCCGAGCCGCGCAGGGTGACCCTGATGGTGTCCTGCGGCAGCCCGTCCGCGCCGTGGGCGGCGGCGATGTGACTGGAGAGCACCCCGCCGACGCAGCGGTGCACGTTGCGCACCGCCGTCTCGATCTCCACCGGCTCGCGGCGCTCCAGCGCCGGCCCGGCCTGCTCGATCAACGACCAGTCCAGATGATCGTCGAGCACCGGGTCCTGCCCGCGCACGCGCCGGCGTGGCGCGTCGGCGGCCAGCGGCGGCTGGGCGAGGACGTGGGTCAGATCGACGCCGCGCGCCTTCCAGTGCTCGATGGCCCCGTCGGCCTCCAGCAGGTCGGTGCGCCCGATGAGCTCGTCGACCGACCGGACGCCGAGGGAGGCCATGATCCGGCGCGCCTCCTGCGCGACCAGGAAGAAGAAGTTGACCACGTGCTCGGGCGTGCCCGTGAAGCGCTTGCGCAGCTCGGGGTCCTGCGTGGCGATGCCGACCGGGCAGGTGTTGAGGTGGCAGGCGCGCATCATGATGCAGCCCGTCGCGATCAGCGGGGCGGTGGAGAAGCCCATCTCGTCGGCGCCCAGCAGCGCGGCGACGATCACGTCGCGCCCCGTCTTGAGCTGGCCGTCGGTCTGCACGGTTATCCGGGAGCGCAGGTCGTTGCGCAGCAGTGTCTGCTGGGTCTCGGCAAGGCCGATCTCCCATGGCACGCCTGCGCACTGGATGGAGCTCAACGGCGAGGCGCCCGTGCCGCCGTCGTGGCCGGAGATGAGCACGTGGTCGGCATTGGCCTTGGCCACGCCCGCAGCCACCGTGCCCACGCCCACCTCGCTGACGAGCTTGACCGACACCGAGGCCCTCGGGTTGGAGCAGCGTAGGTCGTAGATGAGCTGCTTGAGGTCCTCGATGGAGTAGATGTCGTGGTGGGGCGGCGGGGAGATGAGACCGACGCCGGGCGTGGTGTGACGCACCCCCCCGATGTAGTCGTCGACCTTGTGGCCGGGAAGCTGCCCCCCCTCCCCGGGCTTGGCGCCCTGGGCCATCTTGATCTGGAGTTGGTCGGCGTTGACCAGGTAGTGGATGGTCACGCCGAACCGCCCGGAGGCCACCTGCTTGATGGCCGAGCGGCGGTCGTCGGTGAAGCGCACCGGGTCCTCGCCGCCCTCGCCCGTGTTGGACTTGCCGCCCAGGCGGTTCATGGCCTGCGCGAGGGTCTCGTGGGCCTCGCGCGAGATGGAGCCCAGCGACATCGCGCCGGTGGAGAAGCGCTTGACGATCTCCGAGGCCGGCTCGACCTCGTCCAGGGGCACCGGCTCGACCGCGCCGGTGGCGAACTTCAGCAGGCCGCGCAGGGTGGCCCGCCGCGACGCGTCGTCGTTGACCATGGCCGCGTACTCGTCGTACTTGTCGGGCGCCGAGCCGTTCGCGCGGACGCTGTGCTGCAGCGCGGCGATCGTCTCGGGGTTCCACATGTGGTGCTCGCCGTCGCGCCGCCACGCGTATACGCCGCCCACGGGCAGGAGCTCCTCGTGGGAGACCGGGTAGGCGCGCACATGGCGGTCCAGCGTCTCGCGGGCCAGCACCTCGAGCCCGATGCCCCCGATGCGCGAGGCGGTGCCGGTGAAGTGGCGGTCGATCAGGTCCCTCTCCAGGCCGACCGCTTCGAAGATCTGCGCCCCGCAGTAGGACTGCGTGGTGGAGATGCCCATCTTGGAGATGGTCTTGAGCAGCCCCTTGCCGATGGCCTTGACCACGTTGCGCTGCGCCTCGCCGTCGCTCTCAACGCCCGGTACGCGCCCCTCGAAGACCAGCTCGTCGACGGAGTCGAGCATCAGGTAGGGGTTGATCGCGCTGACGCCGTAGCCGATCAGCGTGGCCATGTGGTGGATCTCGCGCGGCTCGCCGGACTCGAGCACCAGCCCACAGCGCAGGCGCGTGCCCGCGCGCACGAGATGGTGGTGCACGGCGCCGACGGCCAGCAGCGAGGGGATCGCCACACGGCGCTTGCCCATCCGCCGGTCGCTGAGGATGAGCACGTTGACCCCGATCGCGAGCGCGTCGTGGGCCTCGTCGCAGATCTCGGCCAGGCGGCGCGCAAGCCCCTCCGGACCGTGCTCCACAGGCCAGGTGATGTCCAGGGTGTGCGCCTTGAAGATGTCGTGATCGACGTGGCGCAGCGTCTCGAGCTCCTGGTTGCGCAGGATGGGCTGGTCGAGCACGAGCTGGTGAGCGTGCCGGGGCGACTCGCTGAGCAGGTTGACCTCGCCGCCGATCGCGCCGGCCAGGCTCATCACGACATCCTCGCGGATCGGGTCGATCGGCGGGTTGGTCACCTGGGCGAAGAGCTGCTTGAAGTAGTTGAACAGCGGGGGGCACTGGTCGGAGAGCACGGCGAGGGCCTGGTCGTTGCCCATCGAGCCGATCGGCTCAGCGCCCGTGGCGGCCATGGGCGCCAGCAGCACCCGCAGATCCTCCTGCGTGTAGCCGAAGGCCAGTTGGCGCAGCCGGGTGGGCTGCACGCCGGTCATGGTCACGTGCGCGGGCTCGAGGTCGGAGAAGTGGACCGTGGCCTCCTCGTGCCAGCGCCCGTAGGGCCGGCGGGTGGCCACCTGCTCCTTGACCTCCTCGTCCTCGACGATGCGCCCCTGCTCGAGGTCGACCAGGAAGAGCTTGCCCGGCGCCAGGCGGCCCAGGCGCGCGACGTTGGCCGGGTCGATGTCCAGGAGGCCGGCCTCGGAGCCCAGCACCACCACGCCGTCCCTAGTCTCCACCCAGCGCCCCGGGCGCAGGCCGTTGCGGTCCAGGGTCGCCCCCACCACGCGCCCGTCGGTGAAGGCCACCGCGGCGGGGCCGTCCCACGGCTCCATGAGGCAGGAGTGGAAGGCGTAGAAGCCCCTGAGGTGGTCCGGGATGTCGTCGCGGTCCTTGTAGGCCTCGGGGATCATCATCATCGCCGCGTGGGGCAGCGAGCGCCCGCCGAGCATGAGCAGCTCGAGCACGTTGTCGAAGGTGGCCGAGTCCGACCCGCCGGGGCGCACGATCGGCATGACCTTCTGCAGGTCGACGCCGAACAGCTCGCTGGCGAGCTGGCTCTCCCGCGCGCGCATCCAGTTGATGTTGCCCATGAGCGTGTTGATCTCGCCGTTGTGGGCGATCACGCGGTAGGGATGGGCCAGCTCCCAGCTCGGGAAGGTGTTGGTCGAGAAGCGCGAGTGCACGAGGCACATCGCGCTGGCGAAGCGCTCGTCGACCAGGTCGGGGAAGAACCCGCGCAGCTGGTGGGAGATGAGCATCCCCTTGTAGACCAGGGTGCGGCTGGACGACGAGGCGATGTACAGGTCCGGCCCGCTGGCCAGCTCGCACACGCGACGGATGACGTAGAGCTTGCGCTCGAAGCGATCCTGGTCGGCTTCGAAGCCCGGCCCGGCGCCCACGAAGAGCTGGCGCATGACCGGGCGGCAATGGTCGGCCGTGGAGCCCACGTGGGTGGGATCGACCGGCACGTCGCGCCAGCCCAGCAGACGCTGACCCTCCACGCGCGCGTTGAGCTCGAGCAGCTCCTCGAGCTTGCGCCGGCGGGAGCCGTCACGGGGCAGGAAGCACTGCAGGACCCCGTACTGGCCGGCGGGCGGCAGCTCGAAGTCGACGGCGTGACGCAGGAACGCGTCGGGCATCTGCACGAGGATCCCGGCGCCGTCGCCCGTCAGCGGGTCGGCGCCCGCGGCCCCGCGGTGCTCGAGGTTCTCCAGCGCGGTCAGGGCGTGAGCGACCACGTCGTGGCGCGGGTCGTTGTCCAGCCGCGCGACGAGGGCGACGCCACAGGCATCGTGCTCGTAGCGCGGGTCGTAGAGGCCAGCGGCCTCCGGGCGGCGAAGGTGGAAGCTCATCTGTCTGAGGGCTCCGATGCGGGACGGGTTCGGGTTTCCGTCGTTTCCGTCGTGGGGGAGCGAGGCGGTACGTGAAGGTTAGCAACGGATGTCGCGGACGACCCCGCCGACGTCCGACTGTGTGATGTCGCACACACACGGGTTTTGGTGGCGTTTGGACTCGTCGCGCTGGGGTATCGTTGCCGTCATCGGGAACGATTCCCGTATATCCACCGCGTGGTAGTGCCGGACTTCCCTGCCTCGGCACACGCGGTGGCCCCACACTGCGTCGAGGCGCCTTCCCCCAGGCGCCTCGACGTGTGTCTGGGGCCGGCGTCCGTGACGGGCGCGTGAAAAGGCGGGGCGCCGGGCAGCATGGCGACGTGCTGGGGCGGCGACCCGTGGCCGCCCCGTCGCGGAACACCACCCCCACATCACGTTGACTGACAGTCCTGACCTCGAGCTGACCCTGCCGGCGCGCGCCGAGAACGTCGCGATCGTCCGCCATGCCCTTGGTGGCCTCGCCGAGGTACTAGACGTCGACGAGCAGGCGCTCTCGGACATCCGCCTCGCGGTGACCGAGGCATGCACGAACGTGGTCGTCCACGCCTATCCCGACGGCGAGGGCCCGCTGCACGTCAGCGCCCTGCTCGACGGCGACGACCGGCTGACCGTGATCGTGCGCGACGAGGGGCGCGGCATCGTGCCCCGGGCCGACAGCCCGGGCCTCGGGCTGGGCCTGCCACTCATCGCCACGCTGACCGAGGCACTCGAGCTGGGCAAGGACGACGACGAGCACACCGAGGTGCGCATGGTCTTCCGCCTCGCCCACGGCGACGAGGACCGATGAGCGCCGTCCCGGCGCCCGACAACCACGCCCTGCTGCGCGTTGCCGCAGGGCCTCTGGTGGGCCCCGTGCTCAGCCGGGTCGTGGGAATGCTCGCCGCCCGCGCCCAGTGCCCCATCGACCGCTTGGACGACGCCCTGCTGCTGGCCGACGCGGTCGCCGCCCACGCCCCCAACTTCAGCGTCGAGGGCCGACTCAGCGTGGAGGTGCACGCCGACGTCCAGGGCCTGTCGCTCACAGTCGACGGCCTGCGCCACGACGCGGGCCGCGAGCTGATGGCCGCCGCGGAGCTGCCCGGGGTGGGCAACGTGCTGCAGCGAGTGGCCGACGAGGTGGACGAGGTCGACGGCGCCGGCCTGCGCATCCGCCTCGGGTTCCGCTGACTTCTCGCCGGGGCACCAGCAGGCTGACCGACGGGGTGTGGGACTTCTTCGAGCATGGCGAGGGCGCCCGGCTTGGCGCGTCGGCGCTGGCCGACGACTGAGGGATAGACTGCCGCCCCGATGCCGCCCGAGTTCGCCGTCCTGGAGGAGGAGCTGTCCGCCGATCGCCACGTCGTGGCCGTCCGCGGAGAGATCGACCTCTTCACCGCCCCCGAGCTCAAGCAGACGCTAACCGACGCCATCGAGCGCGGGCGGACCCGCATCGTCGTCGACCTCGGTGAGACGACGTTCCTGGACTCGACCGCCCTGGGCGTGCTCATCGGCGCGGTCAAGCGCCTGCGCACCCACGACGGCGCGCTGGCCATCGTCAACACCGACGCGAACATCGCCAAGACATTCGAGATCACGGGCCTCGACCAGATCTTCACCATCGTCGCCTCGCGCGACGAGGCCATAACGGCCCTCGACGGCGACGCCGCGGTGTCCTAGCCGGCCTCCGCTTCAGCGGGCCTCAGCCCTCGATCAGCTCCAGCACCGCCCGCTCCACCGGCACCTGGCCGGCGGGATCACCGGGGTCCTCGCCCACGATGGCGACATCGATGGCCCGGCCGTCGGTGAAGCGGTCGATGACCCGCGGGTCGATGTAGGACGAGCGCGCGACAGCCGGCGTGTTGCCCAGGTAGCCGGCCACCTCCTTGACCGCCCGGGTGACCGCACGCCTACGGGCTGTCTTCGTGCCGTTGGCGCGGCCCGACACCCCGAGCGCGACGGCCGCCAGCACCGTGGCGCCCCAGGTGCGGAACTCCTTGGCCGACACGTCCCGGCCGGTGCGGTCCTTCAGCCAGGCGTTGACGTCCTCGGAGCGCACGTCGCGCCAGCGACCGCGCTCCTTGTAGGCCAGGAGCTCCTCCCCTCCGCCGCGGCGGCGCTTGAGCGTGCGCACGACGGCGGCGACCTCGGGGTCCACGACCGCCTGCATGCGGCGCTTGCCCGACTTGGCCGGATAGTCGAAGATCACGGTCTCCCCGCGCTGGGTGACGTGCTCGCGGCGGATCGTGGCCAGGCCGAAGGAGCCGTTCTCTCCCGCGTATCCCTCGCCGCCCACGCGGAAGAAGCCGCGGTCGAGCAGGCGCACCGCGGCGGCCAGCACGCCGTCGCGGTCCAGCGTCCCGCGGGCCAGCTCCCGCGCCACCTCCTCGCGCAGGGCCGGCAGCAGCCGGGCGAAGGCCAGCATCTCGTCGAACTTGGCCGCGTCGCGGCGCACCCGCCAGGCGTCGTGGTAGCGATACTGCTTGCGTCCCGCCTCGTCGAGCCCGGTGGCCTGGATGTGGCCCTCGGGCGCCGGGCAGATCCAGACCTCCCTCCAGGCGGGTGGGATCACCAGGCCGCGCACGCGCTCCAGCGTCTCCTCGTCCTCGACCGGGCCGCCGTGCTCGTCGAGGAGCCGAAAGCCCTTCCCTCGCCGGTGGCGGGTGAGCCCGGGGTCGGAGCAGTCGGAGCGACGCAGGCGCACCGCGTGTCCCTACCCGTGACGTCGCGGGGTTACGACGCGGCCTTGGAGCGCGAGGGCGCCTTCTTGGCGCCGCCGGACGAGCTCTTCGCCCCCGACGAACCCTTCCCCCCCGGGGAGCCCTTCGCCCCCGAGGAGCCCTTCGCCCCCGACGAGCCCTTGCCGCCACCCTTCTTCGCGCCCCCGCCCGACCCGTCGCCCTTCTTCGCTCGCGTCGGGGGCGTCTTCCCGGCGCTCCCGCCGTTGCCCTCCGAGCCCTCGCGCGAGCGGACCTGGTCGAGGCTGGCCTTCAGGGCGGCCATGAGGTCGGGCACCGGCTCGGGCTCGTCGGCCACGGGCTGCACCGCGATCTCCTCGCCCTGGGCCTTGCGCTCGATGAGCTCGAGGACCTCGTCGCGGTAGGTGTCGCGGTACTTGTCGGGCTGGAAGGGGCCGGCCAGCGAGTCGATGAGCTGGCGCGCCATGTCGACCTCGCGCTGCGTCGTCTCGATGTCGTCGGCGGCGGGCACCTCGTCCAGGCGGCCCGCGTCGACCACCTCGTCGGCGAAGACCATGGTGGCCATGGCCAGCACCTCGCCCAGAGGCCGGATGGCCACGAGCTGCTGCTTGGAGCGGATGACCACCCGAGCGACGGCCACCTTCCCGGCGTCGCGCATGGCCTCGACCAGGAGGCGGTAGGGCTTGGCGCCACCCTGGGCGGGCGCCAGGTAGTAGGGGTGGTCGTAGTAGATCGGGTCGATCTCCTCGAGGTCGACGAAGTCCTCGATGTCGATGGTCTTGGTCTTCTTGGGGTCCAGGGCCTCGAGCTCGCCCGGCTCGACGACCACGTAGCGGTCGGGCGTCAGCTCGTAGCCCTTGACCAGATCCTCGTAGGCGACCTCATCGCCGGTCGTCGGGTCGACGCGCCGCTGCTGGATGCGCACGCCGGTCTTAGCGTTGAGCTGGTGGAAGCGCACGGTCTTGCGCTGCACGGCGGAGTACAGCTTCACGGGCACGGTGACCAGCCCGAAGGAGATCGCGCCGGTCCAGATCGAACGGGGCATGGAGGCAGTATGCCCGGGCGGCGGCACCTCTACCTGCGTGCGCACGCGAGCTTGCACCTGCTACACCGGGGTAGAAGGCCCCTTCAGAGAACGAAGATCGACACAGGAGGACCGACATGGCTATTCGCAACGCCGCTCAGGGCATTCTCGCCGACGAGCGGTCCGAGCAGCGCGAGGAGATCGTCGCCATGCTCACCAAGGGGTACTGGATGGAGCTCGAGACGGTGATGAACTACATCGCGAACTCGGTGAACCCCGACGGCGTGCGCGCCCAGGAGATCATCGAGTCCCTCAAGACCGACGTCCAGGAGGAGTTGGGCCACGCCCAGCAGTTCGCCGACCGCATCAAGGAGCTCTACGGGGTGGTTCCCGGCTCCTCGGGCTTCACGGCCGAGCAGACGTTCCTGCAGCCGCCCGCGCACCAGACCGACATCGTGCACGTCATCCGGGGCGTCATCGAGGCTGAGACGGGCGCCATCGAGTACTACAACGCGCTCATCGAGGCGACGGAGGAGATCGACCCCGTGACCAACGACATGGTCATCGCGATCCTGCGCGACGAGGAGGGCCACCGCCGGCTCTTCGAGGGGTTTCTGCGCGAATACGAGGCAGAAGGTCTGGCGTAGCCCGGCGCCGGCGCGCCCGGCATCCTGGTCGCTGACGCCGACCGGCGCCGGGGGACAGTGCGAACACGGCCCCCGGCCGGCGGGTGGCGTCAGCGGCGTCGAGGGCGTGCGTCGCCGGTGTCGGGCAGTGGATCCGGCTGGGGAGGCGCCGGCTCGGGCGGCACGACCGGGGTCGGCTGCTCGGGCGGGGTCTCGGGAGAGGGTGGGGGCGCCGGGTCGGGGACCTCGGGCGTCTGCGGCGGGGAGATCGGAGTGGGCTGCTCGCCGGGGTGAGGAACCTCCAGCGCCGGCCCGCTCAGGCCCGGCGCGATGTGCGCCGGGCCGAAGACGGTTGAGATCACGTCTGGCGATCCAGGTCCGCCGCCTCCTGCTTCTTGGCGTCGGCGGAGTCCTGCGCCTTGGCAGCCTGGTCCTTGACCTCACCCTTCTTCTCTTCCTTCTGGCCCTCGCGACGTGTGCTCGAGTCGCCGGTGAGGTCTCCCGCGGCCTTCTTGGCGCGGCCGGTGATCTTGTCAGTGATGCCCATGTTGAATCCTCCTGGATCGTTCAGGGTCTCTTTGGCCCTACCCGAACGGCGTGGATGACAAGCCCTCGCGAAGCTCCGTGATCGACCCGTACACGGCCTGCGCGCCGGCGGCCAGCAGCTCGTCCTCGCCGAAGCCACCGGTGCGCACGGCCAGGGTCTCGACGCCGGCGCGCTTGGCGGCCTCGACGTCCCAGCGCGAGTCACCCACCATCACCGCCTCCCCCCCACCCGCCATCTCCACGGCGACGCGCACGAGGTCGGGCTGGGGCTTGGTGACGTCGACGTCACCCGAGGTCGTCCAGCCGTCGGCCAGCTCGCGGACGTCGAGCAGGTCGAGGTAGTGGTTGACCTCCTCAGGCTTGGCGGACGAGGCCAGGATCACGGCGCAGCCGCGCTCCTTGAGGTCCTCCACCAGGGCGCGTGCCCCCTCCAGCGGCTCGACCTCCTCGATCAGCGGGGAGTAGTGCTCGCCCTCCGCCGCGCGCAGGTCGTCACCCAGGCGCTCCTCAACCTCCGCCCCGCAGAGAGCCTCGACGAGCTGGTCGCCGCCCACGCCGATCGCGCGGTGGATGCGCCACAGCGGGAGCACGAGCTCGTGCCCGCGCAGCGACCGGTACCAGGCGATCGCGTGCTGGTAGTTGCTGTCGACCAGCGTGCCGTCGATGTCCAGGATCGCCGCGGGAGGCACGAGGGCGCCCTTACCCCGTGGCGCCCGGCCCTACGCCACCCGGGTCCCGAGCCGTGGCCGCCGCTGCGCTCATGCGCCCCAGGCAGCGGCGCAGGATCCGCGAGACCTGCATCTGCGAGACGCCGATGGCCTCGCCGATCTCCGACTGGGTCAGGTCCTGCTCGAAGCGCAGGCGCAGCACCATGCGCTCGCGCCCGTCGAGCGTGGCCAGCAGACGCTCGAGCACCGCCCGGTGCTCCGCCAGCGCGAAGCCGCCCTCGTCGTGGCCCAGGGCGGAGCCCACCGTGTCGTCGTCGCCCTCGCCGCCGCGCCGCGGCGCCTCCAGGGACGCTGCCCGGTAGGCGCCCGCGGCCTCCAGCGCCTCGAGGATCTGCTCCTCACAGGCCCCGGCGGCCTCGGCCAGCTCGGGCACCGTCGGCCGGCGGCCCAGGTGGCGCGCGAGGTCCTCGGCGGTGCGGTCGGCGCGCAGTGCCAGTTCCTGCAGGTCGCGTGGGACTCGCACCGACCACGTCCGGTCGCGGAAGTGGCGCTTGAGCTCACCCAGGATGGTGGGCACGGCGAAGCTGGAAAACACCACGGGCCGGGCGGTGTCGAAGCGGTCCACGGCCTTGACCAGGCCCAGGGAGGCGACCTGCACCAGGTCGTCCAGCGGCTCGTCGCCCTGCGCGTAGCGACGGGCCAGGCGCCGAGCCAGGGGCAGGTAGCGCTCCACGAGCGCCGCGCGGGCGGCGGGCTCGCGCCCACGCTGCCACCGCTCGAAGAGCGCGCGCTCTTCATCGCGATCGCGGGAAGCGGAGGTGGCCAGGGCGCTGGACATGAGGACACACGCGCACCGGGGGATGGGGTGCGCAGTGCCGCGGCGGATGGCTGGGCCGTGGCTTGGTGCGTCATGATACCCACGCTGATGACGATCGCATCCACGGGGGAACAGGAGCGGCGGATCGCGGACGGGCTGGCCATCCTGGCCGCCAACGAGGAGCGCGCGGCGCTCGAGCGCATCTGCGCTCAGCTTCGCTCCCTGGGCCACGAGGTCACCGGGCGCGCCGTGTCGCTGGGTGCGGTGGCCGACGAGGTGGCGGGCGAGCAGCCCGACCTCGCCGTCGTCGCCGTGCACGCCAGCGATGACCACGCCCTGGCGCTCATCAACGAGATCACCGAGGCCGCCGGTCGGCCGGTCATCGCGTTGCTGCCCGAGGTCGACCCCGGCTTCGTCCGCGCGGCGGCGGCGCGGGGGATCTTCGCCTACGCCCAGCCCGACGACCCGGCCGACCTGCAGGGGGCCATCGAGGTGGCCATGCAGCGCTTCCACGAGACCCGTGCCCTGCTCGAGCAGGTCGACCGCCTCGAGACCGCGTTGGAGCGTCGCGCGCTCATCGAACGGGCAAAGGGCATCCTGATGGAACGCCACCGCATCGACGACGACGCCGCCTTCGGGCTGCTGCGCGATCAGGCACGGCGGTGCAGCCGCTCGGTCGTTGACCTCTCACGCGGCGTCCTGGACGGTCATCCGCTGCTGCCCAAGCGCGGGACGTGAGGCTCGGCCCGCTCATCCGCGCGGCCAAGCGCTTCCGGGCCGACCAGATGACCGACCACGCGGCGGGGCTCACGTACTACGTGATGCTGTCGCTGTTCCCCGCCCTGCTGGCCAGCGTGGCGCTGCTGGGGCTGTTCGGCGGGACGGAGCTGGTCACCCAGGCGACCGACTACCTGCGCGAGAGCGGTGCCAGCCCGGCGACGATCGACGGCGTGCAGATGTCGTTGTCGGGGACCATCGAGGGCGCCGGCGGGGCGGTGAGCGTGGCGCTCGTGTTGGGCCTGGCCGTGGCGCTGTACGGAGCGTCGGGGGCCTTCGGCGCGGCCGGGCGGGCGTTGAACGTCGTCTACCGCGTCGACGAGGAGCGCGGCTTCGTGCGCCAGAAGGCCAACAACCTCGCCTTCACCCTCGTCGTGCTCGCCCTGGCCCTCGTCGCGCTGGCCTGCGTCTTCGTGGGCGGCAGCCTGGTCAACGACATCTTCGCCCTCATCGGCCTGGGCGACACCGCCGCGGGGATCTGGCGGGTGGCGCGCTGGGCGGTGGCCATCGTCGCCGCGATGCTCATCTACTCCGTGGTCTACGCCTTCGCGCCCGACCATGCCGACCGCCGCTTCCGCTGGATCACACCGGGCTCGGCGCTGGGAGTCGTGCTGTGGCTGCTGGCCTCCGGCGGTTTCTTCCTCTACGTGGCCAACTTCGGCAACTACGAGGCGACCTACGGCGTGTTCGCGGGAGCGGTGATCCTGCTGCTGTGGCTGTGGATCACCAACCTGGCCTTCCTCTTCGGCGCCGAGCTCAACGTGGAGCTGGAGCGTCAGCGGATGGCTGGGCGGGCGGGCCCGCCGCCGCCGACCCCGCCTCCTCCCACCCCGTCCCCGGGCGCGCCGGCGCCAGGGTGAGCGCGTCGGGGTACAGGCACAGTCCGCCCCGGCCCGGGCAGGTCGCGCACAGCTCGAGGTGGGGGTGATCGGTGACCCGGAAGTCCAGACGGGCGGCCTCGGTTAGTCGGTGTTCGAGCGCCCTGACGTCCTCCTGCGTATAGGTGGCGCCGACGGGCTCCCGGGGCCGTTCCAGGAAGAGGTAGGCGACCTCGACCGACGCGAAACCCTCACGCAGGGCGGCGAGGGCGTAGGCGGCGCGCTGGAGGGTGTACGTGGTGGCGACCTTGGCCTCGAGGTCCGTCTGCGCCGTGACGCGGTCGGTCTTGTAGTCGACGACGTAGGCGCGGCCGTCGCCCTCGTCGGCCAGGGCGTCGACGATGCCGGTGAGGATCGGGGCGTCTTTGAGTTGCAGCGCGAACGGGGCTTCTCGTCTGAGCGTCCGCGCCCGTGCGAGCCGCTGCTTTGCTGGTGAGGAGAGGAAGGCGTTGACGAGGGTCCTGAGGTGGTCGGCGCCCTCGTGGAGCTGGGGGTCGTCGAGGTCGAGGTGCTCCAGGACGGTGTGGATCTCCGTCCCTCGCTGCCGATTGGCGCTTTTCCCCCGCACAGCGGGGGTAATGCGCCAACCGGCCTGGGGAGGGTCGACCTCGGGCAGCTCGAGCACGCGCTCGAGGTAGAAGCGGTAGCCGCAGGCGGCGTGGCGGGCGAGGGCCGAGGGGCTCAGCGTGGTCAGGGCCACCGGGGCCGGGGCGCTGAGCGGATCGAGGACGTCCGCGGGCGCCGGGGCCTCACCACCGCTCTCTCCCTCAGTGCAGGCCGAGCCCGCCACGAACGCCTCGGGGCGGTTCTCCACCACGCGCACCCGCTCCCCCAGCACCGGCCTCAGCCACGCGATGGGCGGGGCGCCCGGCCCGATGCCCGTCTCGCGGTCCAGGCGCATCGTGCCGCTGAGGATGAGCCGCTCGCGAGCGCGGGTGGCGGCGACGTAGAGGACCCGGCGCTCCTCGGCGGCGGCGCGCTCGCGGGCGGCGGCGGTCAGGCGCTCGAGCGTGGCGGTCGGGACGCCCTCGCCCTCGAAGCCGATGACCCGCACGCCGGCCTCGCCTTCGCCGACGGCGAGGTCCGGCTTGTCCAGGTTCGGCCGGCGCCCCAGCGCGGCGAGGACGACGACGGGGAACTCCAGGCCCTTGGCGGCGTGGATCGTCATGAGGCGCACGGCCTTGAGGTCGCCCAGCTCGATCGGCGCCTCGGGCTCGCGGGCGCCGGCCTCCTCCTCCTCGGCGGCGAAGCGCAGGAAGCCGCCGATGTCGCGTCCGCCGGCCTCCTCGTAGGCAGCCGCCAGGCGCTGCAGCTTGTGGATGTTGGCCATCCGCCGCTCACCCGCCGGCAGCGCGAGGACGTGCAGGTCGTAGCCCGTGGACGCAACCGCGCGCTCGAGCAGCACGTCGAGGGCCAGCCGCGGCGCGAGGCGCCGCTCGGCGGCGAAGCGTGGCGCGAAGCGCTCGAGGCGAACGCGGTCCTCGGCCTCGAGCGCCTCGCGCAGCGCTCCGAGCTGCTCACCACCCCCGAACGCGCCCTCGATCGTGCGCCACAGCCCCCACCCCAGCGCGCGCGCCGTGTGGGCCAGGTGGTGCAGGGTGTCGGCGCTGACGCCGACCAGCGGGGAGGCCAGGACGCCGTGGAGGGCGACCTCCTCGTCGGGGTTGGCCAGCGCCTGCAGCCAGGCACGCAGGTCCTGCACCTGCTGCTGGGACCAGTAGCCGCGCCCGCCCGAGGCGTAGGTCGGCAGGCCCGTGTCCTCCAGCGCGCGCTCCAGGACGCCCAGCGTCGCCGTGGCGCGCACGAGGACGACGATGTCCTGCGGCAGAGCCTCGCCGTCGTCCACCAGCGCGCGGATCCTGCGGGCCACCGCGATGGCCTCGGCGCGCTCGTCGGCGTCGACCGGGGGCAGCGTGTCGCCGAGGTCGACGTCATTCCAGCCCTCCTTCCCGGTGAGCAGCAGCTCGACCTCGGGGCCGTCGTGCACGGCGCCCGCGTCGTCGCGGGCGGGCCGGGGAGCCACGAAGTCCTCGCCCAGCAGCGCGCCGAAGGCCGTGCCGACCACGTCGAGCAGCGCGGCGCGGCTGCGGAAGTTGCCCGACAGCGCCCCGACCGCGCCGCGGGCGGCCAGCGCCGCGCGGCGGGCGCGGAAGCCCGCCACGTCGGCGTGGCGGAAGCCGTAGATGGACTGGAACTCGTCGCCCACGACGAAGAGATGCTCGGGCGCCACGAGGTCCAGCAGCTCGACCTGCAGCGGGTTGGTGTCCTGGAACTCGTCGACCATGACGCGCGCGTAGCGCTCCTGGACGGCCCGGCGCAGGCCGGAGCGGTCGCGCAGCAGGTCGCGGGCGCGCAGCTCGAGGTCGGCGAAGTCCAGGCCGCCGTGGGCGTGCTTGGCGGCCTCGTAGGCGGTGGCGTAGCGGGCCAGCAGGTCGGCCAGCAGCGCGAGGTCGGCGGCCCCGCGGTGCTCGACCAGCGCCCCCCGGTAGGCGGCGACCTGCGTGACGTAGCCGACCGCGCCCTCGCCCTGCAGCGCGCCGGTCCTGCCCGGCCTGACCTCGGCATCGCCCAGCCGGCCCACGGTGGCCAGCCCGGCCGCCAGGTCGGCGGCGCAGCCCTCGATCGCGCCCAGCGCCCGGCGTACGTGGTCGCCGGGCGCATCGCACGCCCCCAGCTCGCGCAGCGCGCGGTCGCAGGCGCCGCGCAGCGCCGCCGGGTCGGGAGCGGGCACCGGGGCGGGCACGGGGATGGCGGGACGCACCTCGCCGGCACTGCGCCGCTGGTCGTACAGGGCCTTGATGGCCTTGCCCAGGCGGTCGGGCGTCCACGCCGCGGCGAGCTCCAGCGCGGCGCTTTTCGGCCCCTCCTCCCCGAGCCACGCGCCCAGCGCCTGCACCCACGCCTGCTCGCGCAGCGCCCGCGCGGCCGGATCGTCGAGCACGGTGAAGCCGGGATCGAGGCCCGCGGCCACCGGCGTCCAGCGCAGCAGCGAGGCGCAGAACCCGTGGATGGTCGAGATCGACGCTGCCTCGGTCTCGCGGGCGGCCTCGCGTGCGCCGAGATCGACCAGTGCGCGGCGCACGCGTTCGCGCAGCTCACCTGCCGCCTTGTGGGTGAACGTGATGGCCAGTATGCGCCCCGGCTCGATGGCGTCCTCGCGCACCATGGCCACGAAGCGCTCGACCAGCACGCTGGTCTTGCCGCTGCCCGCCGTGGCCTCCAGCAGCAGCGGTCCCTCGCGACGCTCGACGGCCGCACGCTGCTCCGGTGTGAGCCTCACGCCGCGTCCGTCCGGCAGATCGACGGGTGCGCGCAGCCGCCCTTGAACGCGCAGGTGGCCGGGCGGGCGGCCAGGGTGCCCCGTCGCACCTCGTCGACCCCACGGCGGGCCACCGCGACCACATCGTCCAGCAGCGCACGGAAGGTCTCCTCGTCCACGACGTCGCCGTTGACGGTGCGCAGGTCGGGGTCGGCGCCGCGCACGACCGCGCCGCGGGCCCGGACCTCCTTGTCACGGTAGGCCTGGTAGAGGCCGCCGACGGGCACGAGCCCCAGAAGCTGCTGGGCGGCACGCAGGTAGAGCGTGACCTGCAGCGCGTGGAGCTCCAGCCATCTCGTGCCCGGGGTGGGCCGGGTGCCCTTGTAGTCGTAGACCAACGC
This sequence comes from Candidatus Siliceabacter maunaloa, assembly GCA_024330185.1. Classification (GTDB taxonomy): domain Bacteria; phylum Actinomycetota; class Thermoleophilia; order Solirubrobacterales; family Solirubrobacteraceae; genus Siliceabacter; species Siliceabacter maunaloa. The sequence goes on from JANDLV010000003.1 coordinate 78,705, forward strand.
GCGACCGGCGCTGTCGACGTCCACGCGGTCGATCTGGCCGTAGACGCGCAGGCCATCGCCGAGGTCCAGGGCGTCCAGCGCGTCACCCTCGCGGCCGAAGCCCACCTCCAGGTGGGTGGGCGCGAAGACGCTGCCTGCCTGCACCGTGTGGGCGAGCACGCGGTCGAGGTCGGCCTCCAGGCGGCGCAGCAGGGTGCGCAGGCGCTGGGCGTCGGCCGCGAACGGGTACGCGTCGGCGTGCTGCGCGAGCGCGCGGGCCAGCGCGGCGCGGGCGACCGTCAGGTCTTCGGGGCCCAGCACCCGGGGTGGGCGGGACTGGATTTCCCGCATGACCTCCTCGAGCAGCCGGTGGGCCAGCGACCCGCGCATCATCGCCTCGGGGTCGGCCTGCGTGGTGGCGGGACGCAGCCAGCGCTCGACGAACCAGCGCACCCCGCAGCCCGCCAGCGTCTCCAGCGCCGTGCTCGACCAGCCCTCGCGCCCGCGCACCGCGGCCAGCACGGCGGGGTCCTCCAGCGGCCCCAGCGAGCGCGGCCGCAGGCGCGGGCCGCGGGCCGCGGCGCTGCGCGCGACCTCACGGGCCGTGGGCTCCCCGCCCCGCGGCCAGGCCGCCGCGCCCAGGGCGCGGCGGCGGGTACCCGCCTCCAGCGACGTATCGAAGAGGTCGCAGACGTCGTCGACGAAGAAGGAGCGCACGGCGGGGTCGCCATCGTCGCTGCCGGTGTGCCAGGCCAGCACGAGGCGCTCTTCGGGCCGGGACGCCAGGGCGTAGAAGAGGTAGCGCTCGGCACCCAGGGCCTCGTCGCCACGGCGCGGGAGGACCAGGCCGATGTGCTGGGCCAGCTCCCGGCGGGCCTCGTCGGCCAGGAACGGCTCGGGCCGTGGCGCGGGAGGGAAGACGCCCTCCTGCAGCCCGAAGGCCACCAGCACGCGTACACGTCGGGCCCGCACGGCGAGGGGGTCGCTCACCACCACCGCACCGGGCGCCGCGGGCGGCGCGACGTCGACCTCGAGCCCTTCCAGCGCGGAGACGATGTCGGCGGCGCCGGGCGCGAGCGAGCGGTTGATCCGCGCCAGCGCGGCGAGCTCCTCCAGGGCACCGCGCACCGCGGCCAGCGCCCGCGCGTCGGCCACTTCCGGCTCGGTGAGCAGCGGCGCGTCCCCGCGGCGGTCGGCCGCGAGCAGCGCGGTGGCCCGGGCGGCGACCTCGGTGAGGAGGGCGTCATCGGCCGCGGGCGTGCCCCGCTCGGCGCGTACGGTGCTCGCGCGGGCCGAGTCCCGTTGCGCCGCCCCGCGCAGGCGGTCGAGCTCCCAGAGGGTCGCCCCGCCGTCGGCCTCCCAGGCCTCGCGGGCCGCAGTGGCGGTGTGCAGGTGCTCCTGACGGATGCGGCGCTCGAGGCGATCGGTGGCCCAGGGCGAAGCGACGCGGCCGGGCGTGCGCAGCCAGGCCAGCAGGTCGTCGGCCGGGCCGTCGGCCAGCGCCGAGCGCAGGAGGCCGAGCAGGCCGCGGCCCAGCGCCGTGCGCTCGAGGCCAACACGGCGCTCGCAGGCCACCGGGATGCCCAGCGCGCCGAAGACCCGGCCCAGCAGCGGGGCGACCCGGTCGGGGCTGCGACACACCACGGCGATCTGGTCGCCGGGAACGCCGTCGTCCAGCCGTGCGCGGACCTCGGCGGCCACCAGCTCCAGCTCCGCCCGCTCGCCACCGCCCTCCAGCAGCGCCACCGCGTCCCCGGGCGCGGCCGCTGGCGCGGGCGCCGCGGGCTCGAACATCCCCCGCTCGAGGTGGTGCAGCGCCGCCCGGGCGCCCGGCGCGTAGTGCTCCGCACGCGCCTCCAGGCGCGTCACCTCGGCGGCCTCGGGCGCCAGGATGGCGAACGTGGTGGCGCGCCCGGCGAACGCGGCGCGACCGGCCTCGTAGGGCAGCGAGGCGCAGACCTCGGTGACGCGGCCCAGCGCGACCAGGGCGTCGCACTGCTGGGGCGTGAGGTCGTCGAAGCCGTAGACGAACACGGGCGTGGCGCCCCAGGCCGCCGGCGTGGCGACCAGCGCGTCGAGCGCCGCCGCGTCGCGCACCTCACGGTCGGTACGCCCCAGGCGCTCGAGCGCGCGCCGCCAGGCGGCGTACAGGGCCGCCAGCTCCCGCCCGTAGGCGCTGTCGCGGCCCGTCGCGGCGCTCCAGTCGGCCAGAGCCCGCGCGAAGCGCTGCGGAGTCACCCGCGCGGCCTCCAGCTCCGCGCACAGGTCGCACAACGCGGCTGCGAACCCCGGGGTTGAGGCCGAGGACGCCAGCGCGGCCAGCGGCGTGGCCGCGGCCACCCTGCGCGCGACGCGCTCCCGGGCCACCGGCCCCAGCAGGGGCGTACGCAACCCCGTGCGCGCGGCGACCTCCTCCAGCAGCCCGCGGAAGGTCAGGACCCCGACGCCGAAGACGACGCCGCCCTCGACCAGCTCGGCGCGGAAGCGCTCGACGTCGGCCGCGGTGGGCACAACGAGCAGGGCGCCGCGGGAGCGCGCGTCGCGCACGCCGCCCAGGACGGCGCGCGCCTTCTCGGCGTTGGCGGGGCCGGTGACCAGGCGCAGGGGCATCGGCCGACAGGGTCGCGCACCGCCCCGACGACCTGACGGACACCGCCTGCGACGAGTCGCGGCTTACTCCTTCCTCGCCCCGACCGGGTGCAGAGAGCGCTCGACCGACCTGGTCGGCCTCGCGCTCCTGCTGCCCGCCGGCTGGCCCGGTGGGCGTCGTGTCAGGCGGTGACGGCCTGGCGCTCGGCGGCCTGGAGCACGCCGCTGCGGTTCTTGTGACGCTGCTCGTACTCGCGCACCTCGCGCGCCTGGTCATCGTCACCGTCGCTCAGACGCTTGGTGATCTCGTCGGCGTTCATCTCGTCATAGCCGGTCCACGGCTCGTCACCGCGCAGCGAGGAGACCCGGCCGGTGACCGTCGTGCGGTCCTGGTTGCGTCGCTCGTAGCCGTCGACCTTGGCCAGCTCCATCTGCGAGAGATCGCCGAGGCGCTCGTTGATCTGCTCGGCGGTCAGCGAGTCGTAGTCGGCGATGGCCAGATCGTCTGCGGAGGCCACGGCGCCACGGACCTCGCCCTCGGCCTGGGCCACACCGGGTACGCGGCGGGCCTGACGGGCCGTGCCCTTGGCACGCTGGCTCGCGCGCTGGGTGCTCTTGCGCGCCCCGCGCCCGGCCTCGCGCACCAGCTGACCCGCACCGGTCTCCGCGGGGTCGTAGACCTCCTTGCCGTGCACCTCGCTGTCGACCACCGCGTCGGTCAGCTCCGGCAGCAGCCCGCGCACCGTGTCGAGCATCTTCTGCTCCTGGTCGCGCAGCTGGGCGGCCAGACGCGCCGTCTTCTTGTCGTCCAGGCGCTCGGCCAAGCGCTCGAGCGCCTCGTAGGTGGCGATCTCCAGCGCCTCGGCCACGCAACTGTCCTTGGCATTCTTCAGCACCTTCTCCTCGGCGCTGCCTCCACGCACCAGCGCCAGCGGGGTACGCCCGACGGCCAACGCCTGCCCGGCCACGTTCTGCGCAAGGCCCAGCCCCGTCTTGAGCAGGCTCCGCCCCGCGCCCAGCTCGTCCAGGCGCTCGCGCAGACGTCGCGCCTGCTCACGGGTCTGATCGTGATGGCTCTCCAGCGCGCTGCGATAGCGCCCCGACGGCGTGACCAGGATCTGGGCCTGCAGCTCGCGGGTCAGGCCCTGCTCCAGCGCGTGGGCCTCGGTGAGGTACTGGATCAACTTGTTCGACGCGGTATCCATGATGCATAGCTCCTTGATGTGAAACGGGCGGCCAACGACCGCCCGGTGCACTCGCGCTACCCCGCTCGCCCCTGCCTCACGCGTTCGTTCACGTCCGCGCCACCAGTGTCGTCCCTCGAAGTGCGTGCCGTTCGGGGGCGGCCACTAGGCCGAGCTGTCGGGCTCGCCGTCGGTCGGGATGCCCGGCATCGCCTCCTCGCCACGGGGGGTCTCGCCCTCGCCCTCCGGATCGTTCTCCTCGCCGCCCATCGGCGGCGCTTCCCAGCCCTCCTGGGCCAACCCCGACGGGATCTCCTCCTCGTCGGGGTCACGGTTGCGCCTGTCGTCGTGCTCTTGCATCCTGGCGTCCTACCCAAGGGCCGCGCGGTCTGCTCGTGACTCAGGCGGCCTGCGACGAGGACGCGGCGGCCTGAGCGGCCGTCGTGTCCTGCGCCTCGCCCTCGTCCTGCGCTGGCTGCCTGTCACCCTCGCGGGCCCACGGCTCGTCGAACTCGACGCGCCACTTGCCCTCCTCGTTCTGCTGGAGGGCAAGGCGCGCGCGGAACGAGCGACCCGAGCGGCCCTTGAAGCCGGTGACCGGCTTCTCGGTGCGCCCGGTGCGGATGAGCTCCTTCGCCGCGGCGGCGGGAAGCTGCTTGCCCGCCTTGGACTTCCAGATCACGAAGCCACAGCCCGGATCCTCGCGCCCCCAACACGAGTAGCCCTTGCGGTTCTCCATGATGTCGTGCCCGCACACCGGGCAGGGCCCGAGGTTGGCGCGCGGGATGCGCACGTCCTTGAGCTTTGCGTCCAGCTCGGTGACCGTCGCACCGGCGAACCTGGCGATGTCGCCCATGAAGCGCTCGCGCGAGTCCTCGCCGCGCTCGATCTCCCCCAGGCGCTTCTCCCAGTCGCCGGTCAGGTCGGGGGAGGTCAGGGGGTGCCCGGCCAGCAGGCGGATGACGTTGCGCCCCTTCTCGGTGACCACCAGCGAGCGCCCGTCACGCTCGACGTAGCCGACCGCGATCAGACGCTCGATGATCGCCGCGCGCGTGGCGGGCGTTCCGATACCGGAGTCCTTCATGGCCTCGCGCAGCTCGTCGTCGTCGACCAGCTTGCCCGCGGTCTCCATCGCGCCCAGCAGCGAGGCGTCGGAGTAGCGTCGCGGCGGCTTGGTCTCCTTCTCCCGGGAGGCCACCTCGCGGGTGTCGACGTCCTCGCCCTGGTCGAGCCTGGGGAGCTGCTGGTCGGCGCCGGCATCCTCGTCGTCGGCGCTGCGCTCGCCCTCGGTCAGCTCGCCGTACACGCCGCGCCAGCCCGGGACGAGCAGCACCTTCCCGCGTGTGCGGAAGACATGCTGCGCCACCGTGGTCTCGATGCGGGTGTTCTCGAACTCGGCGTCGGGGTGGAAGACGGCCAGGAAGCGGCGGGCGACCAAGTCGTAGATGCGCCGGTCGTCGTCGCTGAGCTTGTCGATCGTCTGGGGGCCGTTGACCGGGATGATCGCGTGGTGGTCGGTGACCTTCTCGTCGGCCACGACCCGGCCCAGGGGCAGGACGTCCAGGCTCGCGACGTACGCGGCGCCCTTCGCGTACTCCCGGTGGGCGCCCACGTGCTGAGCCGTCGGCTTGAGCTCTGAGATCATGTCGGTGGACAGGTAGCGCGAGCTCGTGCGCGGATAGGTGAGGACCTTGTGCTCCTCGTAGCAGCGCTGGGCGGCGGCCAGCGTGCGCCGCGCCGAGAAGCCGAAGCGGGTGTTGGCGTCGCGCTGCAGCGAAGTGAGATCGTAAAGAAGGGGGGCTCGCTCTTTACGGCGCTTCTTGTCCAGCTTGGTGATCTCGCCGCGCTGCCCGCGGACGGCGTCGACGATGGCCCGGGCCTCGTCTCCCGTCTTCAGCCGCGGCTGCGCGCCGGCGTGGTAACGCCCGTCGTAGACGCGCTCGCCGATGGCCGCGAACGTCGCGTCCACGAGCCAATAGGCCTCGGGGACGAAGGCGCGGATCTCCTCCTCGCGGCGGGCGAGGATGGCCAGCGTCGGGGTCTGCACGCGACCCAGGGAGACGGCGCCGTCGAAGCTCGAGCGCAGGCGGATGGTGGCCGCGCGCGTGGCGTTCATCCCCACGATCCAGTCGGCCTCGCTGCGCGAGCGCGCGGCGGCCTCCAGCGCGGCCAGGTCGGAGCCTGGGCGCAGCGAGCCGAAGGCGTCCTCCATGGCCTTCTTGGTCATGGAGGAGAGCCACAGGCGCTGCACCGGCTTGTCGCCCTTGGCCTTCTCGTAGAGGTAGGCGAAGATCAGCTCGCCCTCGCGCCCGGCGTCGCACGCGTTGACCACCTCGTCGACGTCGTCGCGGCGAAGCTGCTTGGTGACCACGCCCATCTGCTTCTTGGAGCGCTCGTCGCGCACCACCAACTTGAACCGGTCGGGCACGATGGGCAGGTCGGCCATCTTCCACTTCTTGTAGCGGTCGTCGTACTCGTCGGGCTCGGCGAGCTGCACGAGGTGGCCCACCGCCCAGGTCAGCACGTGCTCGGGCCCCTCGAGGTACCCCTCGCTCTTCTTGAACGGCCCGGGAAGCACCCGCGCGACGTCGCGCCCCACGGACGGCTTCTCGGCGATGACCAGTGTCTTCCCCATCGGCCGGGGCAGGGTAGCGGTCGGTTCCACAGGACGGGCATCGCCTGCGGTCTCTCGTCACAGAGCGTCGGGGCTCGGGGGGGCGCAGGCTGTGGTGCCGCGGTCGAGGCCGCCGGCTCCTGCCTCGGCGTGGGCGACGCCTGCGTCGGCGCTTGCGATGCCACCGCCTGCCGGCGCGGCAGCGGTCAGCGCGCTCCACGTCGCGCCGTCGGTCTCGCCCGTCCCCGGGAGACCGAGGCTGCGCTGGAAGGCACGCAGGGATCGCTCGGTGGCCGGCCCGAAGCGGCCCTGCGCTCCGACACCGGTCGCGCCGTGCGCGAGGAGCCGCTCCTGCAGGCGCGCCACCCACGGCGCCTGGCAGGGCCCGCCCGACCCCTCGGCCAGCCGCGGCGCCCCCCGTCGGGCGCCCGGGTCGGGGCGGCGGTCCCAGATGCCAGCGCGGTAGCGGATGTGCCACCACTCCCCGGGGGCGTCGGACCACGCCTTGGCCCAGCCCAACGGCCTCCCGTTGTCGTCCAGCCAGGCGCGCATGCGCCGCGTGTCGAGGTCGATCGCGACGCCGGCACCGTGGTTGGACCGCCCGGGGGTCGCGGCGGGGTTGCCCCGTCCCTCGCGAAACAGCTCGAACAGGCGCCGCTGACGGTCGAGGTCGCGGTAGGCGCTGCCGGGCTTGTCGACGCCGTGCAGCGGCAACCCGTCCGCGTCGGCGCACAGACGCAGCGTGTTCCACGCGGCTGCGGACTCCTGCGCGAGGGTGTGGTCATCGCGGTCGGGATGCCAGACCGCAGCGAGCTGCGCGGCGGGGAGGCGCCCGTTGGGCGCGGCGAATGTGGTGGCCGGCAGGGCAGCGAGCACCAGGAGCGCGGTGATCAGCAGCGCGCGCAGAGCAGCGGAAGGCCGTGGCATCGCAAATGGAGCCGGAGGGTGGCTCAGCTCGTGCTGCGTCGTGCGCGCAGCGCGTAGAGCAGCCCGGAGGCGAGGAAGAGGGCGGCGGTGATGGCCAGCCAGCGTTGGAGGTAGGGCGTTGGCTGCAGCCCGGCGGCCGCCTCGTAGGTGTCGGGCGCGAGCGAGCAGATGAGGGGCACGAACATCAGGAACAGCAGGCCCGAGAGCATGGCGGGCACGCGCACGTGGTTGGTCGCGCGGCGCGGGCGGTTGCCGCCGGCCAACAGACCCAGCAGCGTGTACAGCGGGAAGAGCACGAGGTCGTGGGCCAGGGCGGCGCCCACCAGCCACAGCGCGATCTGCGCCGCGCCCGAGGTCTCGGCGATGCGCAGCGCCGCGTAGGCGGTGAGGGCCAGGCTGGCCACCAGCGCGATCAGGTGCAAAGGGGTGCTTCCGTAGAGGGCGCGAAAGCGGGCCACGGGTCAGGTCACGAAGGTCATCCGCGAGACCCACTTCGTGCAGTGCACGCCGGGAGCAGCAGGAACGATGATGCGAGCGGGGAAGCCGTGATCCAGCGACAGGTCGGCGTCGTTGACGCGCAGCGCCAGCAGCGACTTCTCCGCGTCGACCTGATCGGCGCTGAACGTCGTCGTGGCGAAGTCACCCTCCCCCTGCAACGACTCGGCGGTCATCTCGGCCGCACCCGGCACCCCGGCCAGCATGGCTAGGTCGCGCAGGCGCACCCCCGTCCACGTCTGCGTGGTCGACCAGCCCTCCACGCAGGCGATCGGCAGCTCATACGTGTACTGCCTGAGGCCCAGCAGGTCCTCGCGCGAGAGGGACTGGGCCACCGACCCGTCCGGCCCGACCACCAGCTCCAGGCGGTAGGACGCCCCCGTGTTCTCCGCGGTAACCCCCACCGCCGCCGCGGGCTTGTTGACCTGGAAGTCGTTGGGCCCGCCGTCGCCGTAGCTGCGGCCGCGCGGGGCGAGCAGCGCCATCGAACGGAACGGACCGCCGAGGGTCTGACCCGCCGTGAGCACGAACACCAGCGCCGAGCTGCCCGCCACCAAGCCAAGCAGCCCCCGACGCGACAGCGTCGCCTCGCGCGGCGCCACCGGCGCCAACTCGTCCTCCTCATCCATGCGCTCCTCGGGCCGCGTCTGGTCGATCGGCATGCGCAGCTCGTCCACCAGCCGGCGCGTGCGCAACGCACGGCGCATCGTGGGCAGCTTGATCGCCACATGCACCACGAACCCCGCCGTGAACACCCACGCCCCATAGAGATGCCCCGGATAGAACGAGAACGGAAACGCGTACCAGTAGGCGATGTTCATGATCCCCGTCACGAAAAGGAAGACCGCGCCACCCACCAACGCCAGCAGGCTCAACCGCTCCAGCGCCTGGGCCGGCGAGCGAAACGGCGGCCACGAGAACAGCTTGGGGATCACCGACCACAGCTTGGCCAGCAACACCGGCGTGAGCACCAGGCCGCCGATGACGTGCAGCCCCTGGTTGAGCTGGTACAGCCACGCCGGCCTGGTCGGCCAGTCGAACAGGTAGAAGCCCAACAGCCCCTTGGTCGACGTGAGATCGTTGCTGCCCAACCGCGGGTTGTACGCCGCGTAAGACAGAAAGCCGGTGAGCGCCACAACCGTGACCCCCACCAATAACACCAACGCGAACGTCGACGTCAACCACCGTCCACGCAGCGGGCTGCGCCAGAACCCCCCACGGAACGGCCCGGGCGGCGGGGTCGCCGGGAACAGGCGGCTCAGCTCCACGGCGAGAGACCGTAGGCGGAGAAGATGACGATTGCATGACAGGCTCCGTTCCCAGTCTCGTAAGCGCGTCGTAAGGGCTGGCACGGAGGATCGCGGATCGTGCAGGAGCGAGCCTTCGACGTGGTGATCATCGGCGCCGGCCCGGCCGGTGAGGTGTTGGCCGGCCGGTTGGCGCAGCACGAGAGAGCGGTCGCCCTGGTCGAGTCGGAGCTGGTCGGTGGAGAGTGCTCCTTCTGGGCCTGCATGCCCTCCAAGGCGCTCCTGCGTCCGGCGCAGGCGCTCGACGAGGCGCGCCGCGTGCAGGGCGCCCGCGAGGCGGTCACCGGCGAGCTCGATGTCGAGGCTGTCCTGCGCCGGCGTGACCAGATCGTCCACGACCTCAGCGACGATCACCAGGTCCCGTGGCTGGACGACCGCGCCATCGCGCTGGTCCGCGGGCACGGCCGGCTCGACGGCGAGCGGCGGGTGCGCGTGGGTGAGGAGACCATCCTCGCCCTGCGTGCCGTGGTTATCGCAACCGGAAGCGGGGCGGCGGTGCCGCCGATTCCCGGGCTGGCCGAGTCCCGGCCGTGGAGCAACCGCGAGGCCACGACGGCAGCGCAGGTCCCCCCGCGGCTGCTGGTGCTCGGCGGCGGGGTGGTGGGCGTCGAGCTGGCCCAGGCCTGGACCGCGCTCGGGTCGACGGTCACGCTCGTGGAGGCTGGGCCGCGCATCCTCCAGCGCGAGGAGCCCTTCGCATCGCAGGACGTGGTCGCGGCGCTGCGCGAACGCGGCGTGGACGTGCGCGAGGGCGCCACGGTGATCGGCGCCGCGCGCGAGGGCCAGGAGGTCGTGCTGACGCTGGAGAGCGGCGAGACCGTCGCCGGGGACGAGGTCCTCGTAGCCGTGGGCCGCCGGCCCCTGACCGACGATCTCGGGCTGGAGACCGTTGGCCTGAGCCCGGGCGAGCATGTGCCGGTCGACGACCGGATGCAGGTTCCCGACCGGCCGTGGCTGTACGCCATCGGCGATGTGAACGGGCGCTCGCTGCTGACCCACATGGGCAAGTACCAGGCGCGGGTGGCCGCCGACGCGATCGAGGGCGGGAACCTGCGCGCCACCCGCGACGACGCCGGCGCGCCGCGCGTGGTGTTCACCGACCCGCAGGTGGCGGCGGTCGGCCTCACCAGCGAGCAGGCAACCGAGCGTGGGGTCGAGCCGGTGGTCGTCTCGCACCCCACCGCCGGCACGGCCGGCGCGAGCTTCGTGGGTCGTGGCGCGCCGGGGACGGCGCAACTCGTCATCGACCCGCGCCGCGGGGTGGTCGTGGGCGCTACCTTCACGGGGCCCGAGGTCGCCGATCTGCTGCATGCTGCGACCATCGCGATCGTGGGCGAGGTGCCGGTCGACCGCCTCTGGGACGCCGTCGCGCCCTTCCCGACCCGCAGCGAGCTCTGGCTCAAGCTGCTCGAGCGCTACGAGACGGACACCGGCCGGTAGGGATCGGCCTCCACGGCGACGCCCTCCTCGAGCGGCAGCCAGAAGCGCACTCGCGTCCCGCTGTCCGCGTCCTCCAGCCAGATCCGCCCGCCGTGGGCCTCGACGATGGCGCGGGAGATCGCGAGGCCCAGCCCGGCTCCCGCACGGGTGCGAGCGGCCTCGGCGCCGCCGCGGTACGAGGGCTCGAACACGTGACCACGGTCGGCCTCGCCGATGCCGGGGCCGGTGTCGGCCACCTCGATGTGCAGCCCCCTGGGAGCCGCCTCGGCCAGCACGGTCACCGAGCCGTCGGGAGGCGTGTGGCGGATCGCGTTCTGAAGCAGGTTGAACAGCACCCGCTGGAGCTTCTCCGGGTTCGCGCGGGCCGGCTCCAGGGCCGGGGGCACCAGCATGCGCACCTGCACGCCCTCTGCCTCGGCATTGGGGCGCATCGCCTCGACCGTCTCGGCCACCAGGTCCTCCACGCACACCTGCTGCAGCGTCCAGCGAATCTCGCCGGCCTCCAGGCGCGACAGCTCGAACAGGTCCTCGATGAGGTTCGAGAGGGCGCGGATATGAGTGCCCATCTGGCCCAGGTACCGGCGCCGCGTGGCGGCGTCCACGATGTCGTCGTCGACGGCCTCGACCAGCAGCTGCAGGGAGGTGATCGGCGTGCGCAGGTCGTGGGAGACCGCGGCCACGAGGTCGCGCCTGGCTCCCTCGGTGCGCCCGAGCCTGTCGATCGTCGCGTTGGCCGCCGCGGCCAGCTCGGCCAGCTCGTCGGCCGACCCTGTGGCCGCGGAGGGCTCGCGCGAGCCCTCGCCGACGGCCGCCAGCGTATGGCGCAGCCCGTCGATGTCGCGCATGACCCCGCCGGCGAAGAGCTGCGCGGCGCGCACCGCCACCACGCCGGCCAGCACCGTGATCACCAGCACGATGGCCGCGTCGTGGGCGGAGACGAACATGAGCAGCGCGCCGGCGACCATCGCGACCAGCAGCTGGCCGATCACGATCGCCACCGCGAAGGCGAACTGCCGACGCAGCGGGCCCAGGCGCTCGCGGCGGCGGACGAGGGCGTGCGCCGCCAGCAGGGAGGCGCAGCCCAGCGTGAGCAGCATCGCCCAGGTGACGAGGCCGTCCTGGACGCTGAACAGGACGGCCACCACGCCGGCCAGGGCGGTGGCGACGGCCGCCACGAGCAGGAGAGACCGCAGGACGCTCACGGCTGGAAGCGGTATCCGACGCCCCACACGGTCTGCAGGTGCTCGGGCCGGCCGGGGTCGGCCTCGATCTTGGCGCGCAGGCGGCGGACGTGCACCGTGACCGTGGACGTGTCGGTGTAGAACGCGTACTGCCACACGAGGTCCATGAGCTGGTCGCGCGAGAAGACCTGGCCGGGGTGGCGCGCGAGGAACAGCAGCAGGTCGAACTCCCGCTGGGTGAGGGCGGCCTCCTCGCCGCGCACGAACGCGCGCCGGGCCGCCGGCTCGACGCGCACGGCGCCGACCTCGATCACCTCCTCGGCGTCGGGCGCCGGATGGGCACGGCGAAGCACGGCGTCGACGCGTGCGACCACCTCGGCCGGGGAGAACGGCTTGACGACGTAGTCGTCGGCGCCCAGGCGGAGTCCTACGACGCGATCGGACTCCTCGCCGCGGGCGGTGAGCAGGATGATCGGCAGGCGCGTGTGCGCGCTGGGGTTGGAGGGCCCGCGCAAGCGGCGCATGACCTCCAGGCCGTCGATCCCAGGGAGCATCAGGTCGAGCAGGACGAGGTCGGGGCGTCGCTGGAACGCCAGCGCCACCGCCTCCTCGCCGTCGGCGGCGATGCGCGTCTCGTAGCCTGCCCGCCTCAGGTAGCGGGAGAGCACGTCGGTGATCGTCGGCTCGTCGTCGACGAGCAGCAACGACGCGCGCACGTGCCCATCGGCGTTGGTGGCCATGGCACATCGTCCTGCGCCCGATGCCCCGGGCGCAAGGGGGACGGCGAACGTTCACCACCCCGTAAGACGGGGATCGACCCCCGGTGGGGCTCAGCGATCCGTCACAGCTCGCCTGTCGGGACCGAGAAGCGGACGCTCGTCCCGCGTGGCTGGGGCGCAATCCACACGCGCCCGCCGTGAAACTCGACGATCGAGCGTGCGATCAGGAGCCCGAGACCACGCCGTCCGTCGCCGGCATGCGCAGGCCGATGCTCCGCCTGGACGCGTTCTGCCGTCGAGGCGGGCAAGCCGGGTCCGCTGTCGTCCACCTGGACCTCTATCTCGCCGGCCCGGGCGACCGCGCCGAGGACGACGACGCCCTTGCGAGGGCTGTGGCGGATCGCGTTGTCGACCAGGTTCAGGATGACGCGGGAGATCTGCTCGGGTTGGCACGCCACAGGCGGCAGCTCGTCCTGGACGCAGACGCGGATCTCGACCTCCTTTGCGCGCGCGGCTTCGTGCATCGCGTGCGACCAGCGCTCGAGCAGGACCCCGAGGTCGGTCGGCCGCAGCGTCGGGCCGACCTGCGTGGACACCGGCTCGAGCGTGTCCGGAGGCTCCTCGAGCAGGTCGGTAAGGAAGGTCACATGGGTCTTCATGCGGGCGAGATACGACGGATCGGCGAGGTCGAAGACGCCGTCGCTCATGCCCTCGATGAGCAGCCGTAGGGCCGTCACCGACACGCGAATGTCGTGCGACAGGCCGAGGGCGCCCCCATGAGCCGCCTTGCGGCGCGGGCGGGCTTCCCGGCCGGCGCCCTCGCGGGCCGGCCGGTCGAAGACGGTACCCGGCGGCGACTTCGCCACCTCGTCGATTACGATCATCGCAGCCGATCATCGCCGAGGCGACGGTGCCCCGCCAGTCACGAACCGTTGTCGTCGGGCGTAAGGAACGCTAAGCGTCGTGACTGTCATGCCGACCGTCGCGCTGCCACGGCCATCGACCTGAGATCTCCAGCTCGAGCGCGAAGCTCAGGAAGGTCCGGATGAAGACGATGATGGCGAGCACGCCGGCCCCGGCAAAGGTGGGGTCGACCGCGACCGTGCGGATGATGTCGGCGGCAACGAGGAACTCCAGCCCGAGGAGGATCGCCCGGCCGATCCCCTGCCGGTACTTCCCGAAGGCATCGTCCACCCCGCGGTTGCGCGTAGCCAGGACGATCGTGGCGACCAGGATGCCGATGACGATCGTCGCCACGCCGAGGACGTCGATCGCCTTTCCCGCCGTCTCGATGACGCTGGTGAATGTGTCGCTGTCGCTTATGGGCCGCGCTGACTACCGTCGCGAGCTGACAGAAGCGTGAACGCGCCCCGCCAGGACCCCGTCCCGCCCGCATGACACGGCGGGCTATCATCCGTCCATGCTGACGCGCGGCCCGGTATCTCCGGCCCTCCACGGCGTGCTCGACTACGTACTCGGAGCTGTGCTGGTATTGGCCCCCTTCGTTCTCGGATTCGATAACGACACGGCCACTGTCGTGTCCGTCGTGGCAGGAATTGCCGAGCTCGGGGTCGCCTCGTGCACGGCGTGGTCGCGGGGCATCGTGAAGCTCATCCCGCCCCCGGTTCACGGGGTGATCGATTATGTCTTCACCGTGGCGCTGATCGCGGCACCGTTCGTCTTCGCCTTCTCCGACGACAGCGCGGCGACCATCTTCTTTCTCGTCGTCGGGATCGGCGGCGTACTGCTGGTCCTCGCGACTCGATTCGTCGCGGACGACACGCGAGGCGCCGGAACCGCGGCCGCGCGCTGACGATCTCCCTCCCCCGTTAGCCGAGATCCGACGAGGAGTCGCGCTGCCACGGCCACCGACCCGAGAACCTCCAGCTCGAGAGCAGAGCACTGACAGAAGCGTGAACGCGCCCTTCCGGTCACCGGCCGAGCCGCCCGAGGGGGAGCGTCCCGTGCTAGCCCGGGCCCCTCCCGACCGCCCGCATCCCCCCGGCGGCGATGCTGGATCTCAAGCGGTTGGCGGTCCTGTGCGAGGTGGGCGCCCGCGGCAGCCTGGCGGCTGCAGCGAAGGCGCTGAGCTACACGCCCTCGGCCGTGTCCCAGCAGATGACGGCGCTGTCGCGTGACATCGGCGTGGCGCTGTTCGAGCGCACGCCGCGCGGCATGCGGCTGACCGACTCGGCACACGCCCTCATCGCTCATTGCGAGGCGGTGTTCGACCGCCTCGCCCAGGCGCAGGCCGAGCTGGAGGCGATCGCCGGCGGCGTGGCCGGCCGGGTGCGACTGGGCTCGTTCCCCACGGCAACCGTCGCGTTCACCGCCGAGGCGATCGAGCGCTTCCGTGGGCTTCACCCGGGGGTCGATCTGCGCTTCGCCGACGGTGAGCCCTACGAGAGCGTGGTCCGCCTCAAGGAGCGCGAGCTCGACATCGCGGTGATCTTCGACTTCGACCACTGGACGGCGGCCACCGACTACGACGGCGCAAGCGTGTGCGCCGACTGCGACATCGAGTGCGTCGAGCTCTTCGACGACCCGTTCCACGTCGTCATGCCACGCGACCATCCACTGGCCCGCCGCGAGCAGGTCGAGCTCCCCGACCTTGCTGACGAGCGGGTGCTCGGCGCACCGTCGTCGTGCTCGCCCTGGGGGGCGGACCTCCAGCGTCTCTGCCTGGCGGCGGGGTTCCAGCCCTCGTTCGAGTCGTGCTACCGCACGGCCGACTTCGCCGCGCTCCAGGCGATCGTCGCAACGGGCCGGGGCATCACGCTCGTGCCCGGGCTCGCCTTGATATCAGCGCACCCCGGCACCGTCGTGCGGCCGTTGCGCGGTGGCGGGCTCGTGCGCCACGTCCGTCTCGCAACCCTCGCCGGGGTCGCCCACTCACCGGTCGTGGACGCGATGGCAAAGGTGCTCCTCGAGACCGCCCGGGCTCAGGTGGCTGGATCGCATGCGCACCCGAGCTCAAATCTGACGGTTTCGTGAACACGTCTGCACGCCAGGATGTGATTGACCTATGCCGGGTAGGTGACCACGCATGATCAAGGGAGCCCTTGCCGGGTTGATCGGAGTTGCGGCGATGACCGCGGCTCAGACAGCGGAGATGCGCATCACCGGTCGGCGGCCGTCGCTGGTGCCCGGCCAAGTCGCCTCGAAGCTACTGGGTCTGGAACCCGAGGACGACGAGGCCCTCGCGCGCATCTCGACACGCATGCACTGGGCCCACGGGGTGACCATGGGCACGGTTCGCGCGGCGATCGGCCGCTCCGGCATCGACGGTCCGGCGGCCGCGGCGGCTCACTTCGCCCTGATGTGGACCGGCGACGCGATGCTCTACAAGCTGCTGGGGATCGCGCCCTGGCCCTGGAGCTGGAGCCTCGAGGAGCTGGCCCCCGACGTCCTGCACAAGGGTCTGTACGCCGTGACGACCAGCGCGGCCTACGACGCCCTGAACTGATCGACCCTCCGCCGTCGCACCACCAAGCCGGAGATGGGCAGGGGCGGTCCAAGGGACGGATCGCTCTGGTGCTCGCGGGCGGGGGCGCGCGGGGCGCTTACGAGATGGGTGTGCTGTCGATGCTGGCGCCGGTCCTGGAGGAGCAGGGCGAGCGGGTGGAGATCATCGTCGGCACCAGCGCCGGTGGGCTCAACGCCGCCTATCTGGCCGCAAACGCGCACCTGCCACTCAGCGAGGCGGCCGCGGGCGGCATGGAGGTGTGGCGCGGGCTGCGCTATCGCCACGCGATGCGCTCGCTGCTCTCCCCGGCCTCGCTCAGCCGGCTGGTCCACTTCTTCGCCACCTGCCTGGGCCTTCCCGTCCGCAGGGTGGCGAGCCTGCTGGACACCGCGCCGCTGCGAAAGACCCTCAACCGACTCATCGACTTCGAGCGCATCGCGGACAACGTCGCCGACCAGGCGTCACCGCTGCGCTCCGTGAGCGTCGTCGCCACGTCCTACGAGACCGGTCGCAGCATCGTCTTCCACCACGGCGGCGACACGCCTCCTGCCAACGAGGAGCGGGCGATCGACTACGTGGCGACTCATCTCGACGAAGCCCACGTGCGCGCGTCCGCCGCGATCCCGGTGATCTTCCCCGGCGTCGAGGTCACCGGGCCTTCGTCCTGGTGGGGCTGGTACGGAGACGGCGGGGCGCGGCTGAACGCCCCGCTGAACCCCGCGCTCGCGCTCGGCGCCGAACGGGTCATCGTGATCGGCCTGAACTCCTCGGTCGCCGCCAAGGACCTCTCGGTGACGACTCGGCCCGACCTCTTCGACGGCGCGTCGTCGCTGCTGAGCGTGCTCGCCGACCAGCTCACGGCAGACGTCGCCACGCTGACCACCATCAACGAGGCGGTCGAGCACGGCAACGAGGGGGCGGGTTCCAGGATCCCCTACATCTTCGTCGTCCCGTCCGATCGCCTGAAGATCGGCCGCATCGCCATCGACGTCTACCAGCGCCACTACAAGAGCATCCGAGCCATCCTGCGCTCGCCCAACCTGGCGCTGCTGGGGCGCATCACCGACGCGGCGCGCAACCCGAGGCACGGCGAGCTGTACAGCTACCTGTTCCTGGCCAGGGAGTTCATGGACGAGCTGATCGAGCTGGGCCGCACCGACGCGCAACGCTGGCTCGACAGCGAGCACGACGAATGGCCGTGGCGCTTGGGGCGCCCGACCGAGACATGAAGCGCCGGGCGGGGTACCTAGGCGGCGATGTGCCCCAGGTCCCAGTTGAGCGGGCTCATGATGGAATCGTGGACCGCCTCGAGCTGCGCACGGGAAAGGGGCGACACGAGCTCGAGGGTCTGCCGGCGCCCCCGGTGAGCAGCGCGCGGCGCCCGTGCGGCGGGTCGCTCATCCGAACCGTCCGCCGGGCCAGGGCACCCCCGCATACCGCTCCAGGACCGGGCCGGCCGGCGGAGCGACGACGCTGAAGACGTCGCTGCGGATGACCGTGCCGGGGAACAGCCGCGCGAACGGGTCCTGGTCGAACAGGCGCGGGGACCGCGCGACGGTGATCGCGCCGCCGCAGTACACCTCGTCCAGCGCGAGGGTGGAGAGACACACCAGCTCGTCGCCGAGCATGGGGATCCACCAGGCCAGCGCGTCGCGCCGCACCTGCTGTACCTCGGGCTGGTCGTACTGGATGCGCGCCCCCTCGTCGGGCCGTGCGCAGACGTGGACCCAGGCGCCGGGCACCGGGGCGCCCTC
The DNA here is from genome assembly GCA_024330185.1 of Candidatus Siliceabacter maunaloa. Taxonomy (GTDB): domain Bacteria; phylum Actinomycetota; class Thermoleophilia; order Solirubrobacterales; family Solirubrobacteraceae; genus Siliceabacter; species Siliceabacter maunaloa. Next base: position 96,360 of record JANDLV010000003.1, read on the forward strand.
GAGGCAGCGGGCATCGATCTGGAAGCACCGGCCCTCCCAGGTGAACGCAGCCGAGCTCACGGACCCTCGAAGTCGTCGCGGACGGCCCGCGAGATCGTGCGCATGTTCAGGCGCAGCTCCTGCATCGTCGCCCTCCCCCAGTACCAGTAGCCGTGATAGACGGCGTGGATCCTCAGATCGGGATGCAGCGTGAACGTCGTCGGGAGGTAGGGGTGGTGCGTGGTGTCGGTTGTCTCCCCGAGCTCCAGCCTCCCCAGCCAGCGCCGCTCGGCGTCCGAGAGGAACGTGAAGCGTGCGCCGAGCCCCGCGCGAAAAGCCGACTGCACCGCGGGCTCGTCGACGCTGACCACGACGATCCGCGTGTAGGCGACCTCGAACTCGTCCTGCAGCCTCGTGAGCTCACGCAGGTAGCGCTGCTCCTTGGGACACCACCACCCCCGCGAGAAGGCGAGGACGACAGGATCCCCAGCCGCGAGCTCAGACAGCGTGCGCGCACGACCGGTGTGGTCGGGCAGGTCGAGATCGGGGAAGCGCTCCCCGCGTTGCGGTGTGGTCATCTGCGCTCCTCTCGCTCTCGTGCTTGCTGGATACTCCACGCAGCGTTGATGAGGCCGACGTGCGAGAAGGCCTGGGGGAAGTTCCCGATCAGGTCGCCGCTCGACGGATCGATCTCCTCGGCGAGCAGGCCCACGTCGTTCATCTTGGCCATGACGGCGTCGAAGACCGCCTCCCCGCGGTCGAGCTCCCCGGCAAGGGCAAGCGCGTTGGCGAGCCAGAAGGAGCAGATGACGAAGCTGCCCTCACGCGCGCCGGTCCACCGGCGGACGTGGCCGTCCTGCGCCAGCTCGCGCTCGATCGTGTCGATCGTCCGCCGCATGCGTGGATCGTCGGCGGGGAGGAACCCCATGATCGCCATGAGCAGGACGCTGGCGTCCAGGTTGTCAGAGCCGAATGCGCCCGTGTAGGCGCCCGCCTCCTCGCTCCAGCCATCCCGTAGGACCGTCTCGTGCACGGCATCGCGCTCTCGCGTCCACCGCTCGACGGCCCGCTTGTCGTTGAACGTGCTCTGCAGGACCATCGTGTCCTCGAGGTACACGCGTTCGACCTCATAAGACTGGCTGGGACGGATCGACCAGTGTCCCGCGCCGGGATCGAGCAGGCGCGCAAAGGCGCTGCGGGAGTCGAAGCGGGGAGCACACCACCAGTCGATCGAGCCGTCGCGACCGACCAGGGCGGCCGAGTGACAGTCGCCCAGGAGCGCGTAGTCGCCGATCGCCGAGGCCATGTGCTCAGCTCGCCGCCGCGGCGACACGCGCCGCTGCCTCGGGTCGGCCAGCCACCAGGCGGGCGGCGAAGGGCGAGGCCATCGCCATGCTCGTCACGATGGCCATGTGGTCGGGGAGATGAGGGGAAGGACCGGACCGAGAGTGCAGCGCACTCCTTACAGCGCTCGAAACATGGCCTCCAAGGCTGATGCTTGTTCGGCAGCCGGCTTTGTCTTTGCCTCACCCCACGCACGGCCCGGTACCCACCGCCCCGCCGACGCCCTCCAGAGTCTCCTCGACGATGGCGTTGGGCACGCCGTAGCCGCCGCGTACGTCGCCGCCCACGCTCGTGGCGAAGATGGTGGTGACGACCTGGCCGTCGGCGTTCAGCGCGGGGCCGCCCGAGTTGCCCGGGCGGATCGTTCCGCGCATGATGGTGATGCGGCGCTGGATCGGCCCGCGGCCGTAGGCGTCCTGGGTGCGGCTGTCGACGGTCTCCCCCACCCGCCCGGCGCGGACGTCGAAGGGCCCGTTGCCCGGGAAGCCCAGGATGGCCGCCTGGCTCCCCGGGTCGACATCGGCCTCGAAGTCAAGCGCCGGGGCGTCGAGCCCGTTGACCTCGAGCACCGCCACGTCGTTCTCGGGGTCGAAGGCCACCGGGGTAGCCGCCAGCTGTGGCCCGTCGCCGCCCATCTGCACCGTGGCGTCGTCTACGCCGGCGACGACGTGGGCGTTGGTGACGACCAGCCCGTCGCCGGCCGCCCAGCCGCTGCCCACCACGCGCAGGCCGCAGGCGGTGCCCTCGATGCGCGCGACGCTGTCGCGCGCGCCGGTGACGTCGTCGTCGCGCGTGATCGCCTCCCGGGGCGCAGGAAGGTCGGGCGCCGGGCCGTCGATCTCCGGCAGCGGGTCGAGGCGCGCGAGCGCGTTGAGGATCGGCCCCGACGGGGGCAGCGTTTCGTTGAGCGACTGCAGGATGCTCGACCGCTGCACGTCGGCGCGAATGACCGCGGCGCCGGGCAGGTTGAGCGCGGCGGCGCCGGCGACCCAGGCCAGCCCGAGCCCCAGGATCGCGCACAGCGCGGCGCCCAGGAGACCGTCGAATACGCCCAGCGCCCCTCCCAGCCGTCCCTGGAGCCGGGCGCCCGCGCCCTCGAAGACGCCCGCCAGGATCGCGCCCAGGATAACCGCGCCGACCAGACCGAACAGCGGCGAGTAGGGCGAGCTCGAGTCGCCGTCCAGCAGCAGCGGGGCGATCCGCCCGCCCGCGAAGGCGCCCAGCGCGAAGCCGCCGAGGGCCAGCGCCCCGGCGACGAAGCCCCGCGCGAAGCCGATGATCGCCAGCAGCGCGACGAACACCACGATCGACCAGTCGAGCAGCGTCACGCAGCCCATCCTGCCCGATGTGGCGCCTCTTCTCCCGCTCGCGGAGGTCCAACCGGGTGGTCGGGGCCGCTCCTCGGCATGATGTGCACTGCGAATGCGCCATCCAGCCAGCTCCCTACGCCTGTCCGACGTGCTGGCCGGCCGCGTCGCGCCCGCCGCACTGGTCGCCTTGGCCGCCTTCACCCTCGGCGCAGCGCTGGGCGCCGCCCACGTGCCCCCCGAGCGCGAGGTCGCCCAGCGCTATCTGGACGCCTGGCAGCGCGGCGACCACGCGACCATGCACGGCCTGCTGACGCCCGAGGCGCGACGCGCCGTCGGGCCGCAGGAGTTCCGGGCCGCCATCCGCGGCGCCGCGACCACCGCCACGGCCACACGCCTGGAGTTCGACGACCTCGAGCTCGCCGACGGCACGGTCAGCGCCTCGGCCGCCGTGCCCACGCGGGTGTTCGGCGATCTGGCCCTCGAGGTGCGCCTGACGGTGGAGGAGGCCGACGGCGAGCAGCGCATCGCCTGGCGCCCCCACCACGCCTTCCCCGGCCTGCGCCCCGGTGAGCGCCTCTCGCGCGACACGCGGCTGCCCGAGCGCGGGGCCCTGCTGGCCCGCGACCGCACGCAGCTCGCCGCGGGGCCGCTGCGTACCTCGGAGCTCGGCGTGGCCGCGGCCCCGGTGGTCGGCGAGCTGGGCGCCATCCCGCGCGAGCGCGCCGACCGCCTGCGGGCCCTGGGCTGGCCGGCCGATGCGCAGGTCGGCGTCAGCGGGCTGGAGCGCGCCTTCGACGAGCGCGTGGCCGGCCGGCCCGGCGGCGATCTGCTGGCCGGCGAGCGCGTCCTGGCCTCCGCCCGGCCGAGCCCCGGAGAGGACGTGCGCACCTCGGTCTCCGTGGCGGTGCAGCAGGCCGCCGTCGAGGCGCTGGCCGGCCGCCTGGGCGCCATCGTGGCGCTCGATCCCGCGACCGGGGAGGTGCTGGCCAGCTCGGGCATCGGCCTGGAGGGGCTGCAGCCGCCCGGCTCCACCTTCAAGGTCGTCACGCTGGCCGGCGCCCTGGAGGCGGGGATCACCGGGACCGACCGCCGCTACGAGCCGATGACCTCGGCCACGCTGGAGGGCGTAGAGCTGCAGAACGCCAACGGCGCGCTGTGCGGCGGGACCCTGCTGGAGACCTTCGCGCAGTCCTGCAACTCGGTCTACGCGCCGATGGGAGCGCAGCTCGGCGCTCAGCGTCTGGTCGAGGCGGCCGGGGACTTCGGCTTCAACGCCCCGCCGGGCGTCGAAGGCGCCGCCGTATCCACCCTCCCGCCGGCGGGCGAGATCGGCGACGACCTGGCGGTGGGCGCCACCGCCATCGGCCAGGGTCGTGTGCAGGCGACGGCGTTGCAGATGGCGCTGGTCTCGGCCGTCATCGCGCGCGGGGGAGTGCTGCCCCGGGCCAGCTTCGAGGTCGGCGGCTCGGGCGTCGAGGGCGAGCGCACCATGCCTGCCGAGGTCGCGCGGACCGTCGAGCGGCTGATGGTCGCCGTCGTGGAGGAGGGCACCGGCGGCGCCGCGGCCATCCCCGGGGTGCGCGTGGCCGGCAAGACGGGCACGGCCGAGCTGCGCGCCACCCAGGGCGAGTGCCCACCCGTGTGCGGCAGCGACCCCACCGACACCAGCGCCTGGTTCCTCGCCCACGCGCCGGCCGGGGACCCCGAGGTCGCGGTGGCCGCGCTGCTGGTGCAGGGCGGCAGCGGCGGGGAGACCGCTGCGCCCGCCGCCGCGGAGGTGCTGCGCGCGGCGCTGGAGACGGAGTAGGAGTTTCGCCTTCGGTCTCCGGACCCGGAGAATAAGGCTTTCGCCTTCGGTCCTCTCAAGTTCGGACAGAAGGGTTTCGCCTTCGGTCCTCTCAAGTTCGGACCTACGGCGACGTTAGTTAGACAGACCTCCGGCGACGTCAGACGTCGAGGCTGATTTCGGCCTCGACCGGGTCGGTCTCCGGGCCCTCGATGATGAGCTCGAAGGGCCGGTTCTGCAGCGACGAGATCGGGACCTTGAAGAGGATGAGCGCGCCGCCGATGGGCCCCTCGTCAGCGGGGCTGCCCACCGGCGGGAAGACGTCCCCGGGGGCCACGAGCACCGGTTCCTCCACCGGCCAGTCGAACTGGTTCTCGGGGCCCAGCGGGAGCGGGAAGAACTCGTTCTCCTGGCTGTCGAGGACCTCGAACTCGGTCGCGGTGGGCTGCGGCTGGTCGCTGGGGTTGTTGGCCCGCAGGAAGATCGCGAACCACGCCTCGCCGGGCTCGAGATCCTGGCGCCCCGCCGGGAGCCCGCTCAGGTAGGGCTGGTCGGCGGGGTCGGAGGGATTGAGCTGTCGCGAGACCTGCACCTGGTACTGCAGCTCGCTGAGGTCGACGTAGAGGCCCTCCGTCTCGGCCTCGAGGACCTGGTCGGGCCGACCGCAGGCGGCGAGGGCCATGGCGGCCAGCGCCACGAGCAACAGGAGGACGGGGCGGCGCAGGCGCATCGAGCCGGTCAGTCTACGGAGCCGTGGGCTCACACGTGCGCGTCGAAGCGGAACGCGCTGGCCGGCTTGCGCGGGCCGCCGGCGATGGTGGCCCGCGTGCCGCGGTCGCGGTCATCCTCGGCGATCGCGCGCAGGCGGCGCAGCGCCCTGCCCCAGCCGCGCTTGGCCCATGCCCTCTGGCCGAGCGCCTCGGAGAGGCGATCGGTGGCGGTGGCGGCAGCGGTCTGCGCGGTGACCTCGACGCGCGTCACCCCGTCCGCGCCGCTCTCGAGCGACCAGACGGTCGTCGAGCTGATGCCGTTGAACATGCCACCACGGCCCCGGGCCACGATCCGCCGCGGCGGATCGACCTCGACCAGCGCCATGTCCGCCCAGCCGTAGCGGGTGAGGCGCCGGGTGCCCTTGAAGCGCGCTCCCGCTCCCGTGCCGTAGCTGTCCTCGCGCGTCAGACGCCAGTCCGTGAGGAAGTGGTCGCAGAACTCGGGGTGGTTGGCCACGTCGGCGAGGTAGTCGAACAGCTCCTCACGTGGCCTGGCGATGTCGATCGAGACGGTCACGGGGTTCATGGCGCCCGCCTAAGTCTATGTCGGCGCGGGAGCTCAGGCCGCGCGGCGCAGACGCACCGTGAGTCCGTGCTCGCCATGGCGCACCAGGCGCGTGGCCCGGGGCTGGTCGCGGCGCAGAACCCGGCACAGCTCGCACACCACGAAATCACTGCGCGACAGGCCTGCGGAACCCGCAGGGCCCTCGTACAGGTGCACCCGCTCGCCGACCAGCGGCGTGCGCCCGCAGTCGTCGCAGCGGCGGCGACCCGCCTCCAGCGCGCCCACGCCCTTGCGCAACAGCTCGCGCTCGAGGTCGGCCTCGTCGATGGTGGCGTCGGCGGTCCGCATGGCGGCAAGGTTCGCCGTGCGACGGCGGACTCCTGCGGCGCTGCGGTTTGCGCTTCGCGGCGCTCGTCAGGTACGGTTGCACCCCCCAGGTCGCGGAGGGAGAGAGCCTCATGCTGGATTCACTCGTGTCGGGCACGCTCGCCGGCACCGGATCGTTCCGTTGTCAGCGCTGTGGTCATGTCGTCACGCTGGCCGCCCCCCAGGAGACGCTGCCCGAGTGCCCGGGCTGCGGTGCCCAGAGCTTCGAGCGCGCCTCGCTGTTCGGGCCCACGCGCTTCCCGCGCGCCGAGCCCCACGAGCCGGCGGAGGACACCGCCTGGCTGGGGGCCGCGCGCGGAGAGGTCACCGCCCCCGGGGTGCACATCGCCTGGCAGGACCACGGCACGATCCATGTCGTCGCGCTCGACAAGGAATGGACGAGGATGGGCCGCAGCCTGGCCGCCGACGTTCGCTTCGATGACCCGACCGTGTCGCGACGCCATGCGCTGGTAGTGCGCGGCCCCGACGGCGTGCGGGTCCTCGACGACCGCTCGCTCAACGGCGTCTTCGTCAACGGGCAGCGGGTCGAGTCGCGCGCCCTGGCCGACGGCGACGACCTTGTGGTGGGCCGCTACCACCTGCACGTCCTGGAGGTCACCGAGGTCGACCTCACCATACGCGGTGGCGCACCGCACGTCTCGGCCGGCTAGTGGCGACATTCGAGGTACGCACCGTTCCGGCGGCCGCCGAAAGCGGATGAGCCGGCGCCGGCGGTAGCCTGACCGCCATGGGCGTCGTAATCGCCGTGCTCTCGCAGAAGGGCGGGACCGGGAAGACCACCACGGTCCGCACGCTGGCCGACGTGCTGCGGCGCGTCAGCCTCGACGTGCTGGCCGTCGATCTCGATCCGCAGGGCAACCTGTCGGACTACTTCGACGTCGACCCCGAAGCCTCGCCGACCATCGCCGACGTGCTGGCCGGACGGGCCGCGGCCGCCGGGGCCGTACACGGGGGCGTCATCCCGTCCAACCTCCAGCTCGCCGAGGCCGAGCTGGCCATCGCCGGGAAGATGGGCCGCGAGCTCATCCTGCGCAAGGCGCTCAAGGATGTGCGGGAACGCCACGACGTGGTCCTCATCGACTGCCCGCCCAACCTGGGCCTGCTGACCGTCAACGCGCTCGTGGCCGCCGACCACGCGCTGCTCACCGCCGAGGCGCAGTACTTCGCGCTGCAGGGCGTGGAGCAGGCGCTGGAGGTCATCACCCTGGCCCGCGACGGGCTCAACCCCGATCTCGAGTGGCTCGGCGTGGTGTTCACCATCGCCGACCTGCGCACGAAGCACTCGCGTGAGGCGCTGGCGTCGCTGCGCGAGCACGTCGGAGGCAAGCTCTTCACCGCCAGCATCCGCCAGTCGATCGCCTACGCCGAGTCGGCGGAGCGCGCCGTGTCGATCCTCGACCACCGCCCCGACCTGGGAGCCGACTACGTCGCGCTGGCCGAGGAGGTCCTCGACCGCCTCGGGCTCGCCTCGTCGCGCCGTCGCGTTCGCTCGCTCGCCGAGGAGATGGCGGCGGCGTGAGCCTGCGCGTCACCCCCCTGGTCCTCCTGCTGCTCGTCGCCGGCGCCCTGGCGGGGTGCGGCGGAGACGACGGGGCCCCCGCGCTCATCCGCCCCATGCCCGCCGCCCGGGTGGCGGCGCCCGAGCGCGCGGCGGCGACCCCCGCGCCCGTCTCGGCGCGCCTGACCCGGCCGACGATGCTCCGCGACGAGCCCGGCGGCAGGATGCTCACCCGCCTGACCAGGCGCACCGAGTTCGACGGCGCGACGGTACTGGCCGTGGCCCGCCGCGAGGGCGACTGGCTGGGGGTGCGCGCCCCCGAGCGGCCCAACGGGCAGCTGGCCTGGATCCCCGCTGACGCGGCGAAGCTCGAGCGTCAGCCCTACCGGCTGCGGGTCGATCTATCAAGGCGCGAGCTGGTGGTCCTGGACACCGGCGACGAGGAGGTGGTGCTGCGCGCACCCGTGGCCGTCGGCCGGCCCGGGAACGACACGCCAACCGGTACCTTCGGCGTCACCGACCGTCTCGAGCCCGAGAACGCCGCGGGGCCCTACGGCTGCTGCATCCTGGCCCTGTCGGGCCGCCAGCCCAACCTCGCCCCGGGCTGGGTGGGTGGCGACCGCCTGGCCATCCACGCGACCACGGACGTGGCCTCGGTGGGCACCGCCGCCAGCGGCGGCTGCCCGCGCGCCACGAACGAGACGATGCGCGAGCTGATGGAGATCATCCCGCTCGGCGCGCCGGTCAAGATCGTGGACTGAGAGCCGGCCGCGGCCGCGGCCGCGGCCGCGGCCACGAGCGCGGCCGAGGCCGCCTGCCGGCGGCCTGGCGCCTCCTTCACAGATCCCAACATCCGTGGCGCAGGATGTTACGCAGTGGTGAACGCATGCCCATCTACGAGAGGAACCCATGCGACGCACCATGACTGTGATCCTCGCCGTCGGCGCCCTGGGCATCACTGCCTGTGGCGACGACGAGGAGGAGACGACTGCACCCCCCGCCGACAGCGGGGCCACCGAGATGGCCGAGCCGGCCCAGCCGGAGCCCGTCGCCGACATCGAGATGCTGACCGGCGTGGACACCGCGGTCGCGCTGGACGCCGGCTTCGTGGAGGCACTCGAGAGCCTCGAGCTGACACCCGCTCCTGTCGGCGATGGCGAGATCACCGAGGAGGGCTCGGCCGTGTTCCCGATCACCGGGGGCAACGTGACCTACTTCGAGCCCGGCACCGTGAGCCCGTACGTCCAGGGCCTGGTCGAGCACGAGGGCTCGGGCCTGAGCCTGACCTCCGCCGACGGCACCGTGGTCGAGCTGACCGACTTCGAGGTCGACCCCGGCGCGTCCGAGCTGACCGGCACCGTGACGGCCGACGGCGAGGTCGCCGCCGAGTCCGCCCCGCTGTTCTTCCTGGACGGTGGGACGCTCGAGCCGCTGGAGGTCATGGAGGCCGACGGCACCGCCGTGCTCCAGGGCACGACCGTCGAGCTCAAGGCCGAGGCCGCCGAGCTGCTCAACGACACGTTCGGCGTCGACGCCCTCGAGGAGGGCCTGACCATCGGCGTCGCGACCATCACGGTCGAGCTGCCCGAGGGTTAGGCCTCGCGACAGAGCAAATGCGAGGTTGGGGTGCCGGATCGTGGATGCCCAGGGCCACACGATTCCGCCGTCGATACCGGTCGTATCGACAAGGAATCGGGTGGCTTTGGGCGCCGCGAGACGGTGCCCCGACCCCGCAGTTGCTCTGTCGTGGGCTCTTAGCCCGGTCGTGTCCCGTCCCCGGTCCCAGGGGCCGGGGGCGGTCTCTCACGGCGACGCCGTCCAGCGGCCTCAGCCCGCCGGCGCCGCGCCGGGCGGCAGCGTCGCCGGGTCGCGGGCGGCCTGGCCGGCGACCCCCGACACCAGCGCGACGGCGGCCGCCGCTCCCACGACGAGCCCGGCCTGGACCGCCAGCGCCAACGCGCTCGGGCTCATGCCCGCGCTTGCCAGCCCTGCCAGGGCGCCGGCGCACAGACCGGCCAGGACCGCGCGCGGCGATGGCCCGGCGCCACCGGCACGCCGACGCACGATGGCCGCCACGCCCAGCACCGCGGCGGCGACCACAGCCCACACGATCGCCCGCTGCGCGGCGTACGGGCCGAGGCGCTCGCCCAGCGCGCCCAGCCATTGCCCGGACCATGCTGCAAGCGCACCGTCGATATCCCCCTTGGGCCGTGCGTCGGCGATGGGCCGGGTCAGCGCAGCGCCGAGCGCTCCTGCCAGGGTCGCGCCCGCCACCAGGGCGGCCCCCAGCGATAGCGCCGTCGGGGCGGGTGCCAGCCCGGGCGGGACCGGCGCCGGATCGGCAGGTCGCGGGACGGCGCCCGAGACCGTCGACTCGCCGAGGACCGCGTGCAGGTACTCGCAGAGCCACGAGCACCGGGATGACGTGCACGTCGGGACGTCCCAGCGCGCGCTCGATCTCGAGGTCGCTGGTACCAGCGCTTGCTCTGGGCCGAGCGGCGGTCGTACCAGGCGATCTGCTCCTCCAGGCGCGCCCAGGCGCCGGGGAGCGGATCCCCCGTGGCGCTGATCTGCACCGGATGCGATGCTCGGTTCGACGACCGAGTCCATATCGCACGACGCTACACCGATCGTGGAGAGGATGTCCAGGGTTGGGTGGGCGTTCCTCCCAGACCGTAAAGCAGAGCTTTGGCATTACGCGACCGGTCGTGCTACAGCTTGCAGCGGTGAGGACGGCCACGCGCAGGACGGCCAGGGACGGGCTGGGGAACCGAGCTGAGCTTCTCTTCACGACTCGCTTCGAGCCGCGCTGGCGATGAGCACCCGCGGCGGCGCCCATCCGGTGGACGGCCGATGAGCAACGGCGGTCGTGATCAGCCAGCCCCGGCGAGGAGCTCGCGCGACGACCTGGCGGGAGCCGGGTGGACGTGCCACAGCCCGGGGACCTTCAAGGCCTTCGTCCCCAACAGGCCGCCCCTCGCCTGGCTGAATCCGCGGACCCTCTGGGAGTCGCGCAACGACACGGTCGCCGAGAAGCTCGGGGACCCTGTCAACGACCTGCGGCGTGCCTGGGTCGCGGCGGCCCTCGGTCGCGACGGCGCGAGCCTCGCCATCGACCGGACCGGCGGCGGCGATGTCTCGTTCCTGGTCGTGGGGGACCCCGGCGAGGGGGACGCCTCGCAGTGGGCGACCGTGCCCGCGCTGAAGTCGGTGTGGGACGACGCCGGGTTCATGGTGCTGGCCAGCGACGTGATCTATCCCGCCGGCGACGTCGACCAGTACGAGGAGAAGCTCTACAGACCCTACCGCGACTTCATCGGGCCGATCTACGCGATACCCGGCAACCACGACTGGTACGACGAGCTGTACGGCTTCATGTTCCACCTCTGCGGGCTCGAGGACAGAGCGGCGCCGCAGTGGACCTTCACGCAGGGCATGCCCCGGTGGAAGCGGCACCTGCAGCGCGTCCTGTGGCGAAGGCCGCGCCGGCCATCCGCCACCGCCGCGGCGGTGCGGGAGTCCTGGCGCCCGCGCGACTCGCAGCGGTCGGGCCAGCGCACCCCCTACTGGGCGATCGAGACCGAGCACCTGCGCATCGTCGGCATCGACACCGGCATCCGCGGGGACATCGACCGCGATCAGGGACGGTGGCTGCGCGAGGTCTCCCGGGATCCCGGCCGGCCGAAGATCCTCATCACCGGCAAGCCGATCTACGCCGACAACGAGTACCACCCCGGCCCGATCGAGGGCGGGGGGACCGTCGACGGGATCGTCCGCGCCCCCGAGCACGGCTACCTCGCCGCGATCGGCGGCGACATCCACAACTACCAGCGCTATCCGGTCGACGTCGGGGGCGGGCGGGTGATCCAGTACGTCGTCTGCGGCGGTGGCGGCGCGTTCATGCACGAGACCCACAAGATCCCGCGCATCGACCTGCCCGGGGTGGATGAGGAGGACTTCGTCTGCTACCCGCGCCGGGGCGACTCGCTGTCGCTCTTCAGCAAGCTCTACGACCGCAGGCTCGGGCTCGCACGTGGGTACTTCGAGATCCGCCCCGACGAGGCCTCGATCCTGATGGGGGAGCGGCTGGGCATCGAACCCGAGCGCGACGGCGACCGGCGCACCATCGTGCCGCCGCGCGCCCGGCGCGCCGCGGAGAAGATCCTGCCGCTCCCCGGGCGGGCACGCGGGCCGCTGCACGCGCTCTCCTCGGTCTTCTTCGACTGGAACGACCCACCCATGTTCAAGAGCTTCCTGCGCGTGGACGTCGGGGACGGCGCGCTGCGCATCCGCTGCCTGGCCGCCACGGGCTGCCTCGAGCACGAGGCCGACCCCCCGGTCGAGGACGAGGTTGTGGCGCATCGCGAGGACGACGGCGCCTGGGGGTGGCGCCGGGTGGAGCCCAGTGGTTGAGAATCCAGGACGACGACATCACCACACTTCTACGCAATCCCGCCTCTCCCGACGCTGACGCGAGCGACCTGCGAGGCATCGACGACGCGATGCGCGCCAGCGCTACCACCGATCTGAAGCTGGCCGACCGGGTGGCCGAGAGGCTCAGCCGCCGTAGCGGGCCTTGTCGGCGACGACGCGACGCCGACAAGCCGGCACCTTCTCACGCCCACACGCCCTCCGGGGCCTGCTTGAGCCGGGTGCGATGAAAGCCGCACGTCCGGTTGTATTGGAGGTTCACGCGATTCACCCGTCCGGCCATTTCCCTCGCCTGTGGCCCCTGGGTGGAACGGGCGCCCTTGGGCTTCTCCCCCGAGCTTCGAACCCCGCCGACCAAGAGCCAACGACGCACGTCAGGGTGAGGACGGGCCTTGAGCACAAGCCCGGGACTACGCTCCCGACATCAGCCGAACCTCCAATCCGCGCATCCACTCGTAAACGTGCGACCTCGCGTCGCACCGAAAGCCTCTGATTATGTTGAGCGGATCACCACCCGAAACCGCGCTCTGCAAGAACAACCTATGTGGATTTCCACATAACGGGATCTGAGGGGGCGTGGGCGCTGAGCAGGTCGATGAGGTAGGCGTGCAGGGAGCGGCGTTGGAGGCGGCAGGTGGTGTGGGCGGAGAGCAGGCGGTCGGTGCGCTTGCTCACCGCCGGTGGACTGGCTGCCCAGGCTGAGCTTGCGGGCGATGACGGCGCCGCGCAGGGCGCGGTCAGGTAGCGGTGGCGACCCCGCCCCGCTGCTGTCCTGACCGACGGCGCACCGGGGCACTGACCGCTACTCAGGTCCGCCCCTGCCCCACGTTCGGATCAGCGGCTTCCGGCCTCGACGGCAGGGGCACGAGGAGAGCCCCCTTGCGCGCCCAAGGTCAGGCTTATCGCAGCAGTGTAGATGGCTATAACATAAAGGCAGAGGAGGCCCATAGCCAACACTCTACGACGGCCCCTGAGCCGAACCAAAGTCCACCAGCCGACGGCAATAGGACCGACAACGGCCAGCAGCACGGCCAGGATCGAGCCGATGGCGCTCATAGCTCGAAAGCTTCCATCGACATCAGTAGTAATAGTATTGACCGTTGCCGTACCTGTCGACCCTCAGTTCAAACCCGTGGCTCTCTGCGAGCGGGAAGCCCTTGAAAGCAAAGGCCACCTTAAAGGCGACGGCCGATGAGGTGTAGTAATACGGTGCGCCCGCGCCGTTGTTGAAGAGGGTGCCGCAGGCTTCAGTGGTGACGGAAAAGCCAATCCCGCGGCTGTTGCAGGATGTTCTATCCCAGTACAGGTCTTGGCACATGACGCCGTGGTACCAGTAGGAAGCCTCTTGGCGCCAGAACACCCCTCCAGTGGCGTCACTTATATAATACACCGCCGGGCCCGCGGTGTACCATGCGGTGCCGCAGGCATAGCCGGGACCCGCGTAGCTCCCACCATCACAGGGTCGGCCAGGACTGCCCCCGACGCAGATATTGTCCGGCGCCATGGTGGTGGAGGTGCTCGTCCCTTGGCGAGTGGCATCGCTGTTGTCGCGCTTTGCGAAGCGAGGCGCCTGGAGGGTGATCCGGAGCAGGCACGGAAGCTCCGGGTCGCGCGCGCGAAGATACTCGCACTGCTTTGGGCCCGCCGGGACGGTAAACGTCTCGGAAGCTGAACCGACGGTCGTCTCTGCCGCTGCGGAGGAAGCCGCGAGGAGGAGCGCTGCAGCCTGCAGAGCCAAGGCTGCGGCCAACCATCGGAGTCTTCCGCTCGATCTCCACTGGGGCCGATAAACGTTTAGAGTTCGCTCGCGAGCAAAAGGTGATGACTGGAACAATGTTAATCCCCAGACTCGCTTGCCTTTGCCAGACTCGCTTGCCTTTGCCAGACTCCCTTTGGTTTGGCCCGAGGGTACAGGACATCACGTTACCGAGTAAGTGGCTCGCACACCTAGGCGAAGCGCAGCACGTCCTCCTCGGCGTAGTGGTCGCTGATGACCTCGGCCGTGGGGAGTCCGGGGAGCTGGAGCGCGTCGCCGGTGTAGAGCCTCGCGCTGACCGGGGCGAACCCGTCGGCGAGCACGTAGTCGATCTTCGGGCGCCGCGGATCCACCGCAGCGGCGCCCATGTCCTTCAGCGGCGCGAACAGGGCGCGCACCCGGGCGTCCGCCCGGGCCTGGAGCAGGTCGGGGTGCTCGACGGTGCGGGTGTTGAGGTCGCCGGTCACGATCACCGGGCCGTGGCGCCGGGCGGCGTGCGCCCGCCCGAAGAACTCCCTTGCCTGCACGACCCGCAGGTCCGCCTCTGCCGACAGATGGGTGTTGAGGACGGTGAAGACCCGACCACAGCGCTCGTCGCGCAGCCGGGCCTCGTTGAACATGCGCAGCTCGGCGAGCTGGCGGTGGTCGGGGCGTCCCCGGCCACGGGCCGCTCGCCACAGGGCCCCGATGATGCCCCGCAGCTGGCCGGCGATCAGATAGCGCGACCGCCGGCTGAGCACCTGGAAGCGCTGCGGGATGAGCAGGGCGTTGCCCTGACCGGGCCGCTGGATGTGGACGAGCCGAAACCGCCCGTTCGCGGCGGCGTGCTTCAGCGCCCTGGCCTGCTGCGAGCCGACCTCCTGGAGCGCGAGGATCGGCGCCTCCGACCGCCCCTCGATGACCTCCCGGTAGAAGGGGAGCTCGAGGAACGCGCGCTGCGCGGTCTTGATCCGCGGGTTGCCGGCCGCCGTGTTGAACGTGATCACGCGGAGGTGGTCGGGCGCGTGCTCGGGCCCCGCCGCGCCGAGGGGGCTTGTCGCAGGCGCGGCCACCGCCGGGCTCAGTGGTCCCCGGCCTGGGGAGCGGGGTCAAGGTCCGTGCTCGGGCTCCCGAGCAGCTCGGCGGCCATGACCCGTTCGAACGCGGCGGCGCTCGTCAGCCGGCGGCGCACGGAGGGGACGTTCATGACGATCGGCAGGGGCAGCGGGCCCGTCCGGCCGGCATCGGGCCGCAGTTGCCCCTCGTCGACCAGCGTCCCGCCGGTGCCCTCGCGCAGCTCGACGCTCAGGCGCCGCAGCGAGCGCAGCCGCTGGGCGAGCGATCCGTCGCGGGGCGCCTCGCGACGCCCGCGCAGCACCAGCTCGCGTCCGCCGACCTCGAAGGCGCCCTCGTAGACCAGCGCGCCGGCCTCCAGTGCGGCGCGCCCGTCGTGCAGCAGGGCGTCACCGACGCCCCGTGCCCGGACCCGCCCGACCAGGCGCGCCTCCCGGCGCGGTCCCGCGACGAACGCCGCCGCGTCGGGCACCTCGGCGACGAGCTGGATGCGACCGAGGGGGCCGGAGTACCGCTCGCGCCAGAAGACCCGGACGCCGGGCTCCTCCATCCTCGTCGCCTCCGGCGTCAGCCCGACGCCGCGGTCGCCGTCCATGGTGGCGAGGTAGCGGCGAGCGTCGCGGTAGCCCATCGCGACCAAAGTCGCCGCGTCGATCCGCCCCAGGAAGAAGGCGGGATCGAGCGGGATCGGGTGGTGGGGCTTGACGACGTGGACGATCACCGGGTGGCGCTGCCCGTAGGGCGAGTGCCCGGCGCGGATCGCGGCGTTCAGGTCGGCGATGCGGTCGAGCTCCTCGAAGAGCACGCCGTTGGCGCTCTGCTCGATCATGTGGACGTACTGGTGGAACGGGCCGTCGCGATAGGCGGGGGTGTTGCCGATGCACCACAGGAGCCACAGCTCCTCGGCGCCGCGCTTGACGGCACCCATGAGGTTGGCGTCCTTGATCCACACGGCGTCGACGTAGGGGATTCCGCCCCGCCGGACCGCCGGCATGGCCATCGGCAGCGAGATGCCCGCCACGAGCACGTCGAGGTCGACTTCGCGGTGCCCGATCGCCTCGTTGGTCTTGGCCGCGTGGTTGCAGACGTTGAAGGTCCCCTCGATCCCGCGCGCGGAGCGAATCGCATCGACGTCGATACCCAGATGGGGGAAGACGCGATCCACGATCCCGTCGGCGCCGGCGAACCCGGACAGGCGCGGGGCGCGCAGGTACTCGCGCAGCGCGAGCGGGGACGCGAAGTCGCGCACCCGCAGGCTCCGCCACCGGTCCGACATCTCGCGCGGCGCACGACCCGACAGGAGCATCGCCAGGTTGATCGTGCCGCCCGATGTTCCGTCGGCGTGAGCGAAGGCGAGCCCTGACTCCTCGAGTGCGCAGAGGACCCCAGCCTGCCAGGCGACGCGCATGCCCCCGCCCGCGAGGATCAGCGACCGTCGCGGCGCGTCGCGGTCCGCAGGGTCGGCGGCGAGGGCGGGGGTGTGCTCCATCGTGCCCTGGTCCCCGCAGCGCTAGCGCCGCAGCGTCGAGCGGGTGTGGGCGAAGATCAGGACGAGGCCGACGAGCTCGGAGCCGCCGAAGGCATAGGCGTTGGCGCGCGGCCGTCCATCGACCGCGCGCCCCAGGCCCCGCGCCGCGATCCCGCAGGCCATCAGCGAGACGAAGAGCCGGTTGGTGGGGGCGCGAGCACCGCGCCCAGCGCTCCCGCGACGACGCACAGCCCGGTGTAGCCGTAGAAGAACGCGTCGCTCGCCACGCCCAGCGCGCCGCGCCGATGCCTCACCGCGTCCGCCGCCAGTGCTCCGCCGCGAGCAGGCCCGGCAGGAGATCGAAGAACGCGACGCCCAGCGCGAGCGGCGAGAAGATCCGCCGCCTGACGCCCAGCCCGACCGCCACGGCGGCGCCGAGCTTCTGGAGCGCTGCCCAGAACACGATGATCGGTTGGCGCCCCGGCCGCAGGAGCGCGTTCAGCAGGCCGCCTCCCACGACCACCATGAACATGCCGACCGTGGCGAAGAGGTGGCGCGCCGCCGCGTCGTCCTGCGCCCTGAGCGCCCGGAGCAGGCGCGCCGGCGCCAGTGCCTGCACGGCGCCGGAGACCACGGTGAGGGCCGAGATGGCGATGAGCGCCCGGCGGATGAGCGAGTCGGACATATCAGGCCGCCTTCAGGACGAAGTAGAGGGCGACGGCGACCCACTGCACGGTCCACAGCGACACCCGGGCCACGTTGAGGCGCATCCACTTCCCCAGCACCACGTGCAGGCGGTCCTGGTCGGTGACGCCGGCCGTGAGCTCCTTGTTGTACGGGAAGATGAACAGCAGGGTCAGCGCCGTGGCCGCGATCACCGCGCCCAGGTAGACGATCGGCACCCACACGTACTCGCTGCCGGCCTCGCCGACCACGAGGACCGCCGCGGCGGCCATCATCGCGACGGTCATGAAGGTGAAGAACCGGGTCGCGTTGCGGACCGGCTCCACGAACGGCAGCCTGTAGGTCTGCGGGGTCAGTTGCGCCGCGAGGGGGAACGAGAACAGGACCAGCGACCAACCCGTGCCCAGGTACATCGACGCGAACAGCAGCATGAACGCGGCGACGACGATGTCGACGGTCTCGCTCATCGGGGGGCGGACGCGACGCGTCGCGCGCCGTCCTGGGCGAGCGCCGGATCGTTTGGCGGCGGGAGCCAGTCCCGGCCCTGGCCCAGCCCGACGACGCTCTCGAGCCCTTCCGGGGCCTCGGCGGGCGGGTGGTCGTACTGCAGGAACCAGCTCTCGACGTGGTCGTCGAGCGTGCCGGCTGTCTCGGGCAGCCAGGCGGTGAGGATCGGACGCTGCGAGATGTCCAGCTCCTTGAGCGGGGCCAGGCGAGGGTGGTCGCCGATGACCAGGCGTGCCGCACGTCTGAACGGCAGGTTGATCCCCGCCTTGCCGCGGAAGTGGATGAAGGACTTCATCAGCATCCCGCGGAAGGCGCAGTAGTTCACCGCCGCCGCGCTCACCGGCAGGGCCGCGAACCGCGGCCGGTCGATCTCGATGCGCATCGCGAGCCGGCCGTCGAGGTCGTACTGGCTCGACACCGTGCGCTTGGAGATCACGAAGTCGAGGTTGGCCTGGTGCTTGGGCATCCCCCAGATGCCCTTGCCCCCCTTGACCGAGATCTCCGTGCTGACCGGTAGGTCGAAGACGTACTGCCCGGTCGCGTAGCGGCGAGTGAGCAGCGCGGGCAGCAGCGCGGGGCCCGGGCGCTCCCCATGGGTGCAGGCGATGGCGATCGAGAACTCGACGTAGCGCCCGATGTCGGTCACCTCGTAGTTCACGACCGTGACCACCAGTGCCCCACGGCTGCCCCAGATGCGCAGAGGATGCACCTCCTCGCCGGGGATCAGCTCCGCCGCCCGCCGGGCGTCGATCGGGAAGATCGCCATCAGCGAGGGCGAGTCCTCGGAGTTGACCGGCAGCGCGAACCGGATGCCGTCGACCAGCGCGCAGCGTCCCGCCTGTCGGCGCAGGCGCTTGGGAATCCTCATCTGCCGGCCCCCTTCTCGAGCTCGTTGACGATGACCGGGAAGATGTCCTCGTCGGCACGGCGGCCCATGAAGACGTCGAGGTGCCCGTAGCCGTGGAGGACGTGCGTGGAGTGACGGCCGGGGGCGTGACGCTCGAACCACTCGTAGCTGCGCTGCTGGCTCTCGGGCAGGAAGCATCCGTTGCGGTCCCCGGCAAGGAAGGAGAAGCGCGCGTCGGTCTGGGGCGGCCCGGCCACGAAGCTCTCGGGAAGCTCGGGGCGTTCGTCGACCCCGATCAGGTGTCCGGCGCGGACGCACGCCAGCATCTGCGCGAAGAACGTGAGCGGCACGTCGCCGAACTCCTCCTTGAGCCACTCGTGGGTCTCGGGGCTGAGGTTCTCGTGGCGCCAGAGCGTCGGGAATCCCGCCCCGTAGGTGAAGCTCGCCAGCCTGCAGACGTCGTTGTCGCACTCGCGGTGCGTCGCCAGGACGAACCCGTGGAGCAGCTTTGGGAGGATCCACGGTGCGCCGCTCACGCCCCACCCGGGGTTGAGGTAGCCCAGAACGCGGGCCGCCGGGGGGATCGCCACGCGCAGCTTGGCCTCCGCGAGCCGCGGCACGACCGGATGGAGGGTCACCGCGTTGGCGACGACGGTCTTGACCTCGGGGACGAGCCCCGCGACCGCCGACATCACGAAGCTCGTCGAGCCTTGGCAGTGGATCACCGCCTGGACGTCGTCGGCGCCGGTCTCCTCGACCACCTTGCGCACCGCGTGGGGGTGGTCGAAGACCGCCGCCTGATCGAGCGTCCAGCGGTTGTGTGCGATGTCGATGCTGGCCCGCCAGTTCTCGAGCCACACGTCGTAGCCCTCGTCGACGAGGACATCGACGAGCGTCCGGCGGTTGGGGGCCCGGTAGATGTTGGCCCGTACGCCAGCGCCGTGGACGAGCAGCACGGGCCCCTTGGCCGGGGCGTGGCCACCCGTGACGTGGATGAGGTTGCACTCCAGCCCATCGCCGGCCGTGAACGGCACGACCCGGTCGGCGTGGCCGTTGGCGTTCATGGGGACCCCTTCCCGCGTGGCCCGTAGACCTCCCAGAGGTCGCCCGCGAACAGCGCGCCGAACCGTGCGACGGCGTCGAGCCGTCCGTCGGGCTCGGTGTCGAACGTGGTGAGCTGCTTCACGAAGTCCAGCGGCTCGATGTGGAGCACCCCCGAGGCGACGATCTGGGCAGCGTCGTCGTCGCCCGCCTCTACGTGCCCGGCGAGCACGCGGGTGAAGAGCGTCGAGGTGTCAGCCCAGACGTTGTCGATGCCAGGATCGTCCTCGACGACCTTGAAGCCGGTCATGGTCAACGGATGGCCGCTGTCATCGGCGAAGTGCAGGCGGTAGAGCATGCGCTTGTCGCGCTTGCTCCCCCCGTGGCTCACGAACAGGTTGAAGATGCCCCGCTGGACCATCAGCTCTCCGCCGAGCGCGTCGCAGCGGACGTGGCCCTGTGCACGCGCCACATGGTCGGGGTCGGCCACGAAGCCATCCACGTCGTCCGCGGTGATCTTCAGGCGGAACATGAAGTGGGTCTCCGTCCGCTTCCCCTCGCGATACCCGCGGTCGAACTCCTCCTCGCCGAAGGTAACGAAGCCCTTCATCTCCTCGGTGAACGCGACCGAGACGCC
Source organism: Candidatus Siliceabacter maunaloa (assembly GCA_024330185.1). Lineage (GTDB taxonomy): Bacteria > Actinomycetota > Thermoleophilia > Solirubrobacterales > Solirubrobacteraceae > Siliceabacter > Siliceabacter maunaloa. The sequence continues at coordinate 116,363 of JANDLV010000003.1, forward strand.
GCGGTGCGCCTCGACCGGGGCGGTGGGGTCGGCGGACGGCTCGGGCGCCCCGACCGGGGCCTTCTTCCGGGGCGGCCGGGGACGCGCCAGATCGGCGGTCCGGCCCTCGAGGATGGCGTCGGCGAAGCGGTCCGCGACCGCCGCGATCGTGAGACTCGGATTGGCTCCGACGGGGCCGGGCATGACCGATCCGTCGGCGATGTGCAGGCCGGGATGGCCGAACGCCTCGCCGTTGGCGTTGACGACCCCCTCATCCCGGTTGCGCCCCATGGGGCAGCCGCCGAGCGGATGCACGGTGATCACCCGGTTGAGATGCCAGAGCAGGTTGTCCAGGAGCGTCCCTCCCAACCGGTCCGAGACCTCCTCGGAGAGCTTGCGCACGCGGTCGAAGTACTCGGCCGACCGGCCGTGCTTGCGCCAGTCGACCTGGAGCTGGTCGCCGTCGCGCAGCGTCATGCGCCCGTCCGGGACGTCGCGGCCCATCCCGAGCAGCGGGAGGACGCCCGCCGAGAGCCCGCAGTCGCCGAAGAGCTTCGAGACCTCCCCGCCCAGCGACGTGTCGCGGTCGCGGCGCAAGAAGCCGCGCACGAACCCGGCGATGATGCCGGGCGCCGCGCGCCGCATCACGCGAGGCGTGTCAGCCGCCTGCAGCAGCCAGTTGGCGAACTCGGGAAAGCCGGCGTCCTGGAGGTAGAAGCCCCGCCCGTCACCGTCACCGTCCAGCTCGTCGGGCACCCGGATCGCGCTAGTGATCACCGGACCGTGCCCGGGGTCGATCACACGCGGCTTGCGCACGGCGCCATCGTCGGTCTGCGTGCAGCGGACCGCGAAGGTCAGCAGGTCGCCGTTGCCGCAGAAGTGCGTTCCGAGGGCGGGGCTCAACCCGGGAAAGGCGGCGCGGTTGCGCAGCAGGAGGTACGTGGAGCCCAGCGTCCCGGCCGACAGGACGAGCCGGTCCGCGGTGACCGTCGTCCGTGCCAGCCCCTTCGTGTCGGTCGGCCGGCCCTCGCCGTCGGCGCCGTGGGTGACGAAGTGGATCGCGTATCCGCCCTCGTCGCGGGGCTCCAACGCCCGCACCTCGCAGCGGGTGCGGATGTCCGCGCCGGCGTGCCAGGCGGCGGTCAGGTACGTGTAGTCGATCGAGTTCTTGGCCCCGAAGTTGCATCCGATGTCGCACTCCCCGACAAGACGGCAGGTCTGCCGCGTCCGCCCGTGGACGTTGGGGCGCGACTCCCGGATCGGCTCCCCCGGCACCGGCTCGGCCCCCGCCTCCGGGGCGAAGGTGACCGCCAGGTTGGGCGCAAACCAGTCGCGCCCGAGCTCCTGGGCCGCGGCCTTGAAGGCGATCGTCTTCGACGTGGCGTCGTAGGGCGCCCGGTCGAACGGGTACGGCGTCGCGCCGAGCATCGCCTCGGCACGCTCGTAGTGGGGCTCGAGATCCTCATAGGTGATGGGCCAGTGCTCGTAGCCGGGCCCGGGCTCCTCGCGCACGAACCACTTCGGGTCCTTGCGGATCAGGACGTTGGCGTAGATGAGCGAGCCGCCACCCAGCCCACTGGCCACGAGCGCCTCCAGCCCCTCGAACGACCAGAGGTCGAACATGCCGTGGAGGCCCGCGCTCGGGTCCCAGAAGTTGTTCTTCAACCCGAGGGGACTGCGCGGGAACGACCCGGGCGGATACGGCTTCCCGCGTTCGAGCACGAGCACCCGCCGGCCGGCCTCCGCGAGCCGGTGCGCGGTGACCGAGCCGCCGAACCCGGAGCCGACGACGACAGCGTCGAAGTGTTCACTGGCCATCGTCACGGGCTGGCCGGCTCGCGGCGGGCGAGGACCGCCTCCTTGACACGCTTGCCCAAGCGTCCGGCAGCCTCGACGACCGCCTTCTGCCGGGGGTCAGGTGGCAACAGGACATCATCGAGAGTCAAGGTCACGCTGGTCACCTTCTGTGCGACCGCCCGGTTCCACAGCAGCTCCGACCACTGATGCAGACGGCCGCGTATGGCGAGCAAGGCCGACGCCCTGGTGATCCCGACCGAGCCCGCGAAGGCCACGAGCGCGGACACGGCGCCGCTGCTCAGGCCGCCTTTCTCGTACCAGTCGACGATCTGCTCAGACATGAAGACGAGGGCGGACAGGATCGCGGTCATAGGGAGGATCCAGTGCCGATAGCGTTTCCACACCATCTCGCGTAGCTCGCCGCGCAGCTCGGCGCGCGCACCACGGTCGAGATACGCCTCAGGCTGCTTGTCGCCGCCGACGAGCTGCCGCCAGATGACCGTCTGGCGCCGCAGGGCGCCGCGAACGTCCTCAACCGGAGGAACGCCGCGCACCTCGATACGTCGCGGAACCTCCCGGCACCAGAGATCGAGTTGCTCCCGCACGACGGTCACCCCACCGGCGTTGAGTCGAGACTGCAGGTCGTCGAGCAGCTTCTTCAGCCGCTCGATCCGCTCAGGACAGAAGACGTCGCGCCAGGCGACCGATGGAGCCTCTTGTGGATGGCGGTAGGAGCGGCAGACCCGGCTGTAGGTGTCGGAGAGTCCGTTTCCGAGCTCATACGCCTTGCCCGCCCCCTCGTCGGCTGCCCACAGATCCTTCTCGATCTCGATGTGGCACCGTCGGAGCTCCGTGCGAAACGCTTCCGCTGCTTCTCGCGAAGACGGCGACTCGCGCGCGCACTCGACGAGCCGCTCGAGCGAGGCGCTCCTGGAGCGGACCCCCGCCCGGCGCGCGTCCCCAGCCGCGGCCCGCAGTTGGAGCTCGACCTGGTCCGCGGGTTCCAGGCTGCTGTGCGCCGGCAGCAGCGTGTCGCTCGAGGGCTCGCCGGTGTCGTCGACCAGCGCGTAAAGCTCGGCGACCCGCCAGCCCAGCTCGACCGCTGCGACCAGACCTCCCTCCAGTGGATTCGTCGACTCCGTCATCAGTGACACGAGTAGCTATGTCACGCAGAACATACGGACTCCCGGCTCCTTCGTGGGATTCTCTTTGCGACCCGCGTTGCGCAGCTGCTACAGCTCGCGCACCGCGGCCCCATGAGGTTCGAACGCGACGCGCATGACGTGGGCCCAGCCGTCGGTCTCGCTGCGCAGTGCCTCGACCAGGCCGCCGGTCTGGTGGAAGTGGCACCACACCATCACGGTGGGGCCCGCGCCGGACACCGTGGCCCCCAGCGCACCGAGCTCTCGGGCGCGCTCCAGCAGTGCCGCCGAGCGGGGGTAGAGGTGAGCCCGGTAGGGCTGGTGCAGCCGGTCGGAGAGGCTGCGCGAGACCATGTCCCAGTCGCCGCGCTCCAGGCCCAGCGTCAACAGCGCGGCGTGGGCCAGGTTGTGCACCGCGTCGGCCATCGGCACCTCGCGGGGCAGCGCCTGTCGTGCCTCCCTGGTGCGCACCGGCTCATCGGGGACGACGAGCAGGGCCTCGAGCTCGGGGGGCGGGTCCAGTCGCGCGGGCCCGCTGGGGACGCAGATGACCACGCCGCCCATCAGCGCCGCGGCCGCGTTGTCGGGGTGGCCCTCCAGCGTGGTCGCCTCGGCCAGCACGTCGGCGTCCAGCTCGAACACGGAGTCGGCGGCCAGCAGGCCGGCCACGTAGGCCGCTGCGCTGCTCCCCAGCCCGCCGCAGAGCGGAACGGTGGAGCGGATGGCGAAGGTGAAGTCGTCGGGTGGGTGCAGCGCCGCGAAGCCGCGGACGGCGAGGTTGCGCCGATCGCGGGCGACGGCCAGGTCGGTCTCCACCGCGAAGGTCCCGGTCTCGGTCACCTCCAGCTCCACGTGCAGGGCCAGGGCGGCGGCGAAGGCGTCGAAGCCCGGCCCCAGGTTGGCCGTCGACGCGGGTACGCGCACGAGGCGACGGCGCTGCATCAGCCGGCGCGTGCGGCGGGGGCGGTCGCCTCGTCCATGACGGCGCGCTCCACGGCGAGCAGTTCGGGCTCGCAGGGCACGACCGCCCCGGCCTGATCCAGCGCGGTTTGGGGGTCCTTCAACCCATGGCCGGTCAGCACGCAGGCCACGGAGCGCGCGTCGCCCGGACCGTGGGCCAGCAGGCCCGCCACCGAGGCGGCGCTGGCCGGCTCGCAGAAGACCCCCTCGCGTGAGGCCAGGAATCGGTAGGCGTCGAGGATCTGCTCGTCGCTGACCGCCCGCACGGCGCCGCGCGAGGCGGTGAAGGCGCCCATGGCCTCCTCCCAGCGCGCCGGGTTGCCGATGCGGATGGCGGTGGCCACGGTCTCCGGGTGGGCCACGCGCGCGCCATGGACCAGCGGCGCGCTGCCGGCGGCCTGGAAGCCGAACATGCGCGGCGCGCTGCCGCGCTCCCGGAAACCCTTCCAGTAGGCGGTGACGTTGCCCGCGTTGCCCACGGGGACGCACAGGGCGTCCAGCTCGCCCAGCTCGTCGAGGATCTCGAACGCGGCGGTCTTCTGACCCTCCAGGCGGAAGGCGTTGACCGAGTTGACCAGGGCGATCGGGTGCAGCTGAACCAGCTCGCGCACCAGCGCGAGGGCTTCGTCGAAGCTCCCCCGCAGGGCCACGACGCGTGCCCCGTGCATGAGCGCCTGGGCGAGCTTGCCGGTGGCGATGCGTCCCTCGGGGACGATGACCGCCCCGCGCAGCCCGGCGCGGGCCGCATAGGCCGCGGCGCTGGCCGCCGTGTTGCCCGTCGAAGCGCAGATGATCGCCTCGGCGCCCTCGCGCACGGCGGCCGACACCGCGCAGGTCATGCCACGGTCCTTGAACGAGCCCGTCGGGTTGGCCCCCTCCAGCTTCAGCCACACCCGGGCGCCGACGCGCTCGGACAGCGTTGGCGCCTCGACGAGCGGCGTCGAGCCCTCCCCCAGGCTGACGACCGGGTCGGCGGAGGCGAAGGGGAGTTCGTCGCGGTAGCGCTCGATCAGCCCGGACACCCCGCGGACCCTACGCGAGAGGGCCGCGGGGGCGGGAGAAGGCTTTCGCCTTCGGTCCTCTCAAGTTCGGACCTCCGGCGACGTCACTTCAGCTTGCCGGCCATCTTGTCGCCCAGGCCCTGCTTGGGCTCGGCGCCGAGCTGGCTCATGATGCCCAGCTCGTCGGTGCTGCCCCAGCGCTCGACGATCTGGGCGTTCTCGAAGCGCCCGATCTGAACGCCGCGGACCTCGATCCTCTTGCCAGTGGGCGCGATGCCCTGGAACTCGCCGTCGTGGGTGCCGGTCAACGTGTAGGCGATGACCACATGGGTGTCGTCGGCGACCATGTGGGCGGGCTCGATGTGGGCGTCGGGGAACGCAGCGCCCAGTGTCTTGAAGAACGTGCGAAAACCCTCGCGGCCGGGTCCCTGCCCGGGTGCGGGGTCGTGGTCGACGGCGTCCTGCGCGAAGAGCTGGTCGACACCTGCGTCCAGGTCGCCGGAGTTGATCTTCTCGGCAGCCTGCTCCTGCGTGGCGATGTTGGCGTCTCGGGACATGGATCTCCTTGGTGGTTTACGCGCGGATGTCCTGAGGTTCCCCGCGAGGACCGCAGAACACACGAGGAGACGGTCGCTCACGCGCCAAGGGCACGGATCGCGGCGGCGTCCAATGGGTCGACGCGCTCGAGCCCCGGTATGCCGTCGAAGGCGCGGTCGGCACTGACGATCGCGTCGATGCCACGGTTCAGGGCCGCGGCGGCGTAGACCGCATCGAGCGGGTCGAGCCGGTCGTGGCCGGCGTAGAGGTCGAGGGCTGCGGTGAGGTCAGACCGCGTCACCTCGTGCAGGATGAGCGCGGCTGCAAGACCCGCAGCGTCGGAGGCGGATCGACCTCGGTGCCGCGTCTGTCGCCAGCGCTGCTGGCAGAACTCCTGGACCAACGCGGTGCTGGCCTCGCCACGAACCAGTTCGTCACGCTGGCCGGCCACCAGCGCACGGCATGGCTCTCTATAGGGATGCTTGGCGCCCAAGGCGTAGACGAACACGTTCGTGTCGTAGAGGAAGCGTCTCACGGCCCCTGCGGATACATCCGCCGCCATCGTGCGTCGTAGAGGTCGTCCTTCACGTCGTCCCAGTCGGGCTCGCGCTCATACGCCGGCGCGGGCTGGTCGAGCAGGCCCTGCCACGCGACACGCCGCTGGCGACCACGGCTCACCTCCTCCAGCCGCGCGTCGATGGCGTCGCGGATGATCGCCGCCACTGATCTTCCGGTCGCGTCAGCTTCCTGCTGAAGGCGAAGGTAGCGCTCCTCGTCGAGCAAGAGCTGGGTACGTCGGGTCAGGGCGGATATGCGCATACCGTAGCATGCGCCTCCCCACCCCGCCTCGCCACGCCTCGCCTCGATCATGCGCGCGCCGGCCTCGAAACCCTCATCAGCCCGGCTCAGGTGAACTCCTCCTCGATGACCCGGATCGCCCGGGGGCGCGCGCGGACGAACTCCAGGCGGGCGATGAGCTCCAGGGCGGCGAAGAAGCGCGACTCCGCCAGCGGGTGGACGACCATCACCAGGCGGGCCTTCTCCCCCAGCCCCTTCTGCACGACCGACTTGATCGAGGCCCCCTGCATGCCCAGCACCTGGGCGACCTGCGCGAGCACGCCCGGGCGGTCGGCGACCTCGAGGTGCAGGTAGAAGGCCGACGCCACGTCCTGCACGACCTCCAGCGACGCCGTCGGCTCGGGGGTGGAGGCGGGCGGGATCATGGCGCTGATCACGTCGCCCAGCACGGCGCTGGCCGTCTGTGGGCCGCCCGCGCCCGGTCCGGACATGGTGATCTCGGTGATGTCGGGCGACTCCACGGTGACCGCGTTGTAGGGCCCGTTGACGCTGGCCAGTGGGTGACCCGGATACAGGAAGGCGGGGTGCACGCGCACGTTGAGCCCGCCGTCGACGCGCTCGGCCGTGCCGATGAGCTTGAGGCTCAGGCCCAGCTCGCGGGCGTACTCCAGGTCGTCGGGAGCGATGTGCTCGATGCCCTCGAAGCGCACCTGGTCGAGGTGGACCGGGGTCGCGAAGGCCAGGCGGGCCAGGATGGCCATCTTGGCCGCGGCATCCTCGCCGCTGACGTCCTCGGTGGGGTCCGACTCGGCGTAGCCCAGGCGCTGGGCCTCGGCCAGCACCGTCGCGTAGGGCGCACCGGTGCGGGCCATCTCGCTGAGGATGAAGTTGGTGGTGCCGTTGACGATGCCGTGCAGGCGCTCGACGTGCGCGGCGGCCAGCGACTCCTGCAGCACCCGGATGACCGGCACGACACCGGCCACCGCGGCCTCGAAGCGAAGCTGCACCCCGTGCTCGCGCGCCGCCGCCCACAGCTCCTCGCCGTGGCGGCTGAGGATCTGCTTGTTGGCGGTGACCACGTGGCGCCCGGCGGCCATCGCGGCCAGGACGTGCTCGCGTGCGGGGTCCACGCCGCCCATGACCTCCACGATCAGGTCGCTGTCGGCGAGGATCTGCGCGAAGTCGCCCCGTGAGCGCGTGAGCACGCCGGCGACGCGGGGACGCAGCCCGGTGGTGGCCTCGATCTCGCCGGCGCGCCGCTCGAGCAGCGTGGCGAACGCTCCGCCCACCGTCCCGTGGCCCAGCAGGCCGACACGGAAGTCGCCCTGACCGGGGGCGCTCACCACACGGCCACCGAGCGGCCCTGCTTGCGCAGCCGCCCGTCCTTGGTCACGAGCGTGAGGCCGTTCTCGACGGCAGTGGCGTAGATGAGCCGGTCGGCGGGATCGCCCGGGAACGACGCGGGCAGGCTGACGGCGGTGTCGGCGATCGCCGGCGTGATGGCGATCGTCTGCACCTGGGCCGCGAGCTGATCGAGCCACGAGCGGATCGGGATGGCGACGATGATGCGCTCGTTGCGCGCCAGCCAGGCGAGCTCGAACCAGGTGATGGCGGCGACGGCCAGCTCGTCGGCCCGAAGCAGCAGTGCCGCGGCGCGGGCGCTCAGCCGGGCCGGCTCGGCCGACCACCACTGCACGACGTGGGTGTCCAGCAGGACCCTGCTCACCCGGCGTCCCAGGCGACGCCGGTGCCGAACAACTCCTCGTCGTCGACCGCACTGACGGCGATCCCGGCGAAGCGATCCCGCAGCGCGTGGGGGCCGGTGGCCGGCGTCAGGCGCGCAACGACGCGGCCGTGCTTGGTGATCTCGAGCTCCTCGCCGGCCGCCACGTCGTCGAGCAGGGTCAGGATCCGAGCCTTCGCCTCGGTAGCGGTCACTTTTCTGACCATGGGGCGAGCATACCGGTCACCCAGGTCGACGTCAGGCCTCGCGGGCCAGGAGGTCGTCCAGGGTCTCGCGGCGCACAGCGACGCGGGCGTCGCCGTCGCGGCACAGGATCACCGGCGGGCGCGGGACCCCGTTGTAGGTGTTGGCCATAGCGTGGCCGTAGGCGCCGGTGGCGGGCATGGCGACCACGTCGCCGGGGCGAGGGTCGGCCAGATGGGCGTCGTGGACCAGCACGTCGCCCGACTCGCAGTGCTTGCCGGCCAGCCTGCACGCGGCCTCGCCGCCGTGGCGGCCCACCACCTCGGCCTCGTAGGGCGCGCCGTAGAGCATCGGGCGCAGGTTGTCGGCCATGCCCCCGTCGACGGCGACCCAGGTGGACACGTTGCGCTTGACCGTCTGGACGGTGTAGAGGGTCACGCCCGCGTTGGCGGTCAGCGCGCGCCCTGGCTCGTCGAGGATCACCTTGCCCGCGCCCAGGTGCTCCTCCACCGCCCCCACCTTGGCGTCGACGTAGTCCTCGACCGAGGGCACCTGGTGGGCGGCTGTGTAGGCGACGCCCAGCCCCCCGCCGACGTCGATCACGGGGAGGTCATCGCCCAGGCCGTGGAGCATGGCGATGGCCGCACGGAAGGGCTCGAGGTCGAGGATCTGCGAGCCGATGTGAAGGTGCAGCCCGTCGAGCTGGAGGGCCGCAGAGCCGGCCAGGCGGTCGATCGCGCGGCGCGTGTCGCCCAGCGACAGCCCGAACTTGGAGTCCGACTGGCCCGTGGAGATCTTGTCGTGGGTGTCGCCGCGCACTCCCGGGGTGACGCGCAGCAGCACCCGCTGGCGCACGCCGCGTTCGCGCGCCAGGGCCTCGGTGCGCTCCAGGTCGTCCAGGCCATCGAGCACGATCAGCCCGATGCCGGCGTCCAGCGCCATGGCCAGCTCGGCGGCCGACTTGGCGTTGCCGTGCAGCAGGATCCGCTCCGGCGCGAAGCCCGCGCGCAGCGCGAGGTGCAACTCGCCGGAGGAGGCCACGTCGCAGCCCAGCCCCTCCTCGCCCAGGATGCGCAGCACGGCGGTGCACGGGAAGGCCTTGGAGGCGAAGAAGGTCTCGCTGCGCCCGGCGTGGCGCACAGCGAAGGCGTCGCGGAACGCACGCGCACGCTCACGCAGGTCGCCCTCAGCCACCACGTAGGCGGGCGTCCCGAACTCCCGCGCGAGCTCCAGGGCGTCGCAGCCACCCACCTGCAGCACCCCCCGCTCGTCCAGCGCGCTGTGCGTGGGCCACACGTGGGAGAGCTGGCGGGAGGTCGTGGCGGCGGACACGGGAAGTCGGGGAGTATGCCGGGCCATGCCCGCCGGCTACCGCCCCGACGACGCGCTGCTACCCGCGGAGCTCGCCCGGCGCGATGGCCTGGCCTACGCTCTGTTTCTGCCCGAGAGCCCGCCCTCGGCCGGGCTGGTCGTGCTCCACGGGGCCGACTCGGCCAAGGAGAGCCACTATGACTTCGCGCGCCTGGCCGCGGCCTCGGGCCCGGCCGCGCTGTGCTTCGACCTGCGCGGGCACGGCGACAGCGAGGGAGCGCTGGGCGCCGGCGCGCTGAGCGATGTGGCGGCGATGGCCGGCCGCGTGCGTGAAGCCTGTGGCGGCGGGCCGGTGGCCCTGCGTGGTTCCTCCATGGGTGGATGGCTGGCGCTCTGCGCAGCGCAGACCGCGCGGGCCGCCGCAGTCGTGGCCATCTGCCCGGCGACCGGCTCGGGGCTGCGCCGCGGCGTGCGCGAGGGGCGCTTCGCCTTCCATGCCGACGCCGATGGCTTCGAGGCGCTGGCCGGCGAGCACGACGAGCTCGCCGCCGCGGCGGCGCTGGGCGAGCGCCTGCTGCTCCTGCACGCCGAGGGCGACGAGCAGGTCCCGGTCACCGTCTCGGCCGAGCTGCACGCCGCCGCGCCGGGCAGCCGGTTCATCCGCGTGCCCGGCGGCCATCACCGCTCGATCCAGCACGACGGCGAGCTGCAGGCGGCCAGCCTGCGCTGGCTGCTCTGCGGGCTGGTCAACAGCAGCAGCTGAGCCTGCATGCACCGATTCTCGCGGCGGCTGCGCCACAGGCGGAACCGGGCTCAGGCGCCGAGGGCACGGATCGGCGACAGCACCGCTGGCGCCAGACGAGGCGCCGGAGTCGATCCGCACTTCCTCCAGCCGGGCGTCGATCGCGTCGAGGATGATCGCCGCGACCGACCGGCCCGACGCGTCGGCCTCCTGCTGGAGGCGGCGGTAGCGCTCCTCGTCGAGGACACGCGCCTTGGCAGCTGCGCCGAGCGTCAAGCGACCTGGCCGGCGCCCTCGATGGCGCCGCCACCGCCGATATCGGCCACGTCGCCGAAGAGGGTTCCGGCGTACCACCCCTCACCGTCGGTGGCACTGGGCGAGAACGAACCCATCTCGGGGAAGGCGGCCTCCGCCGCCCGCTCGGCAGCGGCGTCGCGCTCGGCGAGTAGGGGTACCAGAGCGGTCCCCGTCTCGCAGCCGGCGGCCGTGACGGTCGCTGCGACGGTGTCGCACAGACGCCGGGCGATGCGGGTGGCGAAGGCCACCAGGAACGAGCGCCGGAATCGGGTGGTGCGGCTGCGCCCGTACCGGTCGTGCTTCGAGCCCTCTCGCCGCAACGCCATGGTGGCCTGGACGAGAAGTGACGTGAACAGTTCCTCGACCGCGTCGAGCTCGTCGGCGAAGCCGAATGCGGTGGTGAATCCGAGGCCTTTCGACCAGACCGCCCGGCAGCCGTTGGCGGCGGCGATCCCGGCGAGCAGGACCGCCTTGGCATCGGCGTACGGGTCGTCGACCGCGATGCGCCGTCCCACCGGGGTCGACCGGGGCCCGGGGGCGTCGGCCTCGAGCAGTGCCCGGTCGATGCGGTGGCGGGCCATCAGCTCCTGAGCCTTGGCCGTCAGCGCCTCCGCCTCGGCGTCGAAGGTGGTCGACTCGGCCTTGGCCAACAGCGCCCGGACCTTGCCCAGTACCGAGGGCGGCAAGGTGGCGGCATCGACGTGCCCGCCGGTGCGCCAGCGTGACGGCGGATCCACCAGCTGTGGCAGTTGAGGTAGCGACGTCAGGAGCGCCATCAGCCGCACCGCCGCACTCAAGGCCTCGGGCCACTCGCCGCCGAGCTGACGGAGGTAGGTGGTACCCGGTGACCAGTCGCGTCGGGCCTCGATCCGCTCGAGCTGAGCCATCCACGCCGGCGCCGCGCGCCGGCCGAGGTTCTCGTAGGTCCCCGCCTGGGAGGCGATGACCCAGCGGGCGAGGCCGACCTCGGTCCGCCCCAGGCGACGGGCGACGAGACGGTCGATGTCGGCCGGCTCCCACCCGTCCTCCCACAGCGCGCCGATCTGGGTCTCGACGCGCTCGAGCACCTCCCGGGCGACCCGGACCGGCGCCTCGCCGGCGAGCACGGCGACGGCCCGGGCGGCAAGCGCGGCGTTATCCGACTGCTCCGCCTGTACGGCGATGAGGAATCGGTCACCGGGCGTGAACCATGGATCACCGGATGCGAACGGTCGGCCGCGGGTACCGGACCACGACGGGTTGTCGCAGGCGCCCGGAGCGCGGGACGAACCCTTCGCCTGCTTGCGCCTACGAACCTTCGCCGCGCGTCGTTGGCGGTTAGCCTTACCCATGGCCCACTTGTAGCCGCTCCGCCGGACGGCATCGCGGAAGGCCTCGATCTGCCGAGCCGGTGAGTCCCAGCCGGTCATCACATGCCACCTCCGGAGCATTCTCGTCCGGCTGCAAGACAAGATGACGGTCAGGAATCGCGCGGCGTCCGTCGGGCCGATCACATCAGGCTCCCGGCAACTCGCGGCTCTCGGGATTGGACGAACAAACCTCGTCGCCCTCCCGGGGAACTTCGTCGGGCTGATCCTCGGCGGGGCCTTACCTGCCTTCATAGGCAACCCTAATTCGGTATACCTAAGACCATGGGTGGTCCCGCAACCGTCGAGCATCCGCTGCCCACGGGGAGCCCGGCTGCGGGCATCGCCGACACGGAGCCGCGCCGGCGGGGCGCCCTGGGGCGCGGGTGGACGCGGGCGGCCGGGTTCGGCGTCGTCGCGCTCGCGCTGGCGGGCGCCGCGCTGGCCTCGATCGCCGTGGGATCGCTCTCCATCCCCGTCGAGGAGGTGGTGCGAGCCTTCATCGCGTTCGACAACTCCGACGAGCATGTCGTGGTGCGCGAGCTGCGCGGCCCCCGCACGCTGGTGGCCATCGCGGTGGGTGCCAGCCTGGGCGTCGCTGGCGCGGTGATGCAGGGGATGACGCGCAACCCGCTGGCCGACCCGGGCATCCTGGGCATCGAGGCCGGTGCGGCGCTGGCCGTGGTCTGCGCGATCTTCCTGCTCGGCGTCTCCACGGTGACCGGACACGTGTGGTTCGCGCTGGGCGGCGCGGCGATCGCGGGGACGGTTGTCTACGCCCTGGGCACGGCCGGGCGCTCGGGCGGCACGCCGGTGACCCTGGCCCTGGCCGGCGCGGCGCTGGCGGCGCTGCTGAGCGCTATCACCTCGGCGATCATCGTGCTCGACGCCCAGACGCTGGACGAGTTCCGCTTCTGGGTGGTCGGCTCGGTGGCCGGTCGCGGCCTCGACGTCCTCACGGGAGCGCTGTCCTTCCTCGCGGTGGGGCTGGTCTTGGGCCTGGCGTCCGGGCGCGCGCTCAACGCGCTCTCGCTTGGCGACGACGTCGCCCGCTCTCTGGGCCAGCGGGTGGCGTGGGCCAAGGCGCGCGCCGCGGCAGGGGTGGTGCTGCTGGCCGGCGGCGCGGTGGCGGTGGCCGGCCCGGTGGGCTTCATCGGGCTGACCGTGCCCCACGTCGCGCGGGCCATCGTCGGCCCGGACTACCGCTGGCTGCTGCCCTACAGCGCCCTGCTGGGAGCGATCCTCATCCTGGTCGCCGACGTCGTCGGGCGGGTCGTGGCCCGTCCCGCCGAGGTGCAGGTGGGTATCGTCATGGCGCTGATCGGCGCTCCCGTGTTCATCGCGCTCGTGCGCCGCCGTCGGATGGCCGAGCTGTGAGCGTCCAGGCGCAAGCCCACGACGACCTGCCGGCCGCGCGGGGCCGCGTGACGCTGCGCCTGGGCCGCCCGCTGGCGGTGTCCCGACGGCTGGACCTGCGCGTCACACTGTGCTGCGCGGGGCTGGCGCTGGCCGGCTTCGTGGTCCTCGGTGTGACCCTGATCGTCGGCGAGTTCCCGCTGCCGCCGGGGGAGGTGGTGGCCACGCTGCTGGGGCAGGGCGCCCAGGCCGACGAGTTCATCGTCCTCACGCTGCGCCTCCCCCGCGCGCTGGTGGCCATCCTGGCCGGTGGCGCGCTGGCCGTGTCGGGGCACATCTTCCAGACGCTGGTGCGCAACCCGCTGGCCTCGCCGGACATCATCGGTGTCACCAGCGGGGCGGCCCTGGTCGCGGTGGGCATCATCGTCCTGGGCGCCGGCAGCACGCTGGTGCCCTTCGGCGCCCTGGCCGGCGCGACCGTGGCGGCCACGCTGGTCTACCTCCTGGCCTGGCGCGGCGGGGTCTCCCCCTACCGCCTGGTGCTGGTGGGCATCGGCATCGCCGCCGCCTGCGGCGCGGGCACCTCCTACCTGCTGGTGCGCGGCGAGCTGGCCGACGTCCAGCAGGCCACCGTCTGGCTGGTGGGCAGCCTCAACGGCCGCTCGTGGAGCGACGTCGGGCCGCTGAGCGTCGCGCTAGCGCTGCTGCTGCCCCTCGCCGCGGCGCTCGCCCGCTCGTTGGACGCGCTGAGCCTGGGCGAGGACGCCGCCACCGCGCTGGGCGTGCGCGTCGGCCGCGCGCGCCTCGGTCTGGTCGCCGTGGGCGCCGCGCTGGCCGCTGTCGCCGTCGCCGCCACCGGCCCGATCGGCTTCGTGGCCTTCATCGCCCCCCACATCGCCCGCCGCCTGGCCGACCGCACCGGCTCCGCCGTGCTGCCCGTCGCCGCGCTGAGCGGCGCGGTCCTCGTGCTCACCGCCGACCTCGTCGCCGGCCTCGTGCTCGCCCCCACCCAGCTCCCCGTGGGCATCGTGACCGTCGTACTGGGCGCCCCCTACTTCCTGTTCCTGCTCCAGCGCGCCAACCGGGTGGGCGCCGGAGCCTGACCCAGCGATCGGAGGATCCCATGACCCGACACCCACCCGCCCGCCGGCGAGATCGACCTCAAGCGAGGGCTGTGGCATGAGCACCACCCCGGTCCACGTGTGCGACGCCTGCGAGGCGTGCTGGTGGGGTGCGAGCAAGCGCGACGTGCTCGACGAGGGCTGGAAGTTCCATGACGCCAAGCGCGGACGGATACTCGTGGTGTGCGGCGACTGCGAGGCGCGCTTCGCCCAGCGCCGCGCGATCCGCCGTGCCCCGGCGGCGCTCGTCTGGGCCTGCGCTTGCGAGGCGGCCGTGTGGGAGCCCAGCGCACGATGACGCGCCGCGCCGCTCGTCTAGGAGAGACCCAGGGCAACGACCCGCAGCGCGTCGACCACCATTGCCTTGCGCCCGACGTCGGGCAGCGGCGCCCAAATGACCTCCCCGCGCAGGTGCTGTCGCTGCCCCAGCCGGTCTATAACGGCGGCCACCACTACGCCGCGACCACGCTGTTGCGCGAGCTGGCGGAGGCCGCGGCATGATCAGCCGCCGCCCCGACGCCTGCACGCGCCTGTCGGCCGGCAACGGCGAGCCGCTGCACGGGATGGCGCCGGCCGCCGCCCAGGCCTACCTGGCCGTCGAGGAGACCCAGCCGTGGGGTCCATACGGGGCCGGGCGCAGCGAGTGCCTGCCCGCCGCGCTGCGCGAGGTCTGCGACGAGCTTGGTGTGCGGCTGCTGCTCATCCGTCGCGCCGGCCGCTACGAGCCGCGGCGGCGCACGGTGCTGGCGGCCTACGCCGACTACTACGACGGATGGGTCCACACCAGCTCGGTCGCCGACCCGCGCGAGCTGCTGGAGCTCGACCTCGGCGCGCTGGCGGCCGGGCGGCCGCCGCCGGGCACCCGGCCCCACGACGCGTCCGCCGTGCTGGCCTGCACCCACGGCACGGTCGACCCGTGCTGCGCGGAGATCGGACGGCCGGTCGCCCGCGCGCTGCACGACGCCCTGGGCGACGCGCTGTGGCAGTGCAGCCACCTGGGCGGCTGTCGCTTCGCGGCCAGCGCGCTGGTGCTGCCGCGCGGGATCATGCTGGGGCGCCTGGTGCCCGCCACGGCGCCGCGGGTGGTCGGCGCGGCGATCGCCGGCCACCTCGAGCTCGACCACTACCGCGGGCGCCCCGGCGCGCCGCAGGCCGTGCAGGTCGCCGAGGCCCATCTGCGCCGGCGCCTGGGCCTCTACGAGCTCGACGACATCGCCGTGCTCGACCACCGCAGCGCCCGCCGCGGCGAGCCCGAGACCATCCACCTGCGCGCGGGCACGCGCGCCTACGCGCTGCGCCTAGCCCTCGAGGCGCTTCCCACGCGCCCCCACGGCTGCGGCGACGACGAGCCCCTGAGCCTCGAGGTCCACCGCGTCGTTGACTGCCAGCGCGCCCACGCCGTCGAGAGCACCGCATGACCCCCTCCATCCACCACCGACCGCAAGGAGCCGCGATGACCCTCCCCCTCGACCGTCCCACCACGGGCGCCCTGCTCGTCCCACGGCGGCGCTGACTCGAGATGGTCCGCCTCGCCTGTGCCCTCTCGCTGCTCGCCGTCGTGCTCGTGCTCGGCTGCGGAGGCGAGGCCGGGCCGTCGGCGGCCACGGAGACCCGAACCGTCGAGCACGCCAAGGGCACCGCTCGCGTCCTGGCACAGCCCCAACGCGTCGTCGTCCTCGACACCGGCGAGCTCGACAGCGCGGTGGCGCTGGGCGTGACGCCCGTAGGCGCGGCCGAGGGCATCGAGGGCGAGGGGCTACTCGAGTACCTGGAAGACCGGGCCGCGGGGGTCGAGCTCGTGGGGACGACCCAAGCGCCCAACCTCGAGGCGGTGGCCGCGCTGCGTCCCGACCTGATCCTCTCCAGCCGGCTGCGTAACGAGGACATCTACGACGAGCTGCAGGCCATCGCGCCCACCGTCTTCACCGAGACGGTGGGCGTGGCGTGGAAGGAGAACTTCGCCCTGCACGCCCGCGCGCTGGGCCGCGAGGAACGCGGGCGCGCACTGCTCGCCGAGTACGACGAGCGGGCCGGGAGGATCGCCGAGCAGATCGACGGGCGCTCGATCGGGTTCATCCGATTCTTTCCCGGCGAGATCCGCGCCTACCAACGCGGCTCATTCGCCGGCTCCGTGCTGGACGACGTGGGCGCCCGCCGCCCCCCATCGCAGCGCGACACCGAGGAGACCTTCGAGGAGATCTCAAGCGAGCGCGTGAGCAGCGCCGACGCCGACCTGCTGCTCTACAGCGCCTTTGGGCCCGAGAACGACACGCAGCTGGCTGCCGTCGTCGACTCTCCGCGGTGGCGGCGCCTGGACGCGGTGCGCCGCGGCGCCGCCACCCGCGTCGACGACGACATCTGGGGGCTCGGCATCGGCATCGGGGCGGCCCAGCGCGTCCTGGACGACCTCGAGCGGCTTGCCGGATCCGAGAGGCCTGCTCCGTGACACGCGGCCGAGAGGCGGGCCGTGGTGCTGATGCGACGGCGTGCGGCTGCGCGTTCGGCGGCAACGTCCTCGCGGCGAACCTGATCCTCGACGAGGTCGAGGCGGCGCTGCTGTGAGCGAGACGCTGCCACGGAGGCGCGACGAGCCGGCGGCCCTGCGATGGCTCGCAGACGCGACATGCTTAGCGTCATGGCCCTGCGATCCAGAGGGTCTCGATGCCCAGCAGCGCCTCCAGGCGCTCGACATGGCGATCGTGGTGCAGGACCCGAGCCCGGACGACTGCGCAGCGACCGGCACAGTGAGAGGGGTCAGCGAGAGGCGATGAGCCCCGTACGATCCGCTCGCGGCGAGGTCGCGCGTCGCCGACAGGACGCCCTGCTGGATCGAGCGGGCGACGCGCACCTCGCGCAGCGCCTCCAACGTCCGGTCGGACAGCGCGATCTCCTGCTCGCCGCGGGCGCTGACCGTGAGCTCGGCGTCCGCGGGCATCGCGATCCGGGGATGCCTGGCGGCCTCGCCGAAGGGCGCAGCTCGCCGGAGCAACACCTGGTGCCGCATGGCGACATCTGTGGTCGCGCGACCACCACGCGCGGCCGCACCGCCACCCCGACCACCACCGACCAGAGGAGCCCCCAATGACCACCGCATTGCTCGACCCCCCGCCACCGAGCCGCTCGTCGCGGTCGAGCCCGTCGACGACGGCACCCGCCGCGAGTTCCTGGCCGGCGGCACCGCGATCGCCGTCCTGGGCCTGGCCGCCTGCGGCGACGACGAGCAGGCCGCCGGCGACGTACCGCGCACGCGGACGATCCGCCACCCCGGGGGGAGCACCGAGGTCCCGGTCGACCCGCGGCGGCTCGTCGTGCTTGCAGACAGGGCTCGGGACCGACCTCAGCGCGCTCGGCGCTCCCGTCGTTGGGACGGTCCTCCCGAACCGCGCGGGCTCTACTCAGGCCGACCGCTACCTCGCCGACGCGCAGCGCGTCGGCTCCTCGGACGAGCCAAACCTCGAGGCGATCGCCGCGCTGCGCCCCGATCTGGTCGTGACCACGAGCTTCGAGGGCGAGCCCGACCCGCTCTACGAGCAGTACACGCGGATCGCCCCCACCGTCGCGCCCGAGCTCAGCGGCGGTTGGCGCGAGAACTTCCTCATCGTGGCCACCGTCGTGGGCCGCGAGGCCGACGCCCGGCGGCGCATCGAGGAGATCGACGCGGCGCTCGTCGAGATCCGCGCGTCGCTCCAGAGGCAGGGCACCCCGACGGTCAACGCGTCATGACCGACTTGCGCGTCGATTGCCTCTCCCTGGCCTACGACGACGACCTCGTGGTGCGCGAGCTCAGCCTCGAGCTGCCCACGGGGGCGATCACCGCGATCGTGGGGGCCAACGCGTGTGGCAAGTCGACGCTGCTGCGCGGGATGGCGCGCCTGCTCAAGCCCCGCGCGGGCGCGGTGCTGCTCGACGGCCAGGAGATCGCGCGGCTGCCCACCAAGGCGGTCGCGCGGCGCCTGGGCCTGCTGCCCCAGGCGCCGGTGGCCCCCGAGGGCCTGACCGTCGAGGACCTCGTGGCCCGCGGGCGCTACCCCCACCAGTCCTTCCTGCGCCAGTGGTCGCGCGAGGACCAAGCCCAGGTCGAATGGGCGCTGGCGGTCACCTCCTCCACGCCGCTGCGCGCCCGCCCGCTGGACGAGCTGTCGGGCGGCCAGCGCCAACGCGCGTGGATCGCCATGGCTCTGGCCCAGGACACCGGCGTGCTGCTGCTCGACGAGCCCACCACCTACCTCGACCTCGCCCACCAGGTCGAGGTCCTCGACCTGCTCGACGAGCTCAACGAGCAGCAGGGGCGCACGATCGTGATCGTCCTGCACGACCTCAACCAGGCCTGTCGTTACGCCCACCACGTCGTCGCCCTGCACGACGGCCAGATCCACGCCCAGGGCACCCCCGAAGAGGTCGTCGACGCCGCCATGGTCCACGCCGTCTTCCACACCCACGCCGAGGTCGTCCCCGACCCCGTCACCGGCGCCCCGCTGTGCGTGCCGTTGGGGCGACGCGGACGGCGGCGCGACAGCGAGCTGAGCGCCACGGCGAGCGACCCAGCTGCTCAGCAACCCTGAGACGCTCAGCGGCGGCGCGGCGACTGGGGTCGTAGTGCAGAGCGGGCCGGCGAACGACGCGCACGAGGCGTCGCGTACGATGACCCGATGGCCGTGCCGCAGTCGGCTCCCATCCATCGGTTGAGCTTCGAGGACGCCTTGGCGATGGTCGATGCTGGGATCCTCGGGGAGACGGCGCGCGTGGAGCTCGAGGGAGGAGTGCTGGTCGATATGGCGCCCGTCGGCGGCGAGCACGCCAACCGCGTCGAGTGGCTGAACCGCCATTTCGTTCGCTCGGTTCCCGACCACCTCGCGGTCCGCGTTCAGGACACCTTCCGGATCCCCGACGGCGGCTACTACGAGCCCGACCTGATGGTCGTTCCGCGACTGGGCGACGCGCTCCCGTACACCGCCCTTCTGGTCGTCGAGGTCGCGGTCTCCTCGCGCGCACGCGACGCGGAGAAGGCCGCGACCTACGCCGCCGCCGGTGTCGAGGTCTACTGGATCGTCGATCGGCGCGTGCGCGAGGTGGTCGTGCACCGCGAACCGTCTCCATCCGGCTACGCGAGCGTACGGAACGCCAAGGCCGGCGAGCGGCTGCAGCCGCCGTTCGGCGACGTCACGGTCGATGTCGCCGAGATAGTGGGTGGCTGACGCCTGCTCGGGGTGGCCCCTGGCCGCGGGACCGCCGGCGTTCAGCTTCGCCATGCGCGCTCGAGCGCGCGCTGCTCCTGTACCGCCACGTCGGTGTCGTGGTCGAGCGACTGCCGGGCGCCCATACGGTCAGGTCGCGGTGGTGACGTTCGCCTGCGAGCCAGTAGACGCCCCACGCGGTCCCGCAACGGCTGTGGCTCGCGTATCGTGATCGGCCTGTCTCTCATCGGCGCGACGCCCTCGGTCATGGTCGTCAGTGATCGCGTTCCGTCCGTCTCGGGAGCTTCGCGACGGAACTCGCCAAGATGTTAGGGCACCCTAATAGTGCTTTGTTAGCTGGTTGGTAGGGGTCCGCCGTCGTGCGGCGAAGTCCTCGCGCGTCATGGGTACCCGACGCGTGGAGGCATGATGGAGTCTGTGGTGGTGGACTCGCGGTCCGAGGTGGATGCTCCCTCGGCGGTCAAGGAGCGCTTGGAGGCGTTTGCTGGCGAGGTGCTGGGCGAGGCGATGAACCGGCCGGTGCAGGTGTTCAACGGCGGGCTGTATCTGCGCGGGCTGGTCGAGCAGGGGCCGCGCAAGTCGCTGGAGCCGATGGTGGCTCGGCTGGGCGAGGAGGCCGACTATCAAAGCCTGCAGCAGTTCCTGGCCGATAGCCCGTGGGAGCCGGCTCTGGTGGTGCGGGTGGCCGAGCGCGTCGCGCCGGCGATCGACGTCCAGGCATGGGTGCTGGATGACACGGGGTTTGTCAAGGACGGGCGGCACTCGCCCGGGGGCAAGCGCCAGTACTCGGGGACGCTGGGCAAGATCGGCAACTGCCAGATCGGCGTGTCGGCCCACGCGGTCGGCGCGAAGGGGACCGTCCCGTTGGGGTGGGCGCTGTACCTGCCCGAGGAGTGGTGTGAGGACCCCGAGCGTCGCCGGCGGGCGAAGATCCCCGCCGAGGTGGAGTTCAAGACCAAGCCGCAGCTGGGTGTCGAGCTGGTCCAGCGCGCCGCCGGGTGGGAGGTCCCCACGGCGCCGGTGCTGGGCGATCAAGCCTACGGTGAGAACACCGATCTGCGCGAGCGCCTTGACGACGGCGGGCTTGAGTACGTGCTTGCCGTCGGCGCCGAGACCAAGGTGTTCGGGCCCGAGACGCACTTCGCGGTGCCCGCGCGCACGGGCGCCAGAGGCCGGCCGCCCAGCAGGCCGCGCCCCGACCGCCAACCAGAGTCGATCGGCCAGCTGATCGCTCGGATCGGCCCAGATGGCGCCCAGAGCGTCGCGTTTCGCGATGGGCCCGACGGCGAGCCCGCCACCTCGCGGTTCGTCTTCGTGTGCGTCAGGGCCGCGCACGACTGGGCCAAGCGCACTCCCTGCCCGCCTCGAGGAATGGCTGATCGCCGAGTGGCCCGAGGGTCGCGAACAGCCGATCGACTACTGGCTGGCCAACCTGCCCGCCGACACCCCACCCGAGCGCCTCGCGCGCCTGGCCCGCCTGCGCTGGAAGATCGAGCTGGACTACCGCCAGCTCAAGGGCGAGTTGGGCCTCGACCACTACGAGGGGCGCTCCTACCTGGGCTGGCAGCACCACGCGCCCTGGTCACCGCCGCGCACGGCTTTCTCACCCTGGAGCGCCTATGCCCGAGAGCCCGGCGGCCGGCCTGACACTCCCCAAGGCGGTGCTGCTGCTGCAGCCCATCTTCAAGTGCTGGGACGGCCGCTGCCACACCTGCAACCAGCCCGTCGACATCGACCAGCTCGACCTCCACCCCCCACGCCAAGACGAGTGACACCTAACAAAGCACTACTAAGCCTCGGTCCACCGGTTCGGTAGGGCGGTTCCGTCCGGTCCGGAACGAAGAATGACCTCCTGAGCAGAAAGAAAGCGGCTGTATCGGGCAGCCGCGTCCTGCGTCAGGAGGTCACCTTCATGGTGCAGGATGACGGGCCGGTCGGACTGGACGGTGTCGAGGTCGTCTTCGACGATGAGCGGGTGGTCTGCGACGCTGGCGTCGCGCTCGTCGCGACGCTCGCTGGGCGCCTCGGGCTCCAAGCGCTGGCCGGGGATCTGGTGCGGCTGCGGCGCGACCGGCCCGGGGGCGCCAACGCCGGGCGCAAGGTGATGGCGCTGCTGTTCGCGATGCTGCTGGGCGCCGACTCGATCGACGACTGCGACGTGCTGCGCGCGGGGCGCACCCGTCGTCTGTTGGGCGGCTGGGTTCCGGCGCCGTCGACCTTGGGGACGTTCCTGCGCGCGTTCACGTTCGGGCACGTGCGCCAGCTCGACGCGCTGCTGGGCCGCGCGCTGGAGCGCGCCTGGCAGGCCGGTGGCGGCCCGGGCGACGGCCGGCTGGTGATCGATGTCGACAGCTTCGTCGGCGAGGTCTGCGGGCGCCTGAAGCAGGGCGCCGCCTACGGGTACACGCGGCTGTTGGGCTATCACCCGATCCTGGCCACCCGCGCGGACACGCGCGAGGCGCTGCACATCCGTCTGCGCAAGGGCTCGGCGAACACCCAGAAGGGGATCCTGCGCTTCTGCGACGAGCTGATCACGCGGGTGGAGCGTGCCGGCGCGAGCGGAACGAAGCTGCTGCGCGCCGACAGCGGGTTCTGGAACACGAAGGTCTTCGAGCGCCTGGAACGGGCGGGCTGGCGCTACTCGATCGGCGTGCGGATGATCAAGACCATCCGCGCGGCCGTCGAGGCGATCGACGAGAACGCCTGGCAGCAGATCGACTACCCCGAAGAAGGCGAGGCGCAGATCGCCGAGACCGTCTATGCAGGCCGGCGGCTGGTCGTGCGCCGCACTCGGCTGCTCGGAGCCCAAGCCGAGTTGTGGCCCGACTGGCGCCACTTCTGTCTGATCACCAATCGCGACGAGGAGATCGCGCTGGTGGAGGCTGAGCACCGCGATCACGCCGTCGTCGAGCAGGTCATCGCCGACCTCAAAGTCGTCATGCCCTGACGGGCACCCAGGGCGGATGAAAATCGGCGATCCTTGCTGGGTCGCTTTGCCGCCGCCGCGTTTGTTCTTGGTGCCTGTGAGCCCGTTCAAAGTCTGGCGTGGGAGCCTTGCCCGGAACCCCGGACTGGTGCCTGTGAGCCCGCCCTTCAGATTCGACAGCAGTCGAGGCTCCTGGCGAGCGACGCCCGTGTCGGTCGTTCGAACAGGGAGGTCAGGATGGAGGTTGTCGTCGAGCGCCCTGGCGCGCTTGATGTGCACAAGGCCAGCGTGACGGCGTGCGTGCGCGTGCCCGCTGAGGGCGGGCGGCGTGAGGAGCACATCGCGCAGTTTGCGACCACCGTGCAGGGTCTGCTGGCCCTGCGCGACTGGCTGGCTGCTCACCACGTCACGCAGGTCACGATGGAGGCCACCGGCGTCTACTGGAAGCCGGTCTGGGCGATCCTCGAAGACGACTTCGAGCTGATCTTGGTCAACGCGCGCCACGTCAAGCAGGTCCCCGGCCGCAAGACCGACGTCAGCGATGCGGCGTGGTTGTGTCGGCTGGCCGAGGCCGGCCTGCTGAGGGCCAGCTTGGTGCCGCCCAAGGCGATCCGTGATCTGCGCGACCTGACGCGCTATCGCAAGGCGCAGATCCGTGACCGTCAGCGCGAGGCCAACCGGCTGCACAAGGTCATGCAGGACACCGGGATCAAGCTCGACTCGGTCGCCAGCGACCTGCTGGGCAAGTCCGGGCGCGCGATGCTCGACGCGCTCGTCACGGGCACCACCGATCCTGAGGTGCTGGCCGATCTCGCGCGCGGCCAGCTGCGCAAGAAGCTGCCCGCCCTGCGCGAGGCGCTCGAGGGGCGTTTCGGCGCCAAGCACGCCCTGATCGTCGGGCAGATCCTGGCCCACATGGACTTCCTCGACGAAGCCATCGACCGCCTCTCGGCCGCGATCGAGGAACAGCTCGGCCCTTTCGGCCAAGCCCAGGTCGAGCTGCTGTGCACGATCCCGGGCATCCAGCGCCGCGCCGCCGAGGTCATCATCGCCGAGACCGGCGCTGACATGACCAAGTTCCCCACCGCCGGACACCTGGCCTCCTGGGCCGGCGTGTGCCCCGGCAACGACCAGTCGGCCGGCAAGCGTCGCTCGGGGCGCACTACCAAGGGCTCCAAGTGGCTGCGCCAGACGCTGACCGAATCAGCCAAGGCCGCCGCGCGCACCAAGGACACCTACCTCGCCGCGCAATACGCCCGCATCCGGGTGCGTCGCGGCGCCAACCGCGCGACCACCGCCGTCGCGCACTCCATCCTCACCGCGGCCTGGCACATGCTCCAGACCGGCCAGACCTACGCCGACCCCGGCGGCGACTACTTCCAGCGCCGCGACCCCCAGCGCGCCACCAAGCGCCTCGTCGCTCAGCTCGAACGACTCGGGCACACCGTCACCCTGGAGGAAGCGGAGGTGGCGGCCTGAACGGGGATTTTCTCTTCAGACCAGGCGCTTGCGCACTTCCCCTCCGGGCACTTCCACGCCAACGGCGCCTGGACCGTCCTGGGCGCACTGGCGCACAACCTGCTGCGCTGGACGCAGCTGCTCGGGCTGGCCGACAAGACCGTCCGCGCCGCGCGCACCCTGCGCCGCCAACTCCTCCAGATCCCCGGCCGCCTGACCCGCCACGCACGCGGCTGGACGCTGCATCTCCCGGCCCGCTGGCCCTGGCGCAACGCCTTCATCGAAGCGCTCGCGCGCATCCGCGCGCTGCCCGCCGCGGCCTGACAGCGCCTCCCGCCCGCAGACAACCAGCCAGATGACCCTCCGCCCACCGGGCGCGATCACCGCAGCCCAAAAACCCGCCGAAACGCTTCCGCGGAAGCACCATCACACCCCGACCACCGGCCACGACGCCTCCAAGCGGCCCGGTGCACC
Source organism: Candidatus Siliceabacter maunaloa (assembly GCA_024330185.1). Taxonomy (GTDB): domain Bacteria; phylum Actinomycetota; class Thermoleophilia; order Solirubrobacterales; family Solirubrobacteraceae; genus Siliceabacter; species Siliceabacter maunaloa. The sequence goes on from JANDLV010000003.1 coordinate 140,730, forward strand.
CCACACGAGCCACCGCGCGCGCTACTCACCCCACCCCGCCACCCCGATCGGTGGATCCGGGCTAAGGGCTCGTAGCTAAATAACGCGGAGGAGTAGCGCGGGTTACGTAGAACTGTGGGGTGTGATCGATGAGGTCGCGATCGGCGAGCGGTTCAGGGCTTTGGCTCCCGAGCTCGATGAGCGCCGTCGTCGGCTGTGGGCCGCGGCCGAGGCACGCTCGCATCCGCGTGGCGGGGTGACGGCGGTGGCGCGCGCGGACGGGGATCTCGGCGACGACGATCCACAAGGGGCTGCGCGAGCTCGCGTCTGGGGAGACGCTCGATTCGGGGCGCGTGCGCCGCCCAGGCGGCGGCCGCAAGCCGCTCACGGAGAAGAACCCGGCGCTCTTGGAGGCCTTGAGGGGCCTCGTTGACGGCGATAGTCGGGGCGATCCCGAGTCCCCGCTTCGCTGGACGGCCAAGAGCGTGCGCAACCTCGCTGACGGGCTGGGTGAGCTGGGCCACGAGGCCCACTTCACGACGGTCGCGGGGCTGCTGCGCGGCCTGGGCTACAGCTTGCAGGCCAACGCGAAGACCAGGGAGGGCAAGCAGCACCCCGACCGCGACGCTCAGTTTCGTCACATCAACCAGCGCGTATGGGCCGCGCTTCAGGCCGGCGAGCCGGCGATCTCGATCGACACCAAGAAGAAGGAGTTGGTCGGGGAGTTCAAAAACGGCGGGCGCGAGCTGCGCCCCAAGGGCTCGCCGATCGCGGTCAAAACGCACGACTTCCCCAGCGATGCGCTGGGCAAGGCGATCCCCTACGGCGTCTTGGACATCGCCGCCAACCAGGGCTTTGTCAACGTCGGGATCACCAACGAGACCGCCCAGTTCTCGGTCGCCAGCATCCGTGCCTGGTGGCACCAGCTGGGGCGCGAGCGCTACCCCGACGCCAAGACGTTGAGGATCACCGCCGACTGCGGGGGCTCCAACGGCAACCGCACCCGCCTGTGGAAGACCGAGCTGCAGAACCTCGCCGACGAGACGGGCCTGGCGATCTCGGTCTGTCACTTCCCACCCGAGACCAGCAAGTGGAACCGCATCGAGCACCGACTCTGGAGCTTTGTCAGCCACAACTGGCGCGCCAAGCCGCTGGTCTCCTTCGAGGTGATCATCAGCCTGATCGCCGCGACCACGACCCGCACCGGCCTGAAGGTCTACGCCCGCCTCGACGAGCGCGACTACCCCACCAAGATCCAGGTCTCAGACGCCGAACTGGCCGCGGTCAACCTGGCCGGCGACGAGTTCCACCCAGAGTGGAACTACACGATCGCGCCGACGCCCGCCAACGCCAACACACCGCGTTGAAAAGCTACGAGCCCTAAGGGCCTGGGTGGAAAAGTACCCTCCCACGTCGAGGCATGATTTTTCGGCGCACGTAGATACTGCTGATCGGTCATCCCAGGGTGGCGACACGTCGTGCCCGGCCCGAACGGCGGTGCCGTGCTTGACCACCCCTGCGGGGGTGCTTAGGTTGCCCTAAGCTAGTTTGGGCCGCGAAGACCGCCCACCCGAAGAGGATCCATGACGCTCACGCTCGAGCCACCCCCCACCGTCGAGCCCTTCGTGCTCGAGGAGCCCATCGACGAAGGCACGCGCCGCGAGTTCGTCGCCGGCGGGCTGTCGCTCGGCGCGCTGATGCTGGCCGGCTGCGGAGGACAGAGCAGCGACGGCGAGCCCGAGGGACCGCGGACACGGACCATCCGCCACGAGCTGGGAACCACCGACGTGCCCGTCGACCCGCAGCGCGTCGTGGCCATCCATCATCGACACCGCGCTGGCGCTCGGGGTGGAGCCCATCGGTGTTGGCGATCCCGTCCTCTACGAGTTCCTGCCGCTTCCTGGCGACATCGAGGACGTGGGGCAGACCAGTGGGCTCAACCTGGAGCGCATCGCCGCGCTGCGCCCGGACCTGATCGTCGGCCTCGACCTGGAGGTCGAGGAGAGCTACGAGCAGCTCACACAGGTCGCGCCGACCGTCGGGGTCGTGTTCGGCGAGAGCACGGGGAACTGGAAGGCCACCGGCGCCGCGGTCGCCGAGGTTCTCGGCGAGCGGGAGCAGTACGCCCGCCTGCTGGCCGAGTACGAGGAACGTGCCCGCGCGCTGGGACGCGAGCTGGGCGGTGCGCGGGCCGCCACGGTGGCGGTCATGCGCGCCGGCGAGAACCTGCGCTTCGAGTTGCCGGGCATCAGCGGCAGCATCCTCTATCGTGACGTGGGCCTGCCTCTGCCGCAGGGCCTGCGCGCGGCCGCCGAGGCCGGGGAGGCGAACCTGCAGATCTCGCGCGAGCAGTTCCGTCTGGGGCGACGCCGACGCGCTCTTCGTCTACTCCGCCGAGGAGAACCCCGAGCAGGAGATCGCCGAGGTGCGCGAGGACCCGCTGTTCCAGGCCTGGACGCGGTTCGCTCGAACAACGTGCACGCGGTCGGTCAGCAGTGGTTCAACGGCAACGTCCTGGCCGCCAACCTGGTTCTGGACGACCTGGAGCGCTTCCTCGGCGAGTCCGCCCCTTGAGCGACGGTCGCGTCGCCGAGAAGGGATCGCCATCAGGACCGATCGCCGCGCCGAACCGCGCCGGCAGGGCGAGGCAGCGGCTTCGCTCCATGCCGTCGGACACCGCCTGGATCGACCACCTCCCGCCGCCTCGCCCGCAACGCCCGGCGGACTGCACGCCGTCGATCACCCACTGGCCGATCCGTCGAGAAACTCGGCGTACTCCCTCACCGCCTGGCGGAATCCGAAGACGCCGCCGGTAAAGTCCAGCGTGCCGGTCACCAGCACTCGGTCCTCTTCCACCGCGGGAAGGCTCCGCCACAGAGCACCGTCGCGCAGCTCCTCGAGGGCCTGCTCGTCCTCCTGCTCAGGCAGCTGGCGCACGATCATCGCCTCGCCGTCGATCTCCGACACGAGCTCGGGGCTGATGTCGATGCGGTCGATGTCGCTCTCGACCGATTGGCCCTCGAAGGTCTCGGCCGTCGGGGTCAGCTCGAACCCGAGCGCCTCGACGAGCTGCGCCTCGACGAGGCCGTCGGTCCAAACCCGCACCGAGTCGGGACGTACCGAGATCACCGAAACCGTCTCGACCGCGTTGTCGATCTCCTGCTGCGTCCGGGCCACCATCCCGTCGAACTCGGTGAGCACCTGCTCGGCGCGGCCTTCCTTGCCCAGCGCCTGACCGACCTGGGTCAGCGCGGTGCGAAGGCCGCCGCCCTCACCGAACTGGTTGACCCCGACCGTGGGGGCGATCTGGGAGAGCTGATCGTAGATCTCCTCCATGTAGAAGGCCGAGCCAATAATGAGGTCGGGGCGCAGCGCGGCGATCCTCTCGAGCGGTGGCTCGTTGCGATCAAATGTCTCGACGCCCTCAGTCTGCTGCGCTGAGAGTGCGGGCCAGGGGTCGTCGCTGCGCGGGAAATAGCTGCCCGCCGCCAGCGGTGCCTCCTCGCCCAAGGCCAGCAGATGGGCCATTACCTCCCCTGAATCGATGGTCACGATCCGCTGTGGTTCGGCGGGCACGCGAGTCGAGCCGAACTCATGCTCGACCACTCGCGGCTGCGCGGAACGGTCCGTCCGAGCTGATGTTTCGGTCTCGTCGCTCCCGCACCCCGCGAAGAGGGTGAGCGTTGCCAGCAGCGCGAGCGATGTGGGACTACGGCGAAAGGTGCGCACAGTCATGGTTCCTTCGTGTTCGGGTACGGGTCACGGCCACTCGCCCCGGCGTGGGCGGGACGCCCGGCGAGGAGGCGCATCGGGCGCCCGGTCACGGGATCGGCATGGATATGACCTCGACCTCGAACGCGCCGCCGATGATCTCGCCGTCATCACCTCGGTCGGGCGCCCCACCGCGATCACGCGGCCGCCCGAGAGGAACACCATGCGGTCGGAGGCGCCTGGTTCAGGTCGTGCAACACCATCCCCACCGTGATCCCGTGCTCGTCCGCCAGACGACGTACGAGCGAGAGCGTTGCAGCCTGGAGACGCCCCCAGCCGCGGGCTTGACCAGAGGTGCGAACGCGTTCAGCGCGGTGTTCATCCCCCGACCCGTTGGGATCAACAAGCGTCGTCAGCGCGGGTGGGCGGAGCTCGCGCGAAAGATCGCGGTCGGCCACGAACCCCCTGTACTCAAGCGTGTTTTCTTGGGCCTGCAAGGCGGTCTATGCTCCTCCTGGGAACCCGGTCACTTAGGATACCCTAAATCAGGAGTCGTGTGCGCTTCCCAATTCGAGCCAGCCACCCCCAGATCTCCCTTTCCGCACTTCTCGGTCGCTATTTCTCCCCCCACCCTTCGGCGTGCTGA
>JANDLV010000030.1 GCA_024330185.1 Candidatus Siliceabacter maunaloa
CCCTGCGGCACGCAGGACTCCTGCTCAGCACCACGACACCCCGTGAACGCCTACGGTAGACCTGTGCGGTGTCTTCGGGGTCAAAGAGCGTGAACATCGCCTCACAGGCGAACTTCGAACCAGCAACTGAACTCGACCCGTCAATGCGAAGACTCGAGTTGGGCGCGATCCAGTCTGCCTCCCCCAAAAGCGCCAGGGAACGCCCTTCCACCGTCGCGAAGTCAGCGTAGGCGGCGTTGCCCTCGAAGGCCCGGTCGGCTCTAGAGTACTGATACTGGCCAAGCGTTCCCGGGTCGCCGGGGTTTGCCAGGTCGACTGTGAGCAGTCCCTGGTCGAAATAGGGCAGCAACGCCTTGCTGCCGTCCGGATATGTTCCCACGCCCTCCGCGCCATCGAAGTTTCTGCAGCCGTTGTTCGAGAAGCCGTTGGGCTGGCCATTGAACCCCGAAGGCCGCTCGGGCGTGGGAAACTCGTTGGGATAGGAGCCAATCTCGGTCGGCGTGGTCGGATTGGTGACGTCTACGACGCGCAGATCTCCACGGAGGCCCTCCGGGTCAGGCCCTGGCCCTTGCCTTGCAGAGGAACCGGGTTGCGTCGACAGCGACAGCACCTGTCCATCGGGCCGCTGGACGAGGACAACCTGGTCCTGCGAGGGGCACGGGAATCGGCCGCTCCCAGTGGGAGGTCCCCCACAATCCACCCTGGGATTGGGGCGGTTGGCGTCAGCCTCGTAGCGGCCCAGCAGCACGGGGTCAGCAGGGTCCGTGATGTCGTAGTAGCCAACGCCTCCGTTCTCGGCCTCGTCGTTGCAGCGCGCGAGCGCTACTGCCAGCAGATCACCGCTGAAAGAGGGGGTGCTGACGCGTAGGGCGGCGACGTCGTTCGCGACCGCGCCAGCAGGGAGGGGGATCTGCGCCGTGACGCGCGGCGCGCTCGGCGAGGACACGTCCACGACCTTCACGGTCGTCGGCGGGCACGTGTACGTCTGATCGTAGAAGCTCGTATGAAAGTTCCTTGCCTGGAGAATGCCCGAGGCGACGATAGCCGTGTTCCCGATCGTGGCGACCTGGCCGTTCAACCCGCCACCACCCAAGTCGTTCTCGCCGATCACATCGAGGGTTGCTGCGGGGGCAACAACGGGGACAGCAGCCAAGGCGACTAGCGCCGTGAAGACAAGCGCGACGCCGAACGACTTTCGCCTACGCGCCGCTAGTGTCACATTCATCCTGTTCTGCCTCCGCCGTTACACAAGCCGGACTACAAGGCGGCGAGCGTATACCTCCGCCACCCCAAAGGCAAGTTGCGCGCCTCCGGGAGGGCAAGTGACTCAGGGCCGGCGGGTCTGGCCGGCGTCGAGCTCGTAGGCCAGCATCTCGCCGCGGATGCGCCGCTCGAAAAAGCCCGTGAACAGGATCGACAGGTAGCCCCCACACTGCGCGAGCTGGGGCGGGACCTCGTCATCGGCCAGCTCCCAGTCACCGTCATCCTGGATAGTGGCCCGCGCGAGATGGACCTGCGGGCTCCCGTCAGGAGCCAGGTAGGAGTAACGCAAGCGCACGATGCCCTCCGCGCGACCGGTCACGCTGCCCTGCGCCGACAGGCCATCGCCGGTCAGACTGAGCTCCCCCACCTCCAACTCCGCGCGCTGGGAGGCCGCACGCAGACGCACCTCCTCAGCACGCGTATCCGCGTCACCCCCGTAGTTCAACGTCACGATCCCCGTGCCCAGGCTCGCCTGACCACGCGTGATCGACTCCTGAAAGCGGATGCGATCCAGCTCGGCATCGCCCGACGTCACCTCGGCATCGAACGTATCGCTACGCCCATCACCCTGATAGGTCACCTCCACACCACCCCGCGCCCGCGACGTGATCGGCGCCAACACATCCAACCGACGATCCCCACGCAACACCCGCGAACGCGACACCCGCAACTTGGCCGGATACAGATACCCGGCAGCACCCTCGACCCCACACGCATCAACCACCGCAGGCAACGGCGAAACCGGAGACGGCGACGGCCCGACCGGGGCCACGGGCGGCTGCGGGCCCGGCGGCACGGGCGGCACGGGCGGCTGCGGACCCGGCGGCGGCGGTGATGGCGGAGCCGGCGGTGAGGGCGGCTCGACCGGCGAGTTGTCGCTGCGGAGGATGTACGCCCGGCCCTGCGCAGAGCCGGTCGATCCGGCGAAGTTCTCCGCTGCGGCGGCGAAGTCCAGGAACCCATCGCCGTTGATGTCACCAAGCGGCACGAGGGCGCCGCCGAAGCCGCTCCCCGTCTGGCTGTCGGGATCGGGGATGGTCTGCAGGACCCGCTCCGTCGCCGGGTTGAACACGTGGACGTCGTTGCGCTCCGAGCGCGTGAAGCCCTCGACGCCGATCAGCAGCTCGTTGGCCGGGTTGGCCGCGTCCGGCACGAGATCGCCCACGCCGGCGCTGCCTCCGCCGAAGTTGCCCGACCTTGATGGCGTCGGGTCGTCGAGCCGGCTCAGGAGCACGAAGCCCGACCCCGCCTTGAAGTTGCCGTTCATGACGTAGCCACGCCCCGTGGCCGTGCCCGCCGGGGTGTTCTGGAGCGGCGCGGGCAGGTAGACGTCGGACGCTGTAGTGCTGCCGAGGTCGCCTACCGCCGGCTCGTGGCTCGAGAGTTGCGAGCCGAAGGTGGCGCCCGACTGGCGCTCGGGATGCACGTAGGTGTAGAGGACCGCCCCCGTCGCTCCGTCGACCATGTAGGCGACGCCGACGTTGGCGAAGCCGGGATCGGGGTTGTCGAGCGGCAAGTCGGTCCCTGGCGACGGGATCAGGATGTCGGGAATGCCGTCCGGCGTCGTCGTGCTGTCGACGCGCGAGCACGGCTCACCCGCTTCGATGTCAGGATCGATGCACGTCCCGATGTCGCCGACAGCGCTCACCGTGTTGGCGAGCTGCTCGTTGTCGGCCGGCACGCCGCTCGTCGCGTCGCCCTGGGCGTCGGGGTTGCGGATCGTCGTGATGTCCTGGCCCGGCTCGGTGCCGTCGAGGATCACGGACGGATCGCTTCCTGCGATGTCCTCGCCGCTGTAGATGTAGGCCCGCCCGGCCTGCTCACAGACCGTGGCCGCGGTCTCCGCGCAATGCGAGCCCGGCTCGGCCGTCGTGCCACTCTCTGTGAGCTGCGGTGCGCCGACGACGAGGTCGGGGCGGGCGCCGCCGTCGAGGTCGCCGATCGCCACGGCGCGCGTGACGGTTGGACAGCGCCCGACGCCGAAGTTGCCCTCGCATGCCGTCATGCCCGCTGGATTGAGCGCAGTGCGCCCGAAGCCCGAGCCGCGCAGCAGCGCGTTGGGGTTCGCGGCGTCCGCGGGCGGCATGTCGATCCGCTTCAGCAGCGCCTGGGTCACACCATCGTAGATGTAGACACGTCCGCTGTCGGTCCCGTTCGCGTCAACGCCTCGGGCGCCGACGACGATCTCGGGAATGCCGTCGGCCGGGCCGATCGGGTTCTGGGGACATATCGCGCCGGTCGTGCCGCCGGCACAGCTGCCGAGGTCCGACATCGAGATCGCCCTGCTGCCCACCTTGGACGTCCAGAACGAGCCGAACCCCGCCCTGCTCCCGGCGCCGCCGGGGTCGGGTGCGTCGATCCGGTCGATCAGCTCGCCGGTCGCGCCGCTGATCACGAAGACCATGCCGTCCCCGTCCGGGCTGCCGGCCTGCTGGGGGAAGAGGAGGTCGTCGATCCCGTCGCCGTCGAGGTCGCCGGCGCTAGCCATGCCGCGCCCGAACACTCCGCTCACCAACGGCATGGGGCTGTCGAGGCGCTCCGCCTCGTAGGTTCGTGGCAGCCCAGGGCCCTGGGCGAGTGCCGTGCCGGCGCTAAGCGCGACGGTAACGCCTGCTCCGCCTAGAAGCGCAAGAAATCGTGCACAGCTCAATCGATTACTCATGTGAATGTGTGGCTTCCCTTTCGAACCTCGGAACTGACGGACGATGCGATGAACTGCGGTGCCGCGGTGCGCTGGTCGCGCCCTGCCAGGCCGGCCCGGACCGCCACGGTCAGGGCCGGCGGGTCTGGCCGGCGTCGAGCTCGTAGGCCAGCATCTCGCCGCGGATGCGCCGCTCGAAAAAGCCCGTGAACAGGATCGACAGGTAGCCCCCACACTGCGCGAGCTGGGGCGGGACCTCGTCATCGGCCAGCTCCCAGTCACCGTCATCCTGGATAGTGGCCCGCGCGAGATGGACCTGCGGGCTCCCGTCAGGAGCCAGGTAGGAGTAACGCAAGCGCACGATGCCCTCCGCGCGACCGGTCACGCTGCCCTGCGCCGACAGGCCATCGCCGGTCAGACTGAGCTCCCCCACCTCCAACTCCGCGCGCTGGGAGGCCGCACGCAGACGCACCTCCTCAGCACGCGTATCCGCGTCACCCCCGTAGTTCAACGTCACGATCCCCGTGCCCAGGCTCGCCTGACCACGCGTGATCGACTCCTGAAAGCGGATGCGATCCAGCTCGGCATCGCCCGACGTCACCTCGGCATCGAACGTATCGCTACGCCCATCACCCTGATAGGTCACCTCCACACCACCCCGCGCCCGCGACGTGATCGGCGCCAACACATCCAACCGACGATCCCCACGCAACACCCGCGAACGCGACACCCGCAACTTGGCCGGATACAGATACCCGGCAGCACCCTCGACCCCACACGCATCAACCACCGCAGGCAACGGCGAAACCGGAGACGGCGACGGCCCGACCGGGGCCACGGGCGGCTGCGGGCCCGGCGGCACGGGCGGCACGGGCGGCTGCGGACCCGGCGGCGGCGGTGATGGCGGAGCCGGCGGCTCGGGCTCTGGCTGTGACGAGGCCTTGAGCACGTACAGCCCCGAGTTGGTGTCGCTGATGACGATCGTGCCGTCCGGCCCCGCTGCGACGCCCCTGACGTGCGCTTTGGGCGGGATCGAGTCCGTCGGGTCGGCTGTATCGGGCGGCACGAACGACGCCGCCTCGGCCAGCGTCGGGCTCGCGAGGTTGACGACCCGCACACCGCCTGCGTACGCCGCCACGAAGGCCTGATCCCCGCTTGGGCTCGAGACCGCGCTGTGGACCGAGTAGACGCCGCGGTCGGGCGGCGGAAACACCTGCGCCGGGGGGGTATGATACGTCCCGCGCAGGGTCGGCGCAGCGGGATCGGTGACGTCGACGACGCGTAGTCCGCCCCATTCGCCCTGCTCGTCCACCATCGCCCCGTTGGTCGTCTCGCCGCCGGGGCCGCAGCCGGTCTCGGGGGCCGTGGGAACTGGGCAAAGGGCGTCGCGCAGCGCCGTGCTCTCGGGGATGTCCAGCCCGATCGTCGGTGTCGACAAAGGCCCGACCGTCGGCTGGTTGTTCTCGCCCAGGAAGGTCTGCACGCGCGCTCTATCGCTCGACTGCACGCTGGCGACGATCACGCCCCTGGCTCCGGCGACCTCGAGGCCCTTGGAGGCGTCGCTGGCCGAGCAGTTGCCCGTGAGCCCGGTCTGCCTCGGGTTCTCCGACTCGGGCAGCGCGGACGCGTCGCGGAAGGCGATCTTGCCGTCGGGGTCCGCCAAGAGCTCGTCGGCCGGGCAGCCGCGCCCGACGTAGACGATCTCGCCGGGCACCCTGCTGTCCGGCTGGCGGTAGATCTGGGCCTCGTCGTTAGGGTCAAAGAGGGTGAACATCGCCTCGCACGCGAACTTCGAGCCCGCGACCGATGATGGCGCGTCAATGGTGAGGCTCGTCTTCGGTGCGATCCAGTCGGTCTCCCCCACGAGCGCGAGCGACCGGCCCTGCGTGCGCGCGAAGTCGACGTAGGCGGCGTTACCCTCGAGGTTGCGGTCATTGCGATCGTAGGACCACTGCCCGAGGAACGACGGCATGGCGGGGTTGGCCAGGTCGACCGTCACGAGCCCCTGGTCGAAGTAGCTCAGCAGCGCCTGATCGCCACCAGGGACGGCCCCCGGGCCGTAGCCCGAGTCAAACGGCCGGCAGCCGTTGTTCGATTGGCCGTAGCGCGGGTTCTCGGCGGTGGCTCCGAACCCAGTGAAGCGGTCGTCTCCGTTGGGATAGGAGCCGACCTCGACCGGGTCGGTCGGGTCGGTGATGTCGACGACGCGCAGGTCGCCGCGGAAGCCCTCGGTGGTCCCAGCCCTCCTGAACGGGCTGTTGGAGGCGAACGGCTCGGTCGACAGCGAGAGCACCCGCCCGTCCGTGCGCTGGACGAGCGCGACCTGGTCCTGGGAGGAGGCGCACTTGAATCCGTCGTTGTTGCTGGGGGGGTCGGACCGCTCGCCGCACGGCGGATCGTCCGGTAGAGACAGGTTCTCGTCGGCGAAGTAACGACCAAGGAATTCCGGGTTCGCCCGGTCGCTCACGTCGAAGTAGCGGACGCCGCGGTCGGTGAAGTTCCCGCGAGCGTCGCAGCGAACGAGCGCCACTGCGGCGAGGTCTCCGGTGAACGACGGGGTGCTCACGCGCAACAGAGCCACGTCGCTGGCGACGGCGCCCGCCACCACGGGGATCTCGGAAGCGACCTGCGGCGCACTCGGGGTGCTCAGGTCGACGACCTTCACCGTGGTGGTCGGGCACTGGTAGGAGCCCCGAAACGACGAGCGCACACCCGAGCCTCCGAGGATGCCCGATCCGACGATCGCGGTGTCGCCCAGGACGGCGACCTCGCCGTTCAGGCCTTCTCCGCCGAGATCGCTCTGGCCGATGACGTCGAGGCCTTGGGCCTGGGCCGCCACCGCCGGGGTGAAACCGGTGACCGCCACAAGAACGCCCACCGTCACTGCCCATGACCGAGTACGCATGACCTCTCCCCCAGAATTGAAGCTATCACCCAGTCGCCCGCATGAGCAGGTCGACCACGAGGAGAACGTATCCGCGGCGTTGAAGCGCCGCAATAGATGCCACGAACACATAGCCCGAGGGACGCCCCAGAGAGCCCCGGCGCCGAGCTACCACCGCGATGTTCGCGACTGCCGCGAGGACCTGCGCCTCGGGCGCCACACGGCGAGCAGGCCGAGGCCGGTCAGCGCGAGGGCGAGGCCGCCGTAGCGCAGGCTGCCTTCAACCGGTTCGGCAAGCCCCTCAGGCTCCACCACGGCCGCCACGGCCTTCGCGAGATCCTGCTTCTGCGTCTCTGGCGTTCCCGCGCGGGTGTCCGTCCAGAGCCCGAGCGATCCCTGATCGCTGGAGATGAGCCCCAAGCGGCTGCCGAGGTCGGGCAGGCCTTCCTTGGCGCCGAACCCGATCCGCGAATCGAACGAGCGGCTGGAGAGACGCAGGGCTGGCGTGAACGACTTGCCGGCGTCGAAGGACGATTGCAGCGAGACGTGGTTCATCATGTTCCCGGGGTCCGGGCGAGGGTCGGCGGCGACGACATCGAGCCGGCCGTCGGGCGACACCGAGACCGTGGGCAGATCGAACGGGCGGCCGGAGAGACGCAGGGCGGGCGTCAACGACTCCTCAGCCCCGGAGGACGACTGCAGCGAGACCTTGCTCATGATCGTCGCGAAGTCCCCGCGACGGTCGTAGTACACGACGTCGAGCCGGCCGTCGGGCGACACCGAGACCTTGGGCAGGTACTGCCAGGTCCCGTCGCGCCGGGGGGTGTCGTTCACGCGTGTGGGTCCCCGCCAGTCCGAGCCTCCGGGCTCGAGCGTCCACAGCCAAACGTCGGCGTCGCCGAGGCGGTCGTCGTGGTAGGCGGCGTAGACGCGTCCGCTGCGATCGACCGCCACGGACGGGAAGGCGGGCAGGAAAACGATGAAGCGCTGGATCGGAGACACCGGGCTCTTGACCACCGACTCTGCCCACGTCGATCCGCCGTCGCGCGAACGGGCGAGCACCAGCCTGAAGTCCCCGGCGTAGGGTGGACCGCCCATGCCCTCGTGAGCGCCCGCGTAGTCCAGCCTGTCCTCTCCGATGTCCAGGTGGAGGACGTAGATCTCACCCTCTGGACCAACGACCGGTGAAGGTGCGATCACCCGCTCGCGCGATGGGGCGCTCACGCGCACAGGATCGCTCCAGGACGCTCCGCCGTCGTCCGAGCGAGCAATCTGGATCGGATTGCCCGTCTCCGTGAACTTCAACGTGCCAACGTCGCCGGCCTGGAGCCAGGTCATATAGAGGCGGTTCGGCTTGACGGGATCGGCGGCGAGCCGGACCTGGAAGGCGAGCCGGCCCGCCACCTTGACCGGATCGGAGAGCGTGCGCCCACCGTCCTTCGAGCTGGAGACCCACACGGCGTTGGGGACGTTGCCCGATCCCCGAAGCGTGACGAACGAAAGATGGAGGGTGCCGTCAGCCGAGAAGGCGAGATCGGGAGCAAAGCACTTGGCCTCCTCTCCACGCGGCGCCGGGATCGCAGTCTGCGACCAGCTCGACCCTCCGTCGGAGGAGACGTGCAGGCCACACGAGAAGAAGGGCGTGTCGATACGGCTGGCGGCGGCCAGGTTGTCCGGCCGCACCGGGTTGCGCACGAGCGCCGGCGAGTTGTGGGCACTGATGTCCTCTGCGCTACCGGCGCCGAGATTGACCGGCGAATCGCTGCCCAGGACACGGGCGCTCGGTGCGCGATCGAAGGCACCCGAAAGGGTTGCCATCCCACCGCCGACGAGCACGAGCGACACACCCACCAGCCCCCAAAGCCACGAGCCCCGCCGCCTGTGGCGGTCGGGGCCCGTGTTTGCGACTGACTCCTGTGAGGACTCAGCGGCCTCGTACTGCTCCTCGGGCCGCTTCTTCCCTCCGACTGCGATCAGCGCTCGTTCCTCTCGCTGTTGCGGCCAAACTGTACCCGCTGCCGACGGGCGGCTGTGACCAGGAGACCGCCCACCAGGCCGGTGAGCCCCAGGGCCAGGACGGCCATGCTGATCGCCTGCGAGCCGAGGCCGTCGCTCTGCGGCGCAGCGGAGGCCTCCGCTGCAGACAGGGAAGCGGACTCCTCGGTGGCAAAGCCGCTCCACAGGTTGCCCGTCGCGCTACGCGCGGGGGCGGGTGACGCTACGGAGTCGGCCGTCGATCGTCCGCCCGCGGCCTGTGTCGCCGGTGCAGACTGCGTCACCGGCTCCTGCGCCACCGAGCCGGCGAAGACGTTCTGCCTACCGCTGCTCACCAAGCCCTGCGTAGCTCCGCTGCGCCGCGCCGCGAACTGCTCGGCGGCGGATGGAGCCGTCGCGCCGGACGGCCTGTCTGAGACGACCGGGCTGGCCTCCTCAGACGGGCGGGCCGGAGTCAGGGACGACGCCGGCGCCGTGGCCGGGGCGGGGGCCGCAGCCGGGGATGGGGTCGCGGGCGTCGCGGGCGGGGTCGGGGTCGCGGGCGGCCCTGCAGCCGGGGGCGGAGGCGGAGGCGGAGCTGCAGCCGGGGCGGAGGTAGGGGCAGGCGCCGGGGCCGGCACTGCAGCCGGGGCCGGCACTGCAGCCGGGGCCGGGGCCGCAGCAGGGGCCGGGGCGGGGGGCGGGGGCGGCTGGACCGGAGCAGGCGGGGAAGAGGGCGTCCCGAAGTTAGGGCCCGTGCAGGCCCAAGCAAAGCTTGCCCCTACGACAACCACGGCCAAGACGGACAGCACCGCGCCCGGAAGAATCCTACGTACCATCGGTACTCCCCCTTCTTGAAGTTGACACCTGCCTGACGAGGACTATGCACAGTCCGTAACGCGAAGTCAACATCTGTCGCACCCAGCGTCGCATCCCGCCGGCAGGCCGATGTCTCCGGCGCGGCGACACCGGCCGCGGTCCTGCTCATCGCCGGCCGCGTGCAGGAGCTGCGGGTCGTCTCACAGCGGGGAAGGCTACGGACGCATTCCCGAGGTCGGTTGGGTGGCCGCGATCTCCTCGACCTCCTTCAGGGTGAGCGTCTCGCGCTGCAATAGCTCGGCGACGACCCGGTCCAGCAGCTCCCTGGAGTCCGCGAGGACGTCTCTGGCCAGCTCGCCGGCCTCGTCAACCAGGCGGCGGACCTCGGAGTCGATCAGGCGAGCGGTCTCGTCGGAGTGGACGTGCCGACCGTCGGGTCCGTGCTGGCTGTCGTGATTGATCGCCCCGACCGCGTTGCTCATGCCGAGTTGGGCGACCATCCGGCGGGCGAGATCGGCCACGGTGGCAAGATCGGTGCTCGCACCGTCGCGGGGTTCGCCGAAGACGAGCTCCTCAGCGGTACGGCCGCCGAGCAACGTCGCCATCCTCTCGATCAGCAGCGAGCGAGAACGCGTGTAGTGCTCGTCTGACTCCGGTAGCCACGCCGTCCCCAGCGATCCCGCTCGGGGGATGATCGAGAGCCTGTGCAGCACCCGGCCGCCGGGCAGTGCCATGGCGACGAGACCGTGGCCGGCCTCGTGGTAGGCGACGGCGCGCCGGTCCTCGTCGGTCATCTTCCGTGCGCCACCAATGCCGAGATAGGCCCGTTCGACGGCCTCCTCCAGAAGTTCGGTCGTGATCCGGCCGACGCCGCGCCGGGCGGCGAGCAGCGCCGCCTCGTTCATGACCCCGGCGAGATCGGCGCCGGCCATGCCGCGTGTCAGGCGCGCGACCGCGTCGAGATCGACGTCAGGACCGATGGGCTTGCCCGCCGCGTGCACGTCGAGGATACCCCGCCGCGCGTCGACATCGGGCAGCTCCATCACGACCTGCCGGTCGAAACGGCCGGGCCGCACGAGCGCCGGATCGAGGATGTCCGGGCGGTTCGTGGCCGCCATCACGACGACCCCGGCGCGCGGACTGAAGCCGTCGAGCTCGACGAGGATCTGATTCAGGGTCTGATGGCGATCGCTGTCGTCGCTCCCCAGCGAGCCGCGCGCAGCGCCGACGGCATCTATCTCGTCGATGAACAGGATCGCGGGGGCGATCGACCTCGCCTCGGCGAACAGGTCGCGCACGCGGCCGGCGCCCTCACCGACGTAGCGCTGCACGAAGTCGCTTCCCGAAACCGCGACAAAGGCTGCATTGGACTCGCCCGCGACCGCCCTGGCCAGCAGCGTCTTGCCGCAGCCCGGCGGACCCGAGAGCAGGTAACCCCGCGGGATCCGCGCCCCCATCTCCGCAAAGCGCTCAGGGGCGCCGAGGTAGTCGCGGACCTCGCGCAGCTCCTCGATCGCCTCGTCGGCTCCGGCCACCTGAGCGAAGGTGACCCGATCCTCCGCGAGCGTACGCTGGCCGACGGAGCGCTCGCGCATCGACAGGCGGCGCTGGCGCTCCGGGGCCTCCAGGATCCGCTCCAGCGCGCGCTCGAGGTCGGCCTGCGAGATCGTCTTCATGTCGGCGCGACCGGCGAGCATCCCTGCCTCGTTGATCACGCTCGCCAGATCGGCGCCGGTCGTACCCACGGCGCGCTCGGCGATCGCCTCCAGGTCGCTCTCCGGATCGAGCGGCCTACCCCTGGCGTGCACCGCCAGGATCGCTTGACGGCCCTGTTGATCGGGCAGCTCAAGCCCGATCGAGCGGTCGAAGCGCCCCGGGCGCAGCAGCGCCGGGTCCAGCGTGTCCGGGCGGTTGGTAGCGCCGACGAGCATGATGCCCTCGGTCGGGGAGAAACCGTCCATCTCGGCGAGGATCTGGTTGAGCGCCTGCTCCTGCTCGGAGCCCGAGCCCGTGGTCGGGGCTCCCCCGCCGGTTCCCCGCCGGCCGGCCACCGAGTCGAGCTCGTCGATGAACACGATGGCCGGCGCGTTCTCGCGCGCCTCGTTGAACAGCTCGCGCACCCGGGAGGCGCCGACACCGACATACATCTCGACGAAGTCCGAGCCCGAGATCGAGTAGAAGGACGCACCCGACTCCCCGGCGAGCGCCCGGGCGACGAGGGTCTTCCCGCAGCCCGGCGGTCCGAACAGCAGGATGCCCTTGGGCATTCGTGACCCCATGGCCGCAAAGCGCTCTGGCCGCGACAGGAACTCCGAGATCTCGCGTAGTTCGGTGACTGCCTCATCCTGTCCGGCGACGTCCGCAAACGTGACGTCGCCCTCCTGAGGCTCAATCTTCCGCGCCCCGCTGCTGACGTTGAACAGCCCCGTGCCGCTTCGGAACGAGAAGATGAAGTACAGGAACACGATCACAAGGATCAGTGCCGGAATCAGGACCGAGATCGGCGTGATGACCCGCTTGCCCTGCTGCTGATCGACCGTCGTGGGGACACCGTTGGGGATCAGCACGTCGGCGAGGTTGTCGCGCAGCACCTCCGACTTGAAGTACGGCGTGTTGTACGGGCGCACAGCACCCCCGGGGGCGACGTAGGAGCCGACGACGTACGCGTCGACGTCGAGGATCCGCGCGCTCTCGATCCGATCTCGCTCGGTGAGGTCCAGGAAGCGGTCGAGCGCGAGGGGATCCCCCGACACGTGCGGGCGCGAGTACTCCAGGAGGCCGATGTAGCCGGCCAGCAGCGCGGCGACGGCGAGCAGTGCCCAGCCGCCGGCCGAGAGCTTCGGCGTCCATAGTGTCCTGCGTCGCTTCTTCTTCCTCTCGGCCCCCATCGGCGCCAGCTTATACGGTCCCAGGCTTCGCGATCATCCGCTTCGCATCCGGCCCAGGAGCCCCAGAGCGACGATCACGAGTACGACGCTCAGCAGACCCAGCGAGACGAGCCCCAGGGTGCCGATCCCGCTGTCGGTGTTCTGCGATCCGGGAGTGGGCGGGGCTGCGGGCGCTCGGGTCGACGGCCGCATGACCAAGGGCAGGAAGGAGCGCTTGTCGAGGATGCCCTTCCCCGCCACGTAGGTCCAGCCGTCGTAGATCGAAGGCCGGAAGACGAACGCGCCCTCCCGGAAGAACAGGGGGATCACCGGGGCGTCCTGCGCGAGCAGGTCAATCTCGTCCTTCACCAGGCGGCGGCGTTCCCTGGGGTTCGTCTCGGCGGCGACGCGCTCGGCGAGCTCGTCGAAGTCGGCGCTGCGATAGCCGGAGTAGTTCAGCGGGGCCTGGCCCGAGCCGAACTCCACGCGCAAGAAATCCGGGTCATAGGAGGCGAGCGGGGGTGAGCTCCAGATCGCCGCCTGGAAGCTCGGCGATCCGCCGTCCTCACCCACTGCGGCCGACAAGCGGCTCGCCGAGAGCTCCTGCAGCCGGGCGCTGGCTCCCGCCCGCTGCAACGCGAGGACCACCTCGCGCCCGGCCTCGCGCGCGACCGGATCGTTGTCCGGGGCCATGACGCGAATCTGCGGCAGCTTCAGGCGCGCAAATGCGCTGCGGGCACGAGCCAGCTCCAAGCGGTACACGGCTCCCGGCGTCGTCCAGCCCGACCCGGGGTGCAGATAGCCGCGGTCGGCCGGTACGGCGGCCCCGCCTCCGCCTCCGATGGTCTCGTTGCGCGCGATCCGCCGCAGGTCGAGCGCGCTCGCGACCGCCCTACGCGCCGAAGCCTCGTCGAAGGGCGCCTCCCTCAAGTTGAACATCAGCGTGGTGCCCGCGTACGTCGAGCCGAACCTCGTCTTGAACTCGGCCCGCCGGAGGCGATCCCGCGCAGCCTGTGGGAGCGTGGCCGGGATCATGTCGATCCGCCGGGCTTCGAGGGCTCGCACCGTCCTGTCGAAGTCCGCGATGAACGGCACGTCGATGTTCTCGACCGTCGGCCGCCCGAGGAAGTAGCCGCGGTTGGCCTCGAAGCGATAGCCCGCTTCGCGCCGGTGCTCCACCAGGCGGTAGGGGCCGCTGCCGACCGGAAGGCCCTCCGGCGCCGACGCTCCCCGGGGCAGACCCTCCCACAGGTGTTGGGGCAGGATCGGTACGTCGGACAACGGCTGGTCGCTGAAGCCCGGCGAGGGGTGACTCAGCGTGAACTCGACCGTCTGGGCATCGAGCGCCTCAACGCTGCGCACGGCCTCGAGCTGAGGCGTGAACCGCGGATGGAAGCGCTCGGCGAAGTACGAGTAGGTAAAGGCCACGTCCGCGGCCGTCAGCGCCCGCCCGTCGTGCCAACGCACGCCCTCAGGCAGCCTGATCGTCAGGGTCTTCCCTGCGTCGCTCTTGTCCATCGAGCGGGCGAGCCACGGAGCCGGCGCCCCGTTCCTGCTGCGCCACATAAGCGTGTCGTAGATCAGCGTGACCAGCGGGTAGCCGAGCTCGAAGGTATAGGGCGTCAGACTGCCGTCATCGCCCGGAAAGGGGATCCGCACCCGCTCGGCGGCGCGGGCCGCCTCGGCGCTTGACACCGCTGTCGTGGCGAGGCTTGCGAGCACGACTGCGATGACGGCGAGCGAGATGAGTCTCGCCCGCCGGGCGAGCGCGACCCCGCGCGACGGGCGCGCCTCTGCGCGAGCGCTTCGGCAGGACGGGATCGGGAGCATCCGCGTCAGATGCTAGTTGTGCGGTTCAGAGCGCGGGGCACTGGGAGAGATCGCGCCGATCAGCCGCTGGATCGCCGCGACCGCGGGCGAGTCGGGCGCGTGATCGATCGGCGCCGCCCCGACGCGCTCCGCGGCGGCCACGCCCTCGTCGGCGGGAAGGGACGCGAACACGGGCTCACCGAACAGTTCCTCGACGCGGCGTACGTCGTCCTCGCCTCGCACACGATTGGCGATGAACGCGACCGTCGCCTGACGAGACTGCAGGCGCGCCAGGCGCGCCAGGCGCGCCACCCGCTGCGCGGTCAGCGCGGACTGGGCGCCGGGCTGCACGACCACCAGGTAGGTGTCTGCATAGGGCGCCCAGTCCTCACCCGTCTGGCGCTGGCCGCCAGGCAGATCGCGAATGAGCGCCCAGTCGCGGAAGGCCGGCGCGTCCACCAGGCCGTGGGCGACCTCCCAGAACGCCTTGCTCGCACCGATGATCGCTGCGAACCCAGCGCGGCCCACCTTGCCGCGCTGCAGCAGGCGCACCCCGTCGGGCGCGGCCGTGGCAAAGCGCTGCGCGGCGATCGTCGCGTCGACGCCCTCGCGCCAGCCGCACTGGCCCGTCTCGTCCTGCTCTGAGGCCCCCAGCAGCGGCGGCTCCACCGGATCGGGCCCGCTTCCAAGACTCACCGACAGTCCGGGGAAGAGGTCCGAGTCGAGCGCGAGTACCGGCGTTCCCCGGCGGGCGACCAGCCGGGCCATCGTCCCGGCGATGACTGACTTCCCCGCGCCCCCCTTGCCCGTAACGGCGACCCTCACTGTGGCGACACCATTGCGCGCTGCCGTCAGACCCCACAGCGAACGCAGCGAGCACGCTGGGCCTCGTTGTGGTCATGGGAGAGCGTGTCGGATCAGGGGCGGGGCATCGGGTACGCCGCGACCGGTCCGGCGTGTTGCCGCGGGCCGGTCGCGCGGGGGTCTTCAGCGCTCGCGCTCGGGTGGCTCAGCGGGCTCCCAGGACCTGGAAGGACTCCATCTCTCCGCGGATGCGCCGCTCGAAGAAGCCCGTGAACAACGTGTAGGAATGCACCGGGCCGCTACGCCGCGCGATCCCGTCGCGCACCTCCTGGGACAGCGCCTCGTCGATCTCCCACTCCCCATCATCGATCTCCCCGCGCAGCCGCACCGTCTCGGTCTCCCCATCCACGACGAACTGCAACTGCAACCGCACGATCCCCCGCGCACGATCACTGACCGTCCCCTGAGCCTTCAGACGCCCACCCTCGATGACCGGACGCTCCAACTCCAGATCAGCCGGCTGAGAAGCCGCACGCAGACGCACCTCCTGCGGACTGGTGTCCTCATTGCCCGGATAGCGAATCGTCATGATCCCCGTACCCAACCGCGCCTGCTCAGCCGGAATGGCCTGCCTGAAACGGATACGACGATTCTCCGAGTCCACGTCCTCGGTGAACTCAAAACGCTCCTGAGCCGCGAAGAACTCCACCTCCACCTCACCCGACGCACGCGCCGTGATCGGCGCCAACACATCCAACCGCCGATCAGAACGCAACACCCGCGCCCGCTCAACCTGGATCTTCGCCGGGAACAACACCGCCCCAACCGCAGGCGGCACCACAGGCCCAGGCCCAACCGGCGGCACCGGAGCAGGCGGGGCCGGCGGCGACGGAGCCGGCGGGTCTGGCGCCGGCGGCACCGGCGGGACCGGCGCAGGCGGCTCCGGCTCCGGCTCCGGCTCCGGCTCCGGCTCCGGGTTGAGCGCCTGCCAGTCGCACTTGGCGAAGATGTTCGTCTCAGCGACACGCTGCAGACCGCCGGCCTCGCCCTCGATGGCATCCACGGTGTAGGCCACGAACTCGCTCTCGGAGGCGGTGCTGGTGCGCCCGCTGGTGAACAGGATCCGCCTGCCGTCCGGCGACCATGCGGGGGCCGAGTCGTAGTCGACGTCAAGGCCCGGGGTATCGCCGGAGGCGTTGAGGGTCACCCTGGTCGGATTGCTGCCGTCCCGGTTGCCTTTGAAGATCTCGAAGTTCTGATTGCTGGGCGTCACGTTGTCCCGGGTGCTGGCGAAGGCGATCTGCGTGCCGTCGGGTGACCACGTCGCGAACGAGTCGATCCCATCGCTGTCCTCCCTGCCCGTCGGCGTGAGCGGGTCATCGGGTGTCCCGGGGTTGTTGCTGACGTTCGTCTGTTCGCTGCCGTCGGGGTTCATCGTGAAGATCTCGAGGTTGAAGGGACCATTCACCAGGCGCTGGAAGACGATCTTCCCGCCGTCGGGCGACCACGAGGGGATGGCGTCCTGGCCGCGACGGGAGGTCAGGCGCACCAGGCTGCCCATCTCGCCGGTCGTGGCGCTCATCTTGTAGATCTCGAAGTCCCGGGCCGGCGTGGTGCCACCGTCGTCGAACGTGGCCTCGCGCCCGCTATGGAAGACGATCTCGGTGCCGTCGGGAGACCAGCTCGGCGACCGGTCCGTCGCGGCGACCGCGTTGCGGGTGCCACCGGTGAGCTCGCCGTTGTTAAAGGTCAGCCGCGTCAGGTCGCTGAGCTCGGCGTCGTTGTTCGCGACGTAGATCTCGGAGTTGTCGGGCTGACCCTCGACCAGACGAGCCTCGAAGGCGATCTTCGTGCCGTCGGGTGAGAAGGCGGGGTCCCCGTCGCGAGTGGTGTTGTTGGTGAGCAGCCTCTCGTCGGTGCCGTCGGGATTGACGGAGAAGATCTCAGAGCGCGAGCCGCCGGGAGGCGGCGGATCCGGAAGGGCCGGTCCGCGCAGGCCCTCGCACGCGATCCGCCCGTTCATTCCGGGAAAGGCGGCCTCGGCCGGCGAGCCCATGGCGCTCACGCCGAGGAGGGTCGCGACTCCCAGCGCGGAGAGAGCGCCCGCGCGCGCACAGCCTCCGACAGGCCTCGCACCACCACTCAACCGTCCACCCCTGCTCGACATAGCGCTCCCAGTTCCCTTCGCTTTTCGATCGATCCCACCAGCGCTGCGGCGACCCAGTCGCCCGAGCGCGAGCGTGGGAAGGTACACACTGCGTTGATGGTCCGGTAGATGCAAGGGGCACCTACGCAGCCGGTCGAGTAGCCCTTCGCGTCGCGGTTGCAACGCACACGCTGATTCTTCGAATCCGATGTCCTCGGTGAAGTCGAATCGCCCGCTGGGCGCCAAGAACTCCACCGGGACGTAGAAGCGGCAGACCAGTCGGCCGTCGAGGACCAGCACCTTCGAGGACCAGCACCTTGTGTCTCGCGCGCGGTCGCGCGAGGAAAACCGTGCCCGACACCGTCGTCTTGCCGGCCCCGCCCGTTCCGGCGACCGCGATCTTCACCGTTGCCTCACCACGTCGGAGTTGCCTCACCACGTCGGAAAGAGCATTCGGCGCGGGCGCGACCGGCCCGGCGTTGAGCCGGGCCGGTCGCGAGTCTTCAGCGATCGCTGGGCCGGTTCAGCGGGCTCCCAGGACCTGGAAGGACTCCATCTCGCCGCGGATGCGCCGCTCGAAGAAGCCCGTGAACAACGTGTAGGAATGCACCGGGCCGCTACGCCGCGCGATCCCGTCGCGCACCTCCTGGGACAGCGCCTCGTCGATCTCCCACTCCCCATCATCGATCTCCCCGCGCAGCCGCACCGTCTCGGTCTCCCCATCCACGACGAACTGCAACTGCAACCGCACGATCCCCCGCGCACGATCACTGACCGTCCCCTGAGCCTTCAGACGCCCACCCTCGATGACCGGACGCTCCAACTCCAGATCAGCCGGCTGAGAAGCCGCACGCAGACGCACCTCCTGCGGACTGGTGTCCTCATTGCCCGGATAGCGAATCGTCATGATCCCCGTACCCAACCGCGCCTGCTCAGCCGGAATGGCCTGCCTGAAACGGATACGACGATTCTCCGAGTCCACGTCCTCGGTGAACTCAAAACGCTCCTGAGCCGCGAAGAACTCCACCTCCACCTCACCCGACGCACGCGCCGTGATCGGCGCCAACACATCCAACCGCCGATCAGAACGCAACACCCGCGCCCGCTCAACCTGGATCTTCGCCGGGAACAACACCGCCCCAACCGCAGGCGGCACCACAGGCCCAGGCCCAACCGGCGGCACCGGAGCAGGCGGGGCCGGCGGCGACGGAGCCGGCGGGTCTGGCGCCGGCGGCACCGGCGGGACCGGCGCAGGCGGCTCCGGCTCCGGCTCCGGCTCCGGCTCCGGGTTGAGCGCCTGCCAGTCGCAGCGCTCGTCGTTGCCGGCGCGGTTGGTCAGCCGCGCGGGATCGGCGCCGTCGGGACCCTCACCATTGACGGCGTCCACGTGGTAGATGATTCTGGGGAGCGGCGCGTAGCGGGCGCTCTCCGCGGCGCACACGACTCACGCCACCGCGACCACCGCCCCGAGCTGGCGCAATATTCCCAGTTCGTCGAACTCCGACCACTCCTCGACGATCTTGCCGTCGACGATGCGGTAGATGTCGGCCCCGGTGAAGGTCACCGGCCTTCCGGTCGGCGCGATCTCCTCGTAGGGACCCTGGTGAGTGCCGCGCCAGACGTGGCGCACGGCGACCATGTCGCCTTCGCCGACGAGGTGCTCGAGCGTGGTGGTCATGTCCGGGAAGGCCGCCCGGAGCGCGCGGAAGAACTCCACCCATGCCGGGATGCCGCGCACCGGCTCTGCTTGCCCCGGGAGGTGGTTGACGTACTCGGTGGCGAAGCACTCGGTGGCGACGGCGATGTCGCCGTTGTTCACACCGTCCTCGTAGTGGCGGCGCACCAGTTCCTTGTTCGCTTCGGACACGGTTGCTCCCTTCGGCTTGAAGTCGTGTGCTGCGCCCCTGCCCATCCGGCGTGAAGCCATCACCGGTGTCGGGCCAAGGTAGGTAGCTCGGCAAAAAGAACCCGTACGACTACGCATTGTTGCCGGCCGCCCTCTTCGCCACGATCGACCGAACCGGTGTGCCCAACGCTCACCGCGCGGCTCATCACCGAAGAGGGAGGAGGATCGTCATCTCAGGAGGCAGTGCGTCAAGCTGCGAACGGGCCGCCCCCGTGCTGGTTGGTCAAGAGGCTCGCGGGAGCACGCTCGGCGACCTGCTCGCCGACACCGCGGCGCGGCGCGGCGACGCGGCCGTGCTCGCGGACCACACCACCGCGACGCGAGGCGCGGTCGGTGACGCCCCGTCTATCGCTCGGGAGCAGACCTTCGAGGAGCTGGACCGTCAGGTCAATAGCCTCGCTCAGGGCCTGATCGAAGCCGGACTCGGGCGCGGTGAGCGCATCGGCGCGGTGCTGCCCAACTGCGCCGAGCTGCTGGCGCTGTGGTTCGCGGTCGCTCGCGCTGGCGGCGTACTGGTGCCGCTCGATCCGCGGCTGACCTGCCACGAGCGCGACGGACTGCTGCGCCATGCGGGGGTCTCGCTCCTGGTCGCCTCGCCCGGGCATCTCTCCGAGCACTCCGACCTCCCCCGCCTTCGCACTCGCGTGAGCGTCGGCGGCGGGCTCGCGGGCGCGGAGTCGATCGAGGCGCTCACCGCCACCGATGGTGCTCGCCCCGGCGTGCGGGTGGCCTCTAGGGATCCGCTGGCGGTGCTCTACACGTCGGGGACCTCGGGCCGGCCCAAGGGATGCGTACTCGCCCACGACAGCTTCGTCGTCCCGGCACGCTCCTTTCGTGACAGGCTGCAGGTGACCCCTGCGGATCGCTGCCTCGTCTGCCTGCCGCTGTTCCACATGGCCGGCCAGTCGTTCGTCACGGCGGCGGTCGCCGGCGGCGCCACGATCGCGCTGGTGGATCGCTTCCGCGCCTCACACTTCTGGGCGCAGGTGCTGGAGACCCGCGCGACGCTGGTCCGCCACCTCGGGGAAATGCTCGCGCTGCTCATCCAGCGGGAGCGCCAGCCCGAGGACCGCCGCCATGCGCTGCGCGCGGTCTACGGCGGCGGCGCGGTCCGACCGGTGGCGTCGACCTTCGAGCGGCGCTTCGGGGTGCCTGTCGTGGAGGGCTACGGCCTGACCGAGACCAATACCGTGCTGTGCAACGAGCTGGCGAACAACAGGCACGGCTCGATCGGCCGTGCCCTGCCCCACTGCGAGGTAAGGATCGTGGACGAGGACGGGATCGCGCGCGCCGACGGCGAGGTCGGGGAGATCCAGGTCCGTCGCAACCCGGTCGTGATGCGCGAGTACCTCGAGGACCCGGAGCTGACGGCCGAGACCTTCGCCGGGGAGTGGCTGCGGACCGGAGACCTCGGGCGGCGGGACGCCGACGGCCACTTCTCCTTCGAGGGCCGGACCAAGGACGTCATCCGCCGGCGCGGCGAGATGATCTCGGCGCCGGAGGTGGAGGAGGTCCTCAACCGGCATCCGGCCGTGGCGACGTCCGCGGTGGTCCCGTCGCCAGGTGCGCACGGCTCGGAGGAGGTCAAGGCGTTCGTCGCTCCCGCGAGCGGGGCAACCGCTTCGGCCGCGGAGCTGACCGCGTGGTGCCGGCGCTTCCTCGCGGAATTCAAGGTGCCGACGCTCGTCGAGCTCAGCGACAGCCTCCCGCGCACGTCTACCAACAAGGTCAACAAGGCGATGCTGCGCGCCGGGGGCGCCGGGGACGACGCGGGCCATGACGCGCCCGGGCGATCGCGGAAGCCGAAGGCTGTCGCGTCGCAGCGCGACGAGCCCTGGCAGGCCGTCACGAGGCTGGCCGCCGTGGTGCGACGGCGAGCCCGGGAGATCGAGGACTCCGCCGTGGAGCTGCTGGGGGTGTCGAGGCGCGTCGCTCGCGCGGACATCTCGCTCACGCTGCGCCGGCTGGACGCGCTCCCAGACCTACGCTCGCTGCTCGAGGATCGAGTGCCCGTCGGGAAGGTCGCGCTCGCCCTGCCGGGCAACGCGATCCTCAGCAACCCAGTGGCCACGGTGCTCTGCGCCACCGTCGCCGGCAACGAGGTCAGGGCGCGCCTGCCGCGCCGCCGCCGGGCCTGGATGGAGCTGCTGGGCGAACTACTGGACGCCGCGGCACTGCCGGCGACGGAGCTCGTGGAGGGCGACGGGCCGAGCTTCCTCGCCGAGAGCCTCGCCGACCCCGAGGTCGCGGTCGTCATGGTCTTCGGAGCCGATGCCTGGGCGGCGCCCTACGAGAACGACGCTCGTCGCACGGGGACGACCTTCATCTTCGAGGGCCCGGGCAAGGATCCATTTCTGGTCCTTGCCCCCGTGGCCGTCGAGACGGCTGCCGTCGATGCCGTGCACGCCGCGTTTCACAACGCCGGCCAAGCGTGCACGTCACCGGAGCGCTTCTATGTCTTGCGCGACGCCCACGATCGGTTCGTCGCTCGCGCGGCTGAGCTTGCCACCGTCCTCGCTGTCGGCGAGCCACGCGACGAGCGGACCGAGGTGGGGCCGGTGGATAGCCCCGAGCGCGCCCGCCACGTCCGGGGCCACATCGTCGACGCGATCGCACGGGGCGCAGAGGCGGTCTGCGGCGAAACGGCGACCGACCCCGCGCACCACGACGGTTCCAACACGCTTGTCCTCCCCACCGTCCTCGCCGGAGTCGATCATCGAGCCGCCGTCGTACGCGAGGAGACCTTCGGTCCCGTGATCCCGGTGATCGAGGTGTCCTCGGCGCGTGAGGCGATCGAGCTGGCCGAGGACTCCGTCTACGGCCTGTCCGCCAACGTCTACGGCGGCCCGGAGTGGGTGTCACGCCGGCTGGCCCGCAGTCACGGCACGGTATTCGTCGACGAGACGTGGCTGGGGCGCCGCCGCAGGCAGCCGCTCGCGCCCTACGGCGGTCGCAAGCGCTCGGGGTGGGTCTGGGAGTCCCACGGCGAGACGTTCGTCAGGCGCGACGGTCCGCGCAACAACCTCCTCGAGTTCAGCGCGCCCCGGCCGCTCGCCTCGAGCAGGTGAACGAGTCCAGCGAGAGGAACGCCATGCGAGAGAACGAGAACCTGCCGTTTTCACTCGACGAGTACCGCAGCCGCCTCGCCGGACTTCGGGCTGGGATGGCCGATCGCGGCATCGACACGGCCTTCATCGCCGTTCCCGAGAACATCTACTACCTCACCGGCTACACCACGCTGGGCTACTACATGCCCCAGAGCCTCATCGTGCCGCTGGAGGGCGAGCCGATGCTCCTGACCTACCGGGAGGAGCTGATCAACATCGAGCGGCTGTCGTGGCTGGAGCGCTACGAGTGCTACGAGGTCGGCGACGACCCGATCGAGATCACCGCCAGAGCCGCTCGGGAGATGGGGGTCGAGGGAGGGACCGCAGCCATCGAGGAGAGCGGCTACTTCTTCCCGATCCGGATCTACAAGCGGCTCGTGGCCGAGCTTCGAGGAGTCTCCTGGGAGGACGGCAGCGGCCTCGTCGAGGCGGTCCGGGTCCGCAAGTCCCCTGCGGAGATCGACTACATCCGCCGGGCGGCCGCCGCGACCATGGCCGGCATGGGCGAGGCCCTCGCCTGCGCTGAGCCCGGTCGAACGGAGAACGACGTCGCGGCCGAGGTCTACGGCGGGATGCTGCGCCACGGAAGCGAGTACCCCGGCAGCCCTCCGTACGTGATCTCGGGCGAGCGGTCAGGCCTCCCGCACGGAACCTGGGAGGGGCGAACGCTTCGCGAGGGGGACATCGTGTTCCTCGAGTTCGCCGGGTGCGTGAAGCGCTACAGCGCCGCCATGATGCGTACGGGCTTCATCGGCGACCCGCCGGATTCCGTGCGAAGCCGCGCTGACGCGGTGATCGAGAGTCTCGAGGCGGCCATCGACGCGATCGCCCCGGGGGTCAGCTCGGGCGACGTGGACCACGCCTGCCGCAGCACGATCCTGCGCCACGGCCTAGGCGAGCACACCCACGAGACCGGCTACTCGATCGGCGTCTGCTACCCGCCGGGCTGGAACGAGACCCACATCCTGAACCTGGCCCCCGGCGGGAAGACCGAGCTGGAGCCGGGAATGGTCTTCCACCTCGTCCCGTCCCTGATCGTGCCCGAGCTCAACGGCCACGTCGGCTTCAGCGAGACCGTGGTGGTGACCGAGTCGGGGTGCGAGGTGCTCACCGACGGCCAGACGCCGCGCGCGCTGCAGGCCCTGCCCGCGACCGAAGCTGTGTCGGGCGCCGCATGAGCGCACTCGCGCTGCTCGGTGGCCGGCCGGTGCTCGACCGCGAGCTCGACGAGAGCGCGTGGCCGCTCGTCGAGGATGCCGACGTCGAGGCGGTGGTCGCCACGCTGCGCTCGGGCCGGTTGAGCTGGCTTGACGACACCGAGGTGCCCGCGCTGGAGCGCGAGTGGGCGAGCTACGTCGGCACCTCGCAGTGCATGGCGCTCAACAGCGGGACCGCCGCCCTCCACGCCGCCGTCGCGGCAGCCGGAGTAGGCCCGGGCGACGAGGTGCTCGTGCCGGCGCTCAGCTTCCTGGCCTCGGCCACGAGCGTGCTCCACCACCAGGCGATCCCCGTCTTCGTGGACGTCGACCCCGGGACCTTCACGATCGACCCTCACGACATGGAGGCCCGCATCACTCCCCGCACGCGCGCGGTGGTAGTGGTGCACCTCCACGGCCTGCCGGCCGATGTGGACCGCGTCGCCGAGGTCGCCAGACGCCACGACCTCGTGGTCATCGAGGACGCCGCGCAGGCCCACGGCGCCGAGATCGACGGTCGGCGCGTCGGGAGCCTGGGAGACATCGGGGCGTTCAGCATCATGGCCGGCAAGAACCTGCCCACCGCAGGCGAGGGCGGGCTGCTGACGACCGACCGACCCGAGCTGCGCGACCGTGCCGAGATGCTGAAGATGTTCGGCGAGCGCGCCACAACGTCTGGCCCGCGGGAGTACCACGCCCTCACGCTGGGTTGGAACTACAGGCTGAGCTCGGTGCTCGCCGCCTTCACGCGATCGCAGCTCTTGCGCCTGGACCGCCACATCTCGACGGTCCGCGAGAACGCCGACCACCTGTCCACGATCCTGGCCGACCTGCCCGGTCTCTCGCCGCCCGTCGAGCCGGCCGGCTATCACCACGTCTACCACCACTACCGTCTGCGCGTCGACCCCCACGAGGCCGGGGTCGACCTTCCGGTGGGGACGTTTCGCAGGGCGATCCAGGACGCCGTGACCGCCGAGGGCGTCCCGCTGATCGAGTACCAGAACCGTCCGCTGCCAGGCCAGGTGCTCTTCCAGCGGCGCGAGGGCTACGGGCGCGGCTGCCCCTGGACCTGCGGCCACACCGACAGGGACGTCACCTATGAGCCCGAGGACTATCCGCGCACGCTGGACGTCATCCGCTCGTCCCTGCTGGTCGGCAGGCGCCTGTGCATGGCGTCGCTGCTGCGGCGCGAGAACGCCGAGCGGGTCGGCGCTGCCTTCACCAAGGTCTTCAGCCACCTCGACGAGGTCCGCGACCACGCGGTGACGCTGGACTACCAGGACCCGTGGCTGGAGGAGACGCGCCTGTGGTGACCGACATGACCGACAGCACCGAGATGACAAGCCGACAGCAGGAGGACCGATGACGCTGGACGTCAGCAACCTCGCCGTGGATACCGAGCTGCCCGAGCGGGCGCGCAGCCTGCGCCGCCATGTGGTCCGCCTCACCGCCGACAGCTCCGGCGCCCACCTGGGCGGCTCGATGTCGTCGGTCGAGATCCTCACCGCCCTCTTCTTCGGCGGCGTGCTCCGCGTCGACCCGCGCGACCCCGAAAGCGAGGGCCGCGACTACCTGATCTACAGCAAGGGCCACGCCAGCGCCTCGCTGTACGCCGTTCTGGCCGAGCGCGGGTTCTTCCCGGTCGAGGAGCTGGAGACCTACAAGCAGCCGGGCAGCCGGCTGGCGGGACACCCCTCCAAGGAGGTGCCGGGGGTCGAGCTGGCCACCGGATCGCTGGGCCACGGGCTGCCCGTCGGCGTGGGCCTGGCGCTGGCCGGCAAGCACGATCGAAGCGACTACCGAGTCTTCGTCGTCCTCGGGGACGGCGAGTGCCAGGAGGGATCGGTCTGGGAGGCGGCGATGTGCGCCGCCCACTACGGGCTGGACAACCTGTGCGCGATCGTCGACCGCAACGGCATCCAGGAGGATGGGCCGACGGAGGAGATCATGGCCCTCGAGCCGTTCGCCGACAAGTGGCGCAGCTTCGGGTGGGAGGTCGCCGAGATCGACGGTCACGACCTCGGGCAGGTCACCGACGCCCTGCATCGGGTGCCTCACCGCGACCGGCGCCCGACGGCGATCATCGCGAGGACGCAGAAGGGACACGGCGTCTCCTTCGCCGCGGGCATGACCGCCTGGCACTACGGACAGCTCACGCCGCAGCAGCGCGAGCAGGCGCTCGGCGAGCTCGACGCCGACGCGGAGAGCTCGGCATGAGCGCGGTGGTCGACCAGCAACCTCCCGGCTCGCCTGGGTGGATCTCCCAGCACGGCCTCTCAGCCGTCGACACCGCGCGCCTGGCCCAGCTCGACGCCGCCGAGCACGACCCGCGCGTGTTCTCCGTCGAGGGCGATCTCGCCGACTTCGGCGGGATGGCGTTCAAGGAGCGCTACCCGCGGCGCTTCTTCGACATGGGCATCGCCGAGGCGAACCTGATCGGCGCCGCGGCCGGCCTCGCGATGCGCGGCAAGGTCCCGTGCGTCAACACGTTCGGGGCCTTCGCTCTCATGCGCGCGTGCGAGCAGGTGCGCGTCGACGTCGCCTACCACCACTCCAACGTCAAGATCTTCGGGAGCTTCACAGGACTCGCCTCGGGCTTCTCCGGCCCCACCCACCACTGCATCGAGGATCTCGCGATCGCGCGCGTGCTCCCCGGGATGACGGTGCTGGCACCCGCGGACGCCGTGGCGGCCTACCACCTGGGTCGCGCGGCGATAGAGCACGACGGCCCGACCTACATGCGCTTCGGCATGGACGTCACTCCGCAGGTCCACGACGAGCACGCGAGCTTTCGCCTTGATAAGGGGCTCGTCCTGCGCGAGGGCTCCGACGTGGCCGTCATCGCGGCCGGACTCACGCCGGTCGCCGCCGCCCTGGAGGCGGCCGACCTGCTCGCCGAGCAGGGAGTGCGCGCCCGCGTGGTGGATATGCACACGATCAAGCCCCTCGACGAGGATCTGGTCGAGGAGTCGGCGCAGATCGCCGGGCTGGTCCTGACCGTGGAGGAGCACTCACGGATCGGGGGCCTGGGCAGCGCCGTCGCAGAGGTGCTCTGCGAGCGTCGACCGACGCCCTTGCGCATCCTCGGCGTGCCCGACAGGTTCGCGACAGAGCTCTCTGACCACGAGGGCCACCTGCGGCGCTGCGGACTCGACGCCGCCGGCATCGCGTCGGCGGCGCTCGCCGCGCTGAGGGAGGTCGACGCGACATGAGCGCGCGGCACGAGCCGACCCTCGGGATCCTGATGCTCGAGGGCAAGATGGCCAACGTCAGCGGCTGCATGGCCGGGGACGACACCTTCCCCTACCGGACGGTTCGCCACGTCGTGGCCGGAGCGCGCACGCCGCGCACTCCGGACGACGCGATCGCGATGCTGCCGCTCTATGAGGAGGCCGCGAAGCAGCTTTCGGAGGGGGTGGACGTCATCACGGCCAACTGCGGCCTCATCGCGCTGCTCCAGCAGGAGCTGGCCGAGGCGGTGGATGTGCCCGTCGTGACCTCGAGCCTGGTCTCCGTGCCCACGGTGGCGCGCCTGATCGGTCCGCAACGCCGGATCGGGATCCTCACGTTCTTCCGCGACGCGGTGGGTGAGCGTAATTACGTCGCGTCGGGCTGGTCGAGCGCGACGATCCCTGTGAGCGTCGCCGGCGTCGACGGGAGCGAGGCGTGGCTCGAGTTCCTCGAGACCAAGGAGGTCGGGACCGAGCTGCGGCGTCGGCTGGGCGCCGATCTCCGCGGCGCGATCGACGCGCTGCTCGAGCAGGAGCCGGCGATCGGGGCCCTGGTCAGCGAGTGCACGATGCTGCCCGCGGTGCTCGACGACATCCGCGAGGACGTGCCCGTGCCGATCTTCGACCTTCCCACGACGCTCGACTGGGCGCTGAGCGGCTACCGGCGAGCCGCCGGCGGTCACAACTAGGCATGCTGGCCAACCGTCAGACAAGCCACTTCTTCCACCTGGCGCCGAAGACCCACTACGGGCCGGGGGTGGCGGATCGCGTGGGGAGCGCCCTCGCAGAGCTCGGTGCCCGGCATGTGCTGGTGATCACCGACGCAGGCGTGCTGGAGGCCGGAGGCTGTGACCTGATCTTCGACCAGCTCGAGCAGGCGGGGCTGTCCTACGGCGTCCATTCCGACCTGAAGACCAACCCGTCCGACCTCGACGTGGAGGCGGCGGCGACGACGTATCGCGAGCAGGGAGCCGACGCCGTTCTGGGTGTCGGTGGCGGCAGCTCGATGGACGTGGCCAAGTGCGCCGCCCTCGTCGTGTCCAACGGCGGTCCGATCACCGACTACGAGCGGGGCCGAAGGCCGGTGACGGACCCCGCTCCCCCGTTGGTGCTGGTGCCGACGACCGCCGGCACCGGCAGCGAGATGGTCGCCGGAGCGATCATCACCGACAGCGCCCGGGTGCTGAAGATACTCGTCGTGACGGTCCCCGCCCACGTGGCTCTGTGCGACCCGCTGCTCACCCTGACGCTGCCGCCGCTGCCCACCGGGGCGGCGGCGCTGGACGCGCTGGCACACGCCATCGGCGCCTACACGTCCGTCGAACGACAGCCGCTCGCCGACGCGATGGCGCTCTACGCGATCTCCAGGATCAGCCGCTGGCTGCCGCAGGTGATGCAGGACGGCGCCGACGAGCAGGCCCGCCACGAGCTGATGGTGGGAAGCATGACCGCCGGCATCTCGATGAAGGGCGGCGGCTCGGCCGACCACGCCTTCGCCCACGCGGTCAACGCCATGTTCGACGTGCTGCACGGCGTCGGGGTCGCCCTGTTCATGCCGGACGTGATGGAGCTCAACATGCCTCACACGCCCGAGCGCCTGGCCGAGGTCGCGGTGGCGTTGGGGGTTCCCGACATGGGGCTGCAGCGCGAGGAGACCGCCACCGCCGGGATCGAGGTGGTCCGGTCCCTGATCGATGCGTGCCAGATCCCGTCGCTGAGAGACCTCGGTGTGCGCGCGGAGCACGTGCCGGAGCTGACCGGGAAGGTGATGGCCGACCACCTCCACCTCGACCTCAACGCGGTGACGATCACCGCCCCTCAGGCGGAGCGTCTCCTCACCCACGCAGTGGCCCGGGAACGGGCCGTGCGATGACCCGAAAGGACGACCGGATGAGCGGCGACCTGCTCGACGCACAGATCGGCCGCGACCTGGCCGGCTGGTTCTCCGACCACGGGCGCAGCGGCCGGACCACCTGCCGGCAGGCCCAACTGGACCTGGCTCACCGCGATGAGCGGATCTTCAGCCTGGAGGGCGACCTCGGGCTGCCGGCGGTGCCCTTCCCCGACGAGCTTCCCGACCAGTACCGGCAGATCGGCATCGCCGAGGCGAACCTGATGGGGGTCGCCGCGGGGATGGCCATGCGGGGGATCAAGCCGTTCGTGAACACCTTCGCCACCTTCGCCACGATGCGAGCGTGCGAGCAGGTGCGACTCGACATCGCCTACCACGCCAGCAACGTCAAGGTGGTCGGCTACTACGCAGGGATCTCGGGTGGCTGGGCGGGGCCCTCGCACCACTGCATCGAGGACATCGCGATCATGCGCGTGCTGCCGAACATGACGATCCTGTCGCCCGCGGACGCCTTCGAGGCCTACCAGGCGACGGTCGCCGCCGCAGCGCACGAGGGCCCCGTCTACCTGCGGCTGGGCAGGAGCGACACCCCGCGCGTCCACGAGCAGGGTCAGCCGTTCGAGATCGGCCGCGCTGTGCAACTGCGCGACGGTCACGACGCGACCATCGTCGCGACCGGCGGGCTGATGGTCGCCGAAGCGCTGCGCGCGGCGGAGCTGCTGGAGGCCCACGGCGTCAACTGCCGCATGCTCAACGTGCACACGCTCAAGCCACTGGACACCGAGGCACTCACGGCCGCGGCGCGGGAGACCGGCGCCATCGTCACGTTGGAGGACCACAACGTGATCGGCGGCCTCGGCTCGGCGGTCGCCTCGGTGCTCGCGCAGCGGCACCCGGTGACCGTGGATCGCTTCGGCATCAGCGACCGCTACTGCGTGCGGTGCGACGACTACGAGGAGATGCTGTCTCTCCACGGCATCGCGGCCCAGGACGTGTGCGATGGCCTGCTTCGCCGCCTGCGATGAAGCTGCGCACCCTGTCGATCGTCCTGATCGGCTTCCTGGTGATGTTCTTCTCGTCGGGCATCAAGAGCGTCTTCCAGGTCAACTTCGTCACGCTCGCGGAGTCGTTCGACGTCAGCCGGGGAGCGCTGTCGATACCGGGGTCGCTCTTCATGCTCGTCGTGGGCGTCGGGTCGCTGGTCGCCGGATTCCTCTGCGACCGGATCGGCGTGAAGCGGACCCTCATGCTCAGCTCCGCGCTGGCCGGGGTGGCGCTGGTCAGCACCGCCGCATCCGACTCCTTCCTGGTCTTCATCGGCATGTACGGCGGCGTCGCGGCATTGGCCTTCGCGGGCGTGCAGTGGGTACCGCTGGGCGTGCTGATCGACCAGACGTTCTCCGACAAGACGAAGGGGGTCGCCCTGGCGGCGGTCACCAACGGTACGGCGGCCGGCTTCGCCGTCCTGGCCCCACTGTGGGTCTGGCTCAACGTCCGCCAAGACTGGAACACGGTCTTCCTCTGGCTGGGCCTCTTCCTCCTCGTGGCGGTGACCGCGTTGATCGGCTTCGGCCTGCGCGTCCCCCCTTCCACGACGACCGAGTCCTCCTCCCCCAGGACGCCCACCGACTGGCGCGGCGTGCTCACCGGCGCCGAGTTCTGGTTCCTGGCGCTCTCGTTCGCGGGGTGCGGGGTGAACATGGCCTTCATCGACGTGCACCTCGTGCCGCTGATGCAGGACCGCAGCGCCGACCCCGCCGCTGTGGCCTCAACGCTGACCGCCCTGGGCATCTTCGAGATCATCGGCGGGTTCGCGGTGGCCGCACTGGCGGTGCGCTCGCCATTCCGCGTGCTCCTGAGCTCCCTGTACCTGGTCAGAGGGCTGTCGATCTTCCTGCTCGTGGCCGGCGGCAGCGAGCTCGCCTACGTGATCTTCGGCGCGATCTTCGGCCTCACCTACCTGGGCACGGTGATCATCACGTCGCTGTACTGCCTGCGCTTCTACGGCAAGGAGGTCAAGGGAACCGTGTTTGGCGCGCTGTGGTTCGGGCACCAGCTCGGTGGGGTGGCCTGCGTGTCGCTGGGCGCATGGGCGTACGACGTCCAGGGCGACTACTACCTGGTCCTGTGGGTCACCGGCGCGATCTCGCTGGTCTCCGCGCTGCTCGCGCTGACTATGCCTGCGCGTAGGGGCGCCGAAAGGCAGACGCAGGTCGCCGTCAGCGAAGCGCGATGAGTCCGCGTCCCCGGGCTCAGACGTGCAGCGCGGTCCCTCCGTCGCCGCGGGGGTCGGACGCTCCGTGCAGCGTGCCGTCGTGGCCGATGCGCAGGGCCTGGACCATGGCGAAGTAGAGGTCGTAGTTGTGGACGTGACGGTTGACGCGCAGGCCGTCGCGCTCCAGCGCGTCGACGACCGTGGAGGGGATGCGTCCCTCGGCGTGAACGTCGCCGCGGTCGACGTGCAGGCGGGGAGCGCAGACCGCTTCGACGACGCCGTGGCCGTGGTCGAGCAGGTTGACCAGCGTCTGGCCCACGCTGGTGAGGATCTTGTTGCCGCCCAGTGCGCCGATCACCACGGACGGTCGCCCGTCCGCCATGATCAGCGTGGGCGCCATCATCGTCACCCGGGTCTTGCCGGGCGCGAGCGAGTGGATGCTCCCGGGACGGGGATCGAAGGAGTTGAGGTAGTTGTTGTAGCCGAACCCCAGGCCGGGCGTTACCACGCCGCTGGAGGTGCCCAGCGTGTGGGTCAGCGAGACGGCGTTGCCGCTGGCGTCGACAACGCTGACGTTGGTGGTCGTCGGCGTGTCGGGGAGCATCCCGCCGGCGAGCACCGGGGAGCCGCCGGCCGAGCGCGACCGCGCCTCTGCGGCGCGGTCCTTGGCCAGCAGGTCGTCGACGGGGACGTCGACGAACGCGGGATCGGCCATGTGGCGCTCCTGCTCGGCGAAGACCCAGGCCATGGCCCGCGCGCGCAGCCGGGCCTCCTGCGCCGAGGGCCAGCGCAGCGCCCCCAGATCCTCGCCCTCGAGGAAGTTCAGGAGCTGGATGAGCGCGGCGCCACCGGCCGGAGGGCCCGGCGACACCACCGTACGCCCGCGGTAGCTGCCCCGCAGAGGCTCGGTCACCGCCACCCGGTAGTCGGCCAGGTCGCCGGCGGTCAGGGAGGCACCGTTGGCCTGCAGGTCGGCCGCCATCGCCTCGGCCACCTCGCCTCGATAGAAGACCTCCGAACCGCCCGCGGCGAGACTGCTCAGCGTGCGGGCGAGGTCGAGCTGCACCAGGATCTCCCCCGGCGCGTAGAGCTCCCCGCCCTTGGTGTAGACGCGGATTGCCTCCGCCGTGGCCCGCAAACGTTCACGGTGCGCGACGACGTCGGGGCCGGTGTCGAACGCCCAGTCCTGATGCATGTAGACGCTGACGGGAAAGCCATCGCGTGCGACCGCGATCGCCGGTGCGATGGCCTCCGCCCACGCGATCGTCCCGAACCGCGCGAGCGCCTCGTGCAGGCCCGCCACGGTGCCCGGAACGCCGATGCTCCCATACCCGATGTCGTTGAGGGCGCCCTCGAGCACGTAGCCGAAGCTGTGGGCCGCCTCGCGCACGAAGGCGCCCGCCCACTGGTCCTCGCGCACCCGAGAGCCCGCTCGGGGGAGGAACTCGAGCACGACGTCGGCACCGGTGTCCGCGCAGTGCACGAGCATCACGCCCCCGCCGCCGATGCCGCCCATCTGCGGATCGACGACGCCCTGGACGAACGCGGCGGTCACGGCGGCGTCCACCGCGTTGCCGCCCCGGCGCAGGACGTCCGCCCCGCTCTCGGCCGCGAGCACCTGCGGCGCGGCGATCATCCCCGCCATCTCGGCCGCCGGCCTACTCCGGCCTGAGCTGGAGGATGACGAACGCGGGCTCGACGACCTCGCGCACGGACTGCCCGCCGAAGAAGGCCCTCATCTCCTCGACCTCCTCATCGGTCCACCACTTCGAGACGTAGCCGGTGCGGCTGGCGAACAGACCGCTCTGGAAGTCCGTCCTGCCAGGATCCGGCTCACCGATCATCTCGCTCAACTCCTTGTACATCTCCACGCCCCAGCCGGCGAGGGCGCCCTGTCGGAACAGGGACAGGACGACGTCTCCTCCGGCCCCCTTGGCGACCTGCTTCATCGCGGCGAGCACCCTGCGATCGTCGCCCTCGATCGTGCCAAGGGTGTTCTGCAGCAGGACCACGACGGGAGAGACGACGTCGAGACCCTGGAGGAGATGGGGCAGGTGCTGGACGTCGCCGTCGATCACTGTCACGTTGCGATGCCGTTCGCTGCGCGCGTGGAGCTCGGCGAGCATGTCCTGGTTGAGCTCGACGCAGATCGCGTTGCGAGCCACCTCGGCGAACAGCGACACCGCACGTCCATGGCCGGCGCCGAGCTCCACGAAGGTCCTGGACGAAGCGTCCCCAACGCTTGCGAGGAACTCCCGCTCGGCCTCCATGTAGGCCTGAAGGCCCTCGTTCGGACTGTCCTCGACGAGCCGCTTGTAGCGCTCGGCCGTGTAGGGACGGATCTCGCCCTGGTCGGGCGCTGTCGTCTCGCTCGTGTCAGCCATGCCTTCCCCCCTCGTCGTGAGATGCCCCGTCGGGCTGACGGTGCAGGACGTAACAGGGCTGCGAGTCGGGCTCGCGCCCGTCGTGGTCGAAGCCTCGTATCCGGTACCCCCGTCCCAGGTAGGTGGTGAACATCTCGCGCGTCTGGGCACGCCAGGCCTGCGCCAGCTCGACGTTCGCCTCCTTGACCGCTGCGATGTCGCGCGGAATCCAGATGCGAAGCCACTCGTCTTCCCGCGTGAGGTCGTATCCACGGTTGATCGGGACGCCCAACCGTGGATGGGACTCGAGCAGGTTGACCCCCGCTGGGGCCCACTGCGGCAGCTCGGCGCGCTCGGGACCTGGCCGACCCGTCTCGGAGAGCCACCACTCCACGAGCAGGCGATCCGTCTCGAGCCCGGCGTTCAAGCCTCGACCGAGTCCGTAGACGTTCGTCAGGTACGTCGACGACTCACCCCCGAGCTTGGCGAGATTGAGGTAGGCATTCGTGCTCACGAGCGGGTCGAACGTCCACGTAATGAGATCGATGCCGTGCGCGAGCGCTGTGTCCCGCTGAGCCAGTTTCAGGCGCAGCCCGACGTTGCGGTTCTGGTAGTCAGGGTGAACCGCCAGTATCACTGAGCACTGCTTGAGCCTGCCCGCCGGGGACAGCCCGGGGAATGAGTAGACGAAGCCCACGAGCGCTCCACCCGGCACGAATGCCCCCAGGACGATCCCGCCGTTGTCCTGCGCGGTGACGAGACCGAGTAGAGGTATTCCCACGATGTCGTCGGGACCCCACACCGTCGTCTGGAGCTCCTCGCACCTGCGGTAGTCCTCGATCGTCTCGACCGATTGGATGGCCACCTGCTCTCGGGTGGCGTGGGCGATGTCTCCTGCGGCTGTCTCGGTCACCGGGTGCATGGGCTTCAACCAGCGTGCGCGAGCCAGGGGCTCGTATCAATTGGTAGCGCTACGTAACTTTTTCCCCAGCTACTGACTCTCCGGCCCTGCGCGGTGCTCACCGGCGGCTCGGGGAACTCCCAGGCTGCTCGCGCGGGCCGACGACCGCCCAAGGACCGATCGTGCACGTCGACGGTCGCACCACCGGAGACCCTTGGTAGCAGGCCCCTCCGCGCGCTGACACCGTTCCTTAGAGCCGCTCGCGTGATTAGATGCGCCGTTCCGGAAAATTGCCTCGTTCTCATGTTCCTCGTTCTCAGAGCAAGCCGCTTTGGCGGGTGTAGGAAAGCGCGACGGCCGGGACCGGCCGCGACGTGGCATATCGGAGCGAGAGTCTTCGCCGACGCTCATCGGGCGAGACCGTGAACTGGAACTTCTCCACGACGCGGCCACGAGCACACCGGCCATCGTCCTCGTGGAGGGCGAGAAGGGCATCGGTAAGAGCAGGTTGGTGCGCGAAGCGCTCGACAACCCCGCACTGGCGCACCGTCGCGTCCTCGTCGGCCACTGCCAGCGACTGCGCGAGCCCTTCTTCCTCGCGCCCATCGTCGAGGCACTCCAGGACCTGCAAGCAAATCTCCCCCGGTTGCGCCTCGGCCCCGTCGGCGGGGCGCTGCGGTCGCTGCTCCCCGAACTCGCGCCCATGCTCCCGGAAGACCACGCGCCCAGGGGAGACTCCACGGCGGAGTGCCACCGGGTCTTCCGAGCGCTACGGGAGTTGCTCGGCGCTCTCGGACCGACCATCTGCGTCCTGGAGGATCTCCAATGGGCCGATAACGCCACCCTCGAGTTCCTCGAGTTCCTGCTCCCCGGCGTCCCCGAGGATCTCGTGATCGTCGTCACCTACCGCGGCGACGAGGTTCCACCCGCCTCACCCCTGGCCCGACTGGCGGCGCGCCGCCCCCCCGGAGCATCGCAAACGACGATCGAGCTCCCTTCTCTGTCCGACGACGAGGTGCGAGCCCTCGTGCGTGCGATCCTGGGTAGCGAACAGGTCTCGGAGGAGTTCGCCCGGGCCCTGCGGACGCGTACCGCCGGTGTGCCGTTCGTCGTCGAGGAGGTCCTGCGCCTACTGGAGGACCGCGACCGGTTCGCCGTCGCCGCCGGCGTACGCGCGATCGCGGATCTGGAGGAGGCCGGCGTGCCCTCCGCGATCCGGCAGGCGATCCGCGAGCGCATGAACGCGCTCAGCCATGACGCCTGCCTGGTCACCCGAGCCGCCGGCGTACTCGGCGTACCGGTGGAGGAAGAGCTGGTGGCGGCGGTGGCCGGCCTGGCGCCCGCGCGGTCGGCCAGAGCCCTGACCCGAGCGCTGCAGTCGGGCCCGCTCGAGGAGAAAGGTCACAACCTCTACGGATTCCGGCACCCGCTCGCCGCACAGGCCGCCTGCGGCGATGCTCCCGGTCCGCAGCGGCGACGTATGCATCTACGTGCCGCACAGGCACTCAAGAGCGACCCGCAGAGAGGGGAGCCCACCCAACTCGCCCATCACTTCAAGGAAGCGGGGCGTTGGGAGGAATGGGTGCGCCACGCGGAGGCTGCCGCCGCTGTCGCCCGTTGTGCGGGCGACGACCGCTCCGCCGCGCATCTCCTCGAGCAGGCGCTCTGCGCCCCCGGTGTCGCTCGGGCGACGCGGATCAGGATGGCCGTGGACCTGGGGCACGCCGCGGTCTCCGGCACGGCTCCCGAGAGACCCATCCTCCTGCTGCAGCGGACCCTGGACGGGGAGCGGATCCCCGTCGGACTCCGTGGCGAGCTCCGATTCTGCCTCGCTCAGCTGCGGCGCGACGCAGGCGACACCGCCTCCTGGCGCGCGGAGATGGTCCGGGCCGTCGAGGAGCTTCGGGGAAGGCCCGAACTGGCCGCGCGCGCGATGATCCACCTTGCGGGGCCGGCGCTGGCGGGAGACCTCGAGGAGGATCTCCGCTGGCTTCGTCGCGGTGTGGACGAGGCGGCGCGAACCCGCGACCCCGCGACCAAGGTCGAGATCCGCGCCCGCCAGGCGGCTGTCCTGCTCAGCGTCGGCGATCCGGCCGGATGGCGAGCGCTCGAGGAGATCCCTCGTAAAGCCGGAACGATAGAGGCGCAGGTTCAGCGTCTTCGCGCATACCGCAGCGTCTCGATTGTCTCGATGGAGATCGGTCACCACGGGCGTGCCGAGGCCCTGCTCGCCACGGCAGCGCGTATCGCTGAGGAGCTCCATGGCCTGCCCTGGGATCCTTGGCGCGCGAGCGCGGAGCTCGCCCTCGATTGGCGCACGGGACGGTGGGAGGGCCTGGTAGCACGAGCTCGCGATCTCATCCGGGCCACCGGAAGCTCGCCCTTGTTCGGCAACGAGGTCGTCCTCGGCTCACTGCTGGCGACTCGGGGACAGGTCGAGGAGGCTGAGCACGTCCTCGCCGCAGCCGCCGTCCCGCGGGGCAACAGTCGGACGTACCTGGCGGCAGTGGCAACGCTCGCCAGCCTTCGTCTATACCGGGGCGACGCGTCGGAAGCCCACGAGCTCGTCGCCTCGCCACTCGATGCCATCGAGCGTAAGGGGACCTGGGTGTGGGCTGCGAGGCTGGCACCGATCGCAGTGCGCACGCTGCTCGCCCGTGGCGAGCGGGTCGAGGCGCAGGAGTTGACAGCTGCGTTCGCGGCCGGCTTGCGCGGCCGAGACGCTCCGGCGGCCAGTGCGGCGGAGGGGCTCTGCAAGGGTGCGCTGGCGGAAGCGCAGGGTCGCTACGACATCGCAGGGTGCCTCTTCGGCCACGCCGAGCGAGCCTGGGTCGAGCTGCCCGCTCCCTACGAGGCGGCGCGTGCCAGGGAGGCAAGAGCCCTCTGCCTGCTCGCGCGGGAAGACGAGGGCGGAGCTCAGCTCCTCCTCCGCGCCCTCGAGACCTTCGAGACACTCGGGGCGAGCACGGACGTGTCGCGTGTCCGCGGGCAACTCAAGACCCAGGGCATCGCGTTGCGCTCGCAGCGGCGTGGCGGACGCCGCGCGTACGGGAACCAGCTCTCGCCGCGCGAGGCTGAGGTGGCTCGCCTGGCGGGCGCAGGGCGGAGGAATCGAGAGATCGCCGACACGTTGTTCATATCGACCCGGACCGTCGAGGCGCACGTGGCCTCGGCGCTGCGCAAGCTCAGCGTCGACTCCAGGCGCGCGCTCGCCGGGCCCGAAGCGGCGCGAGCGATGGACGGACGCTGACAGTCAGGTGGCAAGCCGCAAGTTAAACTGGTACGGTCGAATCGGTCGAAATCGACCATGAACCAAGGGAGGGTGCACATGCAGCATCGCAGCCGCAGAAACGGCGGCCGTATGTCGTTGGCAGTGCTTCTCAGCATTGTCGGAGTCGGTCTGCTCGGCGCCAGCGTTGCCTGGGCGTGCGCGCCCGGCGAGTACGGCTGGAGCAAGCCGCAGGCCCCGGCGTCGGAGGCCCCGAGTCAGAGCGGTGCCGGCCAGTCTTCGGGTGGTGGCTCCGGTTCGGGTGGTGGCCAGTCCACCGGTGGTGGCGGGTCCTCGGGTGGTGGTGGCCAGTCTGCGCCAGCACCGAGCAGCGCCCCCGCTCCGGCGGCGTCCTCGGCTCCGGCTCCGGCTCCGAGCTCGAGCCCGAGCTCGAGCCCGAGTTCGAGCTCGAGCTCTGGCTGGCAGTCAGCGCAGCAGAGTTCGAGCAGCCAGCCCGCCGAGCAGCCGAGTTCTGGCAGCCGGCCCACGGAGCGTGGCTCCGACAGCCCGTCCGCGGGGCAGAGTGCTCCGTCGGCGCAGAGCTCCCCGTCCGCGGTGGGGCAGAGTGCCCCGTCCACCGGGCAGAGCTCGAGCGGGACGGCAGGTGCAGGCCCGTCAAGTGGTGACGGGTCCGCGCGGGCGACCGCCAACGACTCGGGCGGCGATGACGGCAGTCGCGGAGGGTCTGCGACGAGCTCCGAATCGTCTGATTCCGGCGGCCGGGACGGCGCAGGGGAAGGCAGTTCGACACAGACACCCACCGCGCAGGGCGCAACGGGCGATCTGTGGAGCGCCTTCGAGGCCGACCGAACCTCGCTCACAGCGAGCGGGGGAGATACGGCGGCCGCGAATACCGGCCCGGACACGGGGTTCGGAGTGGGCCTGGCATTGCTCGGGCTCGGAGCCGCAGCACTGTTCGGAGGCTTTGCCTTCGCAGTAGTGCGCCGGCGTCGCAGCCTGGCTTCGACCCAGGACCGCCGGTAGTTGAAGGATGACTCGGGGCGCAGGACGCGGTTCGCCGCGTCCTGCGCCTCAGTTTTTTGTGCGCGCACTCTTGCTCTCGGGTAGAGTCGCGCTAGAGACCCGCCGCCGAAGGAACTGGGAGGCTTTGTGAAGCGGTTGTCGTTTGGCCCACTGCTGTGGGCGCTGGCGGGTGCATTTCTGCTGATGGGACTCGGGGCGGTGATCGTCTCGACCGCCTTCGATGCCCCGCCGACCGCAAGCGCGGTCGGCGCCAACGCCCCGATCAACGCCGGGGCGACCCAGGCCGACGACATCAGGTCGAACAACTCGCCGACGGTCGTGCGCAACCCGACCAGCGCGGGCAACCTCGTGGTCGCCAACCGGATCGACACACCGGAGTACGGCTGCGCGCTGCACGTCTCCCGCGACGGTGGCGCTGCGTGGGCCGACACGCCGCTCCCGCTTCCCGAGGGCGAGGAGCCCAAGTGCTTCGGGCCCGACGCGGTGTTCGCGTCCGATGGCACGCTGTACGTGTCGTTCGTGACACTGGAGGGAGAGGGCAACACCCCGAACGCCGGATGGCTTGTCAAGTCCACCGACGGCGGGCGGACCTTCTCGGAGCCTGTGCGGGCGCTCGGTCGTGAGCTGGTCTTCCAACTGCGCCTCGCCGTCGATCCCAACGACCCGCGCCGCGTCCACCTGATCTGGCTGCAGGGGTCGGACGTCGGCTTCCTGAAGTTCGCGCAGCCCGGGAATCCGATCCTGACCACCCGCTCCGATGACGGCGGATCGACGTGGAGCTCCCCCGCGCGCGTGAGCAGTCCGGAACGAGGGCGGGCCATCGCTCCCGCGCCGGCGGTCGGTCCCGACGGCGAGCTCTACGTCCTCTATCTGGACCTGCAGGAGGATCAGCTCGACTACGAGGGAGCCCACCGAGGCGAAGGCGGGCCG
Source organism: Candidatus Siliceabacter maunaloa (assembly GCA_024330185.1). Taxonomy (GTDB): domain Bacteria; phylum Actinomycetota; class Thermoleophilia; order Solirubrobacterales; family Solirubrobacteraceae; genus Siliceabacter; species Siliceabacter maunaloa. The sequence continues at coordinate 39,160 of JANDLV010000030.1, forward strand.
CCCTACCCGGGGCCGATCTCGCTCGTGCTGGCCCGGTCGGTGGACGATGGCAGGACCTGGGGAGAGTCGCTCGTCGCCGACCGCATCGTCCCCATCGACCGGTTCGTCGTCTTCTTCCCCCCCTCCCCCTCCGTCGCGGTGGCGCCCGACGGTCGCGTCTACGCCGCCTTTCACGACGCGCGCCTCGGCGACCCCGACGTACTGCTCTGGTCGCTGGCGAAGGGGAGCGACGCGTGGGAGGGGCCGACGCGCGTCAACGACACCCCCGAGCGCGACGGCTCGTCGCAGTACCTGCCCCAGGTCTCGGTCGCGCCCGACGGCCGTCTCGACGTCCTCTACTACGATCGCCGCTTGGACCCGGAGAACGTCATGAACCACGTGTCGCTCCAGGCCTCGTTCGACGAGGGCGACCGCTTCACCGCGTCAGCGCGCCTCACGAGCCAGCCGTTCAGCTCGCAGGTCGGCTTCGGGAGCAAGGAGGATCTCCCGACCCTCGGGAGCCGTCTGGGTCTCGCCTCGACCGACGACCGGGCACTCGCCGTCTGGACCGACACCCGCGCAGGGACCGTCGCCAGCAACAAGCAGGATCTCGCTCGGGCCGTGGTGGCCTTCTCCGAGCCCGAGCGTCTCTCGCCGGGAGCGCAGGACGGCCTCCGTTACGGAGGGATCGCACTCATGGTGCTCGGCCTCGGCATGCTCCTCGTGGGCCTACTCGGCGTGGTCTCGAGACGGGCTTCGACGTAGGGGCGGTGAGGCCGCGTCGAGGTCAAGGCCTCCTGCGAGCGCATGCTGCGCGCCGCGGCTGCCGAGCGTGACGCTTCCGCGCGCGGAAGCACTGGCCGCGGCGCTCGTCGGCCGCCCCGTGAGCACCTACCTGTGGGGGGACGGCCGCGTCGTGCGGGTCGAGGACGGGGTGATCCTGGTCGCGGGATACCACGGCCCCGAGGACGCACGGGTTCGCCTCGCCGACGTCCAGGCCGGCTTGGATCAGCTCGACGCGGCGGGCGAGGTGCCGGTGACGGTCGACGCGCTCGGGCCCTGGGCGACGTACGTCGCGGCGATGCTCGTCGGGGTCGAGGACGCGACGTTCGCTGACGCCCCCGCCCGCGTCAAGCTGTCCGAGCGCCCGGTCGCGGGCTGACCTGCCGCCCGTTTGGATACGGCGGCCCTGCCGGTACGGTATGTTGGCACCCGGGTGGGGGGTTTGGCATGCGACGATCCGCGAAGTCGTCATGGCTGCACGAGAAGCGGTCCGCGTTGGAGGGGAATTGGTAAACGAAGTCACTGAGTGCGAACACGGTGCGGGGGCGGCCACGGCGGCGGCGCACCGGTCGGGCACAACCGCTGGAGTGGGTGTCTCGCGAGCAGCACTGCTGGCCGCCTTCGCAGCCCTCGCACCCGTCCTGCTCTTTGGGGGGTGCGGCGGAGACGGCGCTCAGAGCGCTCTCGCCGCCGAGCCGGGGGCCGGGGACTGGCGACCGTGGGTGCTGGAGTCCGGCTCGCAGATCGCCGTGCCCCCGCCTCCCCGGGAGGGCTCGCAGGCAGCGCGTCAGGACGACGAGGAGCTGCGGTCGGTCGTGGCGTCGCGCAGCAGGCGCGACGAGGAGCAGGCCAGGGCGCTCGCGCGCCAGCCGGCCGTCGAGCCGTGGCTGCGAGACGTCATGGGCTTCGTGGCGACTCGCCCCAAGGATCCGGCGCGGGCGTCGCGCAACTACGCGCTCGTGAGTGTGGCGATGCACGACGCCACAATCGCCGCCTGGCACTGGAAGTCCGAGTACGACCGCGAGGCCCCGAGCGAGGACGCGCTGTTCGACGCCGCGGCCGATCCCTCGTACCCGTCCGAGCACGCGGCGATCGCCGGCGCCGCCTCGCGGGTCCTCGCCCACCTCTATCCCGAGGAGCCCGCCGCGAGCCTGGAGCGCCAGGCCCAGGAGATCGCGGGCGCGCGGGTGATCGCGGGCGTCAACCACCCGAGCGACGTCGAGGCCGGAATGGCCCTCGGGCGCCAGGTAGCCGACCAGGTGATCGAGCGCGCCCGCACCGACGGCGCCGACCGCGAGTGGGACGGCAGCAGGCCGGGACCCGGGCCGCGCAACTGGGAGCCCCCGCCGGGCTCGGCCGCGCGCCCGACCTCTCCGGTGGCGGGCACCTGGGACACGTGGGTGATGGAGTCGGGCAGCCAGTTCCGCCCGCCCGCGCCGCCGGCCTTCGGCACGCCGGGCTTCCGTGAGCAGGCGCAGGCAGTGGTCCGCGCCCAGGAGGAGCTCACCCCCGAGCAGAAGAGCGCAGCGGAGTTCTGGGAGGGCGGCGAGGGAACCGCCCTGCCGCCGGGCATCTGGATGCAGGTGGTGCTCGAGCGCCTGCGCAACGAGCCGCTCACGACGCCGCTCACGACGCGGCTGTTCGCGTCGCTGACCGTGGCGATGGCCGACGCAGGCGTCGCCGCCTGGGACTCCAAGTACGCCTACTGGTACCCGCGGCCCGAGAACGGGATCCGCGACAGCGTGGATCCCGACTGGGAGCCCTTCGTGGAGACGCCGCTTTTCCCCGCCTACGTCTCGGGCCACTCGACCTACTCCGCCGCGGCCGCGGTGGTCCTCGCCGACGTCTTCCCCGACCGCGCGGAGCTGTGGCGCGAGCGGGGCGAGGAGGCCGGCCTGTCGCGCATCTGGGGGGGCATCCACTGGCCGGTCGACCACACCTACGGCGCCCGGCTCGGGAGCAGGATCGGCGACCTGACGGTCGCGCGCGCCGATCGCGACGGAGCCAAGCAGTGAGGCGTCCGCTGAGGATCCGAGGACTTGGAGCGCTCGCGACGAGCGCAGTGGCGGTGGCGCTCGTCGCCTCGGGCTGCGGCGACGAGGCGAGCGACCGCCCGGACCCCTTCGAGGCCGTCGAGCAGAGCGAGCAGGCCAGCAGCCAGCAGGTCCGCGCCGAGGCGGCCCCCCGCTGGGAGCGGGTCACCTCGCTGAGCGGCTCGGGCGACGCGACGGAGTCGATCCGCATCGCGCCCGAGGCCATCCAGTGGCGGGTGCGCTGGCGCTGCAGCGAGGGTGGCTTCCAGGTCAGCCAGACGCCCGGGCCCCAGGAGGGCAACCCGATCGCCTCGGGACAGTGCCCGGGCGAGGGCGAGGCGGAGGCGATCGACACAGGCGAGCTGCAGCTCGCGGTACAGACCGAGGGCCGCTGGGAGGCGGTGGTCGAGCAACAGGTGACCGAGCCCATCGCCGAGCCGCCGCTGCCGGAGATGGAGGCGCAGGACGCCGAGGTGGTGGCCAGCGGGGACTTCTACCCGATCGACGAGCGCGGCGAAGGCGAGGCCGTCCTGCACGAGCTGCCCGACGGTCGCCTCGTCCTGCGCCTCGAGGGCTTCGGCACCCTCAACAACACGGACCTCTTCGTGTGGCTCAGCGAGGCCAGGCGACCGGAAACGACGCAGCAGGTGCTGCGCTCCGACCACACCGAGCTCGCGCTGCTGAAGTCGACCATCGGCGACCAGAACTACCTGCTGCCCGAGGACGCCGACGCCGACGACATCCGCTCGGTCGTGATCTGGTGCGAGCCGGTGCGAAACGCCTACACGGCGGCTAGGCTCGAGCGATGACTCGCGCGCGACTTCTCACCTGTCTCATCGTCGCCGCGGCGTCGCTCACCGCGCTGCCGGCGCAGGCCCAGGAGGAGGGCAACACGGCCGAGCGGGTACGGATCGCGTGGCCGCGCGACGACGGCACGCTGACGCCCTACACCTACGACGTTGGCTACCCGCTGATGACGCTCATCTACGACACGCTCCTGTGGCGCGACGAGGGCGGGTCGGCCGAGGAGTGGCTCGCCCGCCAAATCCGCAATACCGAGGCCGGCAGGCGCGTGACCGTGACGCTTCGCGAGGGGGCACGCTTTCACGACGGCAGGCCACTGACCGCTGAGGACGTGAAGTTCTCCTACGACTACTTCGCGGAGCGCTACCAGTCGCGCTTCACGCCGCAGCTCCAGGCGATCGAGAGCGTCGACGTCGTGGACGAGCTCACCGTCGCGTTCAACCTCGAGTACCCGTCGCCAGGCTTCAACCTGCCGCTGTCCGACGTGCCGATCCTGCCGCGCCACCTGTGGGAGGGCCTCGGGCCCGGCGAGACGCCCCCCGGGATGCCCGTGGGAAGCGGGCCCTATCGGCTCGTGGAGCGCAGCCCGGGGGAGCGCTACGTCTTCCGTGCCAACGACGACTACTTCCTCGGTCAGCCGCGCGTGGCCACCCTGGAGCTGCCGTTCGACAGCGACTTCGCTGGAACCGTTCGCTCGCTGCTCAACCGGGATGTCGACATGATCCCCGTCACCCTGCCTCAGGGCACGCAGGACGACGTGACGGGGCCGGGGTTCAGGATCGATCGGGGAGTGCTGTACAGCGGGACCGCCCTGACGTTCAACGTGCGCAAGCCGCCGTTCGACTCCGTGCGAGCCCGGCGCGCCATCTCCAGCGCGCTCGACCTCCAGCGGATCGCCGACAACACAGTGGGCGCCAACGAGCGCGCCTTCCAGGCCGACCGCGGATACGTCCACCCGCGGTCGGGTGCGGCCTCCGAGGGTCCGCTGCATCGCTTCGAGCCGGAGCGCGCCCGCTCGGAGCTCGCAGCGCTCGACCTGCCGCAGATCAGGGTGCTGGCGCCCGACAACGACCCCATTAGGAACGTGGCCGGCCAGCAGGTCGTTCTGGCGCTGACGCGTGCGGGCGCGGACGCCGAGCTGGTGACCGTGACGCCCGGCGAGCTCAACGCCGCGGTGGACCCAGAGGGCGGGACACCGACCTTCGAGGCGGCGATCGCGAGCATCCCACCGCTCGCGTCCTACAGCGCTGACTACCTGCCCGTCGTGTTCGGCTCCGACGAGCGCCAGGCGCCGCTCAACTACTCGGGCTACAGCAGTGAGGAGTTCGATCGCCTCGCGGCGCGCGCGGCGCGCGAGACCAACCCGCGTGAGCGCAGCCAGACGATCCGGTCCGAGCTGCGCCTGCTCGCCCAGGAGGACGTGCCGGTGGTGCCCCTCTTCTATCCGGAGGGAGCTTTCGTCTACCGGGACAGCATCTACCAGGGCTGGACCTACATCGAGGGAACGGGCATCCTCGACAAGCGCTCCTTCCTGCCGCGAGAGATCAGCGCCGAGGCGGGAGCCCGCCCCAACGCCGCTCCGATCGACCGGGCCAGCGGCTCCGGCGGCGGGATCGGGGCGCTCGGGCTGGTTGCCCTCAGCATGCTGGGCCTCGTCGTGATCGTGCTCGTGCTCGGAGTGGTCCGGCGACGCCCGTGAGAGCTGAGATCGCCGTGAACTCGAGCATTGGCCGCACGCCACGCACTACGCTGACAGCCCCATGAGCACCGATCAACGCAATCGTCGGGCCAGCGGATGGCTGCCCCAGCTCTCGGCCGGCACCTGGTCGCTGCTGGGCATCGTCGTGCTTCTCGCCGCGTACGTCGGCCTGCTGGAGTACTCGCGACCGCACGTGTCGGGCGAGCGGCTGACCTACGACCGCTTCGTCGACCTGGTCGAGACGGACATGGTAGTCAACGCGCGCATCCTGGACAGCGACGGCTTCGTGGTCGGCACCTACCGCACGCCCGATGGTGGGACGCGCGAGTACAACACGCCGTACTTCCGGTCGGAGGTCCTGCGCTCGGACCTGCTGGACGTCGTCATCCCGAACAATGTCTCCACCTCCGTCGATCAGCAGGGCGGCAAGCGGTTTATCGGCCCCGTTTCGCTGCTGATCCCGGCGCTGATCCTGGTGATCGTGTTCGTGTACTTCATCCTCTCCTACCGCAGTGGGAGCGGTCCGTTCAGTGTGCGCAGCGGGGCCCGCCTGCTGACCAAGGAGGAGGGGGGACCGAGCTTCGACGAGGTGGCGGGGCAGGACAATGCGGTGAAGGAGCTGCGCGAGGTCTCGCAGTTCCTCGCGGACCCAGAGCGCTTCAGGGCGGTCGGCGCCCAGGTGCCCAAGGGAGTGCTGCTCTTCGGCCCGCCCGGGTGCGGGAAGACGCTCCTCGCGCGGGCGCTGGCCGGCGAAGCGGGTGCCTCGTTCTACTCGATCTCCGGCTCGGACTTCGTCGAGATGTACACCGGGGTCGGCGCCGCCCGCATGCGCGAGCTCTTCCGCGAGGCGCGCGAGAACGCCCCGGCGATCGTGTTCATCGACGAGATCGATGCCGTCGGCAGCCGTCGCGGAGCCGGGGCCGGAGCCGTGGCGACCGGCACGAGCGACGAGCAGAACCAGGCCCTGACCGGCATGCTCGCCGAGATGGACGGCTTCTCGACGACGGAGGGCATCATCGTCGTCGGCGCGACCAACCGGCCCGACGTCCTGGACCCCGCGCTGCTGCGCCCGGGACGCTTCGACCGCAGCATCGGCCTCGAGACCCCCGACGAGCACGGGCGCCTCGCGATCCTCAAGGTCCACGCCACCGGCAAGCCGCTCGCCCCCGACGTCGACCTGGCGGCGATCGCGCACCGTGCGATCGGGATGACGGGGGCGGATCTTGCGAACGTCGTAAACGAGGCCGGGTTGCTCGCGGCCCGCGCGGGGCAGCGCGAGATCGACCACGCACGGCTCCAGGAGGCCCTCACCCGGATCCTGGAGGCGCCGGAGCGTCAGCGCCGGCTGTCGATGCGCGGACGCACGCTCGGCCAGCGTTCCCTGAGCGACGAGCAGATCACCTTCGCCGACGTCGCGGGCGTGGACGATGCGATGGTCGAGCTGGCCGAGGTCCGTGACTATCTCACCGAGCCGGAGCGCTTCACCCGTCTTGGGGCGCATATCCCCCGCGGATTCCTCCTCAACGGGCCGCCGGGCTGTGGCAAGACGCTGCTCGCGAGAGCGGTCGCCGGAGAGTCCAACGCTGTCTTCTTCTCGGTGGCCGGCACCGAGTTCACCGAGGTCTTCGTCGGTGAGGGCGCCGCCCGCGTGCGCGATCTCTTCGCTCAGGCCCGCGCCGTGGCGCCGGCGATCGTGTTCATCGACGAGATCGACGCGATCGGCGCCAAGCGGGGCGGGGGCGGAGACGCGGGAAGCCGTGAGTCGGACCAGACCCTCAACCAGATCCTCATCGAGCTCGACGGCTTCGGTCAGCGTGCCGGAGTCGTAGTGATCGCCGCGACCAACCGCGCGGACATGCTCGACCCGGCGCTCGTCCGCCCGGGCCGCTTCGACCGCCAGGTCACGATCGACCTGCCCGATCTGCGCGGTCGCCGCGCGATCCTCGACGTCCACGCCAAGGACAAGCGCCTGGGCCCCAACGTGGACCTCGACCGCGTGAGCATCCTCACCCGCGGGCTCTCCGGAGCTGACCTCGCAAACGTCCTCAACGAGGCAGCTCTGCTCGCCGGCAGGCGCGGCTCGAGGGACATCGACATGGGCCTGGTGGAGGAGGGCCTCGACCGGGCGCTGTCCGGCGTCGGCAGCGGACGGCTCATGTCCGACGAGGAGCGCCGTGCGGTCGCCTACCACGAGGCCGGCCACGCCCTCGTCGCGCGGATGCTCCTGCGCGACACGGTCGTGCACAAGCTGAGCGTCGTTCCACGCGGCCGCAGATTGGGAGTGGCATGGCTGCCCGAGGCGACAGATCGCCTGCTCTACCCCCGCTCGGTACTGATCGAGCGGATGGCGACACTGCTCGCCGGACGAGCGGCGGAGGAGATGGTCCTCGGAGAGTCGAGCGGAGGAGCCTCGGACGACCTTGCCAGGGTTGGCGAGATCGCCAGGATGATGGTCTGCGACTACGGCATGAGCGAGCGGGTTCGCGCGTTGCCCTCGGGGCGCGGCGGGGAGTCGCAGTGGTCGGATGAGACAGCGCGCCTGATCGACTCCGAGGCGAGCCGCATGGTGGAGGAGGCCGAGGAGCTGACCCACGCGGCGCTCACCGCCTCCCGGGCTGCGCTCGATCGTGTCGCCCTGGCCCTCATCGACCGCGAGACGCTCGTGCTCGACGAGGTCGACACGCTCGCCGGTCCGCCAGCCTCGTTGCCGGGTCGCAACGGCGCCGGCTCCAGGGGTCGCGTTTCAACGGCCGCCGAGCAGGCCGGCCGGTCCAATCAGGCGTAGTCTGCGGCTCGCGCGCCAGGGCGGAACGTGAGCCAGAGCGCGAACGCCGCGATCAGCGGGCCGGCGGTCGAGTGCAGCGCCACCGCGGCCCACGGAGCTTGCGCCTCTCCCCCCTCCAGGACGAGCGGAAAGTGGGTCGCAGCCTGCCACAGGCCGCCCAGGAAGCACCAGCCGGTGAGCGCCTGGCTCAGGAGACTGTGCTCGTCCTCCTCGCCCCGGCGGGCGAGCAGCGCCGCTGCCACCGCGCCCAGCACGATCGCGACTCCCGGCACCACGTGGTCGACGACCTCGACGTCCGCCGGCACGGCCAGCTCGAGGCCGATGGCAGGCCCGAGGTAGGGCGGCACGATCGACAGGGCGCCCAGCAGCGCGAGGACCAGCTGCGCACGCCCCGCGTGGGGGCGAGGCGGTGGAGCGGGCGACCAGGATGACATCGGCGCAACGGTAGCGACCTGCGGATCTGGGCGGGCCCGCCTTCCTTCACGCTGGGCCCGAGGGCGGGCACCCGGGCGTGCCCGGGTGCCCGCCTCGTGGCCGACCCTGATGTACTGCGCGCCCAGCGGGCGCGCGGGGCTCAGTCCTCGTCGCCGTCGCCGATGTCCAGTGGGCTGATTAGGCAGCCGCCGGGGCCGCATTGGGGTGCT